>NZ_JXSI01000009.1:0-250119 GCF_002916705.1 Pseudomonas sp. GZJR-8 | reverse complement strand
CGACACACAAAGCCTGTGCGCCAGCGCATGACTCCAGCCAAACCCCAACCCGCAATCCACATCCACCGCACTGGTGCGATACAGCCGCGTCCACTCAAACGGCAAGATCCCGTCCAGCGCACCATCGGTAAGAGTGAGCAATTCTTCCCCGGTGACCATCGACACTGGGCAGCCGTTGGTGACCGTCTTGTCCGCTGGCGTCGCCGCGTCTCCCTTCGGATTCGACGCCATGACCGGCACATCATCCACACGCTCTTTTTGTGTCAGCACCGCGTTCTGCCGCGCCCGCCAGCGCATCTGCATCGTGCCTTGTTTCACCCAGCCGACCACACCGCGAACCGCCACCGCTTTATAACGGTCGACCGCCTGCATGAACTTGGTGAGAATCGCCAGCACCCCCTTCACGAAGCCCATGGCAGCCTTAAGAATTTGTGCGCCATGCTTGACCAGGCGAACGCTCAAATACGCCACGCCCGCCGCCGGCAACGCGATGGTCAACACCGCGCCAATCACCAGGTCAATCAGCAACGACACCATAAAACCTGCGGCCGCTTGCGCGACTTCACGGGGCGGTAACGCGTCCAGCCAGATCATGGCGGTGCGCAGTAACAGGTACAGCGCCGCCTCGTCACTGGCGAGCAACATCGCCTGTTCCATTACCTTGGGCGCATCGGTGGCGATATGCGCCAACTTGGCCGCCTCGCTACCCAGTTGCTCGACGTACTTCAGCGGGTCTTCAAGCATCGCCTGCACCAGCTTGATGCTGTCCCACACATCCGTGATCGCCGCCCAACTGCCCGCCAGCACGCCGCTGCCAATCGCGCTGGCAGTAGAGCGTTCCCAGTGGGGTTTGAAGTCTTTCCACTGTGACCGAAGCCACTGTTCCAAGTCCGCCGTCAGCCCTGCATAGGAGGTAAACAAGGCCTCCACTTGCTGCGCTGAAACACCGCCCTGAACCCGCACCTCATAGCGCCCGCCAGCGGCGCAGTAGTGCGAGCCCTTGCCGTGTTCATCGAGCATCACCCGCGTGGAGATGCCGTCATCCAGGCCGATCACCTCAACCGGGATGTCGCCAATCGGCACGTCATACGCTGATTCGAATTTGCTCTCGATCTCCAGCACGCCACCCACCGGGCAACGGGCCACGGTGGAGAAATCTGCATCGGTAATGCTCACCGAACGCTGCGAATCCCCAACCCGCAACACTCGGTCCATGCCCAGCAACGACGGCATATCCGCTGCATGGCTGACCGAATCCAGCGCGCGCGAATACCAGGCGCCCATTTGCTGGCGGTACTCCACCAGGCTCTGATGGAAGCCATCCAGCTCATGTTCGATAGCGGCAATGTGGGCAGCGTGGGTCATCCATGACGTCTCGACAGAAGGCAAGGCGTCGGAGTCTGCCGCAGCGAAAAGCGGCTGGATGAACGGTTTGGAAAATCAGATTGCCCTTACACGGGGCTCGCAAAAGTCAGCGGCAACTCATGCGTAAGGGCTACTTCAAATGGCGACACTACTGATTGACGAGCAGTGCCCTTGGGCGTCTTTCAGTTGGGTTTCAAACTCAATCAAGCCCGCCTGCATCCGTTGCAACACGGTGATTTGCGCGGCCAGCGCTTGCTTCTTGTTGGCGATGGCTTGGTCCGCCCTGTCCCAGGGAAAGGCGTCACCGTCGTACCCCAGCAAAATCTCCTGCAACTCCTTGAGTTTGAACCCGAGCTGCTGGGCGCATTTGATAAAGGTCAGTCGCTCTACGCTCTGCGCCGTATAAACCCGATAGCCACCAAGGCGTTGCGGCTCGGGCATCAATCCAATCGCCTCATAGTGACGAATCGCCTTGATGGTCGTGCCGGACAACTGCGCGGCTTTGCCGATGTACATGAAAATTCCCTTTCTCAAATAATGCGCCGGCCTGTTTCAGCCACTTGGCCCGCTGCGTCAGCGTAGCGCCCAGCACCGGCCCGAACAGCAGCGTCTTGCTCGGTGTGATGCCGCACAGCGCCAGCGTGGTGCGACGCATCTGGTGGATGGCCGGCATGCGGTAGACCCAGCGGTAATACCACGCCGGCGTGTCCAGGGTCACTAACAAGTGCGCGCTTCGGCCCTTGAGCAGCTTGTCAGGGAATGCCTTGCCTGCGCGGTATTTGAAGGCGAGGCCGGGTAGGAAAACTCGGTCGATAAAGCCTTTCATCAGTGCCGGGATACCACCCCACCAAACAGGGAAAACCCATGTGAGGTGCTCGGCCCAAAGGATGTCGGCTTGGGCGCTGAGCAAGTCGGGTTCCAGTGTTTGAGCCTGGGTATAACCGTGGTGAAGAATCGGGTCGAATGTGAGATTGCCCATGTGCAGGATGCGTACTTCGTGACCTGCCGTTTTCGCAGCGTGGATATAGGTCTGCGCCATGGCTGAACAAAAACTATCGGTGGACGGATGGCCGAGAATGACCAGGATGCGCTGACTCATGCTGAAGGCTCCTGAAATGGGCGTTCAGGGTAGGGGGTGCCGTATAGGGGAGAGTCAAGGGCCACAGCCAGTGCCAGCAGGACCTTTCTGCAAGGTACGCAGGACGCGTCCGAGAGTACTCATGAGCGCTTGTGACGGCACAGCGGGCTAACTAGCCTGCTGAAAACACAAGAGTAAAAAGGCATGAGCGAGACCTCCATCGGGTTGACGGCACCTCCAGAGGGCTACAGTGATTGGCTGACAGACCTCAAGGGCCGTATCCATAACGCACAGCAGCGTGCGTCAATCGCGGTCAATCGTGAACTGGTGCTGCTCTACTGGCAGATCGGTCGCGATATTTTGACCCGTCAGAACGATCAAGGCTGGGGTAGCAAAGTGATCGACCGCCTTGCGCAGGATCTGCGGGCGGCCTTTCCAGACATCAAGGGTTTTTCGCCGCGCAATCTGAAGTACATGCGTGCTTTTGCCGAGGCGTGGCCGGATTCTGAATTTGTGCAACAAGCTGCTGCACAATTGCCCTGGGGTCACAACCTAGTGTTGCTCGATAAGCTTCCGGGCCCCGAAACACGTCGTTGGTACATTCTCCAGGCCGTTAAACACAGCTGGTCGCGCAACACGCTGATGATGCACATTGAAAACCGCCTGCTGGAACGCAGTGGCAAGGCCGTCAGTAACTTTGAAAGCCATCTGCCCAAAGCCCAATCCGATCTGGCGCGTGAAACCCTCAAGGACCCTTACCGCTTTGACTTCCTCAGCCTGGGCCTGAACGCGCAAGAGCGTGATATTGAAAACGCCCTGATCAAGCATGTCACCGACTTCTTATTGGAATTAGGCGCAGGCTTTGCCTTCGTAGGCCGGCAAGTGCTGCTGAATGTGGGCGGTGATGAATTCTTCGTCGACCTGCTGTTCTATCACTTGAAGCTGCGTTGCTACGTGGTGATCGAACTCAAGGCTGGCAAGCTCAAGCCCGAACACCTGGGCAAACTGAGCTTCTACCTCGCAGCTGTGGATGCCGAGATAAAGCACCCACAGGATGGCCCGACGATTGGTCTGTTGTTGTGCAAAGGTAAAAATGAGGTGGTGGCTGAATATGCACTGCGCGATAACAACCGACCTATCGGCGTGGCGGAATATCAATTGGTGGAATCTTTGCCCGCAGAATTGCAAACCAGTTTGCCGAGTATTGAGCAGATCGAACGGGAGTTGGCGGGCTAGGGGCGGGCAAGCAATGGAAAAAGCCTGCTTTTCAGGGCAGGCTTATCACGCTGGGTTTGCTTATTTCTGATGAGCTGTCAGCGCCGCGTAACCGTTCATCAAGTTGCGATAGTTGGGAATCCGCTGGGACAACAGGTTACCCAGGCCTTCGATATCGTTGCGCCAGTCGCGGTGCAGCTCACACGCCACCGAGAACCAGTTCATCAACTGCGCACCGGCCTGCGTCATCCGGCTCCACGCCGCCTGCTGCACCGTGGTGTTGAACGTGCCGGACGCATCCGTCACCACAAACACCTCAAAGCCTTCCGCCAGCGCCGACAAGGTCGGGAACGCCACGCACACATCCGTCACCACACCGGCAATGATGATCTGCTTGCGCCCGGTGGCCTTGATCGCCTTGACGAAGTCTTCGTTGTCCCAGGCATTGATCTGACCAGGGCGAGCGATATACGGCGCTTCCGGGAACATTTCCTTCAACTCTGGCACCAGCGGGCCATTGGGGCCTTGCTCGAAGCTGGTGGTGAGGATGGTCGGCAGGTTGAAGAACTTGGCCAGGTCAGCTAAGGCCAACACGTTGTTCTTGAACTCGTTGGGCGAGAAGTCCTGCACCAGGGAAATCAAGCCGGTTTGGTGATCGACCAGCAGAACGATAGCGTCGTCTTTGTTCAAGCGGTTGTAGGTGGGAGCGCTCATGGTTGAATCCTTTTTTGTTTAGGTTGGTTGGGCGTTGCGTTCAACATGGGCACAGATTAATGGGTGGGTGGCGGGGGATAAATCGGGTGTGACGAGTCTTACTGTCAACTTAAAGGAGACAAAGAGCGAGCGATTGGGGGCGCCGTACTAATGCGCATAACGCGAATGAATTGCCTGATTTTGAGTAGCCAGCAGGTACGATCCCTTTCATTTGCAGGACGTTTCCGAGAGAATCCCAACCGCTTGCGCCAGTGGAATTGGGTGACTAGGCTGCTGACCGTCACTGCTAATTCAGTGATCGGGTTTAGTCGCCCGGACCTCGCTAGGCGCACGCGCCATCCCAAAGACAGGTGTCTTCTCGCCTGCACTTTATGGTGGCTGTGCGCAGGGCACCCTCGGGTGCGCCGGTGCCTAGCGGCCGGTCGACTAACCTGCGTACAGCCGCCACCTCTGCTCGTTTAGTCGCGAAAGGACGGTGGTAGTCACTTACTGCTAGGAGTTTTGCTATGGATAACGTTCGTTCAGATACGCTGTCGTCACACCCGACCAACTCATTCACGGTCAATGAAGATCTGAGCTTTGAGGATGCCTGGGTGCAGGTGGCTGAGCTGCTGCATTGTGCGCTGGCTGCGTCCCAGGTGATCGGCGAGTCAGTGGCTGCGCCGCAGAGGGCGGTGATGCATCTGGTGGAGATGGCGAAGATGGCGAAGATGGTGGCGGATAGGGCTGTGGAGTGTTTGCAGCCTAAATAACGCGTATTGAAGGATGGGTAGGATACCTCCCCGCCTTTGTTGACGATTCAATTGTCCAGCAGCTGCTGGACAATTGAACTGTATTCTTACAGGCATTAAAAAGCCGGCTTGTGGCCGGCTTCTCGGGGACTGCCTCAGCTTGTTTTTGACAAACCTCACCAGCCTTCAAATCGCTCAGCCCACATGGCGTCGGGCTGAATAGTAGGGGCATCCGCGGGAACTCCTCCGCATCGCCTGACAGGGCAGATAGCTAAGCCATCCCCCTGCCAAATGTGCGGCGCATGATACCCACATTCACTTCAGTTGCCCACCTCCGGTTCCGATTTAGAGCCTTCCCAGCCCAATAGATGTTCATCCAGCGGCACGGGCGGCCGGCGGTTGTTGAGGGTGGACCACCAGAATACCCAGCCGACGATCTTGAAGCTTTGTTCGAAGCGTTCTTCGTGGTTGAGGTATTCGTCCGGGTGTTCGGCGGCGTTGTGGCTGCGCAGGCGCAACCCACCGCCAGGTCGGTTGTAGAGGTATTTGATGCGCAGCATCCCGTCGTGCTCTACCGCATAAATTTCGCCGTCGATGATTTGGGTGCGGCCTCGGTCGATGGCAAGGGTGGCGCCTTGTTGGATGATGTCGGTCATGCTGTTGTCGACCATGTAAGCGCCTACCGCGCGGTCGGGATGGACGTTGAGGGTTTGCAGGCTGTGCCGGGAGACGCGGATGCGTTCGCTTGAGGTGAATGTGGGGTGGAGGGGGATCTCCACGTCGGTTGTTTCCGGACGGCAGGCGGGGCCTGTGAGGTATTTGCCGGTGTCTTCGCGGGTGGGCAGTAGTTTCCTTGTGTCGGGGCCTTCCAGCAGGTAGTTGGCGGGCGGGTGTTTGGGGCCTCGGCCGTCGCTTAACCAGCGACTTGAGACGCACAGCAGTTCTGCTATCTCGTTGAGTCGGCCCATGGGAACGCCGCGTTTGAACCAGTTGTTCACGTGTTGAGGCGTGACGCCGCGGTTCTTGGCGAAGTCGGAGGCGGAAAGATTAACTTCCCGGAGTAGCGCTTTTAAACGATCACCTGATGTATTCATAAACGCAGAGTTTACTGGCGGGAAAAACCAATCAAATAAACCATGCGTTGAATTGCATATGTAGGATTTGGCTTAGTTGTGGCTCGATCTTTCAGGTGTGCAACTTAGATAAACAGCATAAAATAAACATTGAACTTGATGTTTAATTTTGCCCATAAAAAAGCCCCGAACTAACGGGGCTTTCTTATTTGCCGAAGCAATCAGGCGCGGGTATCAGCCTTTGTAGGCGGCAACCGACTTCATGATCTCGGCGCGGGCGGCTTCTGCGTTGCCCCAACCGTCGATCTTCACCCATTTGCCTTTTTCGAGGTCTTTGTAGTTCTCGAAGAAGTGCTTGATCTGTTCCAGCAGCAGTGGCGGCAGGTCGGTGTATTCCTTCACGTCCACGTACAGCTGGGACAGCTTGTCGTGTGGCACTGCGATGACTTTGGCATCGCCGCCGCCGTCGTCGGTCATGTTCAGGATGCCGACTGGACGGGCGCGGATAACCGAGCCTGGGGTAACCGGGTAAGGGGTCACGACCAGCACGTCGAGGGGGTCGCCGTCGTCAGCCAGGGTGTTGGGGATGAAACCGTAGTTGGCCGGGTAGAACATCGGGGTGGCCATGAAACGGTCAACGAACAGGCAGTCGCTGTCTTTGTCGATTTCGTATTTGATCGGCGCGTGGTTGGCCGGAATTTCGATGGCGACGTAGATGTCGTTCGGCAGGTCTTTGCCAGCCGGAATCTTGCTGTAGCTCATTGGGCGTTGCCCCCGTTAGTTGGCCATATGACATGGCCGGATTGGCCTAAAAGTGGCAGCGATTATAGGCATATTCTGACGCCGATGCCATGCGCCAAGCGTCGTACGGTCATTCGCCTTGCGGCTGATAACGTGGGTCGCCGGCTTGCAGTTGGGTCAGGCGCGCCAGTGGGTCCTGGCGGTAGAAGCGGCTGAGTTGGGCGTACACCTGTGGATAACGGTTGACCAGTAAATCCGGTGCGCTGAAAAAGTACTCGCTGGTGACGGCAAAGAATTCAGCTGGGTTTTCCGCCGCGTAAGGGTCGATCTCGGTGTCGGCCTCCGGGTTGGCGTCCAGTTGGCGATTGAGGTCGTCGAAGGCGCTTTGCATCACGCTGGCCCATTCCTGCACGCGCATGTCGTGGTGCAGCGGTGGCAGGCCGTTGGCGTCGCCGTTGAGCATGTCGAGCTTGTGCGCCAGTTCATGGATGACCAGGTTGTAGCCTTCCCATTGGCCACTGGCGAGCACCCCAGGCCAGGCGAGGATCACCGGGCCTTGTTGCCAGGCTTCGCCGCTGTGTTCGCCGTCCCACTCGTGCTCCACGCCGCTGGCATCGCGATGGCGCTGCGGGCTGAGGAAGTCGTCGGGGTACAGCACGATTTCATGAAAGCCCTGATACCAGTCGAGGTCGCCCAGGTTCATCAGCGGCAATTGTGCCTGGGCGGCGAGCAGCAGGCGTTGTTCCTGGTGCAGGTCGACGCCGGGCAGGGCGGTGAGGTGTTTTTCGGCGAGGAAGATCACGCAGGCTTCGCGCAGCCACTGGTCTTGCTCGGCGCTGATGCCGTCGAGGAAGGTCAGGTGGTGGCGCACCCGTTGCCAGGTGTCATCGGCAATCGGGTGCTTGGCCAGCAGGCGCCGGCGACGCCAGGCGCTTAGGGACCACATGGGCAATCAGTGTGGGTTGGCTTCGGAGGACGTGCGGCCAAAGCGGCTGCGCACCACGCCAATGATCATTGGCACCAGGGACAACAGAATGATGAACACCACCAGCAGCGACAGGTTTTTCTTGATGAAGGGCACGTTGCCGAAGAAGTAGCCCAGGGTCACCAGGCCACCGACCCAGAGAATGGTGCCGAGTACGCTGAACCCGAAGAAGCGCGGGTAGGGCATTTTGGCCACGCCGGCGACGAACGGCGCGAAAGTGCGCAGGATCGGCAGAAAGCGCGCCAGGGTCACGGTCTTGCCACCGTGCTTGTCGTAGAAGTCGTGGGTCTTTTGCAGGTAGTCGCGGCGGAAGATCTTCGAGTTGGGGTTGCTGAACAAGCGTTCGCCAGCCGTTCGTCCTATGACGTAGTTGGTGCTGTCGCCGAGGATCGCCGCCAGCATCAGCAGGCCGGCCAGCAGCACTGGGTCCATACCGCCGCCAGCCGCTACGGCGCCAGCGATAAACAGCAATGAATCACCCGGCAGGAATGGCATGACCACCAGGCCGGTCTCGCAAAAAATCACCAGGAACAGAATGGCGTAGATCCACGGACCGTAGTTGGTTACCAGCATGTCGAGGTAAACGTCGAGATGCAGGATAAGGTCAAGCGGGTTGAAATCCATGGATGGCACCTGTGTGAATGGCCCGGCTCAGCGGGCCAGTGCGGGGACGACGGGTAATAAGGCTACAAGTGTATGTCGTGGTTCTTACAACCTTGAGAGGTCCGCATTATACGGATTGAATGGTGAAAAGCGTGTGGCTTTTGTAGCGGGGAGTGTCGTGAAAGTGTGAAGCGGTTGGCTTGGTTTTTTGTGGGAGGGGGCTTGCTCCCGATTGCGGTGGGTCAGGGACAAATTCGTTAACTGACACCCCTCCATCGGGAGCAAGCCCCCTCCCACAAGAGATCTACAGTGTTTGGGGGGATTAGGGGTCAGTCTTCGTTGATCGGCAGCACGTAGTTCTTGAACTCGGTGTCTTCACGAAAGCCTATGGACTCATAGGTCTTCTGCGCCACTTCATTGTCGCTGCTGGTGGATACCCGCAATCGTACGGCCTGGGTTTCCTTGGCCATCTTCTTGGCCGTGCGCATCAGGTTGTCCGCCACCAGTTGCCGGCGGGCATCCTCGGCTACATAGATATCATTGAGGATCCACACCCGTTTCAGCGACAACGAGGAAAAGCTCGGATACAGCTGGCAAAAGCCCAGCAGTCGCTTGTCATCATCATCGGCCAGGGCCAGGTAGATCACCGATTCCTTGCGTCGCAGGCGCTTTTCCAGGAAGGCCCGGGATGAATCCGGGAATGGCAGGGCCCCGTAAAACTCGCGGTATTTGACGAACAACGGGGTCAACAGGTCCAGGTGTTCCAGGGTCGCTTGAGTAATCCGCATGCCAGGCCTCAACTTCCAAATGGGGTATGACCACGCGAGCGGCCGTGACTTGATGCTGCCTAATGCGGCAAAAAAGCGCAATCGTGCCGCTATCGGTCACTCGGTGGGCTGAGCAGGAAATTGCCCTTCATCAAGTCCGGGTCGTCGGATTCAAGCGTCTGAACCTGTGCCTCATCCTTGAGGTTGACCCCCGACAGTTGCCGGCGACACGCCTCGCGCATCAAGTACAACAGGCGATGGGCCGCCATGCCATAGCTCAAGCCTTCCAGCCGCACATTGGAAATGCAATTGCGATACGCATCGGTGAGGCCCACCTTGGGGTTGTAGGTGAAATACAGGCCCAGGCTGTCCGGCGAGCTGAGCCCCGGCCGTTCGCCGATCAGGATCACCACCATTTTGGCGCCGAGTAATTGCCCGATTTCATCGGCCACTGCCACGCGGCCTTGTTCCACCAATATCACCGGTGACAAGGACCAGCCTTCGGCGTGGGTCTGTTCCTCCAGGCGCGTCAGAAACGGAGCCGTATGCTTGTGCACCGCCAATGCCGACAGGCCATCGGCCACCACGATGGCCAAATCCACGCCACCCGGGTACGCCGAAGCGTAGTCGCGCAAGGTTTGGGCCGACTCATCGCTCAAGCGTCGCCCAAGGTCCGGGCGTTGCAGGTACATATGCCGGTCCGTGGCGGCGCTGCGCAGCAACAGGCTGTCGCGGCCACGTTCGGCCAATTGGCCGCTGAGCCCGGCATGGTCGAAGGGCAGGTGCACCGCATCCCGCGCCTGGGCGTGGGCAAACTGGAAGTCCAGCTGGGCACTGGTAGGAATGCTGGTGCCGGTGCGACCCAGGGCGATGCGCGCCGGGGTCAGGCGGCGTAATTCCAGCCACGGGTTGTCAGGCAATTCTGGTTGCACGGTCGGCTCCTTCATCCCAGTTGCGCCAGAGCGTGGCGAAACGCCGGTGGCAGGCTGTTGCCGAAGTGCACTTTGCCGCCTTCTTGCGTGAAGATGCCCATTTTCGCCAGCCACTGTTCAAACTCCGGCGCCGGTTTTAAACCCAATGTTTGCCGGGCGTACAAGGCGTCGTGGAACGAGGTGGTCTGGTAGTTGAGCATGATGTCGTCGGAGCCGGGGATGCCCATGATGAAGTTGATGCCGGCAACGCCGAGCAGGGTCAACAGTGTGTCCATGTCGTCCTGGTCGGCTTCGGCGTGGTTGGTGTAGCAGATATCACAGCCCATGGGTACGCCGAGCAGCTTGCCGCAGAAGTGGTCTTCCAGACCGGCGCGGATGATCTGCTTGCCGTTGTACAGGTACTCCGGGCCGATAAAACCGACCACGGTATTGACCAGGAACGGCTTGAAGTGCCGGGCCACGGCGTAGGCACGGGTTTCACAGGTTTGCTGGTCGACCCCAAAGTGCGCATTGGCCGACAGCGCACTGCCCTGGCCGGTTTCGAAATACATCAGGTTTTGCCCCAGGGTGCCGCGCTTGAGGCTCAGGCCGGCTTCGTAACCTTCCTGCAGCACGCTCAGGCTGATGCCGAAACTGGCGTTGGCGGCCTCGGTGCCGGCGATCGACTGGAACACCAGGTCCAGCGGCACGCCACGGTTGATCGCCTCGATGGAGGTGGTGACGTGGGTGAGTACGCAGGCCTGGGTGGGGATTTCGTAGCGCTGGATGATCGCGTCGAGCATCTCCAGCATGGCGCAGATCGAGGCGATGCTGTCGGTGGCCGGGTTGATGCCGATCATGGCGTCGCCGTTGCCGTAGAGCAGGCCGTCGAGAATACTCGCGGCAATGCCTGCTGGTTCGTCGGTGGGGTGGTTAGGCTGCAAGCGCGTGGACAAGCGCCCGCGCAGGCCCATGGTGCCGCGAAACTGGGTGACCACGCGGATCTTCTGTGCCACCAACACCAGGTCCTGTACGCGCATGATTTTGGACACGGCTGCCGCCATTTCCGGTGTCAGCCCCGGCGCCAGTGCGCGTAGGGATTGTTCATCAGCCGCGTCACTGAGCAGCCAGTCGCGCAGGCCACCGACGGTGAGATGGCTCACCGTGGCAAAGGCCTGTTTGTCGTGGGTGTCGATGATCAGCCGGGTGACTTCGTCGCTTTCATAGGGAATCAGCACTTCTTCCAGGAAGTGCTTCAGGGGTGTATTTGCTAGCGCCATCTGGGCGGCGACCCGTTCGCCATCATTTTGCGCAGCGACACCGGCCAGGAAGTCGCCGGAGCGCGCCGGGCTGGCTTTGGCCATCAGATCCTTGAGGCTGTCGAAGCGATAGGTGTGTGCACCCACCGCGTGGGAAAAACTTGCCATACAGTGTCTCCTTGACGACGCGAGCAGGCGCCCGCGCCGAGGTTTACGGCACTTAGTGCAGGGCGGCCTCTGCGGCCTGGATCGCCGCGAATTCTTCTTCGGGCGTGCCTGCTACCAAGTGATGCCGGCTGTAGAAAGCAAAGTAAGCAATTAATACTCCATAGATGACCGCCGCGCCAATCACCACGCGTGGGTCAACCAAAAAGCCTGCTACCACGGCCACGCAGGCCAGTACCAGCGCCACGCCCGAGGTGAAGATGCCGCCCGGCGTGCGGTACGGGCGCTCCATTTTAGGGCGGCGGATGCGCAGGGTGATGTGCGCAGCCATCATCAGCACGTAGGAAATCGTTGCGCCAAACACCGCCACCAATATCAGCAAATCGCCCTGGCCGGTCAGCGACAGGCCGAAACCGATAATCCCGGGAATCACCAATGCCAGTACTGGCGCCTTGCTCTTGTTGGTCTCGGACAATTTGCGCGGCAGGTAGCCAGCGCGCGACAAGGCAAAAATCTGCCGCGAGTAGGCGTAGATAATCGAGAAAAAGCTTGCGATCAAACCGGCCAGGCCAATCAGGTTGACGAAGCTGCCCATCCAGGTCGAACCGCCATAGGACAGCGCCAGGGCTTCCACCAACGGGTTACCGGATTTGATCAGCGCATACGTGCCTGCACCGCCCGGCGCGATCACCAGGATCAACAGGGCAAAACTGGTCAGCACCACAATCGCGCCGATCAGCCCACGAGGCAGGTCGCGCTTGGGGTTCTTGGTTTCTTCAGCGGCCAGGGGCACGCCTTCTACCGCGAGGAAAAACCAGATCGCATAAGGGATCGCCGCCCACACGCCCACATAGCCGAACGGCAGGAAGCTACTGGCGCCTTTGGCCTCGGTCACCGGAATATCCAGCAGGTTGGCGACGTTGAAGTGCGGCACCATCGACACCAGGAATACGCCCAAAGCGATCGCGGCGACGGCGGTGATGACAAACATCAGCTTCAAGGCTTCGCCGACACCAAAAATATGGATGCCGATAAAGATGATGTAGAACGCCAGGTAGATCATCCAGCCGCCAATGCCGAACAGCGACTCGCAGTAAGCGCCGATAAACACCGCAATTGCGGCGGGGGCGATGGCGTACTCGATCAGGATCGCGGTGCCGGTGAGGAACCCGCCCCAAGGGCCAAAGGCGCTGCGGGCAAAACCGTAGCCACCGCCGGCGGTGGGGATCATCGAAGACAGTTCGGCCAGGGAGAAGCACATGCACAGGTACATGGTAGCCATGAGCAATGTGGCGAGGAACATGCCGCCCCAGCCACCCTGGGCCAGGCCGAAGTTCCAGCCTGCATAGTCGCCGGAGATGACGTAGGCGACGCCAAGGCCGACTAACAGCACCCAGCCGGCAGCGCCTTTTTTCAATTCTCGTTGTTGAAAGTAATCGGTGCCGACTTTTTCGAAGTCGACCGAAGAACTCGTGGGTTCGCTGGGCATGGGAAGTACCTTCCATTCTTATTGTTTTCAACTCGGCCGGTGTGTGCCGAATGCGCATCGCAAGTACTTATGAAGATCCAAATGTGGGAGGGGGCTTGCTCCCGATAGCAGTGGGTCAGTGACTCATACTTGCACTGACACTCCCCGATCGGGAGCAAGCCCCCTCCCACCCTTGATTGCATTTCAAAGGTGGGAGGGGGTGTGGGGTTAGAAAAAGCCCAACGGATTAATGTCGTAGCTCACCAGCAGGTTCTTGGTCTGCTGGTAGTGATCCAACATCATCTTGTGGGTTTCGCGTCCTACGCCAGACTTCTTGTAACCGCCAAACGCGGCGTGCGCCGGGTACAGGTGGTAGCAGTTGGTCCACACGCGACCGGCCTTGATCGCGCGGCCCATGCGGTAGGCGCGGTTGATGTCGCGGGTCCACAGGCCGGCGCCCAGGCCGAACTCGGTATCGTTGGCAATCGCCAGGGCTTCGGCTTCGTCCTTGAAAGTGGTGATGCTCACCACCGGGCCGAAGATTTCTTCCTGGAACACACGCATGTCGTTGGTGCCCTTGAGCAGGGTCGGCTGGATGTAATAGCCGGTGGCCAGATCGCCAGTGAGCTTTTCAACCTTGCCGCCGGTCAGCAGTTGCGCGCCTTCGCCCTTGGCGATTTCCAGATAGGACAGGATCTTGTCAAATTGCTGCTCGGACGCTTGGGCGCCGACCATGGTGTCGGTGTCCAGCGGATCGCCACGCTTGATCGACTCGACCTTCTTCATCACCACTTTCATGAAGTCGTCGTAGATCGACTCCTCCACCAGGGCGCGGGATGGGCAGGTGCACACTTCGCCTTGGTTGAAGAACGCCAGCACCAGGCCTTCGGCAGCTTTTTCGATGAATGCAGGTTCCGCTTTCATGATGTCGGCGAAGAAGATATTCGGCGACTTGCCTCCCAGCTCAACGGTAGACGGAATGATGTTCTCGGCCGCCGCATGCATGATGTGCGAGCCCACCGGGGTAGAGCCGGTGAAGGCTATCTTGGCGATACGTTTGCTGGTCGCCAGGGCTTCGCCGGCTTCCTTGCCGAAACCATGCACCACGTTCAGTACGCCTGGCGGCAACAGGTCGCCGATCAGTTCCATCAGTACGCTGATGCCCAGCGGGGTTTGCTCGGCGGGCTTGAGCACCACGCAGTTGCCGGCGGCCAGGGCCGGGGCGAGTTTCCAGGCGGCCATCAGCAGCGGGAAGTTCCACGGGATGATCTGGCCGACCACGCCCAGTGGTTCGTGGAAGTGATAGGCGGCAGTGAGTTCGTTGATTTCGGCGCTGCTGCCTTCCTGGGCGCGAATGCAGCCTGCGAAGTAGCGGAAGTGGTCGGCGGCCAGGGGAATGTCGGCATTGAGGGTTTCACGCACGGCCTTGCCGTTGTCCCAGGTTTCGGTGATAGCCAGCAGTTCGAGGTTCTGCTCGATACGGTCGGCGATTTTCAGCAGTACCAGCGAGCGGTCCTGGGCGCTGGTTTTGCCCCAGGCGTCAGCGGCAGCGTGGGCGGCGTCCAGAGCCTTGTCGATGTCTTTGGCGGTGGAACGCGGGAAGTCAGCGATAGGTTTGCCGTTGACCGGCGAGGTGTTGGAGAAGTAGTTGCCATCGACCGGCGCAACGAACTCGCCGCCGATGTAGTTGCCGTACTTGGCCTTGAACGAAACGATGGCGCCTTCGGTACCGGGGTGTGCATAACGCATGGTGGGCATCTCCTGCTTTTATGTTTATCGGAGTACAGCGCTGCAAGCGCGTTATAAAGCGTAGAGCAAAGGTTGGGCCAGTGCGTGCAGGCCAGGTAAATCAAGGGTTTGGTTTTGTTTACAAGGCATGAATGTGGCCGGGGCGATACAGGAGGGGTGACAGTTTGTACCGCAAACGGTACAGCCTGTGACCGATGGGTCGGCCCGGGATTGCAATGGCCGGATGGCTGGTGGATGCTGGGCGCTCTCACGCAGGGAGAATAACAAGAACATGCACAACGATCATTTCAGTCGCCATGCCCAGCAGGTTCTCACCGTCACCCGGGGGCAAGAGCCGCTTCAAGGGCCGGGCAGCGATCCCTCCATCGCCCGTTCCTGGCTGCGTTGCGTTGAGGACTACCACCTCGACCCCGCGCTGACCGTTGCGCCCACCGTGCTTGAGCATGGCCGCCTGCTGGAAAGCCGCGAAGGCCTGCGCCAGGTGCTGCATATCGCCGGCAACGAAATGAACAGCCTGCACCAGCAACTCTCGGGGGCCGGTCATGCGGTGCTGCTCACCGATGCCCGGGGGGTGATCCTCAACTGTGTCACCGCGCCGTCCGAGCGCAAGATTTTCGAACGCGCCGGGCTGTGGCTGGGCGCCGACTGGAGTGAAGCTTGCGAAGGCACCAATGGCATCGGCACCTGCCTGGTGGAGCGTCAATCCCTGACCATCCACCGTGACGAGCATTTTCGCGGCCGCCATACCGGGCTGACGTGTTCGGCGAGCCCGGTGTTCGACCCTCACGGTGAATTGCTGGCGGTGCTGGATGTGTCCTCGGCCCGCGAAGCCGTGTCGCGCCAGAGCCAGTTCCACACCATGGCGCTGGTGAACCTGTCGGCCAAGATGATCGAAAGTTGCTACTTCCTGCGCCACTTCGAACACCATTGGCTGCTGCGTTTTCACCTGCAGGCTGAGTCGGTCGGGTTGTTCAGCGAAGGCTTGCTGGCGTTCGATGGCGAAGGGCGCATTTGTGCGGTGAACCAGAGCGCGCTGAACCTGTTGGGGCAGCTACGCGGCGGCTTGGTGGGTCAGCCGGTGGACGCGTTTTTCGACTGTTCCCTGGATCAGTTGCTAGGGCGGGCCAGCGCGAATGCCACGGCCAGTTGGCCGCTGCGTACCCGCGATGGTCGGCCTCTATTTGCAGCGCTGCGAGGCCAGCCCCGCAGTACGCCGGCCCCGGTCGTCAAGCCGCAGGCGCCACGCCCACTGGGTATTTGCCTGGGCGATCCGGCGTTGCAAAATGAGCTGCGCAAGGCCTCGCGAGTATTCGAGCGCGACGTGCCCTTGCTGATCAACGGCGAAACCGGCTGCGGTAAAGAGGCTTTCGCCAAGGCCGTGCACCAGGCCAGCCAGCGAGGCGACAAGGCCTTTGTCGCGCTGAACTGTGCGGCCATTCCGGAAAACCTGATCGAGTGCGAGTTGTTTGGCTATCGCGCCGGCAGTTTCACCGGTGCCCTTAAAGAAGGCATGCGCGGCAAGCTGCAACAGGCCGACGGCGGTACGCTGTTTCTCGACGAAATCGGCGATATGCCACTGGCGCTGCAAACCCGCTTGTTAAGGGTGCTGGAGGATCGCCTGGTGGTGCCTATCGGCGGCGAACCTCAAGCCGTGAACCTGCGCATCATCAGCGCGACGCACCGTAATTTGTTGGAGCGTGTGGCCGATGGCAGCTTTCGCGAAGACCTGTATTACCGCTTGAGCGGCTTGGAAGTCGCCTTGCCGCCGTTGCGCGAACGCACTGACAAGGCGCAATTGTTGGACTTCCTCTTGGCCCAAGAGGCCGGCACCGAACAGGTGATGCTAGACGAGTCGGCGCGCCAGGCTTTGTTGGCATTCCCCTGGCCCGGCAACCTGCGACAGTTGCGTACGGTGTTGCGCACGGTGGTGGCGCTCTGTGAGGACGGCCGAGTCGGGCTTGACGACTTGCCGGCATTGATTCGTCAGGCGCAGCCGCTGGGGGCGAGGGTGGATGCGCCGTACGCCTTGCCACTGGAAAGCGCCGAGCGTCAGGCATTACTCGGTGCGTTGGCGCAGCAGCGCTGGCATATGAGTCATGTGGCTGAACAGTTGGGGGTCAGTCGCAATACGCTGTACCGCAAGTTACGCAAACATGGAATCTCAAGGGACTCCACCCATTAAGGGAGTGCGACACCTGTCGGAATAACTCAGTTATTGCCGATGGCTCAAGTTTTGTCGCACAGGCTTTAAGGTTTTTTATCGCGCCATGTACTCACGTCGCCCCGGAACGCTGCACGTTGTTTTAAGCACTGATGGAATAAGGGCAGAGCATCACGTGCCCTTAATCACAGTTGTTTGAAACTTCTAGGGTGACAACACATGAACATTACAAGTCCAATAACGACTCCTGTGCTACAACTCCCTGTTCAACTTGACGTTACGCTCACGTCCCAACCGCAACCCTTAACCGCGGGCTGGGGCGAACCGATGGACCCCACTCAGCCTGAGCCTGGCACGCAGTTGTCTGCGCAGGAGACTGATCAAACGCCGAAGGTGCGCATCAAGCGTGGAATTTTTGGACGGCGGTTCGGGGGAGGATCCCGCCCCACGCCTCACGTGCCGCCCACGCCATCGCCCAGAGTGCCGCCTGCTCCGGTCAGTCCCTCGCCCACCCGGCCCCAAACCACGGCGGGTGGGAAAAAGCCGACGATAAGCCACGAAACCCCTGGTGCCAGTGCGACCGCGGGCAGTTCAAGCCAGTCAACCGCAGGTAGACTCAAGGACGTGCTGACCAAGGGGCCTCAGACGCCCCCCCCGCGTTGGGACCGCCCCTGTGAAACAGGACGATTCACCCAAGGTCAGCATGGCCGATGTCACCCAGCGACTGTTGGATGCCGACAGGCTGGTCAAAGCGGGCGTTATTTCTACATCACCCTCTACCAGCAAGACGGTCAAGGACGCGTTCATCAATGCAGGTGTCAATGGTATGGTCAGCGCGCCGATCAATGTGGGGGCGTATGCCGGGTCCGTGGCCGCGGGGGAAGCGATCAAGGGCCAATACGTGCCGTCGCCAGTGGCGCCACCGCCACCGCATTTGCCCGGCGTTGCACAGCCCGATCAGAAGCCCATGCCGCAAACCGTTGCGCCACCCGCACCCGATGAGCCTGCGCCGGGAGCCACGCGCCATCTGGATCGGGTAGAGAAAGTGGTGCTGGAGTTTGCCAATGTCGTCATGACGCTGGCGTCGGGCAGCACCGCAGACCGGCTTGCCATCGGCGACGCCTGGCCCAAGGAGCGTGGGGCACGCTTGACTAACCTGGAGCAGTTACTGAGCGTTTCAGAAACCCATATGAGGCAAGTGGCTGAGGACAACGGGGTTATTTTCAAACCTCACATCGAGTCGTCAACATCTCCCAGTACCGGGGGACGCTTAGGCGTAATAGAGCGTCGGTATGACGCGATGGAAAAAGCGGCCGAACGAATCATGACCTTGAAAGACGCTGAGCTTAAAAAAGCTGGCACCACGGTTTAAGACATCCCTTTTGCCCGTCGGATCCTACCGGCGGGCGTTTCGCCCTCAGCTAAAGCGTGCGAACTTTCCCACCCTACGCTAACCTGCCTCGATGTTTACGAGGTCGACTATGCACATTCATATTCTGGGTATCTGCGGTACGTTCATGGGTTCGATGGCGGTTCTGGCCAAAGAGCTGGGCCATCACGTTACGGGCTCCGATGCCAATGTTTATCCGCCCATGAGCACGCAGCTGCAGGCGCAAGGTATCGAGCTGACCCAAGGTTACGACCCCTCGCAATTCGACCCGGCGCCGGATCTGGTAGTGATTGGCAACGCCATGTCCCGCGGCAACCCAGCGGTCGAGTACGTGCTCAATAAAGGTTTGCCTTACGTCTCAGGCCCTCAATGGCTGGCTGATCATGTGTTGCAAGGTCGTTGGGTATTGGCGGTGGCCGGCACTCACGGCAAGACCACCACCAGCAGTATGCTCGCCTGGGTGCTGGAACATGCGGGCATGAGCCCGGGCTTCCTGATCGGCGGCGTGCCGCAGAATTTCTCGGTGTCGGCGCGCCTGGGCGATACGCCGTTTTTCGTGATCGAAGCCGATGAATACGACAGCGCGTTTTTCGACAAGCGCTCCAAGTTCGTCCACTACCGTCCGCGCACAGCGATCCTGAATAATCTGGAGTTTGATCACGCGGACATCTTTCCCGATCTGGCGGCTATTGAGCGGCAGTTTCATCACTTGGTGCGTACCATCCCGAGTGAAGGCTTGGTCATCCACCCGACCACTGAACCGGCGTTGCAGCGCGTGATCGACATGGGCTGCTGGACGCCGGTGCAGACCACCGGTGTGGACGGGCAATGGCAGGTCAAGTTGCTCAGCGAAGACGGCTCCCGGTTTGAAGTGCTGTTCGAAGGCCAAGCCCAAGGCGTCGTGGAGTGGGATATGACCGGCCAGCACAATGTTGCCAACGCGCTGGTAACCCTGGCGGCTGCACGGCATGTCGGTGTGGTGCCGGCCATGGGCATCGCGGCCTTGAGCGCATTCAAAAGCGTCAAGCGGCGCATGGAAAAAGTCGCCGACGTGAATGGGATTACCATCTACGACGACTTTGCCCACCATCCAACAGCTATCGCCACTACGCTCGACGGCCTGCGCAAGCGCGTTGGCGATGCCCAAATCATTGCGATCGTTGAACCGCGCTCCAACTCCATGAAGCTGGGTGCGCACCGCGATGGCCTGCCGGAAAGCGTCAACGACGCCGACCAGGTGGTCTGGTACGCGCCTGCCAACCTTGGTTGGGACCTGCCGGGGATCGCTGCGCTGTGCGCCGTGCCTTCGACCGTGTGTGATTCGCTGGAAGGCATCATTGAGCATGTGAAGCACTTGGCCAAGCCCGGCACCCATGTGGTAGTCATGAGCAACGGCGGCTTTGGCGGCTTGCACGGCAAGCTGGCCGAGGCGTTGAAATGAGCGGCCCCGAACGTATCACCCTGGCAATGACCGGCGCATCCGGCGCGCCTTACGGCCTGCGCCTGCTGGATTGCCTGGTACGTGAAGACCGTGAAGTGCACTTCCTGATTTCCAAGGCCGCCCAATTGGTGCTGGCGACCGAGACGGATGTGCAATTGCCGGCCAAGGTGCAGATGATGCAAGCGTTCCTCACCGAATACACCGGTGCGGCGGCGGGGCAGATCAAGGTCTATGGCAAGGAAGACTGGATGTCGCCCGTAGCTTCGGGCTCCGGCGCGCCGGCGGCGATGGTGGTGGTGCCATGCTCCACCGGCACCCTGTCGGCGATTGCCACGGGCGCCTGCAATAACCTGATCGAAAGGGCGGCGGACGTGACCTTGAAGGAGCGTCGCCAATTGATCCTGGTACCGCGCGAAGCACCGTATTCGAGTATTCACCTGGAACACATGCTCAAGTTGTCGAACATGGGCGTGACCATCTTGCCCGCGTCGCCGGGTTTCTATCACCAGCCGCAGACCATCGATGACTTGGTGGACTTCGTGGTGGCGCGCATTCTCAACCTGCTGAACATTCCCCAGGACATGCTGCCGCGCTGGGGCGAGCACCATTTGGGCGGTGATGAATAAAACGCTGCTGCTACTACTGGCGCTGCAACTGACGGGCTGCGCCACGGCGCGCACCCTGGACGCCGCGCAAGCGGGCGCGCCTGTGGTGTATGCCGGTACGCGCCTGGATTTGTATGCGATCAATGGCGGCTGCTGTGCCAAGGACCGCTTTGGTGCCGAGGCGCCCACCTATCCTCATATCGACCTGCCCGCCAGCGCGCTGCTCGATACGCTGCTGTTGCCACTGTCGTTGTTGACCGTGCTGGGTGTGGGCTTCAACGCCACTGGCGGACTCTGAGAACTACACGAACCCAATGTGGGAGGGGGCTTGCTCCCTCCCACATTGGGATTGGCGTTCTTACTTGCCGAGCTTGCGCAGCTCATCCGACTCCACCACCCGTACGCCATCCTGTTCTTCCAGCGCCAGGCGCCACATGGCGCGAGCCAGTTCGCAGACTTCGATGCCGTGGTACTTGCCCGGAATCAAACGCGACAACGGCCCGGCCAGCTGTTCGGCCAGACGCGGTTCCAGCCGCTCCCCCAGCAGCAAGGAAGGTCGCACGATGGTCAGTTGCGGCCAGTCCTGGGCTTTGAGTGCCTGCTCCATTTCGCCCTTGACTCGGTTGTAGAACACTGAGGATTTCGGGTCGGCGCCGATCGCACTGATCACGATCAGATGCCGCGCACCCAGTTCCCGAGCGCGCTTGGCGAAGGCCACCACCATGTCCAGATCGACCGCACGGAACGCCGCTTCCGAGCCGGCTTTCTTGATCGTGGTGCCCAGGCAGCAAAAGGCCATGTCCACCCGGCCGCTCAGTTGCGGCAGGAACACCGCAGGGTCGCCCACCGGGTTTTCCAGGCGTGGGTGTTCAGCCAGCGGCTTGCGGCTCGGCGCCAGTACACGGGTCACGGTGGGTTCGTTGAGCAGGCGATCAAGCAGGTGTTCGCCGGTGAGGCCAGAGGCCCCGGCCAGCAAGATATGCTGAGGTGTCAGGTACATGATGTTTCCCCCTTGTTACACGTTACAGCTTAGTTGCCTTTGGCTTCCTTGCTATTCATTGAGACGCTTTCGAGCGCCTTTCGTGCCTGCTGTTTGCGTAATAGTTGCCAATGGGCGATCACGCCTTTGGGCGCCCATATCTGCGGTTCTGAGGCTTCGAAGTTGTCCGCCTGTTCGCGTTCGGCCACATGCAGTTGTGCCAGTTTGAACGCGTGTTGCAAATCGTCCGTTTGGTTGAAGGCTTGTGCGAAAAGGGCATCGCCAAAGTAGGTAAAGTCCGCCTCTTCTGAACAGCCAAAGGACACGCGATCCGCACGGGATGCCGTCATGATCAGCGTGCGCTCATCTTTCAGGGCCGGAATGAAACCGCCGGAGTAGCAGGCGGAAATCACGATGATCTTGTCGCGGTTTTTCAACGGCGCCAGCACGGCGGCCAGTTCATCGGCGGGCAAGTCGGCCAGTTCCATGCGCGGCTGGTCGAGCACCAACTCATGTTCATGGGTGCCATGGCTGGTCAAATAGATAAACACCAGGTCTTCGGGCCCGGTACGTTCGGCCAGGGTTTGCACGGAACGCCTCAGGCTTTCGCGGGTGGCCAGCGGACGGTCGGCGATGTGGTCACGGTGGTTGACCAGGCGGACCTGCCCGCGTGCGCCGAAGCGGGTGGTGAGCAGGTTGCTGACGTAATCGGCTTCGCGCAGGAACACGCTTTGCTTGCCATCACCTGCCAACGCCAACGTATAAAGCTCGACGGCAGGTGTCGAGGCCGGCACGGCGGCCAGGGCCTCGTCGAGCAAGCGGCCTTGGGCCAATAGGCCGGTTTCCAGTGGGTCGGGCAGCAACTTGCCATCGGCATCGCGCACGCGCAGGCCATTGACCCAGGTGCCGGCCTGCACGGTGCCGTCGGTGAGCACGAGGGTGCCACGCCCCTGATAGTTGTCGCTGTCGAAGCCACCGATATAGAAGCTGCCATCGGTGAGGTTCAAGCGCCCCTCACCGGTAAAGCGCCAGTCACTGAACTGACCGACGTAGTGGCTGCCATCGGCGCCAATCAATTCGCCTTTGCCACTGAGGGCGCCTTCCTTGAACTGGCCGATCCATACGTCGCCGTCGGCGTTTTCATAGCGGCCTTTGCCGTTGAGTTGGTTCTGCTTGAATTGGCCGATATAGATATCGCCCTCAGCGCTATTGAAGGTGCCATTGCCTTCCAGTTGGCCATCGACAAAGTGGCCGCTGAACTGATTGCCGCTGTCGTCATTGCGCTGGCCTTCGCCATTGGGCTTGCCGTGGGCAAATTGGCCTTGGTACTGGCTGCCATCGGCCAATTCCAGGCGACCGAGGCCTGCGTACTGGTCGTCCTTGAACTCGCCGCGATAGGTCATCTGCCCTTCTTTGAGGGTGCCTTCGCCATTGCGTCGACCGTTCTTGAAGCTGCCGACATAGCTGCTGCCCGTGGTAGTCAAGCTGCCCTGGCCATCAAACAGGCCCTGCTGGAACTGGCCTTTATAGACTTCGCCATTGCTGCCATGCCATTCGCCCTGGCCGTGCCACTGGCCTTTATCGAACTGGCCGGCGTACCAACTGCCGTTGGGGTAGTCCACGCGGCCCTGGCCTTGCAGCAGGCCGTTGACCACATCGCCACGGTAGCGGCCGCCATCGGGCAGGCGCGCATCGGGCGGCAACAGCGATTCGCCGTCTCCGCAAGCGGTCAGCAACAGGGCAAGGGCAAGGGGAGCGAGTGGGCGCATAGCGGGATCCGGATAATTGAGCGCCGAGTATGCCGCAGCCGCGAGATTCATACATAAATTTACATACACTGTGGCAAGGTTTATTGCCTCGCCACAGGGTCGGCCTTACACGAAGCAGAGTGACAGCGACTCGGCAATATAGGCAGGTTTCTCCTGGCCTTCGATTTCCAGGGTGGCGGTGGCCTTGAACAGCCATTGGCCGGGTTTTTTCTCGGTGACGTCGGTGAGCGTGACGTTCAGGCGCACCTTGGAGTCGACCTTCACCGGCTGGATGAAGCGGACACTGTCCAGGCCGTAGTTGACGGCCATTTTCAAGCCCTCGGGCATGATCAGGATGTCTTCCATCAGCTTGGGCATCAGTGACAGTGACAGGAAACCGTGGGCGATGGTGCTGCCGAACGGGGTTTGTGCGGCCTTGACCGGGTCGACGTGGATGAACTGATGATCGCCGGTGGCCTCTGCGAACAGGTTGATGCGCGCCTGGTCGATGGTGAGCCATTCGGAACGTCCCAGTTCCTTGCCGACATAATCTTTGAGCTGCGCTACGGGTACATAGGGCATTGCGTCTCTCCTGGGTTCATCATTTTTATCCCCCCGTTGATAAGGGGTTTTATATGGGATACAGAGAACCAATGTAGATCATCATGGGCAAATGGCCCGGTCAACCCAACATGCTTTTGGCGAATGCCTGGGCATAGGGCGGGCGTGCTTATAATGCGCATGGGCTTTGAGGGGGAGAGAGCGGGATGCTGTTACGTGGCCTGACTTGGCTGGTGCTGTTTCAATTGATCGGTACGGCGATCAATCATTTGCTGTTGCCGGTACTGCCGGGGCCGATCATCGGGCTGCTGTTGATGCTGGGCTTTCTGGTCTGGCGCGGTGAAGTCGGCGAGCCGCTGAGCCTGGCGGCCGGCAGCCTGTTGCGTTATCTGCCGTTGCTGTTGGTGCCGCCCGCCGTGGGAGTGATGGTCTACGCCAAGGACATTGTCGCGGACTTCTGGGCTATCGTCGGGGCGCTGGTGTTGTCGCTGGTGATCGCCATGGGCTTTGTCGGTGTGCTGATGCAGCAGATGGTCAGGCGCAAGGAGAAGGACCAATGATGCTTGACTGGCAGGGCGCCTGGACGGCGGTCATTCATCATCCGTTGTTCGGCATCGGTATCACCCTGGGCGCCTATCAGTTGGTGCTGGCGGGGTACGAGAAAACCCGCTGGATCTTCCTGCAACCGGTGCTGGTGTCGATGTTGCTGGTGATCGGTGTGTTGCTCGCCTGTGGCCTGAGTTACGCCGAGTACCGCGAAAGCACCGAGATCATGGGGATCCTGCTGGGGCCTGCAACGGTGGCATTGGCGGTACCGCTTTATCTCAACCTGCGGCGGATTCGCCAATTGTTCTGGCCGATTTTTACTACGCTGGTGGTAGGCGGGGTGCTGGCTACCGGCTTGTGTATGCTGTTGGGGTGGTGGTTCGGTGCCGAACACAGGGTGCTGATGACCATGGCACCCAAGTCGGTGACGTCGCCGATTGCCATGCTGGTCGCCGAACAGATTGGTGGCGTGGCGGCATTGGCGGCAGTGTTTGTACTGATCACCGGGGTGGTCGGCGCGATGATCGGCCCGGCGTATCTGTCGCGCCTGGGCGTGCACAGCCCTGAAGCGCGGGGCATGGCGCTGGGCATGACCGCCCATGCGGTCGGCACCTCGGTGGCCCTGCAGGAAAGCGAAGAGTGCGGCGCCTTTGCGGCGCTGGCCATGAGCCTGATGGGCGTGGCGACGGCGGTGTTTCTGCCGTTGGCCGTGTCGGTAATTGTTTAACCCGGGTTTTAAGGAAACCGTTATGAGTCTGACGCTGTTCCCACTCAACACTGTGCTGTTCCCAGGCTGCACCCTCGACCTGCAGATATTTGAGGCGCGCTACCTGGACATGATCAGCCGCTGCATGAAAAAGGGCGAAAGCTTTGGTGTGGTGTGTATCTTCAATGACCAGGAAGTGGGCATAGCCCCGGACGGCTACGCGCTGATCGGCTGCGAAGCGTTTATTCGCGACTTCAAACAGCAGGACAATGGCCTGCTGGGGATTCGTGTCGAGGGTGGCCGGCGTTTCCGCGTACTAGACGTCACGGTGCAGAAAGATCAATTGCTGGTGGCCGAGGTTAAATGGTTGGAGGAGATGCCGGATCGGCCTCTGGAAGAAGAGGACGCCGACTTGCTGGCGCTGCTGGAGGCCCTGGCGGAGCACCCGATGGTGGCTTCGCTGGAGATGAACGCCCATGCCGAAAGCCAGCAGGCCCTCGGCAACCAACTGGCGTACCTGCTGCCGTTTACCGACGCCGATAAGGTCGACTTGCTGCGAATTGACGATCCGCAGCAGCGGCTGGATGCCATTCAGATGTTGCTGGATGAATTGCAGGGTGAGTTGTTCACCTGAGATACAGAATTTTCTGCGGTTGCTTTCGGATTTTGCTACGTCATTTCAGGCGCGGCGCCTGCAATATTTTCCGATCACACCATAATGATCGGGGATGACCATGATTCGTCTGACACCATCGGAACAAGTCGCCTGGGACACGTATTTTGTCAGCGTGACCACGCAATTGCTCCAGCAGGACGCCACCCGGGGCGCAGAGTACATCGCAGAGCGCGCCGCCGACATTGCCGACGAGATGCTGCTGGAGCGACGCGAGCGTTGCGTGGAGCGTCGCTCTGCTTCAGTGGACTGGATTGGCCCGGCCAAGGGTCAGTAGGCGTACCTGAGCAATGCATGGGAGGTGCCGGTGAATGCAATGAAGCCGAGCACCGCCACCACCGCCGGCAATACCAGCCACCAGGCTTTTTGCGTCATTGCCGGCAGCGGGCTGCGGTACTGGATCACGGTCAGGCTGAACGCACACACCGTCATGGCCAGTAGCGTGCCTGCGAGGATGTCGCTGGGCCAGTGAGCGCCCAGGTACACCCGCGACAGAGCAATGAATGCGGCGGGTATGCAGCCCAGCAGCATCCAGGTCAGGCGCAACCGCGTGGGTTGGCCGCGACCGGCCAATACCGCGAGCGCCAGGAAGAACGCAAAAGCGCCGGAGGCATGGCCGCTGGGCATACTGAAACTGGTCAACGGGTCGGTCAGAATCTCCGGGCGGCCGCGGGCAAAAAACAGCTTGGTGCCGGTGTTGATCACCGCCGCGCCTGCCAGGGTCGCTCCCACAAACAGCGCGTGGCGCCATTGCCGGGCCACAAACAACAGGGCGGTGAACACCGCGCTGGCGACGAACATTTTCTTGAACTCGCCCAATTGCGTGATCCGCACCATCACCTCATCCAGCCACGGGCTGCGATGCTCCTGCACCAGGGCGCTCAGGCCCTGATCGAAGTCATTGAGATGCGGGTAGCCGATAAACAGCGCGATCAGCAGGGTCAGGCTGGCACAACCGATCCACAACGTTGCGCGACGATGGGCGCGCAGGCTGCTGTTCAAACTCAATCCCAATAGCGCCGCCAGGCACGCCGCGACAATCGCCGCTTCCGGCCAGAAACCTTCCGGCAAGGGCAGGCGGAACGCGGCACCGGCTGCCCAGCCCGGCAGCAGATACGCCACTGACCAACCGGCGGCGGCGATCAGGCTGACGATCGCAAAGCGCGGGAACGGCATGTCGCACATACCGGCGACCATCGGCAGCATGGGGCGCAATGGCCCGATGAAGCGCCCGACCAGCAAGCTGGCGATTCCGTACTTGTGGAAGTAGGTTTCTGCGCCATTCATCCATTCCGGATGATGTCGCAGGCCCGGCAAGCGCCGGATGTTCTGATGGAAATGTCGGCCCAGGTAGTAGGAAACCCCGTCGCCCAATAGACCGCCGAGGAAGCCCAGCAGCAGGGTTTCACTCAGTGACAACGCACCGCTGCCGGCCAGTGCGGCAATCGCAAACAGCAATACCGTGCCCGGCACGATCAGCCCGGCAATGGCCAGGCACTCCACGCACGCGACAATAAACACCGCGGCTGCCAGCCATTGCGGGTTCAGGGTCAGCCAGCCGGTGATGCTATCGAGCCATTGGCCCATACAATCCACTCCATAATGAGACGGTGAATTTCCACTGTGGGAGCTGGCTTGCCCGCGATGGCTGCGGCATGGCCAGCATGGAAGTTGCCTGGCCCACCGCTATCGCAGGCAAGCCAGCTCCCACATGGGATGTGTCGCCCGTTAGATCAAAAAATAATCGCGGCCTTCGACCTGCCCGCGGCGCAGCGGGTTCCGCGTGCAATACGGCGCATAGCCGGCATCGACGAAGCGGTACATCAAGTGTTCATCGCGCCCGCTGGGAATGCCCAGCCGGGTGGTCTGGATAATCTGTGTGGGCACCTGGCCCACATCTTCGACATACAGCAGTTCCTGATCGAAGCGCTTGGCGTCCCACATCGGCACTTTCAGGCCCAGTGCCTTGCACAACAGGGTCTGCCCGGCGCACAGCTTCTGCGCCGGGCGCGGGCTGCCGTCGGGGTTGGGGTTGTTCAACAGCATTTGCGCCAGGCTCGCCGGCCCGCAGATTTCATCGACCCACGGGTAAGCCGACTTGATCAGCACGGCATTCCCCGGGCCGTGGGCGCTGAAGTTCAGGGAATCACCGCCCCTGGCGTAGTACATATAGATATGACCGCCATCCAGAAACAAAGCCTTACGCTTTTCTGTGTAGCCCAGCGACGCATGGCTGCCTTTTTCGGCCACGTAATAGGCTTCGGTTTCAATAATTCGCGCCGAAAGCCAGAGATCACCGACACGGTGGCGAATGATTTTCCCCAACAGTTCTTGCGCGAGCAGTTGTGCATCGCGGTCGAAGAAGCCGTCGGGCAGGGCGCTTGCGGGGAGTGGGGCGTTAAGTCCGGGCATGGCGTTCAGGGTTATTACGGCTAAATGTGACGGAATAATAACAACTCTCACCTTAATTACCGCTGAACCCCGGGTTTTTACAGTTCATTTCGACCATCCGCCCCTCACCGCTGTCAGTCGAGCGGCGTCACAGCTATAATCTGCCGCTTTCCTCTTTGCCAAGACTCCCTGACCATGACTGAGTCCGTTCTTGACTACATGACCCACCTGGGTCGCGCTGCCCGTCAGGCCTCGCGGTTGATCGCCCGTGCGAGCACTGCGCAGAAGAACCGTGCGCTGCTGGCGGCTGCCGATGCTCTGGATGCTTCGCGCTCCGAGTTGACCGCTGCCAATGAACTGGACTTGGCCAACGGTCGCGCCAATGGCCTGGAACCTGCCTTGCTGGATCGCCTGGCACTGACCCCGGCACGTATCGACGACATGATCGAAGGCCTGCGTCAGGTGGCCAAGCTGCCTGACCCCATCGGTGAAATCCGCGACATGCGCTACCTGCCGTCCGGTATCCAGGTCGGCAAGATGCGCGTGCCGCTGGGTGTGATCGGCATCATCTACGAGTCGCGTCCGAACGTGACCATCGACGCCGCGAGCCTGTGCCTGAAGTCGGGCAACGCTACCATCCTGCGAGGCGGCTCCGAGGCGATCAATTCCAACCGTGCTATCGCCGCCTGCATCCAGCAAGGCCTGGCCGTGGCCGAGTTGCCAGCTGAAGTGGTGCAAGTGGTGGAAACCACCGACCGCGCGGCTGTGGGCGCGTTGATCACCATGCCGG
Organism: Pseudomonas sp. GZJR-8; assembly: GCF_002916705.1. Taxonomy (NCBI): domain Bacteria; kingdom Pseudomonadati; phylum Pseudomonadota; class Gammaproteobacteria; order Pseudomonadales; family Pseudomonadaceae; genus Pseudomonas; species Pseudomonas sp. GZJR-8. Next base: position 221,304 of record NZ_JXSI01000009.1, on the reverse strand, counting down.
AATTCGTCGACGTGATTGTGCCCCGTGGCGGCAAGAGCCTGATCGAGCGCGTCAGCCGCGATGCCAAGGTGCCAGTCATCAAGCACCTGGACGGCGTGTGCCACGTCTTCATCGACATCGCCGCCGACCTCGACAAGGCGATTCGCATTGCCGACAACGCCAAGACCCACCGCTACGCGCCGTGCAACACCATGGAAACCCTGCTGGTGCACGCCGGCATTGCCGAGCGCGTGCTGCCGCCGCTGGCTGCCATCTACCGTGACAAGGGCGTGGAACTGCGTGGCTGCGAGCGTACCCGTGCACTGCTCGGCAGCGATGTGATCGAAGCGACTGAACAAGACTGGTACACCGAATACACGGCGCCGATCCTGTCGATTCGCATCGTCGACGACCTGGATCAGGCCATCGAACACATCAATAAATACGGCTCCAAGCACACCGACGCCATTGTTTCCGAGCATTTCAGCGATGCCCGGCGTTTCCTCAATGAAGTGGACTCCGCTTCGGTGATGATCAACGCCTCGACACGTTTTGCCGACGGCTTCGAGTATGGCCTGGGGGCGGAGATCGGTATCTCCACCGACAAGCTCCATGCACGCGGCCCGGTTGGCCTTGAAGGGCTGACCAGCGAGAAGTACGTAGTGTTCGGCGACGGTCATGTGCGCACTTGATGGCTAAACGCATCGGGCTGCTCGGCGGTACTTTCGACCCCGTGCACATCGGCCATTTGCGCAGTGCCCTGGAAGTCGCCGATGCCCTGGCGCTGGACGAGGTGCGGCTGCTGCCCAATTTTCGGCCGCCGCATCGCGATACGCCGCAGGTGTCAGCGCAACAGCGCCTGGAAATGGTGCAGGTGGCCGTAGAGGGCATACAGCCGTTGATGGTGGACGACCGCGAGCTCAAGCGCGATAAACCGTCCTACACTGTCGACACCCTGGAGCTGATGCGCGCCGAGATGGCCGCAGATGACCAGTTGTTTCTGCTTTTGGGCTGGGACGCATTTTGCGGCCTGCCCTCTTGGCACCGCTGGGAGGAGCTCCTCCAGCATTGCCACATCCTGGTTTTGCAACGCCCGGATGCCGACAGCGAACCGCCGGATGCCTTGCGCAACCTGCTGGCCGCGCGGTCGGTAAGTGACCCCTTGGCCCTGACCGGGCCGAACGGGAATATTGCATTCGTCTGGCAGACCCCGCTTGCGGTGTCCGCCACCCAGATCCGTCAACTGCTGGCCAGCGGTAAGTCGGTACGTTTCCTGGTGCCTGACGCGGTCCTGGCCTACATCGATGCGCACGGGCTTTACCGTGCGTCGAACTGAAAAGGCGCGCTTGAACGCACGAACCGTGCAGCAAGCGCCCGAACATACGAGCAAAACGAGTTTTATATGACGAACAAAGACGTAAGCAAAGTTAAGCGCAAAGGCACCTTCAAAAGCGCACCGCTGCCGGTTGAAGCCCACGTGGGCCCGGAATTGGCTGGCGAAGAGCTGGTGAAAGTGGCCGTGGCCGCCCTGGAAGACGTTAAGGCCCAGGACATCCAGGTGCTGGACGTACGCGACAAGCAAAGCATCACCGACTTCATGATCATCGCCACCGGTACCTCCAACCGCCAGATCGGCGCGATGCTCGACAAGGTTCGCGAAGCCGTCAAAGCCCAGGGCGTGAAGCCTCTGGGTGAGGAAGGCAAGGGCGACAGCGACTGGGTACTGCTGGACATGGACGATGTGATCGTTCACATGATGACCTCCAACGCCCGCCAGTTCTACGACCTGGAACGTCTGTGGAAAGGCGCCGAGCAGAGCCGTGCCGCCGATGGCAAGCACCACAGCCCGGAAGTGGGCCACGCGCACTTCGACAAGCTCAACAAAGACCAGGAATAAGGAACGGCTGTGCGCCTGCGTCTGATCGCTGTCGGTTCACGCATGCCCAAGTGGGTGGAAGAAGGCTGGCACGAGTATGCCAAGCGTCTGCCCGCTGAGCTGTCGCTTGAACTGGTGGAAATACCGCTCAATACCCGGGGCAAGAACGCCGATGTGGCGCGCTTTATTCGCCAGGAAGGCGAAGCCATGCTGGCCAAGGTCGGCCCCAACGAGCGTATCGTCACTCTCGAAGTGCACGGCAAGCCCTGGAGCACCGAGCAGTTGGCGGTGGAACTGGATCGCTGGCGCCTGGATTCGCGTACGGTCAACTTCATGGTCGGTGGCCCCGAGGGGCTTGCGCCGGAAGTCTGCGCGCGAGCCGATCAGCGCTGGTCGTTGTCGGCGCTGACATTGCCGCACCCGTTGGTAAGGATTCTGATCGGTGAACAGCTGTATCGCGCCTGGACAGTTCTGTCCGGGCACCCTTACCACAAATAGTCTGCGCTGCCCCCGATGACCCAGCCGATCCGCATCAAGGACCACGAGAAAGACGCACGTCTGGTACGCGCGCGGGTGGTGTTCGGTGCGATTTTGGTGGTGGCGTTGATGTGCGTGCTGATTGCGCGTCTGTATTTCCTGCAGGTGATCCAGCACGACTATCACTCCACGCTGTCGGAAAACAACCGGGTGCATGTGCAGCCGATTCCGCCGACCCGTGGGCTGATCTTCGACCGCAATGGCGTGGTGGTCGCGGATAACCGCCCCAGCTTCAGCCTGAGCATGACCCGTGAGCGTTCCGGCGACTGGCAGCAGGTGCTCGATGTGATTGTCGAGGTGCTGCAACTGACGCCGGAAGACCGTGTGATCTTCGAGAAACGCATGAAGCAGGGGCGCCGGCCGTTCGAGCCGGTGCCGATCCTGTTCGAGCTGACCGAAGAGCAGATCGCCCGAATCGCCGTGAACCAGTTCCGTCTGCCGGGTGTGGAAGTGGTGGCGCAGTTGGTGCGCCACTATCCGCAGGGGGCGCACTTTGCCCACTCGGTCGGCTATATGGGGCGGATCAACGAGAAAGAGCTTAAAACCCTCGACCCGGTCAATTACAGCGGCACCCATCATATCGGCAAGACCGGCATCGAGCGTTTCTACGAGCCCGAGCTGCACGGCCAGGTGGGTTACGAAGAAGTCGAGACCAACGCCCGCGGCCGCGTCTTGCGCGTGCTCAAGCGCACCGACCCGATACCGGGCAAGGACATTGTGCTGAGCCTGGACATCAAGTTGCAGGAAGCGGCCGAGATGGCCCTGGGTGGCCGGCGTGGCGCCGTGGTGGCGCTGGACCCGAAAACTGGCGAAGTGCTGGCGATGGTCAGTCAGCCGAGTTTCGACCCTAACCTGTTCGTCACCGGCATCAGCTTCAAGGCCTACGCCGAGCTGCGCGACTCCATCGATCGACCGCTGTTCAACCGCGTATTGCGCGGCCTGTATCCACCGGGTTCGACCATCAAGCCGGCGGTGGCGATCGCCGGCCTGGATTCCGGCGTGGTCACGGCCTCCAGTCGGGTCTATGACCCCGGCTACTACATGCTGCCCAACTATGATCACAAATACCGTAACTGGAACCGCTCCGGTGACGGCTATGTCGACCTGGACACCGCGATCATGCGCTCCAACGACACCTATTTTTACGACCTGGCCCACAAGCTGGGGATCGATCGCCTGTCTGCCTACATGGGCAAGTTCGGCCTCGGTCAGAAAGTCTCTCTGGACATGTTCGAAGAGTCTCCCGGCCTGATGCCGTCGCGGGAATGGAAGCGTGCGACGCGCCGTCAGGCATGGTTCCCGGGTGAAACCCTGATCCTGGGGATCGGCCAGGGCTATATGCAGGCCACGCCGCTGCAACTGGCCCAGGCCACGGCGCTGGTGGCCAATAAAGGCATCTGGAATCGGCCGCACCTGGCCAAGACCATCGAAGGCGAAAAGCCGGTAGACGACAACCCGATTCCCGATATTGTGCTGCGCGACCCGTCGGACTGGGCCAAGGTCAACCACGGCATGCAGCAAGTCATGCACGGCGCACGGGGTACCGCACGCAAGGCGGCAGCCGGCGCGCAATACCGCATCGCCGGCAAGAGTGGTACGGCCCAGGTGGTCGCGATCAAGCAGGGCGAAAAATATGACCGTTCCAAGGTTCAGGAGCGTCACCGCGACCACGCCTTGTTTGTCGGCTTCGCCCCGGCTGACGACCCGAAAATCGTGGTCTCGGTGATGGTCGAGAACGGTGAGTCCGGCTCTGGCGTCGCGGCGCCCGTGGTGCGGCAGATCATGGATGCCTGGCTGTTGGCCGAGGATGGCAAGCTCAAGCCCGAATATGGCGGCCCCCCATCAAGCCCCGAGGTTACGGCCCGTGAAGAGTAATTTTGACCGCATCCTCTCCAGCGAGGATGTGATGCGTCGCCGTGCGACGTTGCTGCAACGCATGCACATTGATGGCCCCCTGCTGATCCTGCTGCTGACCTTGGCGGCCGGCAGCCTGTTCGTGCTGTATTCGGCCAGCGGCAAGAACTGGGACCTGCTGATCAAACAGGCGTCCTCGTTTGGCCTGGGCCTGTTGTCGATGGTGGTGATCGCCCAGCTTGAACCACGCTTCATGGCGCGTTGGGTGCCGCTGGGGTATGTCGCCGGCGTGTTGCTGCTGGTGGTGGTGGATGTCATGGGCCATAACGCCATGGGAGCCACGCGCTGGATCAACATTCCCGGGGTGATTCGCTTCCAACCGTCGGAATTCATGAAGATCCTGATGCCGGCCACCATCGCCTGGTACTTGTCCAAGCGCACCTTGCCGCCACAGCTCAAGCACGTGGTGATCAGCCTGCTTCTAATCGGTGTGCCGTTTATTCTGATCGTGCGCCAGCCTGACCTTGGCACCTCATTGCTGATTCTGGCCGGTGGCGCGTTCGTGCTGTTTATGGGCGGCTTGCGCTGGCGCTGGATCCTCAGCGTGCTGGCCGCTGCCGTCCCCGTGGCCGTGGCCATGTGGTTCTTCTTCATGCACGACTATCAGAAGCAACGGATCCTGACGTTCCTCGACCCGGAGAGCGACCCGTTGGGCACCGGCTGGAACATCATCCAGTCCAAGGCGGCCATCGGTTCCGGCGGCGTATTCGGCAAAGGCTGGTTGCTGGGCACCCAGTCCCATCTGGACTTCTTGCCCGAAAGTCATACCGACTTCATCATCGCGGTGATGGGCGAAGAGTTCGGCCTGGTGGGCATTTGCGCCTTATTGTTGATCTATCTGCTGTTGATTGGTCGCGGCCTGGTGATTACCGCCCAGGCGCAGACGCTGTTCGGTAAATTGCTTGCCGGCAGCCTGACCATGACTTTTTTTGTTTACGTTTTCGTCAACATCGGTATGGTCAGTGGCCTGCTGCCGGTGGTTGGGGTGCCGTTGCCATTCATTAGCTACGGCGGAACTTCGCTGGTGACATTGCTGTCAGCGTTTGGGGTTTTGATGTCGATTCATACGCATCGCAAGTGGATCGCACAGGTTTGAATAAGGTGAAGATGTCAATGCAAGTAATGCGCGGCTGGGCGACTCGGCATGCGACCTGGATGGGCCTGATTGGGCTGCTGGGGGCAACGCAAGAGGCGCAGGCCGGTGACTACGATGGTTCACCCCAGGTCGCCGAATTTGTCGGTGAGATGACCCGCGACTACGGTTTTGCCGGCGAGCAACTGATGGGCGTGTTCCGCGAAGCCCAGAAAAAGCAGGCGATCCTCGACGCCATTTCCCGCCCCGCCGAACGCGTGAAGCAGTGGAAGGAATATCGCCCGATGTTCCTTACTGACGCACGTATTGCCCGCGGCGTGGACTTCTGGCGCCAGCATGAAGCCGTCCTGGCCCGCGCCGAGCAGGAATACGGCGTGCCGGCCCAGGTCATCGTCTCGATCATCGGCATTGAAACGTTCTACGGCCGCAATACCGGCAGCTACCGGGTGATCGACGCCTTGTCGACCCTGGGCTTCGATTACCCGCCGCGAGCCGAATTCTTCCGCAAGGAGCTGCGCGAATTCCTGCTGCTGGCCCGCGAAGAACAGGTCGACCCGATGACACTCAAGGGCTCGTACGCCGGCGCGATGGGCTTGCCGCAGTTCATGCCGAGCAGCTTTCGCGCCTATGCGGTGGACTTTGACGGCGACGGCCATATCAATATCTGGAGCAACCCCGACGACGCCATCGGCAGCGTGGCCAGCTACTTCAAGCGTCACGGCTGGGTTGGCGGCGAACCGGTGGTTATCCGCGCCGATGTCACAGGTGAGCGCGCCGATGAAGGCTTGACCCAGGGTATCGAGCCGGTCAAGACCGTCGGGGAGTTGCGAGCGCTGGGCTGGTCGAGTCAGAATGCGCCACGCGACGACATGCCGGTGACGGCATTCCGCCTGGAAGGTGCAAACGGCCCGGAATACTGGATGGGCCTGAAGAATTTCTACGCAATCACGCGTTATAACCGCAGTGTGATGTACGCCATGGCCGTGCATCAGCTGTCAGATGAGCTGGTTCAAGCACGGGGCAACAAGTAATGCGGGTATCGCCGTTCAAAAAACCGCTCAAGCTGGTGGCGTTCGCCGCGTTGTCCTTGCTGGTTGCCAGTTGCTCCACCACCCCTAACCGTGCGCCTGCCAAGAAGGCCGGCGGCACGGTGGTGCGCGCCCAGCCGGGCCTGGACATCAACCGTGCGCACAAAGATGGCGCGCCGTGGTGGGATGTGGATGTCTCGAAAATCCCGGATGCCACGCCGACCCTGCACACCGGCCCCTACAAGGCCAACCCCTACACCGTGCTGGGCAAGAATTACTTCCCGCTGCAGGAATCCAAGACCTACGTGCAGTCCGGCACCGCGTCCTGGTACGGCACCAAGTTTCATGGCCAGAACACCGCCAACGGCGAAGTGTATGACCTGTACGGCATGAGCGCGGCCCACAAGACCCTGCCGCTTCCCAGCTATGTTCGCGTTACCAACCTGGACAACAACCGTACGGTAATCCTGCGGGTCAACGACCGCGGGCCGTTCTATTCGGACCGGATCATCGACTTGTCCTACGCCGCGGCCAAGAAGCTTGGCTACGCCGAAACCGGCACTGCACGGGTGAAAGTCGAGGGCATCGACCCGGCGCAGTATTGGGCCCAGCGTGGCAAGCCGGCGCCGTTGATGCTTAACGAACCGGCAACCCCCCAACCGCAAGTGACGGCCTCGACCGGCAAGATCGAGCAGTGGACGCCGCCGCCGGCGCAACATGCTCCGGATACCGTCGTCGTCCCTCACGCAGCACCGGGCGCCTCGATGGCGGGCGGGCAATACCTTCAGGTCGGCGCTTTCGCCAACCCGGATGCGGCAGAACTGTTAAGGTCCAAGCTCAGCGGTATGGTCAGCGCGCCGGTCTTCATCAGTTCCATCGTGCGTAACCAGCAAACGTTGCACCGTGTACGCATGGGCCCGATCGGTTCGCCAAGTGAAGTGGCGCAAGTGCAGAACAGCGTCCGCCTGGCCAACCTGGGGCAACCCAGTGTGGTCACCGCAGAATAAGTAACGGATTGATGGCTCAGGTGCGCCTGCGCGCTTGAGTCCAGGTTGTTGGCTCGTTGAACAATAAAAACCCAGGGGCAAGGGGTGAGCGGGCAACCGAACACGTGACAGTCTGGAAGCGGGCTGTCTGAATAGTTTTGCCCGCGAGGGCAAGTTTCCATAAGCAATTTCGAGAGACGGATGAACATCACCACCTTAGCCAAACGCACGTGCCTGCTTATCTCGCTGATCATCACCCCGGCCGCCTGGGCGGTTGAAATGGTGCCGGCCTCCCCGCAACTGGCCGCCAAGTCGTGGGTCCTCATGGACGCCGCCAGTGGCAACGTGCTGGTCGAAAACGGCGGTGATGTACGCCTGCCGCCAGCCAGCCTGACCAAGCTGATGACTGCCTATATCGCGACCCTGGAAATCCGTCGCGGCCAGATCGGCGAGAACGATCCGGTCACCGTCAGCGAAAACGCCTGGCGTACCGGTGGTTCGCGGATGTTCATCAAGGTCGGCTCGCAAGTCACCGTCAGTGACCTGTTGCACGGCATCATCATCCAGTCCGGCAACGACGCCAGCGTCGCCCTGGCCGAGCACATCGCCGGCAGCGAAGATGCGTTCGCCGACGTGATGAACAAGACTGCCGCCGACCTGGGCATGACCAACAGCCACTTCATGAACCCGACCGGCCTGCCGAACCCAGAGCACTATTCGTCGGCTCACGACATGGCGATCCTGGCGCGCGCGATCATCCGCGTTGACCCGGTGCACTACGCGATCTACTCCCAGAAGGAGTTCTTCTGGAACAACATCAAGCAGCCTAACCGCAACCTGCTGCTGTGGCGCGACAAGACCGTCGACGGCCTGAAAACCGGCCACACCGACGAAGCCGGTTACTGCATGGTGTCGTCCGCTGTGCGTGATGGCCAGCGCCTGATCGCCGTGGTATTCGGCACCAACAGCGAACAGGCCCGTGCGGCCGAGACGCAAAAACTGCTGACCTACGGCTTCCGCTTCTTCGAAACCCAGACCTTCTACCAGAAGGGTGCCGAGCTTGCGACCGCGCCGGTATGGAAAGGCGCCACCTCCCAAGTCAAGGCCGGCCTGGCTGACGACCTGACCCTGACCATGCCTAAAGGCCAGCTGAAAAAGCTCGCCGCCAGCATGACCCTGAACCCGCAATTGGTCGCCCCAATCGCCAAGGGCGACGTGATCGGTAAAGTCGAAGTCAAGCTGGACGACAAGGTGGTGCATAGCGCCGACCTGATCGCGCTGGACGCTGTCGAGGAAGGTGGTATCTTCCGCCGCGTATGGGATAGCATCCGTCTATTCTTCTACGGCTTGTTCAACTGATTGTGTGCACCTGCAAAGCCCCGCGTTGATCCAGCGCGGGGCTTTGCCCGTCGCCACGGCTTAGCGCTTACGAGGCTGTTCTGCCATGACCGATAAAGACGTAGAAGTAAAGGCGCCAAAGATCGAATTCCCTGTGACGGATTATCCCGTCAAGGTGATCAGCGATACCGGTGTCGGCCGCAAGGACAAGATTCTCGAAATCGTCAGGAAACACGCGACGATCAACGACAACCGCGTGGACGAGCGTCAAAGCTCCACCGGCAAGTACACCACGATTCAGTTGCACATCGTTGCGACCGATCAGGACCAGCTCTACAACATCAACAGCGAACTGCGGGCCACCGGCTTCGTGCACATGGTGCTGTGATGTCGCACGTTCTGGGCTTTCGCGAGCTCGGCCAGATGGCCTACGAGCCGGTCTGGCATGCCATGCAGCGCTTTACCAACGAGCGCGGCACCTCGGCTCCGGATGAAATCTGGCTGGTGGAACACCCGCCGGTATTCACCCAGGGGCAGGCCGGCAAGGCCGAGCATCTGTTGCTTCCGGGTGATATTCCGGTGGTGCAGGTCGACCGGGGTGGCCAAGTGACTTACCATGGCCCAGGGCAATTGGTGGCTTACCTGTTGCTGGATGTGCGCAAGCTGGGTTTTGGCGTGCGCGACCTGGTCAGCCGCATGGAGGCTTGCCTGATCGAGCTGCTGGCCAGTTATGGCGTGACCGCCGCGGCCAAGCCCGATGCACCCGGTGTGTATGTAGACGGCGCGAAAATCGCCTCCCTGGGGCTGCGTATTCGCCACGGTTGTTCCTTTCATGGCCTGGCCTTGAACGTGGACATGGACCTGGCGCCGTTCCGGCGGATCAACCCGTGCGGTTATGCCGGGCTGGCGATGACCCAACTGAGCGATCATGCCACACCGATTAAATTTGCCGAGGTTAGTGCCCGGCTGCGCGCGCAGCTCGTCAAACACCTCGACTATGCAGAGCAGACGACCCTGACGGGCGGAATCGATTGATATGACTACTGATGTTGTGCAAACCATGATCCCGACGCTGGACATCACTGAGCGTCCAGCCCCGGCCCCGCGTGCCAAGGTGGAAGCCGGCGTTAAGCTGCGCGGCGCCGAGAAGGTTGCACGCATCCCGGTCAAGATCATCCCGACTACCGAACTGCCGAAGAAACCCGACTGGATTCGCGTGCGCATCCCGGTTTCGCCGGAAGTCGACCGTATCAAGTCCCTGCTGCGCAAACACAAACTGCACAGCGTATGCGAAGAAGCGTCCTGCCCGAACCTGGGTGAATGCTTCTCTGGCGGCACCGCCACGTTCATGATCATGGGCGACATCTGCACCCGTCGTTGCCCATTCTGCGACGTAGGCCACGGCCGTCCGAAACCTCTGGACGTCAACGAGCCGCAAAGCCTGGCCATCGCCATCGCCGACCTGAAACTCAAGTACGTGGTGATCACGTCGGTCGACCGTGACGACCTGCGCGACGGCGGTGCCCAGCACTTCGCCGACTGCATCCGTGAGATCCGCAAGCTGTCACCCAACGTGATGCTCGAAACCCTGGTGCCGGACTACCGTGGCCGTATGGACGTGGCTCTGGAAATCACCGCCGCCGAGCCGCCAGATGTGTTCAACCACAACCTGGAAACCGTGCCGCGCCTGTACAAGGCTGCGCGTCCGGGTTCGGACTACCAGTGGTCGCTGACCCTGCTGCAGAAATTCAAGCAGATGATGCCGCACATCCCGACCAAATCCGGCTTGATGCTGGGCCTGGGCGAGACCGACGAAGAAGTCATCGAAGTCATGAAGCGCATGCGCGAACACGACATCGACATGCTGACCCTTGGCCAGTACCTGCAACCATCGCGCAGCCATTTGCCGGTGCAGCGTTTCGTGCACCCGGACACCTTCGCCTGGTTCGCCGAGGAAGGTTACAAGATGGGCTTCAAGAACGTGGCGTCGGGCCCGTTGGTGCGTTCTTCGTACCACGCCGACGAGCAGGCCAAGCTGGTCAAGGCAAGCCTGGTTTCGTAAGCCGCCCCCAGAATCAATGTGAAATGCTGGCTTGTGTGGGAGCTGGCTTGCCTGCGATAGCATCACCTCGGTGTCACTGATACACCGAGGCGCTTGCATCGCAGGCAAGCCAGCTCCCACATTTCGTTCTGCGTCATATAGGGAGAACCATAGATGACCGCCGCCGTACCTGCACTGCGCCCCGAAGGCACCATCGGCCTGATCGCCCCCGCTGGCCCTGCCGCGCTGGACGTTGAAAAAGCCGGGCAATGGATGCGTGCCCGCGGTTACGACCTGCGCATTTACCCCGGTGTATACGAGCGCGACGGCTACCTGGCCGGCAGCGATGAAGTGCGCCTGCGCGACCTGCACGCCGCCTTCGCCAATCCCGACGTCGATGCCATCTTCTGCCTGCGCGGCGGCTACGGCACGCCACGCTTGCTCGACGCGCTGGACTACGACCTGCTGCGTGCCAACCCCAAACCATTCGTGGGTTACAGCGATATCACCGCCTTGCACCTGGCGATCAACCGTTACGCCGGCTTTGTCACATTCCACGGGCCGATGCTCAATGCCGACCTGCTGGGCGATAAGCAACAGCCAACCGAATCCTCCCTGTTCAGCCTGCTGCGTGGCCAACTGGGCGCCGGCAGTGTGCTTGCGCACCCGGTGGCCTACCCATTGACCACGATCGAGCCAGGCATTGCCTGTGGGCGCTTGCTGGGCGGTAATCTGTCGATGATTGCTGCAACAATGGGCACGCCGTATGAAATAGACGCCGAAGGCATCATCCTGTTTATCGAGGACGTCAACGAGCCGCTTTATCGTATCGACCGCCTGCTGACTCACCTGCGCCTGGCCGGCAAGCTGGCCCAGGTCGCCGGTGTGCTGGTAGGGGATGTGGCGGGTGTGGATAACGGTGCGCTGGAGCGGTTGCTGAAGCAGACCTTCGAACCCCTGTGCGTTCCGGTGCTGGCTGGCTGGCGCAGTGGGCATTGCGACCCCAACCTGACGTTGCCGATGGGTGCTTTGGTGCGCTTGGATGCGGGGGAGCGGCGGGTGGTGTTGGAGCAGGATGTAGTGTTCAACCCCTGAGTTTTTTACAGTCTGCTAAACCGCAATCGGGGGCTTGCCCCCGATTGTGGTAGTCGCCATACAACTATTTACCGGCCTTGCAGCGATTCCAGCAACTTCACCGTCGGATACCCATCCGCCGGCCAGCCCAACGCCTGCTGCGCCGCGCGAATCGCCTTGCGCGTATTGGCGCCGATAATCCCATCCGGGTTACCGGCGTCATAGCCTTTGGCGCTGAGTGCCGTTTGCAGGTCGATACGCTGGGAGCGGCTCAGCGGCAGCTCATCTTTGGGCCAACTGCCACGAATCACACCGCCGCCGCCAAATCGCTCCGACAATAGGCCAACCGCCAGCGCATAGGACGACGAATTGTTGTACTTGAGGATTGCGCGGAAGTTATCCAATACCAGGAATGCCGGGCCACGGTAGCCAGCCGGTAACAGCAGGGCGGCGGACAACTGGTCGACATTGGCCGGCAGGCTCACGCCAGGGGGGAGTTGGATGCCCAGTTGCAGCCATTGCGCCACGGTCTTGCGCACGCCGCCATCGGCCAGGCTGTAGTCGAAGCCCGACGGCAGCGGCTGCACTTCAACGCCCCATGGCTGGCCTTTCTGCCACCCGGAGCTTTGCAGGTAATGCGCCGTGGAGGCGAGGGCGTCGGACGGGCTGTTCCAGATATCGCGACGACCATCACCGTCAAAGTCCACCGCATGGGTGTTATAGGTGGTCGGGATAAACTGCGTCTGGCCCATCGCACCGGCCCAGGAACCTTTCATCTGGTCGGCTTGAATATCACCATGCTGGATGATCTGCAGCGCTGCCAGCAGCTGCGCCTGGGCAAAGGCCGGGCGACGGCCTTCATAGGCCAGGGTGGCCAGGGAGCGGATCACCGAATTATTGCCCTGGAACGCGCCGAAGTTGCTCTCCATGCCCCACACCGAGACCAGTGCCTGGCGGTCGACGCCATAGCGCTGTTCGATGCTTTGCAGAATATCAGCGTATTTGACCAGCAGCGCCTGACCATTGCGCACGCGCACCGGTGACAGGGCGCCGTCGAGGTATTCCCACACCGGGCGGGAAAATTCCGGTTGGCTGCGGTCGGCGCGAATCACCGCCATATCAGGGGTGACGCCGGCAAAAGCGTTATCGAACACAGCCGCAGTGATCCCGGCTTGCAGCGCTTGCGCACGGAAGCCAGCCTGCCATTCGGCAAAGGTCTGGGTCGGTTGGATATCAAGATTATCCACTGCCAAGGGGGCAACCACAGCCGGTGCGATAGCCGGTGCCGTCTGGAGCTTGGGCAGGGGCTGAGCGTCCGCGGCGGTAGGTTTTTCCGCGCAGGCGACAAGCAGAATGAGGCTGGAGGCAGCGATCAATTGGCGTAGGTGCCAACGACGAGAAAGACTAGAGGGCATGCACAGGTCCAGGGGGTTACAAATCAGGTACAGACCTTATCATGCCAGAGGGGCGCTTGCCTTCAGGCAGCCAGAAAGTAAGAAGCCTCCCAGCTATTAGACTGGAAGGCTTCGCGGCGGTAGCTGCCTTTGCCCTTGCCGGCGCGTTCCTGACGGCTGCGGAACAGTGGCTGGGCGATGATGGATTTGGCCTTGTTGGGGCCATGCTTGGATGGCTTTTTGCTCATGGTGTCTAGTCTCTGTGGGTGGTGGAGCGGGCAAATAATCTGCCTAAGTTGAGCGGCTGTAAAGCCCCGCGAAGTGTAGGAAAGGTACGCAGGTCAAATGTGGGAGGGGGCTTGCTCCCGATAGCGGTACATCAGTGAAACATAAATTCCTGACACACTGCCATCGGGAGCAAGCCCCCTCCCACATTGGATCTATGGTGTTTTCAAGAGAGGGTTATTCGGCTGGCAGGGTGAGGCGCTGGCCGGCCATCAATAGCGACAAACGGCTCAGGCTCATCCACGGCGAGCCGGCTGCCTGGCCCTTGATCTGCGCATCGATGCGCTGCGCTTCCAGCAACAGTTGCGCCCAGCGTTGCGCCGAGTGCCGTTGCAGGGCTTTGCTCATCAGCGGTTTGCGCTTGTCCCACACCGGTGGCCTGGCCTGGCTGAAGCATTTGTCCAGCGGTGTGCCCTGGCTGTATTGCAAGGCGATATTCGCCAGTACTCGCAGCTCCCGGGCCAGGGCCCAGAGGATCACCGGCGGTTCCACCCCTTCGCCACGCAAGCCTTCAAGCATACGCAGCGCGTGGGCGGGCTCACCGTTGAGGATCGCATCGACTAGGCCGAACACATCAAAGCGAGCGCTATCGGCCACTGCGCCTTGTACGGTTTCGACGGTGATCTGCCCATCCTCGGCCATCAGCTTGAGCTTTTCGATCTCCTGGGCGGCGGCAAGCAGGTTGCCCTCGACCCGGGCGGCGATCAGCTCCACGGCATCTTGTGTCGCCGCCAGCCCCGATTGTGACAGGCGCTGACGAATCCACTGCGGCAACTGGTTGCTGTCCACAGGCCAGATCTGGATGAACTGGGTTTGCGCACCTTCTACCAGTGCCTTGCCCCACTTGGTTTTCTGCGCGCTGCCGTCGAGCTTGGGCAGGCTGATCAGCAGCACGGTGTCTTCGGCAGGGCGCGAGCAGTACTCCATCAGCGCCGCCGCACCTTTGTCGCCGGGCTTGCCCGAGGGCAGGCGCAGCTCCAGCAGGCGCTTTTCGGCAAACAGCGACATGCTCGCGCCGGCTTGCAGCAGGGTACCCCAGTCGAAACTGGCGTCAGCACTGAATACCTGACGTTCATCGAAACCTTGCTGGCGCGCGGCAGTGCGGATAGCGTCGGCCGCTTCCTGGCACAGCAGCGGGTCATCACCGCTGACGATATAGACAGGCGCAAGGCCACCTTGCAGGTGTTTGGCGAGTTGGGCGGGGGCGAGTTTCATAGGCAGGGCGAACGGGGCGCCAGGGGCGCCCCGTCTGGCTTACTCGACAGGAACTTCAACAGGCGATTGTTTCGGCGTGTTGTCTTCATACTCTTGCGCGGCTTTCAGGGCATCGGCGTCAGCCTTGGCCTTGTTGTCGGCGGTTTGCTGCAGGGCGGCGAGTTTTTCCGGGGTCAGCATTTGCAGGCGAGTCATCATGCGCTGGATCAGCTCACGACGCATTTCCTTGCGCACCTGGAGGGTCTCGGAGTCCGAACCCACCAGGTTATTGCCATCGTGGCTCACGACTTTCTGCACCTGGATCTTGTCACCCATCAGCGGCAACTGATCGCGACCCTGTACTTCGAAGTAGAGCGCAGTGTTCAACTCCACATCGGACGCACGGCCGGCACTGGCGTAGCTGATATTGCGCTGGGTTTCTTTCTCGTCCGTCAGGATCAGTTTGTAGGTCGCGCCGTTGTACACGTGCACGCCGCTGTTCTCCAGGGTCTGGCGCAGCTGGGTGACGGTTTCGCCATAGGCGTTGCGGGCGCTGACGTCGAGTTCCTTGAGCGACAGCTCGTTGGTGCCGGTGCCGCGCAGCTGGAAGCCGCAAGCGCTCAGCAGCACGGCAAGGCCCATAACCAGCAGATTGCGTTTGATCATTTTGTTGCTCCCCTTGAAACCAGGTGGGCCTTATCCAGGCCCTAAAGGTTTAGTTCGGCGCAGGGCCCAAGCCCCGCGCCCGATCCGATTTAGCTGGCGACGATGTTGACCAGTTTGCCGGGCACCACGATCACTTTGCGGATCGTCAAGCCTTCGGTAAAGCGCAGCACGTTTTCGTTGATGCGCGCAGCCGCTTCGACCTCTTCACGGCTGGCACTGGCCGGCATGTCGATCTGGCCGCGCAGTTTACCGTTAACCTGGATGACCAGTTGCAGCGTGTCCTGAACCAGGGCGCTGTCATCCTGTACCGGCCAGGCGGCATCGATGACGGCGCCGCTGTGGCCCAGGCGGTTCCACAGGTCGTGGCTGATATGCGGCGTGATCGGTGCGAGCAGCAGGGTAACCGTTTCCAGGCCCTCGTGAATCAGCGCGCGATCAAGTTCGGTGGCCTGCGGGGCTTTTTCCAGCACGTTCATCAGCGTCATCACCTGGGCGATGGCGGTGTTGAACTTGTGGTTCTGCCCTACGTCCAGGCTCGCCTGGCGGATGGCCAGGTGAGTGCTGCGGCGAATGGCTTTCTGCTCGTCGTTCAAGGCCGCGACGTCCAGCTTGCCCGGCAAGCCCTGACTGACATGGGCATGGGCCAGGCGCCAGACGCGCTTGAGGAAGCGGTGCGAGCCTTCGACGCCGGAGTCGGACCATTCGGCGCTCATGTCGGGCGGCGAGGCAAACATCATGAACAGACGGCAGGTATCGGCGCCGAACTGGTCGATCATCGACTGTGGGTCGACGCCGTTGTTCTTGGACTTGGCCATCTTCTCGGTGCCACCGATTTCCACCGGCAGGCCGTCGGCTTTCAGTTTGGCGCTGATCACCTTGGCTTTGCTGTCACGCTCAAGTTCGACGTCCGCCGGGTTGAACCAGGTGTAGGCGCCATTGGCTTCGCGACGATAGTAGGTATCGGCGATCACCATGCCCTGGGTCAGCAGGTTCTTGAACGGCTCATCGGAGCTCACCAGGCCTTCGTCGCGCATCAGCTTGTGGAAGAAGCGCGCGTACAGCAGGTGGAGAATGGCGTGTTCGATACCGCCGATGTACTGATCCACCGGCAGCCAATGGTCGGCTGCGGATTTCTCCACCAGGCCACCTTCATAGTGCGGCGAGGCGTAACGGGCGTAGTACCAGGAGGACTCCACGAAGGTGTCCATGGTGTCGGTTTCACGCTTGGCCGGTGCGCCGCATTTCGGGCAGTTGCACTCGTAGAACTCGGGCATGCGCGCCAATGGCGAGCCAGCACCATCTGGCACTACATCTTCAGGCAGCACGACGGGCAGTTGGTCTTCCGGTACCGGTACATCGCCGCAGGTTTGGCAGTGAATGATCGGGATCGGGCAGCCCCAGTAGCGCTGGCGGCTGATACCCCAGTCGCGCAAGCGGAACTGGGTGCGCGAAGCACCGAGGTTCTTCTTGATCAGCGCGACTTCGATGGCGTCGAAGGCGCCCTGGAAGTCCAGGCCGTCAAATTCGCCGGAGTTGATCAGGGTGCCGTGCTCGCCGTAGGCGTCTTGCCACGGGGCTGGGTTGGTGTCGCCCGAGCTGGTACGTACTACCGACTTGATCGGCAGGCTGTATTTGGTGGCGAATTCGAAATCGCGCTCGTCGTGGGCCGGCACGGCCATGACGGCGCCGTCGCCGTAGTGCATCAGCACATAGTTGGCGACCCATACCGGCAGTTTCTCGCCGGTCAGCGGGTGCTCGACGAACAGGCCGGTCGGCAGGCCTTTTTTCTCCTGGGTGGCGACGTCGGCTTCCGCCACGCTGCCGCCCTTGCATTCGGCGATGAACGCCTGCAGCTCGGGGTTGTTCTGTGCCGCCTGGGTGGCCAGCGGGTGTTCGGCGGCGACCGCGACGTAAGTCGCGCCCATCAGCGTATCCGGACGGGTGGTGAAGACTTTCAGGGCGCCCGCTTCGCCGATGGAATCGACGTTATACGGGAACTGCACTTCCATGCCCTTGGATTTGCCGATCCAGTTGCGCTGCATGGTCTTGACCTGTTCAGGCCAGCCCGGCAGATCGTCGAGGCTCGACAACAGTTCATCCGCGTAGGCGGTGATCTTGAAGTAGTACATCGGGATTTCGCGCTTTTCGATCAGCGCGCCGGAGCGCCAGCCGCGACCGTCGATGACCTGCTCGTTGGCCAGTACGGTCTGGTCGATCGGGTCCCAGTTCACGGTACCGCTCTTTTTGTAGATCACACCTTTTTCGAACAGGCGCGTGAACAGCCATTGTTCCCAACGGTAGTAATCGGGCTTGCAGGTGGTGACCTCGCGGGACCAGTCCACCGCCAGGCCCAGGCTGCGCAGCTGGGTCTTCATGTAGGCGATGTTTTCGTAGGTCCACTTGGCGGGCGCCACGTTGTTTTTCATCGCGGCGTTTTCTGCCGGCATACCGAAGGCGTCCCAACCCATGGGTTGCAGGACGTTTTTGCCGAGCATGCGCTGGTAGCGGGAAATCACGTCGCCGATGGTGTAGTTACGCACGTGCCCCATGTGTAGCTTGCCGCTGGGGTAAGGGAACATCGATAGGCAGTAGTAAGTCTCCTTGCCTGGCTGTTCGCTGACTTCAAAGGACTTTTGCTCGTCCCAGAAGGTTTGTGCGGCATTTTCTATTTCACGGGGCTGATATTGTTCGTGCATGGCTACTTTTGAACTGAATAGGGGTGGCCTAATCCTCTTCGGTGCATAGTCCGGGTTGTTCGACACCAGAAAGTGGCGCGTCCGTGCCCAAACCCTGCGGGAAGTGGAGTTACAGGAAGCGCCGTAGCATACATGACCCCACTCTATCGAGGGAAACCCTGATTGCGCGGCAAGGGCCGTCTGTCGCGGCACCGGGCAGGTGCAGCAACGGGGGCTACGCTGTTTATTGGGGAGCAAGTATTTCTTCAATGAGGTGAGGGGATGGTTGAATCGCAGCGAACTCTAACGAAACCGCAATTGTATGAAGGACTGATCGACCGTTTGGGTCGGGCATTGGATGCTGCAAGAACCGCAGGCCGATTGCGTGATGAGCGGCCTCTGGAGCTGGAGTTGCGAGGCTTGAGCCAGGCAGAGCTTGAATTGATCAAGACTTACCTGGAGTTGAATCAACACCGCGCCTCTCATGGGCAGGCCTCCCCGCCAGCCCAGGAGCCTCCTCGTTCGGCCAAGGTCATTTGGCTCAAAGACTTGGCGGCCGGTCGCGGCCCGGAAAGGTCCCGGTCCGTACGGTGCAAGTGAAGCACAGTACTATCCATTAACGTTGTCGAAACAGGCTGGTAAAGATTGTCGCTTGATCGCGTTGCATTTAGGCTTCGGGCATCTTTGGAGATGCCCGATGCCTTTTCGTTATTTCATCAAACAATTGCTGTTGCCGCCCGGCATTTTTTTGTTGTTGTTGGCGTGTGCCTGGTGGTTTCGCCGTAGCCGCCCGCGCCTGGCCGGGGTGTGCTTTGCCCTGGGGCTGGGCGGGATGTGGTTGATCAGCCTGCCGGTGATGGTGCAATGGGGCGCCCGTGCGCTTGAGACAGCGCCGCCATTGGCTCGCGAAGACTGGGCCACGCTCGCCCAGCGCGCCGATGCGATTGTGGTGTTGGGCTCCGGGCGCGAGCGTGGGGACATCGCCTGGGGCAGCGACCAGCCCACCGGCGTTGGTCTTGAGCGTGAGCGTTATGCGGCGCGACTGGCCAAGGCGTCAGGCTTGCCGGTGCTGACCAGTGGCGGCTTGCATTACGGCACGCCGCCCAGTGAAGCCGAACTGATGGCCGTTTCGATGCAGGATGATTTTGGCGTCAGCGTGCGCTGGAAGGAAGAGCGCAGCCGTACCACCTGGGAAAACGCCCAGATGAGCGCCGAGATTCTGCTGCCCCAAGGCATCAAGCGTGTGGTGGTGGTGACGCAGGCCTGGCATATGCCGCGTTCGGTGTGGAGTTTTGAGAAAGCCGGTTTCACCGTGGTGCCCGGGCCGGTGGGCTTTCTGGGCGTGGACCACGGCCGGCCGCTGGGCGGCTGGATGCCGGAGGTCAAGGCGGTGTGGCAGAGCGGGCAGTTGATCAACGAAGCGGTGGGGCAGGTGGGGTATCGGTTGTTCTACCGATAGGTGCAACACAGGAAATCAATTGTGGGAGCTGGCTTGCCTGCGATGGCGGTGGGTCAGTGAGCACTCAGCGCATTGATACACCGCCATCGCAGGCACGCCAGCTCCCACAGGTCAGAGCGTTTTGGACATCCGGCCAGCCAGCAGCGCCCAGCCAAACAACCCCAGGCACACAATGATCAACGGCCACGAACGCCATTGCAGGTATGGCGTGAGGTTATGCATCGGCACCACCTCCCCATAGAGAATGCCGCGCTCGAACTGCGGGATCTGTGCGGTGATCTGCCCAAACGGGTTGATCAGCCCGGTCACGCCGTTGTTGGTGGCGCGGATCATCCAGCGCCCGGCTTCCAGTGCACGCATCTGCGCCATTTGCAGGTGCTGCAATGGGCCGATGGAGCGGCCGAACCAGGTGTCGTTGCTGATGGTCAGCAGCAGGTCGCTCTGGGCCGACAGGCCGGCAGCGAATTCCGGGTACACCACTTCATAGCAAATGAACGGCGCAATCTGATAGCCCTTGGCCTGAAGCATGGCCTGGTCTGAAGGGCCACGGGCGAAGTCCGACATCGGCAGGTCGAAGAACGCAATCAGCCCGCGCAGCATGTCCTGCAACGGCACGTATTCGCCAAACGGCACCAGCTTTTGCTTGAGATAGGTGCCGTCACCTTCGCCGACTACGGTAATGCCATTGAAGTAGCGCTTCTCATGGTGCACTTCCTGGCGAATCGGTACCCCGGTAATCAGCGCGGTGTTCCGGTCGGCGGCAAACTTGCCCATCATGCCGAGGTAGCCCTCGACCGACTCCTTGAGCACCGGCACGGCGGTTTCCGGCCATACCAGCAGGTCGACACGCTTGGAGCTCAGGCTCATGTCGCGATATAGCGCCAACTGTGCATTAAGCTGCTCGGGGTCCCACTTCATGCTTTGCTCGACGTTGCCCTGGATGGCGGCGACGCTCAGGGGGGCGCCGGAGGGCGAGGTCCAGGCGTGGTGCTTGAGCGCCAGGCCGATGGCCCAGGGGGCGACCAGCAACACCAGGCCCGCACCAATGAAGGCGTTGCGCTTGCTTGCCAGCAGGCGCGGCAGGTTGCACAGCAGGGCTGCCGTGAGTGCAAGCGCGAAGGAAATCAGCCACATTCCGCCCAGCGGCGCGAGGCCGGTCAGCGGGCCGTCGAGTTGGCTGTAACCGGAGTACAACCAGGGGAAACCGGTGAGGAACCAGCCACGAAACGCTTCCTGGCCAACCCATAACGCGGCGAAGGTCAGGGCATCCGCCAACGGTGCTTCATTGCGGCGCAGCCAGCGCGCCCACAACCAGGCGGGCAGGGCAAAGAACCAGGCAATGGCGGCGGTGAACAGCAGCATCAGGAACCCCGCCAGCAGCACCGAAGCGCCGCCGAAGTGGTGGATGCTGTAGTAGATCCAGCTGGTGCCGGCGCCAAACAGGCCGAAACCGAAACACCAGCCGCGGCCCAGGGCCTGGCGGGGTGTCAGCTCCCGCAGGCCGATATAGAACAGGCCGACCGCTACCAGAGCCAACGGCCAGATATCGAACGGCGCCAGCGCCAGGGTAGTGATGGCGCCGGCCACCACGGCCAGCAGGTTACCGGGCCAGCCGGGGCGGTTCAGGCGCTGCATGTAGGGGTGGGTCATCAGCTATTTCCTGTATCGCGCCGGGCCTGCTGCGGCACAGGGCAAGGCGCGAGGAGTGTGGTTTGGTTTTTCCAAATGAACGACGAGTAACGCAGCCCTGTGTCGCAGCAGGCCCGGCCCTTCGGGTTGTCCCTGAGAGCGGGCCATACTGCGTTGCAGGCCTTGAAAAGGGAATGCCATTCCCTGCGGCCTGCGCCTTGCCTGGCCCGCTCTCAGGGGCAACGCGACACAGGAAATAGCTGATGCCCCACCCCTTCCTTAGCGGGCAATAGGTGTCAAACGGATCAGATGGATACGACGACTATCGGCATTCAAAATGCGGAAGCGATAGGCGCCAATCTCGGTGGTTTCGTTACGCTTGGGCAGATGCCCGAACGCACTCATCACCAGGCCGCCGACCGTGTCGAACTCATCGTCGGAGAATTCGCTGTCGAAGAACTCGTTGAAGTTCTCGATCGGCGTCAGCGCCTTGACCAGGAAGTCACCGCTGGGCAGCGGCTTGATGTAGCTGTCCTCTTCGACGTCGTGCTCGTCTTCGATATCGCCGACGATCTGTTCCAGCACGTCTTCGATGGTCACCAGGCCAGCCACGCCGCCGTATTCGTCGATCACAATGGCCATGTGATTGTGGTTGGCGCGAAATTCGCGCAGCAGCACATTCAGGCGCTTGGATTCAGGTACGAAGGTGGCCGGACGCAGCAGGTCCTTGATGTTGAAGCTGTCGCCATTCTCCTTGAGGATCAGCGGCAACAGGTCCTTGGCCAGCAGGACACCCATGACGTCGTCATGGCTTTCACCGATCACCGGGTAGCGCGAGTGCGCCGAGTCGATCACGGCCGGGAGGAATTCCCGTGGGGTCTGGGTCGCCTTGATGCTGATCATCTGCGAGCGCGGGACCATGATGTCCCGTACTTGCAGGTCAGCCACCTGGATGGCGCCTTCGACGATGGCCAGCGCTTCGCTGTCCAGCAACTTGTTCTGGTGGGCCTCGCGCAGCAGCTCCAGCAGCTCCTGGCGGTTTTTCGGCTCGTGGGCAAAAGCCTGGGTCAGTTTACCCAGCCATGACTTCTGCCCGTTGCTCGATCGGTCTTCGCTCATAGCGATTACTCTAAATCCTTTGATATGACAGTTGAGTGTTGATCAGCTTTCGTCGTCTGCGTAAGGGTCGCGGTGACCCAGTTCAGCAAGCAACGTTCGTTCCAGTGCTTCCATTTCCTCGGCTTCATCATCGTCTATATGGTCGTAGCCCAAGAGATGCAAGCAGCCGTGGATGACTAGATGGGCCCAATGGGCTTCAAGTTCCTTGCCTTGTTCCTTTGCCTCGCGCTCGACCACCCCGACGCAGATCACCAGATCGCCCAGCAGCGGGATATCCAGCAACTCGTCGGGTACGTCGGCGGGGAAGGACAGCACGTTGGTCGCGTAGTCTTTTTGACGCCAGGTGTGGTTCAGCTCGCGGCCTTCGGGCTCATCCACCAGACGAATGGTCAGCTCCGAGTCTGCGGTGCGCTGGCGCAGGGCCAGGGTGCACCAGTGCCGGAACTGTGCTTCGCTGGGGGCGGGCGCTTCGGTGGCAAGCTGCAGGTCTAGCTCAAGCATCGCCGCGAACGTCCCTGGCCGGTGCGTCATCCTTGTGATCGAAACGCTCATAGGCTTCTACGATGCGCTGCACCAGCGGGTGACGCACCACGTCCTTGGGCATGAAATGCGTGAAGCTGATGCCCGGTACATCCTTGAGTACCTCGATCACCTGCGCCAGCCCCGACTTGGTGCCCTTGGGCAGGTCGACCTGGGTGACGTCACCGGTGATCACGGCGGTAGAGCCGAAACCGATGCGGGTGAGGAACATCTTCATCTGCTCGACGGTGGTGTTCTGGCTTTCGTCGAGGATGATGAAGCTGTTGTTCAAGGTGCGGCCACGCATGTAGGCCAGCGGGGCGATTTCGATCACCTGGCGCTCGATCAGCTTGGCCACGTATTCAAAGCCGAGCATCTCGTACAGCGCGTCGTAGAGCGGGCGCAGGTACGGGTCGATCTTCTGGGCCAGGTCGCCGGGCAGGAAGCCGAGCTTTTCGCCCGCTTCGACCGCCGGGCGCACCAGCAGGATGCGCCGCACTTGCTCGCGCTCCAGGGCATCCACCGCACAGGCGACGGCCAGGTAGGTCTTGCCGGTACCGGCCGGGCCGATGCCGAAGTTGATGTCGTTGCCGAGGATTTCCTTGACGTACTTCTGCTGATTCAAGCCGCGTGGGCGAATCATGCCTTTTTTGGTACGCAGGGCCACACTGGCTTCGGCCACAGGGTTGTTGGCCAGGTCTTGCACCGCAGATTCCTGCAGGTACAGGTGTACCGTCTCTGGCGACAGCTCACTACCCTTGGTTTCGCGGTAGAGGCGACGCAGCAGGTTTTCGGCAGACGTGGTGTGTTGGGGTTCACCAATGAGCTCGAACTGATTGCCGCGGTTGCGGATCTCGATGCTCAGGCGTTGTTCGATCAGGCGCAGGTGCTCGTCGAACTGTCCGCACAGGTTGGCGAAACGGCGAGCCTCAAACGGCTCGAGGAGAAAACGATGGGGTTCTGCTATGGGTGCGTTCAAGGTTGCTTTTAGCCGCCCTTTGGCTGATGAGGTGAGAGAGAGAATAACGCCAGGCGCCGGTGTGCGAAAGCACTTAAATAGCCTGGCCCCACTCTCGATAACCATGAAGAACTCCTGTGGGAGCTGGCTTGCCTGCGATCGCGGTGGGTCAGTTGGCACATAGGGCACTGATACATCGTTATCGCAGGCAAGCCAGCTCCCACATTTTGATCTTCATCCGGTCCGCGAGATCAGTTGATCAGCGAGCCGCGCAACGAGTGTGGCTGCGCCGCATCGATGTGCACATCGGCAAATTGGCCGATCAGCGTCGGGTTGTCGCAGCGGAAGTTGACGATGCGGTTGTTCTCGGTGCGCCCCTGCAACTCACCCGGGTCTTTCTTCGAATAATCGGTGACCAGGATGCGCTGGGTCGAGCCGACCATTTGTCGGCTGATTTCGAAACCCTGTTGGTTGAGACGATGTTGCAGTGCGTTCAACCGCTCCTTTTTCAACGCCTCCGGGGTTTCGTCCAGCAGGTCCGCCGCCGGGGTGCCCGGGCGCTGGCTGTACACGAACGAGTAGGAAAAGTCGAAACCGACGTCTTCAATCAGCTTCATGGTCTGCTGGAAATCTTTCTCGGTTTCGCCCGGGAAGCCGACGATAAAGTCCGAACTGATGCAGATGCCCGGTACGGCGGCGCGCAATTTGCGCAGCTTGGATTTGTATTCCAGCGCCGTGTGGTTGCGCTTCATCGCCGACAGGATGCGGTCCGAGCCCGATTGCACCGGCAAGTGCAGGTGCTTGACCAGCTCCGGCACTTCGGCGTGGGCCTGGATCAGGCTGTCGGAGAATTCCAGCGGGTGCGAAGTGGTATAGCGGATACGTTCGATGCCATCGACGGCGGCGACCACGCGGATCAGCTCCGCCAGGTCGGCCAGGCGCCCGTCGTGGGTCAGGCCGCGGTAGCCGTTGACGTTCTGGCCCAGTAGGGTCACTTCGCGCACGCCGTTTTCAGCCAGGTGGATGATTTCTGCCAGTACATCGTCAAATGGCCGGCTGACTTCTTCACCGCGTGTGTAGGGCACCACGCAGAAAGTGCAGTACTTGCTGCAACCTTCCATCACCGACACGTAGGCGCTCGGGCCGTCGATGCGCGGCTCGGGCAAATGGTCGAATTTCTCGATTTCCGGGAACGATACGTCCACCTGCGGCAGCTTGGTGACGCGTGCGGCGTCGATCATTTCCGGCAGGCGGTGCAAGGTCTGCGGGCCGAACACCACGTCGACATACGGGGCGCGGTCGCGGATCGCAGCACCTTCCTGGCTGGCCACGCAACCGCCGACGGCGATCACCATGTCCGGGTTGGCCAGTTTCAATTCACGCCAGCGGCCCAGCTGGGAGTACACACGGTCCTGGGCCCGTTCGCGGATCGAGCAGGTATTGAGCAGGATCACGTCGGCATCTTCGGCGCGGGCGGTGACTTCCAGGGCCTGGTGTTCGCCCAGCAGGTCGACCATGCGCGAGCTGTCGTACTCGTTCATCTGGCAACCGTGGGTTTCGATATAAAGCTTCTTGGCCATGGGAATCGTCAACTGGTGGTAAAGAACCGCGCATTATAGGGGTCATGCCCATCGGTTCCTAGCGCTGTGCATCGGGTGCCATGCTATAGTTCGCGCCCTCTTTTATATCCCCATGTGTTCCCCGCCCACCATGACCAAACGTGAAGCTCCAATCTACAAGGTGATTTTCCTCAACCAGGGCCAGGTGTTCGAAATGTACGCCAAGCAGATCTATCAAAGTGATCTGTGGGGCTTCCTGGAAGTGGAAGAGTTCGTCTTTGGCGAGCGCACCCAGTTGGTCGTCGATCCGGGCGAAGAAAAGCTCAAGGCCCAGTTCGAAGGCGTGGTGCGCAGCTTTGTGCCGATGCATTCGATTGTGCGCATCGATGAAGTCGAACGCCTGGGTACGCCGAAGATCAGCGAAGCACGGGGCACGAGCAATGTGATGCCGTTTCCGATGCCGATGCCCGAGAAATGATCTGCAATTAATTTGTAGGGCGTTTCCGAAACTGCCTCTCAATGGATGGACATTTTGTTTGAAGGATAGCAAATTTTGTTTATTCAGAGAGGGCATCATGAATATACCAATAATAAGAAAACCTCGAAGTTTCCCCCGTTCAACTGCGTTTAATCACGCCACTCATTAGCGCCAAGTTCCATCACGCCGTCATTAACGAACTGACTTGTTCGGGAGTAGCCCTGTGCGCGATCCTCGCTATGACATTCTGTTTGAGCCGGTACAAATAGGCCCGGTCCGTACTCGCAATCGCTTTTATCAAGTTCCCCACTGTAATGGCATGGGCCATGTACATCCCTCGGCCATGGCCCGGATGCGCGCAGTGAAAGCCGAGGGCGGCTGGGGCGTGGTGTGCACTGAAGAGTGCGAAATCAGCCCGCTGAGCGAGTTCTCCCCTTATATCGAGGCGCGTTTGTGGGATGAGCGCGACATTCCTGCAGTGGCCCGCATGTGTGAGGCGGTACACCAGCACGGGTCGTTGGCAGGGGTAGAGCTGGCATTCAACGGTTACTCGGCGCCCAACCGCTACAGTCGCGAAATTCCCTGGGCGCCTTCCAATACCCCGGTGCGCAGTTACGACCCGGTGCAGGCCCGGGCCATGAGCCATGCCGATATCCGGCAATTGCGCGCCCTGCATCGAGCCGCCGCATTGCGCGCCCGGGAGGCGGGTTTCGACATCATCTATGTGTACGCCGGCCACGACCTGAGTGTGCCGTTCCATTTCCTCACGCCACGCAATAACCGGCGTACCGACGAATACGGCGGTGTGTTGGAAAACCGTGTGCGTTTGCTCCGCGAATTGATTGAAGACACTCGCGACGCAGTCGGTGATCGGTGTGCCGTAGCGGTCCGCCTGGCGGTGGATGAACAAATGGCCGACGGCTTGAGTCGCGAGGACGAAGGTGCCGAAATCTTCTCGATGCTGGCAGACCTGCCGGACCTGTGGGACGTCAATGTCGCCGATTGGTCCAATGACAGCGTGACGGCGCGCTTTGCCGGGGAGGGTTACCAGGAGACCTTCCTGCTGGGGCTCAAGGCGCTGACCAGCAAGCCCGTGGTGGGCGTCGGCCGCTTCACTTCGCCAGACACCATGGTGTCTTTGGTTCGTCGTGGCGTGCTGGACCTGATCGGGGCGGCCCGCCCTTCGATCGCCGATCCCTTCTTGCCCAAGAAGATTGAAGAGGGGCGCGCCGAGGAAATTCGCGAGTGTATCGGCTGCAATGTATGCGTCAGTGGTGATCACACCAGCACGCCCCTGCGCTGTACACAGAACCCGACCATGGGTGAGGAATGGCGACGTGGCTGGCATCCCGAGTCGGTCAACCATACGCAGCAACCCGGCCGGGCGCTGGTGGTCGGCGCCGGGCCATCCGGGCTTGAGTGTTCACGGATCCTGGGTGCGCGAGGGATGGAAGTGGCCCTGGTCGACGGCCTGCGCACCCTGGGCGGACGTGTAGCGCTGGAAGCTCGGCTGCCGGGGCTGGCGAGTTGGGCTCGGGTGATTGACTATCGACTGGATGCGTTGAGCCGTATGCCGTCGGTGGAGATCTATCGGGAAAGCCACTTGCAGGCCCAGGACGTGCTGGATTTAGCCGCTGAGCATGTGTTCATTGCTACGGGTTCCCACTGGCGACGTGATGGATTGGGGCGCGCCTTGCGCCGATCCTTATCGGGCCTGGACAGCCTGCCCGTGCTGACGCCTGATGACCTGATGGCAGGGGCGTTGCCCGCTTCGCCGGTGCTGCTGTTCGATGACGATCACTATTACATGGGCAGCGTGCTGGCCGAACATCTGGTGGCGCGTGGCGTGGAGGTGATATTCGTCACCCCCGCGGCGGACGTGGCGGCCTGGACCCATAACACCCTTGAGCAGCATCGCATTCAGCGTCGTCTGATGCAGCTGAATGTCACGATCGTGCCGTCCCATACGCTGGTCAGCGTTAAGCCAGAGGGCGTGGTAGCGGGCTGCATCTACACCGAACGTACGCGGTTGATCCCAGCTGCAGCCTTGCTGCTGGTCACTTCCCGGGAGCCTGAGCAGGCGCTGTATCAGGCCTTGAACAACTCACCCGAACAGTTACAGGCGGCAGGCATCCGAACGCTCACGCTGATCGGCGACTGTGTGGCGCCCGGCACCATTGCGGCGGCGGTGTATTCAGGGCATCGCATCGCGCGTGAGTTCGATGCGCCGGAGGGCTCGCTGGTAGTGCGCAGAGAAATTCCATTTATAGAGGTGTAGTCAGTCCAACTGTTCAATCAATAACGAGGAATACAATAATGAAAAAAATACTCCTGATGTTATTCACCGCGCTCCTGATTAATACATCGTTGTTTGCCAACGATTACAACGTGATCCGTTTCGCTGCCGATCCCAACTATGCGCCCTTTGCTTATAAAGACAGCACGGGGACTTTGACCGGTTTTGAAATAGATATCGGCAATGCAATTTGTGCACGTTTGAATATTCGGTGCCAATGGGTCGAGAGTGACTTTGACGGCATGATTCCCAGCCTCAACGCCGGCAAGATCGACGCCATCTTCGCTTCAATGACCATCACTGCCGCTCGGCAAAAGGTCATCGACTTCTCCTCGGAGGTGTTTTCCAGCCCCACTGCCATGGTGATGCGCCCTGGCACCGAGCTTTCCACAGGCATGGCCGTCGGCTATTTGCAGGGCAGTACTCAGGAAGTTTATGCCCGGCAAGTGCTCGCTGGGCAGGGTATGAAGGTGGTGGCTTATGCCGATCAGGAGCAAGTGTACGCGGACCTGCTGACAGGGCGTTTGCAGGCATCGCTGCAGGATGCTCAGCAAGCACAGAGCGGATTTTTGCGTTCACCCCAAGGCGTCGGGTTTGTACTGGGGCCGCTGATTGACAGCGAGTTGATGCCGTCCAAAAGCGGCATCGGCCTCGCCAAGGGCAACCACACGCTGAAAGCGCTGTTGGATAAGGGGCTGGCTGCCCTGCACGCCGATGGCACCTACGCTCGCCTGCAAGAGCAGTACTTCCCCGGTGTGAACATGTTCAGCGGCCAATAACCGCCTTCAACGGCCAGCGAGGACACGATCATGCTACCTGCCTTCACTCAATTCGCCGCGTCCCTGGGCGGTTTTTTGCCGATGTTACTGCACGGGGTCTGGGTCACCTTGCAACTGGCACTGTTGTCATTGCTGCTGGGGCTGATCCTGGGCCTGCTGGGGGCAGGTGCCAAGCTGTCCAGGGTGAGGGCATGGCGCCTGTGCGCACAGGTGTACACCACCTTGATTCGCGGGGTACCGGACCTGCTGTTAATGCTGTTGATTTTCTACGGATTGCAGACAGGCCTGAGTCGTCTGACCAGCGAATTGGGCTGGGCCTACATCGATATCGACCCTTTCAGCGCCGGCGTGATCACTCTGGGGTTTATCTACGGCGCTTATTTCACCGAAACCTTTCGCGGCGCGTTGCTGGCTGTACCCCGTGGGCAGTTCCAGGCAGCCAAGGCCCTTGGCCTGAGCTTCAGGCAGAGCTTTTTGCATGTGATATTCCCGCAGATGATGCGATTCGCCCTGCCGGGTCTGGGCAATAACTGGATGGTCTTGCTCAAGGCTACGGCGCTGGTGTCGATCATCGGCCTGGCAGACCTGGTGAAAGTGGCGCAGATGGCGGGCAAGAGCAGTCAGCAATTACTGGCTTTTCTGCTGCTGGCGGCGCTGGTCTACCTGTTGCTCAGCAGTGTTTCAAACGCAGCGTTGCGCTGGCTGGAGCGTCGGTATGGTGAAGGTGTGCAGGGATCATCATCATGATCGAGCTTATCCAGGAGTATTGGCGGCCGTTTATTTATTCCGACGGTCAACAAATCACCGGTCTGGCCATGACCTTGTGGCTGACCAGCGCCTCTTTGTGCCTGGGCCTGCTGTTGGCGTTGCCACTGTCCATCGCCAGGACGTCCAGCCGACGCTGGCTGCGCTGGCCGGTGCAAAGCTTTACCTACGTGTTTCGCGGCACACCGCTGTATATCCAGTTACTGATCTTCTACACCGGCATCTACAGCATTGGCGCTGTTCGCGAGCAACCGTTGCTGGATGCCTTTTTTCGCGAAGCGCTCAATTGCACGCTTCTGGCGTTTGCCCTCAATACCGCGGCCTACACCACGGAAATACTGGCGGGCGCAATTCGGGCAATGCCACGCGGTGAAATCGAGGCTGCTCGTTCCCTGGGCCTCGACGGCTGGAAGTTGTACGTGCACTTGATCATGCCCTCGGCCCTGCGCCGGTCGTTGCCCTACTACAGCAATGAAGTGATCTTCATGTTGCATTCCACCACCCTGGCGTTCACGGCAACGGTGCCGGATATCCTGAAAGTCGCACGGGATGCCAACGCTGCAACCTTCCTCACCTTCCAATCCTTTGGCCTGGCCGCGGCGCTTTACTTGTGTATTACGTTCGCGTTGGTCGGCTTGTTCCATCTGGCTGAACGACGTTGGCTGAGCTTTCTTGATTCGAGTCGATAGGGGGGCAATATGCAGACTCACAGGCATGAACTGTTAACGGCTGTGCCAGGTACCACGCGGCATATTCATAGTTTTCATTACGGTCCGGCCAATGCGCCGAGCAAGGTTTACATCCAGGCGTCCCTGCACGCCGATGAATTACCGGGGATGCTGGTGTTGTGGCATCTCAAACAGCGTCTGGCGCACCTGGAGGCGACAGGTGCGTTGCGTTGGCAAGTGGTGCTGGTGCCGGTGGCCAATCCGCTGGGGTTGGAGCAGGTGCTGATGGACGTACCGCAGGGGCGTTTCGATAACGACAGTCGAGAGAACTTCAACCGCTTCTTCGTTGACGTCAGCGAGCAGGTCGGCGACCAGGTACAGGATGTTCTGACCGATGATCCTGCGCATAACCTGCATCTGATCCGTGCGGCCCTGCGGCGAACCCTTGTCAGCCAGGTACCGGCGACCCAGCTGCACTCTCTGCGTTTGGTCCTGCAAACGCTGGCCTGTGACGCCGACAGGGTGCTGGACCTGCATTGTGATTTCGAGGCAGTGCAGCACCTGTACCTGGCGCCCGATGCCTGGTCCCAGGTGGAGCCGCTGGCGCGGTACCTGGGCGCTCGGGCCTGCTTTATGAGCCCGGACGCGGGCGGGCATTCGTTCGACGATTGCTACACCTTGTTCTGGGCACGGATGCAGGCGCGTTTTCCTGGGGCCTTTTCGGCGCCGGGTTTTGCCGTGACCGTGGAGTTGCGCGGCGTTGCCGATGTGGACCACGGGCTGGCGCGGCAGGATTGTCAGGCGTTGATCAACTATCTGATGTTACAGGGAGGCATTGAGGGGCAAGCGCCGCCACTGCCGGCGCTATTGAGCCCGCCAACACCCTTGGCGGGGGTCGAGCCGGTGGTGAGCCCGGTGGGAGGCTTGATGGTCTTTTGCGCGCAGGTGGGGGATTACCTCGAAGCAGGACAGATCGTGGCGCAAGTCATCGACCCGATCACGGACCGAGTGATTGAGGTCGCGTGTGAGCATGAAGGGCTGTTGTATGTGCGATCAGTACGCCGAATGGCAAGCGCCGGTATGACGATTGCCCATGTAGCGGGGTCCACGGCATATCGACAGGGCTACCTGTTATCGCCGTGATCAGGGCAGGGGAGAGAAGGGCGAGCGCCCATCGGCGCTCTGCAATTCCTGCAGGTAATTACGGAAAATCTGCCCCAGTACCTGGGTCGCCACTTCCAGTTCATCGCGCTGCATGTGCTCGGCGACCTCATCGGCGGTGTCCAGCGCGTCTTCAGCACCGTTGACCGCGGCCATTTTCAGCACGATGTAGGCCTGCACGTTATTGGCCGGCACGCCTTCACCCTTGAAGAACATATTGCCGAGCTGGAATTGCGCCTGGGCGTGGCCTTGTAGCGAAGCCTTTTCGAAGTAGCTCAACGCTTTGTTGAGGTCGACGGCCGGGTTCTTGCTGTCGTGGTAGAACTCGCCCAACTCGTATTGCGCTTGCGCATCCCCTTCATCAGCTTGTTTCTGGCACGCGCTCAGGGCTTCGGCCTGGCTGTCTGGCTGGGTATTGAGGGTGCAACGACCCATCGCTGGGATTAACAACGAGTTGCCGCCTGCCTGGGCATGTGCCAGCAGCGGCTGAAGGAGCAACAGGCAGCCCAGAACCAGGGTGCGGCCGGTGCGTTTCATGGGAATCGACTTACCTCTGACGGGGCGCGCGGACCCTCGGGGAGTCCAATAAGCGCGCATTATGAAATAAGCAGGCCTCTGCTTACAAAGTCTTTACTCGTTTTTCTGCTGCTTGGGCAAGTTATCTGCCGGATTGCAGGGCAATTCTCGAAAAAACCAGGAAACTTCTGTAAGCAAAGTAGCAAATCTGACGCTGCCTGGGGGGCAACGTCAGAACGTGGGTCACTTATTTCAGGGCCGCGAAGGCGCGTTCGGCAGCATCCAGGGTCAGTTTCAGCTCGGCTTCGCCATGGGCGATCGAGGTGAAGCCGGCTTCGAAGGCGCTCGGCGCCAGGTACACGCCGCCTTCAAGCATCAGGTGGAAGAAGCGCTTGAACAGGTCGGCATCGCTGCCCATCACGTCATCAAAGGTGACGATGTCGTCGGCGCCGCTGAAGTACAGGCCGAACATGCCACCGGCCTGGGTGGTGACAAACGGGATACCCGCGGTGTCGGCGCGCTGCTGCAGGCCATCAAGCAGGCGTGTGGTGTAGTCGGTCAGCTCGGCGTGGAAGCCCGGGCGGCTGATCAGGCGCAGGGTGGTCAGGCCAGCGGCCATTGCCAGCGGGTTACCCGACAAGGTGCCAGCCTGGTAGACCGGGCCCAGCGGGGCGATGTGCTGCATGATTTCGCGCTTGCCGCCGAAGCAGCCTACTGGCATACCGCCACCGATGATCTTGCCGAAGGTGCTCAGGTCCGGCGTGACGCCGTAGTGTGCCTGGGCGCCGCCGAGGGCGACGCGGAAACCGGTCATCACTTCGTCAAAGATCAGCACCACGCCGTGCTTGTCGCACTGCTCGCGCAGGCCTTCGAGGAAACCCGGTGCCGGCGGTACGCAGTTCATGTTGCCGGCCACCGGTTCGACGATGATGCAGGCCACGTCCTGGCCGACTTCGCTGAGCATTTGCTCGACGGCGGCGATGTCGTTGAACGGCAGGGTCAGGGTGTGCTTGGCGAATGCCGCCGGCACACCGGCAGAGTTGGGTACGCCCTGGGTCAGCGCGCCGGAGCCGGCCTTGACCAACAGGCTGTCGGAGTGGCCGTGGTAGCAACCCTCGAACTTGATGATGTTGTCGCGGCCGGTGAAACCACGGGCCAGGCGGATCGCGCTCATGGTGGCTTCGGTACCGGAGCTGACCATGCGCACCATTTCCATCGACGGCACGATGGCGCAAACCAGGTCGGCCATCTCGGTTTCCATGGCGGTCGGCGCGCCATAGGACAAGCCGTGTTGCAGCTGCTGGCGCACCGCGTCGAGTACGTCCGGGTGGCTATGGCCGAGAATCATCGGGCCCCAGGAGCCGACATAGTCGACGTAGCGCTTGTCATCTTCGTCGGTGACGTAGGCGCCTTCGGCGTGTTTGAAGAACAACGGCGTGCCGCCCACGCTCTTGAACGCACGCACGGGGGAGTTCACACCGCCGGGGATGTGTTTCTGGGCATTGGCAAACAGGGTTTCGGAACGGGACATGATGGACGTCTCTCTGAAATCAGATTTTAAGAAGGGCATTGAAAGCACGGGCGCGTCGCGTGACTTCCTGAGTACTGTCGGCGCCGAATAAACCGTGCACCACGGCCAGCAGGTCGGCACCGTGGGCCACCAGCGGTTCGGCGTTGTCCAGGGTCACGCCGCCGATCACGCAGATCGGCAGCTGCAAGCGCGTGCGGGCCTCGGCCAGCATTTCAACGGTGGCGGCAGGTGCGCCGGGCTTGGTGGTGGAATTGAAGAAGCGCCCGAAGGCGACATAGCTGGCGCCTTCCTTGGCGGCCTGTTCGGCCAGTTCGATCTGGCTGTGGCAGGTAGCACCGATGATCGCCTTGGAACCGAGCAGCGCACGGGCCGGGGTCAGCGGACCATCGGTCTGCCCCAGATGCACGCCCACGCCCAGGCGCGCGGCGAGTTCGGCATCATCGTTGATGATCAATTGAGTCTTGTAGCGCGAGCACAGTTCATACAGCTTTTCGGCTTCACGCAGGCGCCGTGCCTCGTCGCTGCTTTTGTCGCGGTACTGCAACAGTGTCACGCCGCCGTCCAGCGCCGCTTGGACGTAGGCGAGGAACTTGCCGGCCAGGAGCTGGCTGTCGGTAATGGCGTAAAGGCCACGTAGTTTCATCGGGCAAGCCCCTTGCTGTGACAAGCGATAAGTTACGAGCAGAAATCCAGCGGCAGCCGGCGCGGCACGAACTGGCCCTGGCCCAGTTGCTCGGCGTCACGCAGGGTGCGCCAGGTGTAGTTGAGGGCCGATTGCACCGCGCTGGCCAAACCTTCGCCCTGGGCGATGCGCCCGGCCAGGGCGCTGGCCAAGGTGCAGCCCGAACCGTGATAGCTGCCGGGCAAGCGCTGGCAGGTAAAGGTATGGCGCGTGCCGTCGCGGCTGTACAGGCGGTTGTGCACTTCATGTTCGTCGCCATGGCCGCCGGTGATCAGCAGGTGCTTGATGTACGGCAACAGTTTCTCGGCGCACTCGTCGGCAGTGCCGTCTGGCAGTTCGGCCAGGATGCGCGCTTCCGGCAGGTTGGGCGTGGCGATCAGCGACAAGGGCAACAGCCGCTCGCGCATCGCATAGCCGACCTCGTCCTTGCCCAGGCTACCGCCGCCGCCGGCGCGCAGCACTGGGTCGCAGACCACCGGCAGATGCGGGTGCGCCTGCAGCAGTTCAACCACCGTATCGACCATGGCGGTGGAACCGAGCATGCCCAGTTTGACGGCCGCGACTTCGGAGTCGCCGAGCACGGCATTGGCCTGGGCCATCACCCAATCACGGTCGAGCACGCGGAAGTCGCTGACATTGACGGTGTTCTGCACGGTCAACGCTGTGACGGCCGGGGCCGCGTGGCAGCCCTGGGCGAGCAGGGCTTCGATATCTGCCTGCAAGCCGGCGCCACCACTGGGATCGTGGCCGGAGAGACAGAGGACAACAGGGCGAGAGCTGTAGATATTCATGGTGCGCGAGCTTACCACCAAACGCTTTTTGCGTGGCCGTCTGACGATGGTTGAAGTGTGAGCGCTGGAGCAGCGCTTTTCTGGCGATTGAAACAGCATGAAAATCCTCTGAAGGCCTTGATGTAGAGCCTTTCAAAAAAATAGTTCAATGGTGTCCAATGGCCTTTAATGGCTATGCTAAAGTGCATTCAAACAACTTACTGTATCGCCGGTGTACGTCTTCTCAAAAGGATGGGGGGCTTTTGACATAACCGGACAGGCCACGCTGGGGCTCTATGCGCTATTTGCTGATCTTTATATTGTGCGGGCTACCCTTGCTCGCCGGCGCCGTCGAGTTCAACCAGGACACGCGAAGCCTGCCGCTGGGCCAGGTCATGCAAGTGCTCGAAGATCCAACCGATGCCCTCACCATTGCCGATGTCAGTTCCCCCGCCTACGCCGCCCAGTTCAAGACCCATGACAAAGCCACCCTCAACGCCGGCTATTCGCGCTCGGTGTTCTGGCTCAAGGTCAACCTGCATTACAGCGCAACAGATCCTCGTGCACCGCGCACCTGGTTTCTGGAGTTGGCTTATCCGCCGCTCAATCGCCTGGACCTGTATCAGAGCGACGGCACCGGTCACTACCGCCTGACCGCCCGCACCGGCAGTGCATTGCCGTTTTCCAGCCGTGAAGTGAGCCAGAGCAATTACCTGTTCAAGCTCAATTTTGCGCCCGATCAGCAGCAGACCCTGTACCTGCGCTTGCAAAGCCAGGGCTCGATCCAGGCGCCGCTGACCCTGTGGGCGGGCACGGCGTACCTGGAAGAACAACCGCTGCGCTTGTATGTACTCGGGGCTATTTATGGTGTGCTGCTGGGCATGCTGATCTACAACCTGTTCATTTACCTCAGCGTGCGCGACACCAGCTACCTCTATTACATCCTCTATATTGCATCGTTCGGCTTGTACCAGCTGTCGGTCAATGGCGTCGCGGTGCAGTACTTCTGGCCGAACAACCCGTGGTGGGCGAATGCGGCGGTGCCGTTCCTGATCGGATCGGCGGCATTGTTCGGCAGCCTGTTTGCCCGCAGCTTCCTGCACACCGTGCAGCACAGCCGCTGGATCGACCGGATCCTGCTGGCGCTGGCAGCGTGCGGCGGCGTGGTGATGGCGCTGGCGCTGTTGACCAGCTACGCCGTGGCCCTGCGCCTGGCCACCGGCCTGGCGCTGGTGTTCACCGTGACCATCTTTGTCGCCGCGATCAAGGCCTGGTACTGCGGGCAGCGCATGGCGCGCTACTTCATCATCGCCTGGTCGGCGTTCCTGCTGGGCGGAGTGGTCAATACGCTGATGGTGCTGGGCTACCTGCCCAACGTGTTCCTGACCATGTACGCCAGCCAGCTCGGCTCGGCCATTGAAGTGGCACTGCTGTCCCTGGCCCTGGCCGACCGCATCAACGGTATGCGCGAACAGCAGGCGCAAATCCTCCTCGACGCCAGCCAGAAGCTCGAAGCGCTCAACCAGCAACTGGCCCGCAGTAATCGCCTCAAAGACGAGTTTCTCGCCACCCTGACCCACGAACTGCGCACGCCGATGAATGGGGTGATTGGTTCCCTGGAATTGATGCAGACCGTGCCGTTGGGCGAGGACCTGGCGCAGTACCAGCAAACCGCCGCGGGCTCGGCGCGGGACATGATGCGCATGGTCAACGGTATCCTCACCCTGACCGAGTTGCAGGCCGGTCGGATGGTGGCCCAGCCGCAAGCGTTCAGCCTGCGCGGTGTGCTCGACACCTTGCGCCAGCAGTTCACCCCCAGCGCGCAGAGCAAGGGCCTGGCGTTTTCCATTGATGTTGCCGATGAGTTGCCGGACCGGGTGATCGGCGATGCCGACAAACTGCTCCAATGCCTGGATTGCCTGCTGGACAATGCATTCAAATTTACCCAACTCGGCGCTGTGCGCTTGCGCGTAGTCGGGGTGCCCGAAGGGGAGGGTGCACTGCACCTGAGCTTTATTGTCACCGACACCGGTATCGGCTTCGCCTTTCTCGATGAGGCCACGCTGTACCAGCGCTTCTTCCAGCTTGATGGCTCGATGACTCGCGAATACGGCGGCCTGGGCATTGGTTTGGCGATTTGCCGGCAGTTGATCGAGCTGTTGGGTGGGCGCCTGACCCATCATTCGGAGCCGCGCAAGGGCAGCCGTTTTCAGTTGGAGGTGGACGTCAGCGTGGTGCCTGCGCAACCCAAGCCGAGCGGGCAAGCGCAGCCCAGGCAGCGTGCGCCCCAGGATTGCACCGTGTTGCTGGTGGACGACAACAGCGTCGGCCAGTTGGCGGTGCGTGGCATGTTGCTCAAACTCGGCTACCGGGTGAAAACCGTAGATAACGGCCCGGCGGCACTCGCGGCATTACAAGGCAATCGCTTCGATGCGGTGCTGCTCGACGTGCCGGAGGGCGGCTTCTCATTGTGCTGTCAGATTCGTGCACTGCCCGACTGTGGTGAGTTGCCGGTGATCGCCTTGAGTAGCTCAAGTGATGGACCAGAGCGTGAACGCTGCCATGGCATCGGCATGACTGATCGCCTGGCTAAACCGGTGCGGTTCGAAGCCCTGCAAGGGGTGCTGGAGCGCCGCGTGTTGCGCTTGGGTGAGGGCGAAAGCGCCGGGCATTCGGCGGGTATGCCACTGTTTTAAGCGTGAGGTCGGTGCTTAACTGAATTCAAGGCCCCTCTTTCACGTGGCCTTTTTCCAGGAGGCCCGTCATGAACCTGCATCAGTTTGCCGAAACCCACGACGTCACCAATCAGCCACCGTCCTTGGACGGCACCAACCTGTATCGCATCGACTTGCCCCTGCAGCAATGGTCGCGTCGCTTTGGCGCCGGCTGGGCCGAATCGCGTATCGATGCCTACGGCGCGCTGGCCGGAGGGCCGTTGATGGCAGCCGGGTTCCTGGCCAATCAGAACAAACCGGTGTTCAGCAGCCATGACCGTTATGGTCATCGCATTGACCTGGTGGAGTTTCATCCGGCTTATCACGAACTGATGTGCACTGCTGTTGAGCATGGCCTGCCGTCGCTGCCCTGGGCTCACCCGCAGCCCGGCGCCCATGTGGCCCGTGCGGCAGTGACCTACCTGCACAGCCAGGCCGAGGCCGGCACCGGTTGCCCGCTGACCATGACCTTCGCCTGCGTTCCGGCCTTGCGCCTGCAACCGGACCTGGCAGATCGCTGGTTGCCGAAAATCCTTTCGACCCAATATGACCCACGCAACGTCGGCATTGCCCACAAAGCCGGCGCCACCATCGGCATGGCCATGACCGAGAAGCAGGGCGGCACCGACGTGCGGGCCAACACCACACGCGCTTATCCGGTGGGCGCGGGTGG
Organism: Pseudomonas sp. GZJR-8; assembly: GCF_002916705.1. Taxonomy (NCBI): domain Bacteria; kingdom Pseudomonadati; phylum Pseudomonadota; class Gammaproteobacteria; order Pseudomonadales; family Pseudomonadaceae; genus Pseudomonas; species Pseudomonas sp. GZJR-8. Next base: position 182,948 of record NZ_JXSI01000009.1, on the reverse strand, counting down.
GCCCGGCCAGGCCTATGAACTGGTGGGCCACAAGTGGTTCTGCTCGGCACCGATGTGCGATGGCTTCCTGACCCTGGCCCAGACCGACAAGGGCCTGACCTGTTTCCTGCTGCCCCGGCACCGCCCGGATGACACGCGTAACGAGTTCTATATCCAGCGCTTGAAGAACAAACTCGGCAACTGCTCCAACGCGTCCAGCGAAGTAGAGTTTCGCGGCGCCCTGGCCTGGATGGTCGGTGAAGAGGGCCGGGGTGTGCCGACCATCATCGAAATGGTCGCCATGACCCGCTTCGATTGCATGGTCGGCTCCAGCGCCTTGATGCGCCAGGCGTTGACCCAGGCCAGTCATCACTGCGCGCACCGCCTGGTCGGTGGCCGCGTGCTCAACCAGCAGCCGCTGATGCAGAACGTCCTGGCCGACCTGGCATTGGAGAGCGAAGCGGCCCTGGCCTTGAGCCTGCGCATGGGGCGCGCCCTGGATCATCTTGAAGATGAACAGGAAGCCAAGTTCGCTCGGCTGGTCACGGCGGTGGGCAAGTATTGGATCTGCAAGCGAGCGCCCGCGATGATCAACGAAGCCGCCGAATGCATGGGCGGCGCCGGGTATGTGGAAGACAGCATCTTGCCGCGTCTTTACCGTGAGGCGCCGGTGAACTCGACATGGGAAGGTTCCGGCAATGTGCAATGCCTAGACGTACTCCGCGCCTTGTCCAAAGAGCCGGGCGTGCTGGAGGTGCTGTTTGTTGAGTTGGGAGACGGCCATGGTGACAAGCAACTGGCGCGGCATATCGAGCAGTTGAAGTCGGCGTTTATGGACACCCAGGACATTCAGTACCGTGCGCGGCAGTTGACCGAGGATATTGCCGTGGCGTTGCAGGCCAAGTTATTGCTGGAGGCAGGAAATGCGGCGGTCAGCGACGGGTTTATCGCCAGCCGGTTGGGCGAATCGTCGGGGCGGGTATATGGCACCTTGCCGCGTGGGGTGGATGTAGAAGCCATAGTCGCGCGCTCAACCCCGCCATCTCCCATATTTTAAGGTGCATTCCAATCCGGCTGTTTCGGTGAGGCCGGGATACAGGCAAGATAAAGGCCTGCAAGTCCAGAACACAGGATGCTTACCGTGACCGAAGCTTTTGTTGTCGTTAAAACCGCCGAAGAAGCCGTGGACCGGCTGGCGGCTCTGCATGAGCAAGCCACCGGCGCGCTCAATCAAGCCCTCAAGCAATACCTCAAGGACCGCGTCGAGCCCGACGCCGCACAACGTGCACTGTTTCGCTACCCGGAACTGCGCCTGACCTACCACTGCCATGGCGAAGTCCCACAGACCACCCGTGCATATGCCAAGGTGCAACTGCCGGGTACCTACAGCGTCACCGTGACCCACCCCGCCGCGTTTCGTAAGTATCTGCTGGAGCAACTGGTGCCGCTGATGCACGACTTCACCGTCACGGTGGAAGTGGGCGTCAGCCAGCAGAACATTCCGTACCCGTATGTGGTGGAGCAGGGCGACGAACTGGCCGGCTCCGGCGTGACCGCCGCGACCCTGGCCCGCGTATTCCCCAGTACCGACCTGTCCGCCGCCACCGACGGCATTGCCGATGGCCTTTACGACTGGGAAAACACCGACCCGCTGCCCCTGGCATTGTTCGACGCGGCGCGCGTGGACTTTTCCCTGCGCCGCCTGGTGCATTACACCGGCAGCGATTGGCGCCATGTACAGCCGTGGATCCTGCTGACCAACTACCACCGCTACGTTGACCAGTTCATCCTGCACGGCCTGGAACAACTGCGCAGCGACCCGCGTTTTATCCGCATGGTGCTGCCGGGCAACGTGGTCATCGACAAGAGCATGGACCACGGCGAAGCTTCGGCGATTGCCGCCGGCGTGGTCTGGCATCGCTACCAGATGCCGGCGTATCACCTGCAAGCCAGTGACGGCCACGGCGTGACCCTGGTGAACATCGGCGTGGGCCCGTCCAACGCCAAGAACATCACCGACCACCTGGCCGTGTTGCGCCCGCATTGCTGGCTGATGATCGGCCACTGCGGCGGCCTGCGCCAATCCCAGACCATCGGCGACTACGTACTGGCCCACGCCTATATGCGCCGTGACGGGATTCTTGACCGCGTGGTACCGCCGAACATCCCGATCCCGGCCCTGGCCGAGGTGCAGTTGGCGCTTCAGCAAGCGGCGGCCCACGTCACTGGCGAAAAAGGCGAAGAGCTGAAAAAACGCCTGCGCACCGGTACCGTGCTGACCTATGACGACCGTAACTGGGAATTGCGCTGGGCCCAGGAACGGCCGCTGATCAACCTGTCCCGCGCCGTGGCCGTGGACATGGAAAGCGGCACCATCGCCGCCCAGGGTTACCGTTTGCGCGTGCCTTACGGCACCTTGTTATGCGTATCCGACAAACCCTTGCACAGCGAGATCAAGCTGCCGGGTTCGGCCAACGCGTTCTACGAGCGTGCGGTCAGCCAGCACTTGAAGATCGGCATCGAGGCGGTCGACCTGTTGCGCACCGAACTCAACTCGTTGCACTCGCGCAAACTGCGCAGCTTCGACGAGCCGCCGTTCCGCTAAGCGGTTGGGATGGTCATTTGGCGGTCAGGCCACTAGCATTGTCGGTCCTGACCGTTAGATGTTTCTTTGCCATGTCCCGTCCTACCCGTCCCGATTCGCGCCGCCCAGGCGTGAAACCTTCGCAGCCTGTTCGGCGTGTCGCCAAGGCGCCACCGGCCGAGCCGAAGCTGATCCTGTTCAATAAGCCGTTCGACGTGTTGACCCAGTTCAGCGACGAAGGCGGTCGCGCGACCCTCAAGGATTTCATCGACATTCCCGGTATTTACCCGGCCGGGCGCCTGGACCGTGACAGCGAAGGCTTGCTGCTGTTGACCAACGATGGCCAGCTTCAGGCGCGCATCGCCGACCCCAAGCACAAGCTGGCGAAAACCTACTGGGTGCAGGTGGAAGGCGAGCCGACCGAAGAACAGCTGCAACGCCTGCGCGATGGCGTCGAACTGAACGACGGCATGACCTTGCCTGCCGAGGCCCGTCAGTTGGATGAGCCGGCATTATGGCCGCGCAACCCGCCGGTACGTTTTCGTAAAAGCGTGCCCACCCATTGGCTGGAATTGGTGATTCGGGAAGGACGCAACCGTCAGGTTCGGCGCATGACTGCCGCCGTGGGCCTGCCGACGCTGCGCCTGGTGCGCGTGCGCATTGGTGACTGGTCTATCGACGGCCTGGATCAAGGCCAATGGAAAGCAGTACCGGCGCGCCTATAAAGCGCCGGACTCGATCAAGCCGATCACCACGCTCTTGATGATGAACGCGGCCACGCCCAGGCCCAGCACGAAAAACAGAATGAATGAGCCAAAGCGCCCGGCCTTGGATTTCTTCGCCAGGTCCCAGACGATAAAGCCCATGAAAATGATGAGGATAGTGACCAGGCCGGTCATCATCCATTCTTCAAACAGGGCGGGGTCGATGTTGTTCATGGGGCTCTTCCAGCAAGACAAGCGAGCAGTATACGGCAGCGTTACAGACGCAACATTGACCTGAGTCGAAGCACAATCCAAATGTGGGAGGGGGCTTGCTCCCGATAGCGGTGGGTCAGTTGATAAATGACTGACACTCAGTCATCGGGAGCAAGCCCCCTCCCACATTTGAATCTCTGTGTTCTCAGGTGCGCAGGTGGGTCAGCGGCAGTTCGGTGCTGTTGAGTACCTGGTTGAGCACAAAGCTGGAACGCACGCTGGTCACCCCTTCGATGCGGGTCAGATGGCCCAGCAGCAGTTTCTGGTAATGGTCCATATCCGGCACCACCACCTTCAACTGGTAGTCCGCGTCCATCCCGGTCACCAAACTGCATTCCAGCACTTGCGGCAAGGTGCGAATGGCGGCTTCAAAATTCTCGAAACGCTCCGGCGTGTGCCGGTCCATGCCGATCAATACGTAGGCCGTAAGGCTCAGGCCGAGCATCTTGCGATCCAGCAGGGCGACCTGGCGGGCGATATAGCCGTCGTCTTCCAATTGCTTGACCCGGCGCGAGCAGGGCGAAGGCGACAGGCCGATGCGTTCGGCCAGCTCCTGGTTGGAGATCCTCGCGTCGCGCTGCAATTCCGCCAAAATACTCAGGTCGTATCGGTCAAGCTTGCTCATTGGGTTGGCCTTTGTCGTAACTATTGCGGTGAATTATCCATGAAGGGTTAAAAATTGCGCAAGCACTGTTTATTGACGCAATCTTCGCAATCATCTGTCCGCCCGGCACGCCTATGATTACCAACAGAATCACCGCCTGGACAACAGTCCACAGCAGCGCGCCCAATCAGGCCCGCTGCGGCCGCCGCCCCAGCAGGGTTGAGCCGGCCTCCAGGCTGCACACTGTCCACAAGACGGCGTGAGGTGAGCCAACGTCAAAAGCGTTGAGCACGGACGAAATTCTCAAGGGGTGGCCGACGGGTCACCCCTTTTCTTTTGCCTTGAGAAAATAGTGCCCACGACTGATAACCTGCGTGAGAACCGGGTGAGGCTTTTCCAGTCTCATGTGTAGGCCCTAATCCGCAGTGAGGAAAAGCATGAAGCGCATCTGGCGTATGGCAGGTGTTGGTTTGCTGGTGGCAAGCGTCGGCACGCAGGTAATGGCCGACGAGCGCGATAACTCACCGGGCCCGGGTCAACGGCCTGAGCACAATCAGCCACGTCCACAAAACCCGCAGGATGATCGCGGCGGCCAGCACGAGGGTGGCCAATGGCAAGGTCGCCCGCAAGGTCATGAGCCAGGGCGACCTGCACCGCAACCTTCCAATAACCTGCCGATCCAGGGCCGGCCCGATACGGTGCGCCAGACTCAGGAACCGCGCCAGGGTTATTACCGTGATATCCCCAGGCGCCCCGATGACAATCGGCATTGGGAGGCTGGCGGCCCCGGTTCGCGTCCGGGTAACGATCGCCCCGGTGATAACCGCTGGCCAGGCCGCCCCGACGGGCATGGCAACGGCTGGGGTCCGGGCCCGCAACATCGCCCTGGTTATGTCATCGACCGTTTTCCCGACCGCAATTACCGCGTGCCTTACCGTGGCCAGGACTACTTTTTCTCCGGCGGCTACTGGTATCGCCCCCAAGGCCCACGCTACGTGGTGGTGACACCACCCTATGGCATCCGTGTGCATTACCTGCCGGACTATGCGCGTGAAGTATGGGTAGGGGGCTCGCTGTTGTTCCTTGCCGCTGGCGCGTACTACGCCTATGAGCAAAGCACCCAGCAATACGTGGTGGTGCAGCCTCCTGCGCAAGTGCCATCACCCCAGCCGGCGCCGCAAGGCAACGGCTATGACGTAGTGGCCTACCCTGCCAACGGCCAATCGCCGGCGCAGGTGCAGCAGGACGGCTACGACTGTTATCGCTGGGCGGTGCAGCAAAGCGGCTTCGACCCGCGCACCGTCACCTACGCCCCGGACCCGGCGGTGGTGCAAACCTACCGCCAGGCCCAGGGCAACTGCCTGGGCAGTCGTGGGTATCAGGTGCAGTACTAGGTTTTGTTGCCGGTGACCACTTCCAGCGGGTCGGCGTGCACCAATACTTCGGCTTTCGGGTATTCCCGGTGAATGGCGTCGGCGGCCTGGTCGCTGATGCCGTGAGCCACCGACAGCGTCAATTCCCCCGGCAACTCCAGGTGCAGCTGCACAAACCAGTGGTTGCCGGAAACCCGCGTACGCAAGTCGTGGGCCCCCAGCACGCCGGGTACGCCACGAGCCAGTTCCAGCATGTGCTGGCTGACATCTGACGGTAACTCTTCGTCCATCAACACCGCAAAGCTTTCGCGGGCGATCTGGATCGCGCTCCACAGAATATAGGCGGCGATACCCAGGCCAAACCAGGCATCGACCTGATGAAAGCCAAAACCGGCCAACACCAGCGCAATCAGGATGCTGCCGTTGAGCAGCAAGTCCGAGCGGTAGTGCAGCGAGTCGGCGCGCACCGCGTTGGAGCCGGTCTCGCGCACCACGCGGTGTTGCAGCATCAGCAGGGCCACGGTCAGCGCCAGCGACAGGATAATCACGCCAATGCTCAGCCACGGTGCGCCGACCGGCTCCGGATGCTTGAGCCGTTCAAAGGCCTGGAGCGCAATCAGCACCGCACTGCCGGCAATAAACAAGGCTTGCGCCATGCCCGCCAGCGACTCCGCCTTGCCGTGCCCGTAACGGTGATCGTCATCGGCCGGGCGCAGGGCGTAATGCACGGCCAGCAGATTCAACAGCGAGGTCACGCCGTCGAGCAGCGAGTCGGTCAGCCCGGCGAGCATACTCACCGAGCCGCTGAGCCACCAGGCGATGGCCTTGGTGATAATCAGCACACTGGCCACGCCCACCGAGGCGCGGGTGGCCAGGCGCAGAAGCCTGGCGTGTTCGGGACTGCTGGTCATGGGCTGTCCTTACGCGGCGGGCTGCAGGCCCAGGGACGCGAGTTGTTGCACGCTGCCCTTGAACTGGATCAGACGCGGGTCGTCCAGCGGCAAGCTGCGGCCGGTTTCCTTCTCAATGATGCTTTGCAGCTTGGCATTGTCGACCTTGCCGTCGGCGCCGATGGCTTCGTGCAATTTCTCGGGCGCGACCTGGGCGGTCTTGCCGGGTTCGTAGTAGATCGCGCCCGTGGCGAAGTCGACCCCAAACGCGATCAGGCCCGGGATCACGTAGAACAGCAGGCCGACGGCATCGAGCACGGCAATGGCCGGGTCGATCTTGCCGTCGATCTGGCCACGGCGGTCGGGGTAGAAAATCGAGCCGCAGGCGGTGAGTTGGCTCAGCAGGGTGACGGCGAGGACACCGCCGATGACACGGGAAGCGATACGCATGAAAAAGTCTCCTGAACACTATTTAAGGGTGACTATAAGCCAGATCTGCCAAACGCTTATGAACCAATGTGGGAGCTGGCTTGCCTGCGATAGCGTCGGTTCGGGGAATACAGCGGTGACTGTCACACCGCTATCGCAGGCAAGCCAGCTCCCACCTTTGACTGCATTCCCAGTCCAAAGAGTGGGTATTTTTGAGACCTGCATCGGCATCCGGCAGTTCGCCGTTATACTCGCCGTCCTGTCTGGACGCCAATGGTGTTCAAGCTTTCCTGTTTGCAGACGAAACACTGTGCAGTTTACAAAAATCAAGGAAGGATGATGACTGAAGAGCAGCAGGCAAACACACTTTATAACCGGACTTTTTGTGAAGATCTGAAAGCTTTTTTCGTCGAATACTCCAGTTTGTTCCTGGTGTATTTGTTGTTTTCCATGGCGTTGATTTACTGGGGCACTTGTCTGAAACCCGAAGTTGGCGAGCTCTTGAACAAAGCTTACGGTGAAGGACTGGCACCTATTTCTATCGCAGTACTAATGGTCATAACCTGTCTGATCATCGGTATCACCCGTCTTATTGCACCCGTTTCATATGCAGCAAAGGAGCATTGGCTGGTGATCATGGCCTTGGCCCTGACGAAATTCATGATCAGCTTGATGGTTACTTATTACGCTTACCTGTTGGGGTTTCTTGCTGCCTGCAGGTTGCTTGAATTTCCCGTCGACATTGTGCTGTGGAAAGGGGCTTTTATTTTTCCGCTCTTTATATTCTTCATCCACTGGGCTGCGCCGCGAGTGTTCTTTGACTCGTTTCATTCAAATGTCGATTTGGATATTGTTTTAAGTCTTGGGACCCTTGGCGTCGGGGCCATCGTGGTTTTTGTGTGTCTCTATCAAAAACCTGAAGAGAGCTCCGACGAAAAGCAGGACGTCAACTCGATGGTCATGTGTTGGTATGGACGGCCCATACATTAGGCAGTCGCCGGATCGGTTACGCCTCTTAACTGCGCGGATTGCCAGAGAACCCTTATGAATTCGTTGCCGATCGATGATGTTTTACCCGCCCTGCGTGACGCCTTGGCGCATCGCCATGAAGCCGTGCTGGAAGCGCCGCCTGGCGCCGGTAAAAGCACCCGCGTGCCGTTGGCCTTGTTGCATGAGCCGTGGCTCGCCGGGCAAACCATCCTGATGCTCGAACCCCGGCGCCTGGCCGCACGGGCCGCCGCCGAAAGACTGGCCAGCGAGCTGGGTGAAAAGGTCGGTGAGACCGTGGGCTACCGCATTCGCCTGGACAGCAAAGTCGGCCCCAACACGCGTATCGAGGTGGTGACCGAAGGCATCCTCACTCGCCGCCTGCAGGACGACCCGGCATTGGATGGCGTGGGCCTGTTGATCTTCGACGAATTCCACGAGCGCAGCCTCGACGCCGACCTGGCGCTGGCCCTGAGCCTTAACGGGCGCGAGCTGTTTCGCGACGACCAGCCGCTGAAGATCCTGCTGATGTCCGCCACTCTCGAAGGCGAGCGCCTGGCGGGCTTGCTGGATGACGCGCCGATTCTGCGCAGTGAAGGGCGCATGTTCCCGGTGCAGATGCGCTGGGGCCGGCCGTACCAGGCCGGGGAGTTTATCGAGCCGCGCGTGGTGCAAACCGTCCTCGAAGCCCTGCATGACGAGACCGGCAGCGTGCTCGTGTTTTTGCCGGGGCAAGCGGAGATTCGCCGGGTCAACCAGCAACTGGCCGAGGCCTTGGGTGATCGCCCGGATGTGCTGTTATGCCCCCTGCACGGTGAGCTGGACCTCAACGCCCAGCGCGCCGCCATCGACCCGGCGCCGGCCGGCAAGCGCAAAGTGGTGCTGGCCACCAACATCGCCGAGACCAGCCTGACCATCAACGGCGTGCGCGTGGTGATCGACGCCGGGCTGGCGCGGGTGCCACGTTTTGACCCGGGCAGCGGCATGACGCGCCTCGACACCCAGCGCATCTCCCGTGCCAGCGCCACCCAGCGCGCCGGTCGGGCAGGGCGGTTGGAACCGGGGGTGTGTTATCGGTTGTGGTCCGAAGACCAGCATGACGGTTTGGCCGCCTATGGCAGTGCGGAAATTCTCGCCGCCGACCTGGCCGGGCTGGCCTTGCAACTGGCGCGTTGGGGCGTGACGCCCAGCCAGTTGGTTTGGCTGGACATCCCACCGACTGCCGCCTATGCCCAGGCTCAGGAGCTGTTGCAACGCCTGGGTGCATTGAACGAAGCAACCCTCACCGCCCATGGCCAGAAGATGGCCGAGCTGCCGGCCCACCCGCGTATTGCCCATCTGTTATTGCGTGGCCAGGACCTGGGGCTGGCTGCCATGGCCTGTGACGTGGCAGCCCTGTTGGGCGAGCGCGATATCCTGCGCGGCGGCGGTGCCGACTTGCACAGCCGCCTGGCGCTGATGGCCGGTGAAGAACGCGCACGCGGCACTCAGGGTGGCGTGCAGCGCGCCAAGCAGTTGGCACGGCAATACCGTGGCTACCTGCGCGGCAAGGCGACCCAGCCGGTGGACAATCCCGACCACCCGCGCTGGCTCGGCGCCTTGCTGGCACTGGCCTACCCGGACCGCGTCGCCCAGCAACGTCGCCCCGGTGGCGCTGAATATCGCCTGGCCAATGGTCGCGCGGCGCTGTTTGCCGAAGCCGACAGCCTGATGAAACAACCCTGGCTGGTGATCGCCGACCTGGGCAGTCGCCAGGGCCAGCGCGAAGAACGCATCTACCTGGCGGCGGATTTTGATCCGGCGTTGTTCGACACGGTGCTGGCCGAGCAAGTGCGCAATGTCGACCAACTCGACTGGGACGAACGCGAAGGCGTCTTGCGTGCCGAGCGCCAACGCAAAGTCGGTGAGTTGGTACTCAGCCGCGAACCGCTGACCGGCCTCGACGAATCCGCCCGCAGCCAGGCGCTGGTCAACCTCGTGCGCCGCAAAGGCCTGGAACTGCTGCCCTGGACTCCGGAACTGCGTCAGTGGCAAGCCCGTGTGATGCTGTTGCGCCAACTCGACGCCGGCAACACCCGCGAGTGGCCCGACATCAGCGACAAGGCGCTACTGGCCAGCCTCGAACACTGGTTGATGCCTTACCTGGGCAAGGTCTCGCGCCTCAGCCATTTCGCCAACCTGGATATTTCCAGCTACCTGCATAACCTGCTGCCCTGGCCATTGCCCCAACGCCTGGAAGAGTTGGCGCCGCAGCATGTGAAAGTGCCGTCGGGATCATCGGTACGCCTGGACTACAGCGAGCAGCCGCCGATTCTGGCGGTGCGCTTGCAGGAATTGTTCGGGCTGGCAGACACCCCGCGTATCGCCGGCGGGCGCCTGGCCGTGAAGTTGCACCTGCTGTCCCCGGCGCGGCGGCCGGTGCAGGTCACGCAGGATCTGGCGAACTTCTGGCGCAGTACCTACGCCGAGGTGAAGAAGGATTTGAAGGGGCGGTATCCGAAGCATTACTGGCCGGATGATCCGTTGGTGGCCGAAGCCACAGCACGGGCAAAACCTCGAGGCACCTGAGCAGTAATGGCAGCGCGCCATTAGCCCATCCGCCCTAATTGTGCCTGTCCGAGCCGCCTCCTAAAGTGGCGGCCCGAACAATAACAAGTTGCTGCCTGGCAACGTGTACCCAAGGAACGGAACTGCCCATGTCATTTCTCTTCAAGTTCAAGAAGTTGATCTTCTTGTCGGCTGCGCTGCTGTTTGCCTCCAATTCGGCAAATGCCGAAGAGCCCAATCCGATTGGTGACTGGTGGATTATCTACGGCAACGGCGTGGCCCAAAAAAACATCATGTACGTCGCCGATGCCACGTCGGTAGTGCCTTCTGAAAAAACTAAAGGCGCGACCATGGTCGCGGTGACCCTGGTTTATGAAGAGCCCGGCAAACCAATGATCGACGTGTACAACCTCGAAGCCCAGTGCTCTACGGGCAAAGTGCGCTTTATCAATGGCCAATCCGTCGAGCGTCTGGCTTACACCCTGCGCCATCTGAAAGTTGCCAATCAATGGCAAACCCCGAAAGAGTTCTGGGTACAGCAAGCGCTGAAGTTTGCCTGTGCGCCGGGCAGTCGAGCTAAAAACGACATGGCCGCCGTGGGCAAGATGGAATACCTGCAGATGATCGAGATGCTGCAGCAGATGTTCTTCAAACTCGCACCGATTCAGGAAAAGAGCCAGATGATGGACAACATCGACAGCCTGCTCGAACTGAATAAATAAGCCGGGACAGCCAATGACTTACATACGCTTATTGTTAACCACTCTGTTGGCCGTCTTGCTCTTGACTGGCTGTTCCACTATTGCGCAAAGCCGCTGGGAAGGGCGTGATATGCAGGAAGCGCTGGACTTGTTCGGCAAACCCGATTCGATCAAAAAGGAACTCGGTTCGAACGGCGAACCCTTGGCGGTGCTGACCTGGTACAAGTCCGCGAGCTGGACCACCACCGAAGCGGCCGGGACATCAATGACCCATACCGGTAATGGCATGGTGTACACCGAACACTATCAACAAGTCGGGCACAGTTCCGATTGCAAATTGCAGGCGAAGATCAATCAACAAAAGAAGATTGCGCAGTTCCTGATCGAAGATGGACGAATTCTTCATGGCAAGTGCACCAATGTCAGGTATGTCCCCGGTTATATTCCCCCAGGAATGTGAGCGGTCTTCGCGGTCAGGGGCCTTGTGCCGTCATGGTGTATTGGGGCCAGAGGGGCGTGGTTGGCTTTTGAATGTCAATGTTTTCCCGTCTGAGCTCCCTTCGCTATGCGCCGTGGTGTGTCAACCCTCTATAAAATCCCCTTTCCAAATGTCAATCCGTCATAGCGTGATTGACAGTCAACGGTGTTTCTCACGCAAACCTCATAAGCCCGGTAAGTCAGGGGCTACAACGCTGTCAATGTCGAAGGTGCTAGGTGGTACGAAGCATTACTGGCCGGATGACCCGTTGGTGGCCGAAGCTACGGCCCGGATCAAACCCAGAAAGCCTTGAATGTAAGTAACTCCCCAGTCGTTTTGATGACTGGGGGGTTACCTGAAAGCGTTGAATCACAGCAAGGAGGTTGTCTTGAAGGGCTTAAAGCGCTTCAAGCGCACTGTCAAATTGCTTATGCGCGTCTGGCAGCGATTTGCTCGCTTGGGCGTGGATGCCGCAGGTGTACTCGATGAACGAATGCCCGGCGGTTTCAGACTGGGCAATATTGTAGTTCTGAAAGGGCAGCATGGCCCTGCGCACAGGGGACTGATTCAGGATGTTCTTGAATGTGGTGCTCGCATCATCAGCGATCCACAGCCTTCTTACTTTTCTCTGCTGGTTGCCATCGATGAATTTATGCCGGGCATGCAGGACCCGCAGGTTATCCATCACCAGAATGTCCCCTGGCTCAAGGCTGATGGGGGTAATGTAACGCTCGTTGGTGGAGTAGTGGGTCTGGATGTATTTAAACGCCGCGTTGGCCCATTCGGGAATAAACGCAGTGCTGTCATATCGGTAGCGAATTCTTAACGTTTCGTCATCGATTTTTTCAAAGACTGCGCAATCGATGGACAACAAGTCGTCGCGGCAGTAAGTAACACTGCCGCTGGTCATCAAAATTTTTAATGTCTCGGCGTTATTGGCAAGCAGGTCATTGTAGATTTTCTGCCCATCTACCAGGAAGTTGTCGCCGCCAAATTCAGGCTTTGAAACGCACTGGAGAATGACGAATTTGGGTGGCGTGATTTTTTTCGCAGTGCCCTCTACGTAGGCGATGCCATTCAAGAATGACCCATCGGTATGCGGGAAAAAATCGCTCGACAGTTCGCCATGATAATCATCCTTGAAACGTTGCCAGTCCTTGTTGATCGGCTCGCCACCGCCCACCACGCCATGTTCATCGGACTTGGTATGAAACTGAATCAGCCCGAACTTGCCGGCGGTCTCTCTAAAGGCTTCCAGAGAGTGGTCTTGAGGCTTGATAACGCAATATCCATGCTCTTTCAGAAACGTCGAGATTTCTTTGGTTTCAAAAAAATCAAACTTACGTGTGCTCATTTCACGCTCCTTGTTTTATTGGAAGAACTTTTTACAGGCCGTTGAAAAAATGATCGAAGATCATCTTCAAACCAAAAAACGTCACCCCTGCCTTTAACAGCATTGCGCCGACACGCTGCGATATACGGTCTCTGAGAAAGCCGCCCAGGTACGAACCCAATGTGGAGGCGGTAATCATGATGATGATCAGGTTGGCGTAATCCATGAACGCAAAACCTGCAATAACAAAGGCGGCGACCTTGAGCCCGTGCAGTACGCTCATTTGCATGGCGTGGGTGACAATGACTTCGTTTTTATTAATATTCATCTTCATCAGGATGGGCTGCGATATCAAACCGGTTACGGCCACGAACAGTGAAAGGAAGGTTTGAAAAAAGCCCACCAGGGCAAAGTTTTTAAATATAAAACCCAGGCGTGCGACGATCTTGGTCCAGGTGATGGCCAGGATGAAGAAGCCGAGAATCAGTGATAAATATTGCTCGGGAAATTTGCCGATGAAGAAGTAACCGATGAACGCGCCGACCAGGCAGCCGATAACGTATTTAGGCAGGATTTCCACTTTTGCACTTTTGAAGTCAAACGCGAATCGACTGGCGTTGCTGACCATTTGAATCAAGCCGTGAACCGGTACAACCGCAGAAATGGGGATGAATTGAGGCATAACCGCAAGCAGTCCAATCCCGCCGCCCACGCCAATGGCAGCCGTCATGAATGACGTAATAAAACTGACGCCCACCAATAGATACAAACCATCAGAAAGTTCGAGCATTGTTAATTCCTATCCAATTTTATAAAACGTAAAGCATATATATCGATGCGCAGGCTTCTCACCGGCTGAGTAAACCGGGCGCAATCGCCTGCGAGCGCGCTGAGAGAGTCAGGCGCTTTGAATCTGGCGTAGAAGTGGGTATTGCTACGTGAATAAAGGGCAGCAGTGATGGCCGCTACTTATAAATTTCCCGCGATAAGTCATTAGCCTGTCATCACTCTGAAGTGATGCGACACGTGCCAGAAACTACGCCATGACTGAGGGGGGTAGAACATGTATATGTTTTACCCACCGATACGCTCATGGCGAGCCTCTCTTGCAGCACTCGATTTACTGCTCAGGCAGGGCCCAGGCGATGATGCTGTCACCTAACTTGGTTGGGATTCGGTCATGACCGCCAACCACCGCCACCACGTACTGTCGACCCTGGCTCATGTAGGTCAAGGGCGAAGCCTGATTGCCTGCCGGGAGGCGTTCTTCCCAGAGCAGCTCACCGCTTTCGCTGTTGTAAGCCCGCATGAACCGGTCAATAGCGGCGCCGATGAACGTCACGCCGCCAGCGGTTGTCACGCCGGTTGCATCACTCGGCGTACCGATTTCGAAGCGCATCTTGGAGGCGATCCCCCAAGGTCCACTGTCATAGCCTGTGCCGAACGGGCGGCTCCACACGACATCGCGAGTGCGCAGGTCGATACCGGAGATAAAGCCCCAGGGTGGCGCAATACAAGGCTGGTCCAGGGATGACATCCACGGGTCTTTAATTGCGCCGTAAGGTAGCCCGGCCTGGACGCGGAAGCCCTGGGCGTTGCCCGGCGACTCCTGGAACGACTTGGCATTGATGGCGTCGAGTTGTTCGCGCGGTACCAGCCCCTGCATATAAGGAAGGCGCTGGTTGTTGATGATCAGCAGCCCTCGCTTGAGGTCGACCATCACACCGCCCCAGTTCAAGCCGCCATGATGGCCGGGGAAGATCAGGCTTTGCTGGCCCACGACCGGCGGGGTGAAGATCCCTTCGTAGCGTGCCTGGCGAAATTCGAGGCGACATTGCATCTGATCGAAAGGCGTCAGGCCCCAGGCATTGGCTTCGGTCAGTACTTCCGGTGTTTTCGATGGACGCCCCATGGTGCTCGGCATATCAGGGGACAGTGGCTGGGTGGCTGCGGTGTAGTCTCCCGGGGCGGTGCCCTGTGGGACAGGAGCTTGCACGATATCCACCAGTGGTTCGCCGGTGGCGCGGTCAAGCACGAACAACTGGCCGGATTTGGTCGCCTGGATCACGGCCGGGCGTGGCCCGGCAGCCGTCGGAAAATCAATCAGGCTGGGTTGCGGGCTCAGGTCGTAGTCCCATAGATCATGGTGGACTGTCTGGAAGTGCCAGCGGACTTTACCGGTGGTGGCGTCCAGTGCGACCAGGGACGAGCTGAACGTGTCTTCTTGTGCTGTGCGGGTGCCGCCATAGAAGTCGCCCGCTGCGTTGCCGGTGGTGACATACACCAGGCCAAGTTCATCGTCGGCCGACAGCGGTGCCCACGAGTTGGGGGTGCTGAGGGTGTAGGTCTCGTTGTTACCCGCGGGGGCGTTGGTGTCTGGCCGGCCCAAATCCCAGGCCCACTTCTGTTTGCCGGTTACTGCATCGTAGGCGCGCACCACGCCCGAGGGGGCAGGGCGCACATCCGAGTCGAGTACTCGGCCACCGGTGATCACCACCCCGCGAATGACCAGAGGGGCAGACGTGATACCCGTCGAACCTTTTCTGAAAATGCCCAGCCCGTCTTTCAAATCAGCAAAGCCTGCGTTGCCGAAGTCGGGGCACGCCTGGCCGGTCAGGGCGTCTACCGCGCCGAGGCGAATATCATTGGTGCCCCAAATGATACGCGAGGCGCACAAGCCAATGGCATTGGGGACTTCGAAATAAGAAACACCACGGCAATAGGCGCCGCCATTGGCGAAGTAGTCCAGGTCGACTTTGGAGTCGAATCGCCAGTTCTCCTTTCCAGTGGTGGCATCCAGGGAAATGATGATTTGCTTGGGGGTGCAGGTGTAGAGCGAGTTACCCACCTTGATCGGCGTGGCTTCGTTCAAGTACTTGGTTTTCTCACCGGGTTGCTTCACGTCGCCGTGGTGGTATTCCCAGGCTTTGACCAGGCCCGACACATTCGAAGGCGTGATTTGCGACGCGGCTGAATAGTGGTTGCCCAGGTTGGAGCCTGCATAGGCGGTCCAGTTGGTCTCGGTGTGTGACGCGGCAATATTGCCGTCTGGAGAGGCGACAGAACTGCGGCTGAAGGCGGCGGCGGGGCGTGTGGTGGCAAGCGTCGAGTCGGCAAGGTGAACGCTTGTGGGGAAGAACAGCGGCACCAGGATGGTAGCCCCCATCACCAGCGGCAGCACACCCATAATGGTGAAGTAATGACTTTTTCTGACCTTGGCGAAATCACGCCGTACCACGGGCCAGAACGCCAGGAACGGCACGCTGAGAACCGCCAGCCAGGCCAGGCGTGGAATATAGGCCCAGCCATCGTAACCAGACTCCCACACCGCCCAGGCATAGGTGGCCACAGAGGCTGCGCCATAAAGGTAGAGGCCCAGGGACTTTTTCAGGCCCAAGAGGATGGCCGATAACAACAGCGCGGTGCCCATCATCGCGTAATAGGGTGACCCGCCCGCGGCCATCAGCACGCCGCCTTTATAGGCCAGCATCACGCCAAGCAGGGCAACCACTGTGTTGTACACCCCGAACAGGAGGTTTGAGACTCCCGCTGCACTACCCAACGTCCTTTCGTTCATGGCCACCATCCCTGTGCGATTCGTTACGGATCCGAGTCCGAGCGGCGCGCATGATTGCCTATTGTTGTAACGAAATACAATATGTAGTGAAAAAATTAACTGTTTGGTGATTTTTTTGTATTCTGTTTTGATCAGAAACAATTGTGCTAGGCTGCTTGGCCCGTTATTGGGCGCGGTGATGGCGAAGCTGCGGCACTGACGGGTAGTCAGTGACGTGCTCTAGATTTGGCTTTCTTCTGGCACTGCGCGTTGATCAGTCTTGAGTCGGCCGACTTGATCCAGGTGGCGCCAGAGAAACTGTGCGGCTTCTTCACGCCGATCAGACTCGATGAGGTCGAGCAAATGGATGTGTTCCTGGCATTGCGCCTTAAGACGCGTGCGATCAATGTTGGCCTTGTAGCCCATAAAGCGCCTGAGCTGATTCTGGTGGCGTATGGCGTCGATGAAAAAAACATTGCCGGAGCACTGCACGATCATTTCGTGAAACTGGGCCCCCAGCTGGAACAGTTGCGCGCGGGACAAGGTCTGGATCTCGCCGTCGATCAAGGCCTGTTGCTGTTGCCTGGCCTGGGCAAACGCGGCGTGATTGACCTGATAACCGGGCTCAAGCAGCGCCGCCGGTTCGATGGCCATCCGGAAACGGTAGCTATGAATATGCGCCTGCGTGTTATGCACGAAGTCCTTGAGGCCCCACCCTTGGCCTGGCTTACGCTCCACCATGGCTTCGCCGGCCAACCGGTTCAGCACCTTGAGCAACTGCCCCCGGGGCACCTCATAGCGTCGCAACAACTGCGCTTCGAAAAAGTGCGCCGGTATTTCTCCGCTCAGAATGTCGTCGACCACGCGAAGGTAAAAGTCCTCGAACGGATCGCTGGCGCAAGGGACTGCGGCTTCCTGAATCTGCCCGGCACCTTGTTTGAGGAAATAGCCACGATTGGGCTCTTGAATGGCAAGGTCCCACTCGGCGAGCAAGGCAAAAACCCGCCGGATCGGCGAGCGCGACACCCCGAGCGCTTGCGCAAATGTCTGCTCGCGCAAGGGCTCACCGGCTTTCATCGAACGGGCGCGAACCATGTCGATGACGCGTGGGGCCAACTGCAGGGCGAGGTCTTTCTTGATCACAGGTTTTATTCCGAATGGTTAGCTTCAGTCCGTTCCCGTCGGGGCAGATGCCCCCACCGCACTGGAGTGGGAAAATACCATACGAAGAGCATGAGTATTTGCACTGACCACTTTCAATAGCGCGGCGCTGGAGCCGCGAATGAGGCTCCAGGCTGATGATTTGTTTATTCCCAGGATGGATAGTTACCCATGCTCAAATTCAATGCTCACCTCGGTTTCCAGTTCAACGAATTGCCTTTTCTGCAACGCATCGAAGCCGCCGCCGCTGCCGGTTTCAGGGCGGTGGAGTTCCCATCGCCCTATGAATTTGACGCCAGCCTGCTCGCCGATCACCTGGCTCAATACAACCTGCCGTTGATTCAGTTCGCAGCGCCGGCAGGTGTTACCAAAGGCATCGCTGCCTTGCAGGGCAAGGAGCAGGAATTTCGCGATGGGCTGCGCGAGGCGGCCCGCTATGCGAAGGCGCTGAACTGCTCGGATGTGCACATCATGTCTGGCGTGACCACGCCCCAGGATGAGAGCGCGCCTGCCTACGCAAGTAACCTGGAATACGCGGTCAAGTACCTCGAAGATCAGGGTTTGCGCGCGCTTATTGAAGTGATCTGCCCGCAGGCGATGCCCGGCTATTACATGTCTGACTTCAACAAGGCGCAACAGGTGCTGGAAACCTTTACGAGTGTCGGGCTGATTCTGGATCTTTACCATGCCCAGCTTTTGACCGGCGACGCAGCCGGGGTACTGGCGCAGTTTTACGACAGGACCGTCCATGTACAAATCGCCGACAACCCGGGGCGTCACGAGCCGGGCACCGGGACCATGGACTTTGCCGCCTTGTTCGCGGCGCTGGAGCAGCGTGGCTACCGAGGATGGATCGGCTGTGAGTACCGCCCATCCGGCACCACGGTTGAAAGCCTTGAGTGGCTTAAGCCGCTGCGGGCCCAGGCGTTGAAACCCTAGGGGTTATTGCGCGGCAGGCAGCAGGAAGCGGGCGATTACCGGCAGGTGGTTGGAAATACGCAACGTATCGTCTTGGCGCACCTTCGCCTCCACGCGTTTGATCCGCGAGCTGTAGAACAGGTAATCCTGGGTGCGATCCGGGCCATCAAGGCTTGGGTCGTTGGGGAAGTGCGTCAGCCATTTCTCACGGTCGATGCCACTGGATTGGCTGTTGCTGGGAATCATCGGGTATTTGTCCCACAGCAGATGCAACTCACTGTCCGGCGAGTACTGGCCGCGCTTGCCAGCGTCCAGGCGCAGGAACTGGCCCAGTGGCAGCAGGTTGAAATCCCCGCCAATCAACCAGGGTGTGCCGCGACCTTCGAGTTTATCCAGCAGTTTTACCGTGCTTGCCACTTGCTCCTGCACCGCGCTGCGCCCAGGTGCGCCGCCGTCCAGGCGGGTGTTGAGCACCGCCAGTTGGCCGCCATCGCTCAAGGGCAGATATGTCAGCAGCAGAGCTGGCTTGGGTTGGAACTGGCGGCTGATGACGTTGGCATCGGCGGTCGGCAATTGCAGGCGCTCGGCGTGCTCGATCTGGTAGCGGCTGAGTGTCGCCAGCTTGCGCCCGACGCTGCCGAAGATATGCAGGCTGGGCACAAAGTCGGCTTTCCAGTCGAAGGCCTGGGCGCTGCACGGGTAGAGGTCGACCAGGCGCTCCTGCAATAGCGCAAGCTGGTCCTGATAGTGGGACGGTTTGGCGCCTTCGTCGAGCTCCTGCAACAGCAGGATGTCGGGTTGTTCGTCGCGGATCACCCGGGCCACTTCGTCGAGGCTGAAGGCCATGTCTTCGACGGTAGGGCGATCGTCCGGGCCGCTGCCGTCCGGGGTGTCGTACCAGAACACGTAGTTCTTGCCGGCCAGGTATTGCACATTCCAGGTCATGACCTTGAGCGCCTGCCCCGGCAGCAGCGTCGGCGCACGGGGTGCCACGCAGCTGACGGGCAGGGTTTCTTTGTCGGCAGGGCGCCAGGTCAGGCTGTAGATCAGCGCGGCCAGCAGGCCGGCGATGATCAACAGGCTCAACAGGGTGATGCGCAATAAACGGGTCATCGGCTCGGCTTATATGCGTGTCAGAAGAGGCACGGAGCATATCACCGCGCGTCGGCGTCGCCACCGATCAACATGAATAAACGGAACAGCACCACGCTGGTAAACAACTGCAGGAAGCTGTGCGCACTGTCCATCAACAGCCCCAGCAGCGGCGCGGGCTCGGGATACGCCGCCACGCTGGCACCCTTGAGCAGCCACAACGGCGTCATCACGCACAGCAGGCACACCAGGATTCGCCAGAAATGCCCGCGGGTCAGGCGAAAACTCTCCTTCATCGCCTCCAGGGCCGGCATACCGCGCAGCACCAGCAGGTATTCGGCAAACGCCAACACCACCATCAGCCACAAGCCCGGCAGGAAATACAGCGACAGGCCCAGCAATATCAACAACGTGCTCATGGCCGTCAGCAGGGCGAAGCGCGGCCACAGGCTCAATGCCATAGCCCATACATCCTTGGTGCGTGGTGACTCGCCACGGGTGCGGGCGTCGAGAAACAGGATCAGGGCGCCGGTGTACAGCGGGTACACCAATAAACCCACGACCACGCTGTAGCCGGGAAACGCATCCGGGCCCAGCGTGTGGTCCAGTATTTGTTGCAGCAGGGCTTCAAGGATCACCAACGGCAGGCACAACTGCACGATGGCGCCCAGGTTGCGCTGGGTAAAACGCAAGGAGTCGCGCAAAACGTCTAACGGATTCATCAGGGTCATCACAGGCCTGGAAGCAGAGGGCCACACTTTAACCGATCAGGGTCCAAAGGGGCGCAAACGTAAACCTTGAGTAAAGACCATTGAAACAACTCGTAACATCCCCATAACTGGAAGGCACCCGGCCTGATCACAGGCGGGACCGGAATTTTTTATCGGCAATCTAACGAGGTCGCCATGAACAGCGAAGAGCAAACCCTGATCGATGGACTGTTTTCACGGTTGCAGCAAGCCGAAACGGACTCAGCCCCCCGCGACGCCCAGGCCGAAGCGCGGATCAAGGAGCACATGACTCGCCAGCCGGCCGCCGGCTACTACATGACCCAGTCATTGCTGGTGCAGGAACATGCGCTCCAGGCTCTGGATGCGCAAAACAAGCAACAGGCGCAACAGATCCAGCAATTGCAGGACGAACTGCAGCGGGCCAAGTCGGCGCAACCGGCGCCGGCCAGTGGTGGTGGGTTCCTGTCGAGCATCTTTGGCGGTAGCTCCCGTGAGCCACAGCCTGCGCCGAACAACTCCGGTGGCGGCTGGCGTGAGCCGGCGCGGCCGTCGTTCAACCAGCCAGCACCGCAGCAAAACTATCAGCCGCCGCAAGCACCGGCTGGCGCACCCGTGGGCAGCGGTTTCCTCGGCGGCGCCATGAAGACCGCTGCCGGTGTGGCCGGTGGTGTGTTGCTCGCCGAAGGCATCAGCAGCCTGTTCCACCATAATCAGCAGCCACAGGTGGTGGAAGAAATCATCGAACAACCGGCACCGGCCAGTGACCAGGGTGACTGGGGCAACGATGACCAGAAGTTTGCCGGCAATGATAGTTGGGGCAGCAACAATGCCGACAGCTTCGCTGACAGCGATTATTCCGACGATTCCTCTTCCTTTGGCGACGACGATTCTTTCGTCTGACACCTCTTGGCCCGGGGCGCCACGGCGCTCCGGTCTGATTTTTTCCCGGAAACGCTCCCTTGGCTGGCATACTGGCGCCCTTTCCGGGCGCTGGCGCCTGGCTGTCCAAGAGGAAGTGCGGTGAAGAAAATTGCAGTGTTCGCCGATGTACAAAACCTCTACTACACCGTGCGCCAAGCCTATGGCTGCCACTTCAACTACGCCGCCCTGTGGGCTGACATCAGCGCTCGCGGGCAGATTGTCGAGGCGTACGCGTATGCCATCGACCGTGGCGACAGCAAGCAGCAGCAATTCCAGCAGATCCTGCGCAACCTGGGCTTTACGGTAAAACTCAAGCCGTATATCCAGCGCAGCGATGGCTCGGCCAAGGGCGACTGGGACGTGGGCATCACCCTCGACATCATGGACGCCGCCGACCATGTCGACGAAATCGTACTGGCCTCCGGTGACGGCGATTTCGACATGCTGCTCGAACGCATCATCCAAAAGCATGGCGTGCGGGCCGTGGCCTACGGCGTGCCGGGGCTGACGGCCAACTCATTGATACGCGCCGCCAGCCACTACGTGCCGATCGAAGGCGCGTTGTTGCTCAAATAGAAATAGATTGTTGAATGGAGTTGGAGCAGGTTTGGAACGTATAGCGGTCATCGACTTTGAAACCACCGGCATCACCCCCAGCAGCCAATGCCGGGCCACGGAGATTGGCGTGGTCATCCTCGAGCGCGGTCAAATCGTGGACCGCTACCAGAGCCTGATGAACGCCGGTGTGCGCGTACCGGCCTTTATCGAACAGCTCACCGGCATCAGCAACGCCATGCTGCGCGGTGCGCCACCGGCTGAGCGAGTGATGAACGAGGTCAATGAGTTCGTCGGCACCACGCCCTTGATGGCGCACAACGCCGCCTTCGACCAGAAGTTCTGGGACTATGAGCTCGGCCTGATCCGCCGCACCCGCCTGCAGAAATTCGCCTGCTCCCTGCTGCTGGCCCGCCGCCTGATGCCGGCTGCGCCCAACCACAAGCTCGGCACCCTCAACGCCTACGCCAAACTGCCCCACACCGGCCAGGCTCACCGGGCGCTGGCGGATGCGGAAATGGCCGCCAACCTCACGGCGCACCTGGCCCAGCAACTGCGCCAGACCCACGGCCTGCGCGAACTGTCCCATGACCTGTTATGCACCTTGCAGAAAGTACCTGCCGCCAAAATCAATGAGCACCTGAAAAAGCATCGCGGGTTCTAAACCAGCCACCCTCTCAAGCACACCAAAGATCCAAATGTGGGAGGGGGCTTGCTCCCGATAGCAGTGTGTCAGCTAAAAATAAGCTGGCTGATACACCGCCATCGGGAGCAAGCCCCCTCCCACATTTAGTGATGCGGCGCCTATCGAGGCTGTGTGCACGCCAACGCCTGGTCCACCACTCCCTTCGCCATCTCCACCAAATGCATCACCGCCCGCTGCGGCGCCTTCATCACCTCTCCCGACCCATGGGCCGTCTCCACCGCGCAATGCAACAAATCCGCCGCATGGGCCAGGGCGTCTTCGAAGCTCAGGTTGTCATTCAGGATAAAAATGGGCGCATCCGGGGCGGATGCCTTGAGGTAGTAGTCGATGGCACGACGGTGGAGCAGGGCGTCTTCGCTGAGGAAGTCGGTTTTGGACTTGGGTGGATCGGGGGTGACTTTTTTGACCATGGTGAAACTCCTTGCTGGAAGAAGTCGACACCGTTCGCTTGCACGCGAATTAGGGTGGCAACTGTGCGTAGGTGTGCAAGACCGGGGCAAGGATCCAAACCCAGCAGGCCCGAAGGCCTCCCACGCACAGCCGCCATAACAGGCATATCGGCTGCAGGTTTATTTATGATCTTGCTTGCCATCGGACTTGCACGTCCGGTCACCGAACATTCGATGACAGGGCGAGACTAGCTACCGAATCCGACGGAAACAAGGCCGTGGGATTCTCTCGGAAACGTCCCGCAAATGAAAGAGATTGGTCTTGCGATGAAGCTAATGACGCCATCGGGAGCAAGCCCCCTCCCACATTTTGAAGGTGTTCACAGATCAAGTGTGGGAGGGGGCTTGCTCCCGATGGCGGTAGGTCAGCCACCATTTTTCCCATTGGCTTCCAACTGCCCCAACGGCACCCGCCGCTCTATGGCGCTGGACAAAATAATCGAGGTCTTGCTGAACCCGAACTTCGCCACTCGATTAATCAGGTCTTCCAGCTGCGGCATGGTGCCTACCGCCGCTTGCATGATCACGCACGGGTCGCCCGTGACCCGGTGGCATTCGGTCAGTTCGGGAATTTGCGCCAGGGCGTCGTACACCTTCTGGCTGCCGTGATTGGTCAGCCGCAGTTCAATTACGCACTGAATCGGCAAACCGACTTTGGATAGATCCACTTTGGCCTGGTACCCGGTGATCACTCCGCTAGCCTCAAGCTTGGCCACGCGTTCGGCCACGGCGGGGGCGGAGAGGTTCACGGTGCGCGCCAGTTGCGCGTAGGAAGCACGGCCATCTTCAAGCAGGGCGCTGAGCAGCATGCGGTCGTATTTGTCCATGGTAAGGCTCCGGTGGCGCGTGGCTTTCGAAAGCACGGGTTATAGCCCTCATAACCATGGTTTGAAAAGTGTATGGGCGGTTTAAACAGGTTTTGTAACTTAAGTTTATCCACCTTCGTTTCTAGAATAAGTCTCCCTTTTCCTGCCATTAGAGCCGCCCAATGCCTGGCCCACGTCGCTTTCCCTTACCGTTGATCGCCGCCTTTTTCGCGTTGTATGTGATCTGGGGTTCCACTTACCTGGTGATCCGCATCGGTGTGGAGTTCTGGCCGCCGCTGTTGCTGGCGGGGATTCGGTTTTGCACGGCGGGCGCGTTGATGTACGGCTTCCTCAGGTGGCGCGGGGTGCCGGCGCCGAGCTGGCCGCAGTGGAAGGCCGCCGGGATGATCGGCATTTTGTTGCTCACGGTGGGCAATGGTGGTGTCAGCGTGGCCGAACACATGGGTGTGTCGTCCGGTGTGGCGGCATTGGCCGTGGCGACCGTGCCGTTGTTTACCCTGTTGTGCGGGTTTTTCTGGGGCGCGCGTAATACGCGGCTGGAATGGGCCGGGGTGATCCTGGGCATCATCGGCATCGCCATGCTCAATATGGGCAGTACCTTGCAATCAAGCCCATCGGGTGCAGTTTTGCTGTTGGTTGCGGCGGCCTCCTGGGCTTTCGGCTCGGTGTGGAGCCGCCACCTGCCACTGCCCCAGGGCGCCATGGCCAGTGCCGCAGAAATGCTCGTGGCCGGCGTGGCGCTGCTGATTGTCAGCGCGCTGTCGGGCGAGCACCTGCAGGCCATGCCGCCGCTGGAAGGCTGGCTGGCCCTGGCCTACTTGACGGTATTCGGTTCGATCATCGCCTTTAACGCCTACATGTATCTGCTCAAGCATGTGCGTCCGGCAGCGGCGACCAGCTATGCCTACGTGAACCCGGCTGTGGCGGTGTTGCTGGGGATTGTATTCGTCGGTGAGACCATCGGCCTGGAAGAAGCCTTGGCGATGCTGGTGATCATCAGCGCCGTGTTGCTGATCAGCCTGCCCCAGTGGCGCAAGCCCAAGCCGGAAATAAGGTAAACTGCCGCGCATTACGCCCTTGCGCTGAATTTTTCCTACGGTAACTACATGACTTTCGCCACCCTTGGCCTGATCGAACCCTTGCTGCGCGCCCTTGAGACGCTTGGCTACCAGACCCCGACGCCGGTGCAGGCGCAAGCCATTCCGGCGGTGCTGGCCGGTCGCGACCTGATGGCCGCGGCCCAGACCGGCACCGGCAAGACCGCAGGTTTCGCCTTGCCGCTGCTGCAACTGCTGACCATGGAAGGGCCGAAAGTCGCCGCCAACTCGGCGCGTGCGCTGATCCTGTGCCCGACTCGCGAACTGGCCGAGCAGGTTCACGCCAGCGTCGCTGAATATGCCCAGCACCTGCCGCTGACCACCTACGCGGTATACGGCGGGGTAAGCATCAACCCGCAGATGATGAAGCTGCGCAAAGGCGTCGACATTCTGGTCGCCACCCCTGGCCGCCTGATCGACCTGTTCCGCCAGAACGCGCTGAAGCTCAACCAGCTGCAAACCCTGGTGCTGGATGAAGCCGACCGTATGCTCGACCTGGGCTTCTCCGAAGAGCTTGCCAACATTTATCGCATGTTGCCGAAAAAGCGCCAGACCCTGTTGTTCTCTGCGACCTTCTCCGATGACATCCGCCTGTTGGCTGGGCAGATGCTCAACGACCCGCTGAGCATCGAAGTCAGCCCGCGCAACGTCGCTGCCAACACCGTCAAGCAGTGGGTGGTGCCGGTGGACAAGAAGCGCAAGCCTGAACTGTTTGTGCACCTGATGCGCAAGGGCCGTTGGAAGCAGGTATTGGTTTTCGCCAAGACCCGCAACGGCGTGGACGCCCTGGTGGACAAGTTGCAGGGCCTGGGCATCAACGCCGACGGCATCCATGGCGATAAGCCCCAGGCTACCCGCCAACGCGCACTGGACCGCTTCAAGGCCAGCGAGGTGCAAATCCTGGTGGCCACTGATGTGGCGGCCCGTGGCCTGGATATCGAAGACCTGCCGCTGGTGGTCAACTTTGACCTGCCGATCGTGGCCGAGGACTACATCCACCGTATCGGCCGTACCGGGCGTGCGGGCAACACTGGGGAGGCGATCTCCCTGGTGTGCGCTGATGAGGTGAACATGCTCTCGGCGATCGAGATGCTGACCCGCCAGACCCTTACCCGCAAAATGGAAGCGGATTTCGAGCCGGAGCATCGTGTACCGGATACCGATGCCAGCGGGCAGGTGGTGAAGAAGCCGAAAAAACCGAAGAAACCTAAAACGTCCGGTGGTGGCGGCAAGCGCAACCTGGGCAAGTGGGTGGACAGTGGTGACGTGGCGCCGGCTGAGCCGTCGATCAAGCCGGTGCGCAAGGTGCCGGTTTTCAATACCGGGCCGCGTAAGAAGAAGTGATTTTGCGCTGTGGCTGATGGCCTCATCGCAGGCAAGCCAGCTCCCACCTTTAAATTGTGAATACAGTCAAAGGTGGGAGCTGGCTTGCCTGCGATGGCGGCCTTGAATCCAGCGCGGCTCTCAGCGATTAAGCCACTCCAACATCCCCAGCCCAGCCGCTCTGCCACTGGCAAAACACCCCGTCAGCAAATACCCACCAGTGGGCGCCTCCCAGTCCAGCATTTCCCCCGCACAAAACACTCCAGGCAATGGTTTGAGCATCAACCGCTCATCCAGCGCTTCAAACGGCACCCCCCCCGCTGTGCTGATCGCCTCATCCATCGGCCGCGTCCTCACCAATGTCAGCGGCAACGCCTTGATATCCACTGCCAACTGCGCCGGATCGGTGAAGTGTTCAGCGGGCGTCAGCTCGCGCAGCAGGGCTGCTTTCACGCCATCCAACCCCAACTGACTGTGCAAGTGCTTGCTCATCGACCGCGAACCCCGGGGCTTGGCCAATGCGGCCTGCACCTTGTCCAGCGGCTTGCTCGGCAGCAAATCGATATGCACCTTGGCCGAACCGTCGCGGTTGATCGCTTCGCGAATCGGCGCCGACAAGGCGTAAATCAAACTGCCTTCAATGCCGGTGGCGGTGATCACGCATTCGCCCAGCCGAGGCTTGTCATCCCCCAGGCCAATGGCAACGTTTTTCAACGGTGCGCCAGCGAATTTGCTGACCATCAACTCGCTCCACGCCGACACTTCGAACCCGCAGTTGCTCGGTTGCAGGCGCACATAGGGCAGGCCTTTGCCTTCAAACAGGTTCAGCCACGCACCGTCAGAGCCCAGGCGCGACCAACTGCCGCCGCCCAGGGCCAGCAACACCGCGTCGCTGTGGACAACTTTGTCGCCGTCCGGGCTGTGGATAAGTAAATCGCCCTCGGCATTCCAACCGGTCCAACGATGCCGGGTGTGGATAACCACACCTTGATCCCGCAGGCGCTTGAGCCAGGCGCGCAACAGCGGTGCGGCTTTCATATCGGTAGGAAATACGCGGCCGGAGGTGCCGACAAAGGTCTGGATACCCAGGCCATGGATCCATTCGCACAACGCCTCGGCGCCAAAGCTGCGCAACAGCGGCGCCATGTGCGGGGCGCGTTCGGCATAGCGCGACAGGAACGCGGGGTAGGCTTCGGAGTGGGTGATGTTCATGCCGCCGACACCGGCCAGCAGGAACTTGCGCCCCACCGAAGGCATGCCGTCGTACAGGTCGACCCGCACGCCCGCTTGGCTCAAGACTTCGGCAGCCATCAGCCCGGCAGGGCCACCGCCGATAATGGAGACGTGGTGGGCAGAAGTCTGAGGCATGGGCAGGGCTACGGTGATGTGAATAGGCCGAGCATTCTACCCGACCACGACGCCGCTGCCTGATCAAAAAACGTACACTTTCCTACAGGCCATGCGGCCACTCGCGTGCAGCCGCTTACGCTCAAGTTATCCACAGGCCGTTCCACAGGCATTGTGGGTAACGCCCATAGTTCAATGACAGCCTGATGACGTCCACACCCGTTGCGCGCTGTGATGCAGGATGCCGTGACGACGGGCGAGGGCGGGGCGGTCTTTGCTGTAACCGCCGCCGATCACGCCCATCACCGGTATGTCGCGGCCCAGGCAGTGGCGCATCACGCTCTCATCGCGGGCGGCGACGCCTGCGTCTGTCAGCTTGAGGTAACCGAGGGCGTCGTCCTTGTGTACATCCACGCCAGCGTCGTACAGCACCAGGTCGGGCTGGTAGAGCGGCAGCAAATAGTTGAGCGCGTCATCCACTACCTTGAGGTAGTCGGCATCGCCCATGCCCATGGGCAGCGGGATGTCCCAGTCGCTTTGGGCCTTGCGTGCCGGGAAGTTCTTTTCGCAGTGCAGCGACACGGTGATGGCCTCCGGTGTGTCGTGGAGGATGCGTGCAGTGCCATCGCCCTGGTGCACGTCGCAATCGAAGATCAGCACGCGATTGACCCGGCCGCTGGCCAGCAGATAGCGGCTGATCACTGCCAGGTCGTTGAAAATGCAGAATCCCGCCGGATAATCGTAATGGGCATGGTGGGTACCACCGGCCAAATGGCAGGCCAGGCCATGTTCGAGGGCCTGTTCAGCCGCCAGTATCGAGCCACCCACCGCACGCACGGTGCGCCTCGCCAGGGCTTCGCTCCAGGGCAGGCCGAGGCGGCGCTGGTCTTCGCGAGACAGTTCGCCGCCCATGTAGCGTTCGATATACCCAGGTTCATGGGCCAGGGCCAGGATGTCTGCCGGGCACAGCTGCGGGCGCAGCAATTGGCTGTCCTGGGTCAGGCCACTGTCCACCAGGTGGTCACGCAACAGGCGAAACTTGTCCATGGGGAAGCGGTGGTCCGCCGGGAACTCAGGGCTGTAGTCTTCGTGGTAGATCAATGGCAAGGGCATGGGATTTTCTGACGGGAACCTGCGAAGGATCTTAACAGCGCTGTACACTCACGCACATGGCAAGGCAGGGGGACCCATGGAGCCGATACTGGAATTGGAAAGTGCACGGCTGGTGCTGCGTCAATGGCGCGACAGCGACCTGCCGGAATTTGCGCGCATGTGCGCTGACTCGCAGGTGATGCGCTACTTTCCGGCTAAATTGAGCCACTTGGAAAGCGCCGCGCTGATCGGCCGGATTCGCGGGCATTTCGCTGAATATGGCTTTGGTTTCTGGGCGTTGCAGCGCAAAGACACCGGTGAATTTATCGGCGTGACGGGCCTTGCGAATGTCAGCTTCGAAGCGGGCTTCACCCCGGCGGTGGAGATTGGTTGGCGCCTGGCCCGTGAGCATTGGGGCCTGGGCTATGCCAGTGAGGCGGCCTGGACGGCATTGCGCTGCGGCTTTGATCGCTTGCAGCTGGACGAAGTCGTCGCCTTTACCACCGAAGCCAATCTGCCCTCACAAAAAGTCATGCAGGCCATCGGTATGCATTACGATCCGCAGGCAGATTTCGAACACCCCAAAGTCGCAGCCGGTGACCCGCTGCGCCCGCATGTTTTGTACCGCATCACCCGCGCCCAATGGTTGGACACGCTGCACGGATAAGCAGCCCGGAATGCCCTATTGATTGTAGGAGTTGCTCTATGAGCCAAGTATTGGAAGATCTGGTGGACTTGCTGACCCTGGAGCCGATCGAGGAGAACCTCTTTCGCGGCCGTAGCCAGGACCTGGGCTTTCGCCAGTTGTTCGGCGGCCAGGTGCTGGGTCAGTCGTTGTCGGCGGCCAGCCAGACCGTAGAAGAAGCGCGGCATGTGCATTCCCTGCACGGTTATTTCCTGCGCCCTGGCGATGCCGCGTTGCCGGTGGTGTATTCGGTGGACCGTGTGCGCGATGGCGGCAGCTTCAGCACGCGCCGTGTCACCGCGATTCAAAAGGGCCATCCGATCTTTACCTGTACCACCTCGTTCCAGTACGACGAAGCAGGCTTCGAGCACCAGACCACCATGCCGGTGGTGGTGGGCCCGGAGAATCTGCCGTCGGAGCTGGAGCTGACCCAACAGCGTGCGCACCTGATCCCCGAGCACATGCGCGACAAGCTGCTGTGCCCCAAGCCCATCGAAGTGCGCCCGGTCACCGAAAAAGACCCGTTCAACCCGCAGCCGTCCGACCCGGTCAAGTACGTGTGGTTTCGTGCCGACGGCGCCCTGGCGGATTCGCCGGCGCTGCATAAGTACCTGCTGGCCTATGCCTCGGACTTCGGCTTGCTGACCACCTCGTTGCTGCCCCATGGCAAGACCGTGTGGCAGAAAGACATGCAGGTGGCTAGCCTCGACCATGCGCTGTGGTTCCACGCTGACCTGCGCGCCGATGACTGGTTGCTGTATGCCATGGACAGCCCATGGGCCGGCAACTCCCGGGGTTTCTCCCGCGGCAGCGTGTACAACCGCGCCGGGCAACTGGTGGCATCGGTGACCCAGGAAGGCTTGATCCGCCATCGCAAGGACTGGGCATGAGCCTGTCAGACGTTAAACATTGGGTGTTCGACATGGACGGCACGCTGACGGTGGCAGTGCATGACTTTGCCGCCATTCGCGTGGCGTTGGAGATTGCGCCTGAGGACGACATCCTCACGCACCTGGCTGCATTGCCGGCGGATGTTGCGGCAGCCAAACATGCCTGGTTGCTGGAGCATGAGCGCGAGTTGGCGCTGGGTTCGGTCGCGGCCGAAGGTGCCGTTGAGTTGGTAAGGGAATTGGCCGGGCGTGGTTATCGCCTGGGCATCCTGACCCGCAATGCGCGGGAGCTGGCCCATATCACCCTGGATGCGATTGGCTTGGCGGACTGCTTTGCCATTGAGGATGTGCTGGGGCGGGATGACGCGCCGCACAAGCCTGATCCGGGTGGCCTGTTGAAACTGGCGGCGGCCTGGGGGGTAGCGCCGAGCGAGATGGTGATGGTGGGGGATTATCGCTTTGACCTGGATTGTGGCCGGGCGGCGGGGGCCAGGACGGTGTTGGTGAACTTGCCGGATAACCCGTGGCCGGAGTTGGCGGATTGGCATGCCGAGGATTGTGCGGCGCTGCGCCGAATGATCTAACCCAGGCGACGGAGATCAAATGTGGGAGCTGGCTTGCCTGCGATAGCGGTGGGTCAGCTGACACTCTGTCAACTGACAGTCCGTCATCGCAGGCAAGCCAGCTCCCACATTTTTATTGGGTTTCGTCAGTGATTACTGCGTGAACAGCACCTTTTCTCCCTCTGGCGAGGTAAACATCTTATCCCCGTCATGCCCCACCCCCGGCACTTCCACCAGCTTGTGACTCAACTGCGGATGGCGCAGTTTGAGGTAGTCAAAGTAGTTGTGCCCACGAATCAGCCGATACGCACCCTGGGTTTCGGCTTCGCAGCTTTTATCCAGTGCCGGGTGGTTGGGGTCGGTGTCCTGCTGGCCCAACAGGTAAGTGATGTTGCGTGAGACGTAGGCTTTTTCCAGTTGCTGGGCGCCTCGGTCACCCACGTAATCGGGCAGCTTTTGCATGCCGTATTTCCAGTCGTTGAAGCTTGGGCAACTGGCCGTATCGAACGGCACCGGCCGCTGCGGGCTGAAGTAGGCGTAGGACGATGGGTTGGCCACCACGTACCGCAGGCTGATGCCTTCGGTTTGCAGCAACGGGTGGTCATGGCCGGTGAGGGCGAAGCGTTGGACGACCTGGCCGCCACCGGAATGCCCGGCGATCACGATTTCCTTCAGCGCCGGGAACAGCTTGCGGTTGCCCAGGTGCTTGATGATCTGGTCCAGAGCGCCATAAGAACTGACCTGCCCAGGCGCGGTGGAAGCTTCGCCAGCCATCCAGTCGTTGCCCTTCCAACGCAATACCTGATTGCCCAGGTGGTTACGCTTCACGTCCGATTGATTCAGAAACTGCGGCGCGATCACCAGCGTAGTGCCGCCAACCCCGGCATGGGTGGCGGCGTCTATACCGCTTTGCAGATAGGTCTGCGCATTGCGCAGGCGGCCGTGCACGATGATCAGCGCACGTGTGACCTTGGGCAGCGGCTGGCGCCAGTCCTGGCTTACGCCGAGGCTGAGGTCGCCGGCCTCCAGATGAAAGCGATCGGGGCTGACCACCTTGACGCCGTGTTCAGCCGCCAGGGTGCAGCAGGACACGAACACACCCAGCAGCAACCCCAATCGTTTGATCATTTAGAGACTCTTGGCCGCGAAGGTATCGCATTGAGTGATCTGGCCCTGTGCGAAGCCGGTCTTGAACCAGCGTACCCGTTGCGCGGAGGTGCCGTGGGTAAACGAGTCCGGCACCACGCGCCCTTGGCCCTGTTGCTGCAAGCGGTCATCGCCAATGGCGTTGGCTGCATTCAGGGCTTCTTCGATATCGCCGGGCTCCAGCCAGTTCAGGCGTTTTTGCGCCCGATTGGCCCACACCCCGGCAAAGCAGTCGGCTTGCAGCTCCTGGCGTACCAGCAGGCCGCCATCGCCTTCCATCTGCCGACCCTGTTGGCGCGCCGCCTGGATCTTGGACGAGATGCCGAGCAGGGTTTGCACGTGATGCCCGACTTCGTGGGCGATCACGTAGGCCTGGGCGAAATCGCCGGCGGCCTGGAAGCGTTGCGACATTTCGCGGAAGAAATCCAGGTCCAGGTAGACCTGCTGGTCAGCCGGGCAATAGAACGGGCCGCTGGCCGAGGTGGCGCCACCGCAGGCGGAGTTCACCCGGCCACGGAACAGCACCAGCTTGGGGTTCTTGTAGGCCAGGCCGTTTTCCTGGAACACCTGGCCCCAGGTGTCTTCGGTATCACCCAACACCGCGCGCACAAAATCGGCGTGCTCATCATTGGCCGGTGGCGCCTGGCGCGATTGCGAACTCACCGACGGCGCCTGCTCCATCTGCCCCGTCAACTGGCCGAGGATCTGCATCGGGTCCTGGCCGGTCAGCCAGCCAATGCCGACGATCAGCACAATGGCCGTCAGGCTCAGGCCCTTGCCGCCGCCAAAGCGCATACCGCCACCGCCGCCGCCACTGTCATCGCGGGCATCCACCACGTTGTCGCTGCGTCGGCCTTTTTTCCATAGCATGGGAGCATTCCTCTGTGTGCTAACCGTGATTGATTATGGTCGGTATTAACGGCAATAGCCTTCGCCGGTGGTCACGATCAGGCAGTCTTTTTTATCCGCCAGCCATTTCAGGCCGGTGGCGGCGCCGTCTCCGGCGCGCAACAGCTGCGGGCCGTCGGGGCGGGTGAAGGCGATGCCATCTTCGTTCGCTTCACCTTTGAAGGTGCCGGCATCGTCGGCGTCGAGGCCGTATTGCATGGTCAGAAGGTAGTGGCCGCGGCCGATGCTGTCGTCCTTGGCGATGGTCAGGTGCAAGCCTTCGACGCCGATCCATTTGCCGACCCATTGATCGGTGGGGGGCGTTTGCGGCACCAGGGTCGCCTGTACAGACGGCGGCGCCGGCTTGGGGGCTTCCTTGGCTTTATCGCAGGCGGTAAGCAGGGCGAGGGCAGACAGAACAAAGAGGATTTTTTTCATAGCGGCAAGGCCTTGATTAAAAAGTGTGCAACGCCTGGGCGAGCGTGCAGGGTTGGACTCGATTCCAGTGATTTAGTGCGCTGTTCGCCCGCTGTTTGGTTATGCTCTTGGAGCAGGCGCTGGCCCGGCTGCTAGATTACCGGGTTGAGTACCATCGCGTTCAGCCCGCCAGCAAGAGAATTCCATGACTGTCAGTACCCCCCTCTCAGGCGTCAACCATCCCTTCAAAGGCATCCTGCTGATTGTGGTGGCGACGTTCCTGTTCTCCAGCCACGACGCCTTGTCCAAATACCTGGCCGGGTTCTACCCCATTGTGATGGTGGTGTGGGCGCGCTACCTGGTGCACACCCTGCTGATGGCCGGGATCTTCCTGCCGCAATCAGGCTTGCGCGTGCTGCGCAGCAAGCGCCCGGGTATGCAGGTGGTACGTGCCTTGTGCCTGTTGGGCACCAGCCTGTTTTTCACCGCCGCATTGCACTACATCCCATTGGCCGAAGCCACGGCGGTGAACTTCCTCGCGCCGATCCTGGTGACAGCGCTGTCGGTGCCGCTGTTGGGCGAACATGTGACACGCGGCCAGTGGCTGGCGGTGATCTGCGGCTTTATCGGGGTGTTGGTAATCATCCATCCCGGCGGCGAACTGTTCACGCCGGCGGTGCTGTTGCCGTTGTGTTCGGCGACGTTCTTCTGTTTTTACCAACTGTTGACGCGCATCCTCAGTAAGTTCGATACGCCGACCACCAGCAACTTCTTCGCCGGGCTGTGCAATACCCTGGTCATGAGCGCCATGGTGCCGTTCTTCTGGCAGGTGCCGAGCCTGTGGCATGGCGTGCTGATGCTGGCACTGGGGACCTGCGGGATGACCGCACACCTGATGCTCACCCAGGCGTTCCGCTTTGCGGCGCCGGCCTTGCTGGCGCCGTTTGGCTATTGCCAGATTGTGTTTGCGGGGTTGTTGGGCTGGCTGGTGTTCAGCCATACCCCCGATACAACCACGGTGGTGGGTATCGGGGTGATCTGCATGAGCGGGTTGGCCGCTGCCTGGCAGCAGCGGCGCAGGTAGGTCAAAGGTCGACGGTAGGAATCTTGCGCGGTGCCATGAAGTACATCCAGGTCAGCGCAATGAAGTACATCGCCGGGATCAGGGTGAATAACACTGTGTAGTTGTTGTTGGTCACCGTGAGGATATGGCCGACGATCTGGGTCATGAACATGCCGCCGATGGCCGCGCACATGCCGCCGAAGCCGAACACCGTGCTCATCATGTGCTTGGGCGTGTAGTCCATCACCAGGCTCCAGATGTTGGCGGTCCAGGCCTGGTGGGCGCCGATGGCAAGGGAGATGGCGAACACCGCGACCCACAGCTGGCTGGAGCCGGCCGCCATGATCACACCGACGATGCAGCAGGCGAACAGCAGCATCGA
Organism: Pseudomonas sp. GZJR-8; assembly: GCF_002916705.1. Lineage (NCBI taxonomy): Bacteria > Pseudomonadati > Pseudomonadota > Gammaproteobacteria > Pseudomonadales > Pseudomonadaceae > Pseudomonas > Pseudomonas sp. GZJR-8. Next base: position 148,257 of record NZ_JXSI01000009.1, on the reverse strand, counting down.
CAAGAGCCGCGCCTTGATCGAGTTCATCCCGCGGCCGATCAGGAATGACGACAGAATCCCGCCTCCCACGCTGCCGAAGTCGGCGGTCAGGTAAATGATGATCAGCGGAATGCCCATCTGCGTCACGTTGATGCCCAGGTTGTATTGCTGGTTCAAAAACGGCGGCAGCCAGTACAGGTAGAACCAGAACACCGGCGCAGTCAGCGCGTAGGCGATGGCGAAGGCCCAGGTGCCACGCATACGCAGGATGCGGCTGAACGGCACGCGGGGCTGTTCGGGCTCGACTTCCTGTTGCACGTAGTCCAGTTCCGATTGTTTAACGCTTGGGTGGTCTTCCGGGTTGTAGTACTTCAACCCCCAGAACACCAGCCAGATCGCACCGAGTGCCGACATGCACAGGAACGCCGCCTGCCAGCCCCACACGTGCAGGATCAACGGCAGCAGCATCGGTGTCATCATCGCGCCGACGTTGGTGCCGGCGTTGAAGATGCCGGTGGCCACCGCACGTTCTCCCGCCGGGAACCACAAACGTGTGGTCTTGACGCAGGCGGGGTAGTTGGCGGCTTCGGTCAGGCCGAGGATAAATCGGCAAACCATAAAGCCCACCGCCGAAGTGGCCAGACCGTGGGCGCCGGTGGCCAGGCTCCACAGCAGCACGGCGCAAAAGAACACGCGCTTGACGCCTACGCGGTCGATCAGGCGACCTTGCAGCACAAAGCCGATGGCATAGCCGACCTGGAACCAGAAGTTGATGTTGGCGTAGTCCATCGCCGTCCAGCTCATTTCTTTGGCCAGGATCGGTTGCATCACGCCCAGGGCGGCGCGGTCGATGTAATTCAGGGTGGTGGCAAAAAACACCAGGGCCAGCATGCCCCAGCGCGTTTTACCCACGGCCAGGGCACCGCGGATCTTGTCGCCGATGCCGGCGTGCGGGTTGCCCGGGCGCGTGGCCAGGGCTGGATTTTGCAGAGGCATGAGGTCGTACCCGTTTTTTTGAAATTCTTATGGTGTGTTCTGGGTCTTTGTTACATGAGCGAATTGCCCGGTCGATGGTGCGCAGTGGTTAAAAAGTCGTCAATTCGCCAAAGGGGCATAGTGTTCGATAATCGCACCAAAAACTAACCGGTTCGTACATTTTAATTGCTGCCTGTAGGCTGGGGGCGAATAATTTGCCACAAACAACAATTGCCGGGAGTCTTCCATGCAACGTTCTATTGCCACTGTGTCCTTGAGCGGCACCCTGCCGGAAAAGCTTGAGGCTATTGCCGCCGCCGGGTTTGATGGGGTGGAAATCTTCGAGAACGATTTGTTGTATTACGACGGCAGCCCCCGGGAAGTCAGGCAGATGTGCGCCGACCTGGGCATTGCCATCACCTTGTTCCAACCGTTTCGCGACTTCGAAGGATGCCGCCGCGACCGCCTGGCGCGCAACCTGGAGCGCGCCGAGCGCAAGTTTGACTTGATGCAAGAGCTGGGCACCGACCTGGTATTGGTGTGCAGTAATGCCTCGGCCGACAGCGTGGGCGACGAACGTATTCTGCTCGATGACTTGAGCCTGCTGGCCGAACACGCGGGCAAGCGCGGCCTGCGCATCGGCTATGAAGCATTGGCCTGGGGCAAGCATGTGAACACCTGGCAGCAGGTGTGGAACCTGGTGCGCCAGATCGATCACCCAAGCCTGGGCGTGTTGCTCGACAGCTTCCACACCTTGTCGCTCAAGGGCGACCCCAGCGCCATTGCGCAGATCCCCGGCGACAAGATTTTCTTTGTGCAAATGGCCGACGCGCCGATCCTGGCCATGGATGTGCTGGAGTGGAGCCGGCATTTCCGCTGCTTCCCGGGGCAGGGCGAGTTCGACCTGGCGGGCTTTCTTGCTCCAATCATCCAGAGTGGCTACACCGGGCCGTTGTCCCTGGAAATTTTCAACGACGGTTTCCGCGCCGCGCCGACTCGGGCGAATGCGGCGGATGGCTTGCGGTCACTGTTATACCTGGAAGAAAAAACCCGCCAACGCCTGGCTGAACAAGCCCCCGCTGCGCCCGTGGACATCCTGTTTGAAACCCCGGCGGCCAGCGAATATGACGGTATCGAGTTTCTTGAATTTGCCGTGGATGAAAGCCTCGGCGCCAAACTGACCCACTGGCTGGAGCGCCTGGGTTTCGCCAAGGCCGGTCAGCATCGCTCGAAGAATGTGAGCCTGTTGCGCCAGGGTGACATCAACCTGATCCTCAACTGCGAACCCTATTCTTTCGCCCACAACTTTTTCGAGGCCCATGGCCCATCGCTGTGCGCCACCGCGATTCGGGTCAAGGACAGCGCCAAGGCCCTGGAGCGTGCGGTGGCCTACAAGGGCCAGCCTTATCGCGGCCTGGTCGGCCCCAACGAGCTGGAATTGGCCGCGGTGCGTGCGCCGGACGGCAGCCTGATCTACCTGGTGGACCCCAGCGAAGGCGGGCTGTACGACACCGATTTCAACCTGCAAGTGGCCACACCCGCCAGCGGTGGCTTGTTGCGCATCGATCATATGGCCATGGCGCTGCCGGCGGACAGCCTCGACAGTTGGGTGCTGTTCTACAAAAGCCTGCTGGATTTCGAAGCCGATGACGAAGTGGTGCTGCCCGACCCCTACGGCTTGGTGAAGAGCCGTGCGTTGCGCAGCCGTTGCAGTTCGATTCGCCTGCCGCTGAACATCTCCGAAAACCGCAATACGGCGATTTCCCACGCGCTTTCCAGCTATCGCGGTTCGGGCGTGCACCATATTGCCTTCGATTGCGCGGATATTTTCGCCGAGGTGCGCCGGGCCAAAGAGGCCGGCGTACCGTTGTTGGATATTCCACTCAACTATTACGACGACCTGGCGGCGCGCTTCGATTTCGACGATGAGTTCCTCAGTGAGCTGGCGTATTACAACGTGCTGTACGACCGCGACGCCCAGGGCGGTGAGTTGTTTCATGTGTACACCGAGGCGTTCGAAGGGCGGTTTTTCTTCGAGATCATCCAGCGCAAGAACGGCTATGCCGGCTACGGCGCGGCCAACGTAGCGGTGCGTCTGGCGGCGATGGCCAAGTCGCGCAGTGGGGCGGTACGCCAGGCCCGGCTATAACCGCAGGCAGGTGCTTCCTTCGGGAAGCGCCGCGGCCCATAATCAGCGCTTGCAAACAATGGCCGTGAGCGCACCATGACCCCGAGTCCCGATCTCCCCGCGGTAGCTGACGCACCGCGCAAGAGTCGCAAGAACAATCCGGAAAAGACCCGCGAGAATATTCTCCAGGAAGCCATTGTCGAGTTTGTTCAACAGGGCCTGGCCGGCGCTCGCGTGGACGCCATCGCCGAGCGCATCCACACCTCCAAGCGCATGATCTATTACTACTTCGGCAGTAAAGAGCAGTTATACGTCGAGGTATTGGAGAAGCTCTACGGCGATATCCGCAACACTGAAACCCGCATGAACCTCACGGCCCTGGAGCCGCGTGAGGCGATTCGCCGGCTGGTGGAATTCACCTTCGATCACCATGACCAGAACGTGGATTTCGTGCGCATCGTCAGCATCGAAAATATCCACAACGCCGAGTACGTCAAACGCACCGAGACCATCAAGGCGATGAACAGCAAGATCCTCGAAGGGCTGGGCGAGACCTTGCGCCGTGGCGCCGAACTGGGGTTGTTTCGCGAAGGGCTGGAGCCGTTGGACGTGCACCTGTTGATCAATTCGTTCAGCTTTTACCGGGTCTCCAACCGGCATACCTTCAGCGAGATATTCCAGATCGAACTGTCGGATGAGGCGATCAAGCACCGGCACCGGGAGATGATCTGCGAGTCGGTGTTGCGCTACCTGCAAGCCTGAGTTCAGCGCTGGGCCAATGTGGGAGGGGGCAAGTCGAATCGTCGCACCGCCCCTCCCACATTTGAACTCTGTTTCGGCAGTCAGCCATTCATGCTCTGGAAGTGCGCCAGCATCCTGTCTGCATCCGCCACTTCACCGCTGAACAACTCAAACGCCTTCACCGCCTGAAACACCGCCATGTTGCCGCCATCCAGGGTGCGGCAACCCAATGCGCGGGCGTCGCGCAGCAGTTCGGTTTCCAGCGGGAAATACACGATTTCCGCAACCCACAACCCTGCCCGCAACAACGCCGCGGGGACCGGTGTGCCGGGCAGCTTGGTCATGCCCATCGGCGTGGTATTGACTAAACCATCGGCCTCGGCCATCGCATTTTCCAGATCAGTGCCGACCTGGGCACGACCAAGGCCGAAGCGCTGCGCGAGGTTATCCACAAGGTCGCGGGCGCGAGAGGCGTCCACGTCGAAAATGCTCAAGTGCTCAACCCCCTCTGCCAGCAGTGCATGGGCCACCGCTGCGCCTGCGCCACCGGCACCCATCTGCACCACGTGTCGGCGGGCAACGTCATGCAAGTTGCGGCGAAACCCTTCGGCGAAGCCCAGGCAATCGGTGTTGTGGCCGATGCGTTTACCGTCCCTGAACACCACGGTGTTGACTGCACCAATGCCCCGGGCCTCGTCGGACAAGTCATCAAGCAGGGGCAGGATCGCCTGTTTGCACGGGTAGGTAATGTTCAACCCGTTGAAGTGCATCAACTCGGCGGCCCGCAGCAGGTCGGGCAGGGCGTCGAGGTCCAGGTGCAGCGGCTCAAGGTCGATCAGGCGATACAGGTAGCGCAGGCCCTGGGCGTCCCCCTCGTGCTCATGCAGGGCAGGGGTGCGGGAAGCCTGGATACCGGCGCCGATCAGGCCGGCGAGAATGCGCGGTTTCATCAGGCGTATCCCTTGAGTGTCTGGCTGAAGTGCTCCAGCGCCAGGTGGTAGCCGTGGCTGCCAAACCCGGCCAGCACCGCCTTGGCGATGGGCGATACAAATGAATGCTGACGAAACGCTTCGCGCGCGTGCACGTTGGATAAATGCACTTCGATCACCGGCACTTCACTGGCCACCAGCGCATCGCGGATCGCGACCGAGGTGTGGGTCCAGGCTGCCGGGTTGATCACGATACCCGCACAGCGGTTACGGGCGCCGTGGATCCAGTCGAGCAGTTCGCCTTCGTGGTTGGTCTGGCGAAACTCGATTTTCAGCCCGAGTTCAGTGGCGCTGCGGCCACACAGGGCGGCGATGTCAGCCAGGGTTTCATGGCCATAAGTGGCCGGCTCGCGGGTGCCGAGCAGGTTGAGGTTGGGGCCGTTGAGCACCAGCACGATGGGCGGCATAGCGGGATCTCCACAGTTCTTATTGGTTATGTGGGTAAAATGTACTGGTTGGTTAGTTTGGTCAATTGATCGCAGCGGATCTGTGCGGTTATCGAACTGTTATCAACAACCTCTTACGGCCCGATCAGATTAGATATCAATTGAAAATCATTCTCGACAACGCTTAAGATGCCCGCCTGTTTCCTATACATTCCAGGGAGTCGGTTTGTCGGACGTGGATCTCAAGGGCCTGTTTCTCAAGCACGCCGATACCCTGCGCGGGTATCTGGCGCGCAAGGTACGGGACCCGCAATTGGCCGCAGACCTGGTGCAGGAGAGCTTCCTGCGGCTGGCGGAAAAACCGGCCGGTGAGCGCATCGACAACTCCCAGGGCTATCTCTATCGAACGGCAAGCAATCTGCTGATCGACCATATTCGTCAGGAAGCGCGGCGCAAGACCGACACCGTGCCCCATGAGGCGCTGGCCGAGATCGAAGATGACGTGGCCGGGTTGGAGGCTCAGGCAATGGCGCAGCAACAGCGACAGGCATTGAAGCAGGCACTGGCGGAACTGCCGGAGCGCACCCAGCAGATTTTTCGCTTGAACCGTATCGAAGGCATGACCCACGCCCAGGTCGCCCGGCACCTGGCTATCTCCGACAGCTCAGTGCAAAAGCATCTGGCCAAGGCGTTGGCCTATGTGATGCAGCGCTTGCAGGAAGGCGAGGTGGCGCCATCCGACGAATGAATTACCGAAAAATGCCAGGCCAGACGTCAGAGCGTCTACATAACGAAAATTCGAGATTCACACGTGAATAGCCAGGGTCCGCAACAGCACAGCATTACCGAGGCGGCTGCCGAATGGGCGGTGCGCCTGCACGCCGGTGCCCTGAGCGAACAGGAGCAGGCCGAGTTGCGCCAGTGGATCGCCCGCGACAGCCGTCACGAAGGGGCGCTGCGGTTTGCCGAGCAGACCTGGGCGGCATTGGGTGAAGTACATAAGGACGAGCCCGTACACCGACAACGGCCAGCCGCGCCGACCCCGCCCGTGCGCCGCACCAAACGCAGAAGGCCGTGGCAACGTGCAGCCGCTGTGGCGCTGGTCGTGGTGGTGGCCGGCGTCGGCTGGCTACGCGGGCCCGACGTGTTGCTGCACATGCAGGCCGACTACGTCACGCAAAAGGGAGAGGTGCGCACGGTGCACCTGGCGGACGGCAGTAGGGTGGAACTGGATTCCGCCAGCGCCATTCGCCTGGATTACGATGGCGTGCAGCGGGGTATCAGCCTGCTCCAGGGCTCGGCGGTTTTTGATGTGGCGCCGATGAAAGGCGAAGAAACCCGGCCGTTCGTGGTGCACAGCGCCGGGGGCCAGACCCGGGCGCTGGGCACGCGGTTTGTGGTCGAGCGTGAGGGCCAGAGCCAGGCCTGGGTCGGTGTGCTGCAGCACAGCGTCGAGGTGTCTATGCAGGCCTCACCGACCACAGGCCCGGTCGAGCGCGTTGTGCAGCAAGGCCAGGCTGCGCGTTACAGCCTAAGTGACGGCGTGGTCAGCCTTGATCAGTTTGATGTGGACCGCGCCACCAGTTGGCGGCGCGGTGTGTTGATCTTCGACCGCCAGCCGTTGGCCAAGGTTATCGAGCAACTCAACCGTTACCGCCCCGGGCGGGTAGTGTTGACCGACGCGGCCTTGGGTGAGCGCGAAGTCAGCGGTGTCTTCCGCCTGGACATGCTCGACAGCGCACTCGCCACCCTGACCCAGGAACTTCAAGTGCAACGCTTGGACCTGGCCGGCCTCAGCCTGATCTATTGACCTTTCGCGTTATCGGCAGCAGCTCTGTCCTGTGGCGAGCAAGCTTGCTTGCGACTGCTGCGCAGTCGAACGGGAGCAAGCTCCCCCGCCACACGCGGGCTGGTTTTCAAACCCTCATTAAAAATTTCTAAAAAGCCTTACTGACTTCTCGCGTCTCGCGCGTCTTGCTAGGTGAGAAGCATTCGCATAAACAAAAAACGCTTAGCGCAGGGATAACCACACATGTCAGCACTCACCAAGGGGCGTATCACCGGCAGCCGGTTGGCCCTGGCCATTCACTTGGGATTGTTTGCCGTCGCCGCGCCGGTGCATGCCGTGCAGCCTGCGGCTGGCGCAGCCCAATCCGCTGTGTTGAGGTTCGACATTCCTGCGCAATCCCTGGGCAGTGCAGTACTGGCGTTCGCGGATCAGGCGGGCCTGCAAGTGCTGTTCGACAGCCAGCGCCTGCAAGGGTTGAGCAGCTCCGCGCTCAAGGGCAGCTTCGACGTGCAGGAAGGTCTTGGCCGCCTGCTGGGTGCCGCACCGGTTGAATATCGTTTCACCGGCGAGCGCCAGGTCACCTTGACCCGCGTCGAGCAACAGGCCGGAGCGCTGGCCTTGGGGACCACCACCATCACCGGCCTGCACAAGCAGGACTGGGTGTATTCAACACCACGTTCGGTCAGCGTGGTCGATCGCGAGCAACTGGACCGCAACCCGCCACGCCATGCTGCCGAGATGCTCGAAGAGGCGCCCGGCGTCTACTCCGCCGTCAGCCAGCAAGACCCTGGCCTGTCCGTGAATATCCGCGGTATCCAGGACTATGGCCGGGTCAATATGTCGGTCGATGGTATGCGCCAGAATTACCAGCAGAGCGGCCACCAGCAACGCAATGGCACGCTGTATGTCGACCCAGAGTTGTTGTCCGAAGTGGTGATCGAAAAGGGCGCGACCTCAACCCAAGGCGGGGCTGGCGTGATTGGCGGGGTGGCCAATTTCCGTACCGTGGAGGCCGCCGACCTGCTCAAGGACGGCAAGCAAATCGGCGGGCGCATTCGCCTCACCACCGGGTTGGGCGGGCGCAGCAACGGCACGCACTTTATCGGCAGTTCGGCGTTTGCCGTGGGGACCGACGTGTGGGACATGTTGGTGGCCGCCAGTGAGCGTCACCTGGGCGATTACAACCCCGGCACCAAGGGCAGCATCGGCGAGCTGCGTACCGGTGCGGCGTACATGCCGGCCAGTGAAGAGCGCATCAAGCACAGCACGGTCGCCTATTCAGGCTCGGTGATGCGCTCGCGCCTGCTCAAGCTGGGGCTCAACCTGCCAGTTGATCAGCGTCTGCAACTGAGCTACCTGGTCACCGAGGTCGACTACGACGACGTCAACATGATGACCGCCGAAAAGTCCCAGTTGTGGGAAAAGCTCGGCAGCAGCAACGTCAAGGCGCAGAACTTCGCGCTGGATTACAGCTATGCACCGGACAACCCGCTGATCGACTTCAAGGCCAAGCTTTACCATGTGGATACGCGCAATGACCAATCCACGCTGGCCAGGGGGATCAGCAAGGGTTACGACGTTACCTATCAAACCAATACCTATGGCGTGCAGGCGCAGAACACCTCGACCTTTGCCCTGACCGAGCTGGCCGCACTCAAGGCCAACTACGGGCTGGAGTTTTTCTACGATAAGGTTCGGCCCGATTCCAACCAGGCCGTAGAAGCCGGCTCGGCGCTGACGGCGTCGGCGGCGGAAAGCATCACGCCCAAAGGCGACCGCGCGATGGGCAGCGTGTTCGGGCGCCTGGATCTGGACTACGACGGTTGGCTGAACCTCAACGCCGGCTTGCGTTATGACCGCTATCGGCTGCGCGGCGAAACCGGCTTGAACACCCGCACGTTCATCCTCGGCACCACCCGCCAGATTGGGGTGCCGGTCAATTACGACGTAGATCGCGAGGAGGGCCGCTTCTCCCCGACCTTCGGCCTGTCGATCAAGCCCGGCGTCGATTGGTTGCAGCTCTTCGCCACCTACGGCAAGGGCTGGCGTCCGCCGGCGGTGACCGAAGCCCTGGTCAGCGGTCGGCCCCATGGCGGTGGTTCGGAGTCGATTCTCCCCAACCCCTACCTCAAGCCGGAGCGATCCACTGCGTGGGAAGTCGGGTTCAATGTGCTCAAACAAGACCTGCTGTTCGCCGATGATCGCGCGGGCATGAAAGTGTCGTACTTCAACACCCGGGTCGATGACTTTTCCTATATGGCCCTGGGCGTGCAGCCACCCGGTTATGGCAACGTCAATATCGGCAGTGCGGCCTACGTCAACAACCTGGAAACCACGCGTTTTCGTGGCCTTGAGTACCAGCTCGATTACGACGCCGGCTTTGCCTACGGCCAGTTCAACTACACGCGGATGCTCGGCAGCAACAAGTTTTGCAGCAAAACCGCCTGGCTCGGCGGCGTGACCAAAACCCAGAAGCGGCCCGGCAACCGGGCGCCGGTGGATGCGATGGTACCGGACGATGCGGCCAATGCCGGCGTGGGTTGCAGCGCGATCCTGGGCTCTTCCGAACACATGCCCATGGACCGTGGCACCGCCACCCTGGGCGCACGGTTCCTTGAACGCAAGCTGGATGTGGGCGTGCGCGCTCGCTACAGCGCGGGCTACTACGTCAAAGGCGCCGCCGGGGTGACCACCGCGCAAACCGGCGTCTATCCCGCCGACTGGAAGCCCTACACCGTCTATGACTTTTACGGCAGTTACCGCGCCACCGATCAACTGACCCTGCGCCTGGCCATGGAAAACGTCACCGATCGCGCCTATCTGGTGCCGTTGGGCGATGTGCTGGCCTTCACCCTGGGCCGTGGGCGCACGTTGCAGGGCACCGTTGAATATCAGTTCTGACCGCTTTTGCCCAGTAACGGGCAAAACCACAGCAGGCACTGGCTTGCTGCGGAGTGACCACCCAATGACTTGGAGTTTTGCATGAGCATTTCTATTTCATACAGCACGACCTACGCCGCTAGCACCGTCGCCCAGTACCTGAGCGATTGGTCGGCCTACTTCGGTGATCTCAACCACCGTGAAGGTTCGGTCAAAGAGGGTGTGAACACCGGTGGTTTCAATCCTGGGCCGTTCGACGGCACCCAATATGGCGTTTCGAGCAGCGTCAGTGATGCGGCAGTGGTTGCCGAAGGCAGCCTGCATTACACCTTGTTCAATCCGCCGACCCACACCCTGTGGGGCTCGCTCGATGGCCTGACCCTGGGCGATACCCTCGCCGGTGGCGCAACCAGCGGTGGCTACAGCATCGCCAACCAGGAAGTCAGCTTCACCAACCTGGGCCTGTCGAGTCTGCAGTCCGAGGGCCGTGACGGCCAGGTGCACAAAATCGTGTACGGCCTGATGAGCGGTGACAGTTCGGCGCTGGCCTCGGCAATCGACACCTTGCTCAAGGGCATCGACCCAAGCCTGTCGGTCAACTCCACCTTCGACCAACTGGCCGCCGCCGGTGTGGCGCATCAGGATTCGGCTGCGTTCGCCGCTGCCGATGTGGGCCTGGTCGGGATTCAGGACGCGCCGCAAGACTTCGCCCTGGCCGCCTGATGCAAAAAAGCCGATGAAAGCTCACGCCTTCACCGGCCTGGTTGAAACCCCGTCGCCGCCCGAGTTTTCGAAGGCCAGGGCGGCGGCGGGGGCAAATTCTGTGGGTACGCCGCAGGTGCTGTCAACGCACCGGGCGAGCCCTTGCTTGACTCTTCAATGGGACAACCTCCATGACTCGGCCCGGTGCCAAGCGCGCGAATGAGATGCTGGCTGCACTCACGGCCTATAAAAGCGCCTTCTTCAACATCGGCCTGTTCTCGGCGGTGATCAACCTGCTGATGCTGGCCCCGGCGCTGTACATGCTGCAGGTGTACGACCGGGTATTGGCTTCCGGCAACCAGATGACCCTGCTGATGCTGACGCTGATGATCCTCGGCCTGTTCGCCTTGATGGGGGCGTTGGAGTGGGTGCGCAGCCAAGTGGTGATTCGCCTCGGCACGCAGATGGACATGCGTTTGAACCAGCGGGTGTTCGACGCCGCTTATGAAGCGCAACTCAAGGGCGGCACCCAGGCCGCGGGCCAGGCCCTGCACGACCTGACCACCTTGCGCCAGTTCGCCACCGGCCAGGCGCTGTTCGCCTTTTTCGATGCGCCGTGGTTTCCGGTGTACCTGCTGGTGATCTTCCTGTTCCACCCTTGGCTGGGCCTGCTGGCGCTGGGTGGTGCGCTGCTGCTGATCGCGCTGGCGTGGGCCAACCACCATGTCAGCCAGGCGCCGATGGCCCTGGCCAGCCAACTGTCGATCAGTGCCAGCCAGCAGGCCACGGCCAACCTGCGCAATGCCGACACCATCGAGGCCATGGGTATGCTCGCCACATTGCGCGGGCGCTGGTTCAGCCAACACCAGGCGTTTCTGGTGCAGCAGAACCTGGCCAGTGAAAAGACCGCGGTGGTCACAGCCTGGTCCAAGGGCGTGCGCCTGGCCCTGCAATCGCTGGTGCTGGGCCTGGGCGCATGGTTGGCGGTCAACGGCGACATCACACCGGGGATGATGATTGCCGGGTCGATCCTGATGGGGCGCGTGCTCAGCCCCATCGACCAGTTGATCGGCGTGTGGAGGCAGTGGGGTTCGGCGCGCCTGGCCTATGAGCGTTTGTCGTTGTTGCTGCAGGATAACCCGGCGCGACCGGCACGCATGAGCCTGCCAGTGCCCAAGGGCCAGGTAAGCCTGGAGCAGATCAGCGCCTGCGCCCCCGGCAGCCGCCGGCCCGCGCTGGTCAACCTGGGCTTCAGCCTGCCGGCGGGTGACGTGCTCGGTGTGATCGGCCCCTCGGGCTGCGGCAAGTCCACCCTGGCGCGGGTGCTGGTGGGGGCCTGGGCACCGCTGGCCGGCAAGGTGCGCCTGGATGGCGCCGACCTGGCCGTGTGGGACAAACAGCAACTGGGCCCGCATATCGGTTACTTGCCCCAGGACATCCAGCTGTTCGCGGGCAGCATTGCGCAAAACATCGCGCGTTTTGAAACGGTGGAGGCCGACAAAGTCCTCGCTGCGGCGCAAATGGCCGGCGTGCACGAGCTGATCCTGCAACTGCCGCAAGGCTACGACACGCAACTGGGCGAGGGCGGCGCAGGCTTGTCCGGCGGGCAAAAACAACGGGTGGCCCTGGCGCGTGCGCTGTACGGCCTGCCGGCGCTGATTGTGCTGGATGAGCCCAATGCCAACCTCGACGAAGTGGGCGAGCAGGCGCTGCTGCAAGCCATCGCCCAGCTCAAGCAACAGCGCCGCACCCTGATTCTGATCACCCACAAACCCAACGTGCTGAGCCTGACCGACCAGTTGCTGATCCTCAAGGACGGCCAGATGCAGGCGTTCGGCCCGACGGCGCGGGTGTTGGAGGCGCGGCAAAAACCTGTGGCCAGCAAGCCGGTGTCGAGCATGAGCATGAGCTACCGCTTCGGTGAAGGAAAACCCGCATGAACCAGGGCAAACCTGCGTTGATCAGCGACCAGCCACACAACGTGCTGGCGCTGGATGACAAAAAATACTCGCGCCTGGGGTGGTGGCTGGTGCTTGGAGGCTTTGCCGGCTTTCTTGGCTGGGCGGCACTGGCACCGTTGGACAAGGGCGTGGCGGTGCCGGGCAAGGTCATGGTGTCGGGGCATCGCAAGACGGTGCAACACCCGGCGGGCGGGATCGTCGAGCGTATCGAAGTGCGTGACGGTGACCGGGTACGCGCAGGCCAGGTGTTGTTGCGCCTGAAAGAAACACCGTTACGCGGGCAGATGCAGTCACTGCGCAGCCAATACCTGGCGTCGCTGGCCAGCGAAGCGCGCTTGAGTGCCGAGAGCGAAGGCTTGCCGGCCATTGCATTTGGCCCCGAGCTGCAGGCCGATCCCGACGTCGCAAACACCCTGACCCTGCAACGCCAGTTATTCCAGAGCCGTGCCCAGGCCCTGGCCACCGAACAGGCGGGCCTGCGCGAAACCATCGCCGGCTTTGAGGCGCAGTTGCGCGGCACGCGGGCCTCCCAAGCGAGCAAAGTGCAACAGCGGGCGGCGTTGAATGAGCAGCTTCAGGGCCTGCGCGAGTTGGCGCGCGACGGCTACATCCCTCGCAATCGCCTGCTCGACAGCGAGCGGCTGTATGCGCAGATCGACGGCGCCATCGCCGAGGATTTCGGGCGTATCGGTCAGTTGCAGCGCCAGGTGCTGGAGTTGCGTTTGCGCATCCGCCAGTTGGGCGAAGACTTCCAGAAAGACCTGCGCACCCAGTTGGCCGAGACTCGCACCCGCAGCGAGGACTTGCGCAATCGCCTGGCCTCCGCCGAGTTCGAACTGGCCAACAGCCTGGTTCGTGCTCCGGCATCCGGCGTGGTGGTGGGGTTGCAGGTATACACCGAGGGCGGCGTGATCAAGCCCGGTGAGGCCCTGATGGACATCGTGCCCCAGGGAGAGCCGTTGTGGGTGGAGGCGCGGGTGCCGGTACAGATGATCGACAAGGTGCACCCGGGCTTGCCGGTTGAGTTGATGTTTTCGGCGTTCAACCAATCCACCACGCCAAGGGTAACTGGCGAAGTCACGTTGGTCTCGGCCGACCGCCAGGTCGATGAGCGTACCGATGAGCCGTATTACACGCTGCGCGCCCAAGTCAGCGCGGCGGGTATGCAGCAACTGGACGGCGTGCAGATCCGTCCGGGGATGCCGGTGGAAACCTTCGTCAAGACCGGCGAGCGCTCGATGCTCAACTACCTGTTCAAACCCTTGCTGGACCGTACCCATATGGCCCTGGTGGAAGAATGAAGGCGTTGTTGTTCACCCTCTGTTTAAGTTGCACGCCAGCGGCAAACGCCCTGGGTCTGTTGGATGTGTATGATTTGGCGCTACGCAACGACCCGACCTTTCAGGCGGCGATCCAGGAGCGTGAGGCCGGTGAAGAAAACCGCGTGATTGGTCGAGCCGCGTTGCTGCCGAACCTGTCATGGAGCTACAACAACTCGCGCAATGAGTCCGAAGTCACCCAGAGTACGGCGGTGGGTAATGTCACCAGCGACCGCAATTACCGCAGCTATGCCTCGGCCCTGACCTTGCAGCAACCGCTGCTCGATTACGAAGCCTATGCGCGTTTTCGCCAAGGTACTGCCCAGGCGTTGATGGCCGACGAGCGCTTTCGCGGCAAGAGCCAGGAGCTGGCCGTGCGGGTACTGGGCGCCTACAGCCAGGCATTGCTGGCACAAGAGCGCATCGAGTTGAGCCGTGCGCAGAAGCGTACGTTTGCCGAGCGCCTGCAACTCAATGACCGCCTGCTCAAAGGCGGTGAGGGCACGCGTACCGATGTGCTTGAAACCCAGGCGCGCCTGAGCCTGGCCCAGGCCGAAGAGATCGAAGCCGTGGATGCCCAGGACGGCGCTTTACGTGAGTTGGAAGCCATTGTCGGCCAGCCGCTGCACATCGAAGAGCTGGCGCCCCTGGCCAGCTCATTCGAGATCGCGCCGCTTGAGCCCAACCGTTTCGAAACCTGGCGTGAACTGGCCATGGCCAACAACCCCGAACTCAAGTCCCAGCACCACGCGCTCGACGTGGCCTCTTATGAAGTGGAGCGCAAGCGCGGCGGGCATTTGCCCAAGGTCAGCCTGTACGCGACCAGTCGCAAGACCAGTTCCGACTCAGAAAGCAGTTACAACCAGAAGTACGACACCAACAGCGTCGGCATTCAGATCAGCCTGCCGCTGTTTGCCGGTGGCTCGGTCTCAGCCTCTACCCGTCAGGCGGCCAACCAATTGTCCCAGGCTCAATACGAGCTGGACGCGCAAACCGCCGCAACCTTGGTGGAGTTGCGCAAGCAATTCAACCTCAACACCAGCGGCGCGGCCAAGGTGCGGGCCTATGAAATGGCAGTGAGTTCCGCCACGGCGCTGGTGAGCGCCACGAAGAAAAGCGTCAGTGGCGGCGAGCGGGTCAACCTTGATGTACTCGACGCCGAACAACAACTGTTCACCGCCCGCCGTGACCTGGCCAATGCACGCCACGCGTACCTGCTGGCGCGCATTCAGTTGAAGTATTACGCGGGGTTGCTGAGCGAGCAGGACTTGCGGGCGTTGGCCGGGTATTTCCGGCCCTCGGCATGAGTGGTTACAACCCGGCATTCGCCGGGTTTTTTGTGGTTACTAGTCTGTGAAACAGCTTCGGGAATCAGGAGCCGGTTGTCGGGTGGCAGAGGGAAATTGTTACCTGGCGGAAAATAACCTAACAGATGGGTTACGATGAGAGTAGGTGCTTACAAAGGCTACGTGATTTCAGTGTTTATCAGGGATGAGCATTGCCCGCCCCATGTGCATGTCATGGGCAAGGGATGGGATGCACGCTTTCGCTTCAGTTTTTTGGGTGGGGATGTTGAGTTGTGGGACGTAGAGCCTGAACGGAGGCGGCCACCCATGTCGGTACTGAAGGAAATACGCGAGGCGATCATGCAGCGGCACTACCTGGCGCGGGCACGCAGGATTTGGTGGGAAAAACTGCAGACGGTTTGCCTGGAGAATCATTCCTGGGATTGGGACGCTGGTGAGTTGGTTCCAGGGTTGGTCATTCGACCGGGCGTCTACGTCATCGCAAGCGCCCGGCACGACGTTGTCGAGCAACGGACTATTTTGAATCTGGTAAGAGCGCCAGATTGCGTGGGGATTAATTTATGAAGATCGTAAAAGCTAAGGTCAAACCTTATGTACCTCTCACTGAGGCCGACGTTGACAAGGCAATCGCCCGAGGGCGCAGGTTGAAGCGCCTGTACGCCAACGCCAGCAATGTGCGTTATGAAAACGACTGCCTCTCCATCGGCTTCAGCGATGGCAGCCGCGTGGTGTTGCCGGTGGCTGGCCTGCCGGAGTTCGAGGGGTTTTCAGAGAAAGACTTTCAGCAACTGGAAGTGACGTTCGGTGGCAAGGCCATCAGCTGTGAAGCTCAGGACCTGGATGTTTCGATTACCGGCCTGATCGCTACAAGCCAGCCGCTGATGGATCTGGCAACCAGCCTGGTGGCATCGCGCAATGGTCGCAAAAGCAGCGCGGCCAAATCCGCCGCCGCCCGTGCCAATGGCAAGAAGGGCGGGCGGCCACGCAAGGATGTACCAGAAACACCAGACACATGAAGAACCTGTGTGGGAGGGGGCTCGCCACAGCAAGCCCTCTCCCACATTATTGGGTCGATGCCCCGCGGTTTTATCGGCGGGTCAGCAACACACCCGATTCCATATGGTGCGTCCACGGGAACTGGTCGAACATCGCACATTGGGTAATCCGGTGCGTGTCATGCAGTTGCGCGATGTTGGCGGCCAACGTCTCCGGGTTGCAGGAGATGTACAGGATATTGTCGAAACGCCGGGTCAGTTCGCAGGTGTCCGGGTCCATGCCGGCGCGGGGCGGGTCGACGAATACGCTGCCAAACTCGTAGCTTTTCAGGTCGATACCGTGCAAGCGGCGGAATGGGCGCACTTCATTGAGCGCCTCGGTGAGTTCCTCGGCGGAGAGGCGCACCAACTTGACGTTACCGATCGCGTTTTCATCGAGGTTGCTCAAGGCCGCGTTCACCGAGGTCTTGCTGATCTCGGTGGCCAGCACGTTACGCACGCGAGTGGCCAGCGGCAGGGTGAAGTTGCCGTTGCCGCAGTAGAGTTCGAGCAAATCGTCCGGGCGGTCGCCCAAGGCTTCAAATGCCCAGTTGAGCATCTTCTGGTTCACCGTACCGTTGGGCTGGGTGAAGGCGCCTTCGGGCTGGCGGTAGCTGAAGGCGCGGCCACCGACCTCGAGTTTCTCCACTACGTAGTCCTGGCCGATCACATCGCGCTTGCCCTTGGAGCGGCCGATGATGCTCACATTCAGCTCAGCCGCCAGCTTGTTCGCGGCGGTGTGCCAATGCTCGTCCAGCGGGCGGTGATAGCACAGGGTGATCATCGCGTCGCCGGCCAGGGTGGTGAGGAACTCCACCTGAAACAGCTTGTGGCTCAGGGCGGCGCTGGCTTGCCAGGCGGCCTTGAGTTGCGGCATCAACTGGTTGATGCGCTGGCTGGCAATCGGAAACGCTTCGATCAGGATCGGCGTGCGCTTGTCGTCCTGGGAAAACATTGCGTAATGGCGATCACCGCCTTCGCGCCACAGGCGGAACTCCGCGCGCAGGCGGAAGTTTTGCAAGGGCGAATCGAAGACCTGCGGTTCGGGCGCGTCGAAGGGGGCCAGCAGGTCACGCAAACGCGTGACCTTGTCTTGCAGTTGAGCGGTGTAGCTTGCGGCGTCAAAAGTCATGCGTTGAACCAGCCCAGCTTGATCACAAACAGAATCGACAGGATTACCAGTGCCGGGTTCAGCTCACGGTAGCGGCCCGAAAGCAGCTTGATGGCGGTCCAGGCGATGAAACCGAAGGCGATGCCGTTGGCGATGGAGTAAGTGAAGGGCATTGCCAGGGCAGTGATCACCACCGGCGCTGCAACCGTAATGTCATCCCAGTCGATTTCGGCCAGGCCCTGGCTCATCAGCACCGCTACAAACAGCAGGGCTGGCGCGGTGGCATACGCGGGCACGCTGGCGGCCAGCGGCGAGAAGAACAGCGCCAGCAGGAACAGGATCGCGACCACGATGGCGGTCAAGCCGGTGCGGCCACCGGCGCTCACGCCTGCGGCCGATTCGATGTAGCTGGTGGTGGTGGAAGTACCCAGCAGCGAGCCGGCCATGGCGGCGGTGCTGTCGGCGATCAGCGCACGGCCCATTTTCGGCATATGGCCGTCCTTGCCCATCAGGCCGGCGCGCTTGGCGACGCCGATCAGGGTGCCGGAGTTATCGAACAGGTCGACGAACAGGAAGGCGAAGATCACGCTGACCAGGCCGATATCCAGCGCGCCCTTGATATCCAGCTGCAGGAACGTCGGAGCCAGCGAGGGTGGCACCGAGGTCACACCGATGAAGGGTGTGAAGCCCAATACGATGGAGGCGATGGTCACCGCCAGGATACCGATCAGCACCGCACCGCGTACGGCCAGGGCTTCGAGCGCGACGATCAGGACGAAACCCAGCGTCGCAAGGATTGGCGCCGGTTGTTTCAAGTCGCCCAGGCCCACCAGGGTGGCCGGGTTGGCGACCACGATCCCGGCGTTATGCAGGGCAATCAGCGCCAGGAACAGGCCGATACCGGCAGCAATTGCCGAGCGCAGAGGCAGTGGGATGGCGTTGATGATCCACTCGCGGATGCGGAAGATCGACAGCAGGAAGAACAGCACCGCCGAAATGAACACCGCGCCCAGTGCCACCTGCCAAGTGTGGCCCATGTGCAGGACCACGGTGTAGGTGAAGAACGCGTTGAGGCCCATGCCCGGCGCCAGCGCAATCGGGTAGTTGGCGATCAGGCCCATCACGGTGGAACCGATGGCCGCCGCCAGGCAGGTCGCGACAAATACCGCACCTTTGTCCATGCCGGTCTCGCCGAGGATGCTCGGGTTCACGAACAGGATGTAGGCCATGGCCAGGAAGGTGGTGATCCCCGCAAGAATCTCGGTGCGCACATTGGTGTTGTGGGCTTTGAGTTGAAACAGCTTTTCCAGCATGCCGGCTCCCTGTGACGCTATTGTGCGTCGTTATTTGTTGACCTCTAAGTCAAAGCACAAACTGCGCCAAGCGCCTGTGGTTTCAGAGAGGATCGGAAAAAGCGGCGCATCATACCAGCAGCCGAGGCTGTGTGGCGCATGGCCTTGAGGCATACTGCGCCGACGTTCAATACCGGGTCATTGCCAGCATGAAAAAAGCCAACGCGTGGAGTCTAGCTCTGATCGCCAGTATCAGCCTGTGGCTGGGCGCAGCACCGGCGTGGGGCGCGGCTGCACCGGCGTTGAGCGAGGTGCGGGTGTTCAAGGTGGAATCGGCAAAATGCAGCGAAACCATCCCCGAACGGGTGAACACCACCCAGATGTGCGAACACCGTGGGCCCACCCAGGTGTCGGTCATGGAAGTCGGCCTGGGCAACAGCCCGATGGGCCGCTTCAATGGCGCAGAGTTGAACGGGCAACGCACGGCTGTGTGCCAGGTGGGCAACATCAGTGAGGCGTGCAACGGCGTGGGCACCTTGATGGGCTACATCTATGTGTTCGACCTGAATGTCCAGGCCCAGGGCTGGTTCGAATTCACCAATACCTCGATCAACCCCCCGCAAAACACCTTGAAAGCCCAGCTCAATATCCGCTGATCAATCATCTTGAACGCTCAAAATCCCGGGAAGTCGTACCCCTAAGACGGCGATTTTCCTGAACGCCGCGGATGTACTTCAACCCGTGAGGTGTTTATGAGCGCAAACCCCAATGGCGCGGCGGCCCAGCCGTTTGCCCGCCACCCGATACGCATGACACTCAACGGCCAGCCGCGCCAACTGGATGTGCTGCCCTGGACCACCTTGCTGGACCTGCTGCGCGAACAGCTGGACCTGGTCGGCAGCAAAAAGGGCTGCGACCACGGTCAGTGTGGTGCCTGCACCGTATTGCGTGACGGCAAGCGCGTAAATGCCTGCCTGACCCTGGCCGTGATGTGCGACGGCGCCGAGTTGACCACCATCGAAGGGCTGGCCGAAGGCGACCAGTTGCACCCCATGCAGCAAGCCTTCATCCAGCATGACGCCTTCCAGTGCGGCTATTGCACCCCCGGCCAGATCTGTTCCGCCGTGGGCCTGGCCAATGAAGGCCGCGCCCACGACCGTGCGCAGATCCAGGAACTGATGAGCGGCAACCTGTGCCGCTGCGGTGCCTACAGCAATATCCGCGACGCCATCGAAGAGGCGCTGCCGGCGTGCCACCGCTCGGGAGGTGAACAATGAACCCCTTCCACTACAGCAAGCCTGCCGATGTTCAAGAGGCGGTGCACCTGAGCAACGCGGCCTCGCGCTTTATTGCCGGGGGCACCAACCTGCTGGACTTGATGAAAGAAAACATCAGCCGCCCGGAACACTTGATCGATATCACCGGCTTGCCCTTGCACGAGGTTGAAGAAACCGCCGACGGCGGCGTGCGGATCGGCGCGTTGGTGAGCAATGCCGACCTGGCCTGGCACCCGCTGATCGAACAGCGTTACCCATTGTTGTCCCAAGCGATCCTGGCGGGGGCCTCGCCGCAATTGCGCAACATGGCCAGTACCGGTGGCAACCTGTTGCAGCGCACCCGCTGCTACTACTTCTATGACGCTACGGTGCCGTGCAACAAGCGCGAGCCCGGTAGCGGCTGCCCGGCGCGCACGGGGTTGAATCGCATCCATGCGATCCTTGGCGCCAGTGAGCAGTGCGTGGCCACGCATCCCTCGGACATGTGCGTGGCCCTGGCGGCGCTCCAGGCACGGGTGCATGTAGAAGGGCGTGGAGGTGCACGCGTCATCGAGTTCGCCGATTTCCACCGTCTGCCCGGCGATGCGCCGCAGCGCGACAACCAATTGGCCGATGACGAACTGATCACCGCCATTGAACTGCCTGCCGACCATCTGGCCCGGCATAGCCACTACCTGAAAATCCGCGACCGCGCGTCCTATGCCTTTGCTTTGGTGTCGGTGGCTGCGGCGCTGGAACTGGACGGCGACACCATCATCGATGCGCGCCTGGCCCTTGGCGGCGTGGCGCACAAACCCTGGCGCGACCGCGCAGTGGAAGCGGCATTGATCGGTCAGACCGTGAGCCGCGAAACCTTCAGCAACGCTGCCGATGCCCTATTGCAAGACGCCGAGCCGCTGGAGCACAACGGCTTCAAGATCAAACTGGCACGACGCGCAATCATCCGTGCCCTGAGCGACGCTGCTGTCGCAGGAGAACAGCCATGAGTGCCATCGGCAAACCCCTGGACCGTGTCGACGGTCTGCTCAAGGTCACAGGCCAGGCCCGCTATGCCGGTGAGTTCCCTGAGGATGGCCTGCTGCATGGCAGCGTCGTCTCCAGCACCATCGCCAAAGGCCGCGTTATAAAGATCGATGCCTCCAAGGCCCTGGCCTTGCCCGGCGTGGTCGAGGTCATTGATCACCTCAATCGCCCCAGAATCGCCAGTTACGACGACGCCTTCCAGGATGATGATGCAGCCGACGGCTCACCCTTTCGCCCGCTGTACAACGACCGCGTGCTTTACAGCGGCCAGCCCCTGGCCTTGGTGATTGCCGATAACCTGGAACTGGCCCGGCACGCCGGTTCACTGGTGCACATCGAATACGCGCCTGAAGATTTCGAAACGGACCTGCTCACCCAGCAGGAACGGGCCTACCCTTCACCGCAGACACCGCCCAAACCACGCGGTAACTTTCAGGCCGAGTGGGCCGGTGCGGCGATCAGCCTCGATCTGCATTACAGCACCCCCATCGAACACCACAACCCCATGGAGCCCCATGCCAGCACCGTGCTGTATCAGCCGGACGGCACGTTGCATATCCACGACAAAACCCAGGGCCCGCAGAACTGCCAAGCGTACGTGCAAAAAGTGTTCGGCCTGGATAAAAGCCAGGTGCGCATTTTTGCTGCCTTTGTCGGTGGCGCCTTCGGTTCGGGCCTGCGCCCGCAGTACCAACTACCACTGGCAGTGATGGCATCCCTGGCGCTCAAGCGGTCGGTGCGCGTGACCCTGACTCGCCAGCAGATGTTCACCTTCGGCTATCGCCCACGCACTTTGCAGCGTTTGCAGATGGGGGCCGCCGCCAATGGGCGCTTGCTGGCCCTGGGGCATACCGCGATTGGCCAGACCTCGCGCTTCGAGGATTTCAGCGAGCACGTGGTGGAGTGGAGCGGCATGCTCTATCACTGCGACAACGTGCAACTGACCTACAAGCTGGTGCCGCTGGATGTCTTTACCCCGCTGGACATGCGCGCCCCCGGTGCTGCGCTGGGCGTGATCGGCCTGGAATGTGCCATGGATGAACTGGCCTGTGCCTTGGCCATCGACCCGGTGCAACTGCGGCTGATCAACTACGCCGAGCGTAACCAGAACGAAGACAAACCCTGGTCGAGCAAAGCCCTGCGCGAATGCTACAGCGAAGGCGCCGAACGTTTCGGCTGGAGCCAGCGCAACCCGGAACCGCGCAGTATGCGCGACGGTCGCCAGTTGATCGGCTGGGGAATGGCCGGTGGGGTGTGGGAAGCCATGCAGATGAAGGCCAGCGCCAAGGCACGCATCGATAGCCGCGGCAAACTCACCGTCAGCAGTGCCACCACCGACATTGGCACGGGCACCTACACGGTGATGACCCAGATTGCCTCTCAGGCCAGTGGCGTGGCGATGGCCGATATCAGCTTTCTGCTGGGTGATTCGTCATTGCCCACGGCGCCGTTGCAGGGCGGTTCGTTTACCGTGTCTTCCGTCGGCACCGCCGTACAGCAAGCGTGCGAAGCGCTGAATGCCAAATTGCTGGAGATCGCCCGGCAGACTTACCCGGTATTCAAGGATGCCGATTCGGTTCGGTTTGAAGACGGCCAGCTACACAGCGGTGACGTGAGCGTGTCGTTGGCGCAACTGGTCAAGGACAGCGGTGAAGACGCCTTGCAGGTACAGGTCGACAGCGAGCCCGACAAGAAGCGCGAGGGTTATGCCAGCGCTACGCACTCGGCGGTGTTCGTCGAAGTGCGGGTGGATGAAGACTTGGGCACCATCAAGGTCAGCCGTGTGGTCAGCGCGATTGCTGCGGGGCGCGTGGTCAACCCGAAGATGGCCCGCAGCCAGATCCTTGGCGGCGTGGTGTGGGGCATTGGCATGGCGCTGCATGAAGAGACCCAGGTCGACCATCAATTGGGACGCTACATGAACCACAGCCTGGCCGAGTACCACATCCCGGTGAACGCCGATATCGGCGAGATTGACGTGCTGTTTGTCGAAGAACACGACGATGTGGTCAACGCACTCGGGTCCAAGGGCGTGGGGGAGATCGGCATTGTCGGCGTGGCGGCGGCGGTGGCGAATGCGATTTACCATGCCACCGGCAAGCGGGTGCGGGAGTTTCCGATCACCTTGGATAAAGTGCTCTAGCACCGGTGTTCCAAACACCGAAGCTCCAACTGTGGGAGCTGGCTTGCCTGCGATAGCGGTGCCTCAGCCACCAGAGAGTTGCCTGATACACTGTTATCGCGGGCAAGCCCGGCTCCCACAGGGTACAACGCTTAAGCTTATGGCTTGGTTTCTTCCACCGGCACATGCATTCGATCACGATTGGCCAGGGTCGGGAACAACTTGATCCATACCCCGGTCACCACCAGGGTGCCGATCCCGCCCATTACCACCGCCGGCACGGTGCCGAACCAATGAGCGGTTATCCCGGATTCGAACTCGCCCAGTTGATTGGATGCACCGATAAACAGGCCATTGACCGCGCTGACTCGCCCACGCATCTCATCCGGTGTTTCCAGTTGCACGAACGACGCGCGGATCACCATGCTGATCATGTCCGCTGCGCCGAGCACTACCAGCACCGCCAGGGAGAACCAGAACGAGGTCGAGAGGCCGAAGGCAATGGTCGCCACGCCGAATACGCCGACGGCGGTGAACATCACGCGTCCTACCTTGCGGTCTACCGAGAACCGCGCCAGCCACAGCGACATCAGCAAGGCGCCCACCGCCGGTGCCGAACGCAGCAGGCCCAGGCCCCAGGCGCCGGTCAGCAGGATGTCCTTGGCGAACACCGGCAGCAACGCGGTGGCGCCGCCCAGCAGTACGGCAAACAGGTCCAGGGAGATGGCGCCGAGGATGTCCGGGCGGCTGCGGATAAACCGGATGCCGGCCAGCAGCGAGTCCATCGTGGCCTTGGCTTTGTTGAGCGGCGTCTGGCGGGCGGGCAGGTTCAAGGTCAGGACGCAGGCAATCAGGTACAGCGCCACGGTCGGCCCGTACACCCACACGCTACCAAACGCGTAGAGCAAACCGCCAACGGCGGGTGCGACGATGGTCGCCAGTTGCTGGGCCGATTGCGATGCCGCCACGGCCCGTGGGAACAACGCGCTGGGCACGATGCTCGGCAGCAGCGCCTGGGTGGTGGGCATTTCAAATGAGCGCGCAGCGCCCAGCAGGAAGGCGAGGATAAAGATCATCTCGCGGGTCACGTTGCCGGTCAGGCCGCCGATGGCCAGGGACAAGGCAATCAGCGCCTGTAACGTCTGGCAAATGGCGGCGACCCTGCGTCGCTCATAGCGATCGGCTACATGCCCGGTGTGCAGCATGAACAGCACGCGCGGTACGAATTCCACCAGGCCAACCAGCCCCAGGTCCAGCACGTTGCCGGTCAGTTGGTAGAGGTTCCAGCCGATCGCCACGGTGAGCATCTGGAAACCGCTGGCGGTAAAGATCCGCGCCAGCCAGAACGCGATGAAAGGGCGGTGGTGACGTAACAGCAACGCGGGTTCACTGGGCATCGGCAATCAGGTCGGCAACGGGGGAATGGCGAGATTAGCATCAAGCTGTAACAAATAGTTGCAAGAACAGGGCTGAGGCAAGCTGTCACGCGGCAAAAGACCACACAGTCCTACAGCAAAAATGGGACTACTCTTTCAACGATGCTTGATCCAGATCAAAACCTGCCCCGGAATTGCTCTGGCGGCCGCAAGGCCAGAATCCCCACGAGATGGGTAAAAAAAGAAACGAATTGAAATTCGCCACACTCCATATCCGTGGGGGCAGTGGGTGCAGGCTCCCAGCCAGCAGCCGGTATTACCTGACAGAGGAAGACTTATGTTCGGTTTGGAGGCGCTAGATCTCGCCCGAATTCAATTCGCGTTCACCATCTCGTTTCACATCCTGTTCCCGGCGATCACCATCGGCCTGGCCAGTTACCTTGCGGTGCTGGAGGGCTTGTGGCTCAAGACTCATAACGATACCTACCGTGACCTCTACCATTTCTGGTCGAAGATCTTTGCCGTCAACTTCGGCATGGGTGTGGTCTCCGGCTTGGTCATGGCCTATCAGTTCGGCACCAATTGGAGCCGTTTCTCCGACTTCGCCGGTGCTGTCACCGGGCCATTGCTGACGTACGAAGTGCTCACGGCCTTCTTCCTTGAGGCCGGTTTCCTCGGTGTGATGCTGTTCGGCTGGAACAAGGTGGGGCGCAAGCTGCACTTTTTCTCCACGGTGATGGTGGCGGTGGGGACGTTGATCTCCACGTTCTGGATTCTCGCCTCCAACAGCTGGATGCAAACGCCACAGGGCTTTGAAATCATTGATGGCCGGGTAATTCCCACTGATTGGCTGGCGGTGATCTTCAACCCTTCATTCCCCTATCGCCTGATGCACATGGCCACGGCTGCATTTGTTGCCACGGCATTCTTCGTCGGCTCGTCGGCAGCCTGGCATTTGCTGCGCGGCAAGGACAACCCGGCGATCCGCAAAATGCTCTCCATGGCGATGTGGATGGCGCTGATTGTCGCGCCCATCCAGGCGGTGATCGGTGACTTCCATGGCCTCAATACCCTCAAGCATCAACCGGCAAAAATCGCCGCGATTGAAGGCCACTGGGAAAACATCGGCAACGAGCCGACGCCGTTGATCCTGTTCGGCTGGCCGGACATGAAAGCCGAGAAGACCAAATACGCGGTCGAGATCCCGTACCTGGGCAGTCTGATCCTGACCCACTCCCTGGACAAGCAGGTGCCGGCCCTCAAGGAGTTCCCGCCTGAGGACCGCCCCAACTCGACCATCGTGTTCTGGTCGTTCCGGGTCATGGTTGGCTTGGGTTTCCTGATGATCTTCACCGGTCTGTTCAGCCTGTGGCTGCGCCGTGGCGACAAGATGTACACATCCAAGCCGTTCCTGTACCTGGCGCTGTGGATGGGCCCGTCGGGCTTGATTGCGATTCTTGCTGGTTGGTTCACCACTGAAATCGGCCGCCAGCCTTGGGTGGTCTACGGGCTGATGCGCACCGCAGATGCCTCGTCCGGGCATAGCCTGGCGCAGATGACCATTACCCTGGTGTTGTTCGTGGTGGTGTACTTCGCGCTGTTCGGTGCCGGTTTGGGTTACATGATGCGCCTGGTGCGCAAGGGCCCTGTGACTCACGACAGTACCGAACCGGCCCATGGTGGCCCAGGTCAGAAACGCACCCCGGCGCGTCCGTTGTCTGCCGCCGACGATGGCAGCGATAACGACCACGACCACATCCAGCACAAGGGGAATTGAGATGGGTATTGATCTTCCGCTGATCTGGGCCGTGATTATCATCTTCGGCATCATGATGTATGTGGTGATGGACGGCTTCGACCTGGGTATCGGCATCCTCTTTCCGTTTATCCCCGGCAAAGTCGACCGTGACGTGATGATGAACACCGTGGCCCCTGTATGGGACGGCAACGAAACCTGGCTGGTACTCGGCGGCGCGGCGTTGTTTGGCGCGTTCCCGCTGGCGTATTCGGTGGTGTTGTCGGCGTTGTATCTGCCGCTGATCCTGATGCTGATCGGGCTGATCTTCCGCGGCGTGGCCTTTGAGTTCCGTTTCAAGGCCAAGGACCACAAGCGTCACCTGTGGGACAAGGCGTTTATCGGTGGCTCGCTGGCAGCAACCTTCTTCCAGGGCGTGGCGTTGGGCGCCTTTATCGATGGCATCCCGGTGGTGGACCGCCAGTTTGCCGGTGGTTCACTGGACTGGCTCACACCGTTCACGATGTTCTGCGGCGTGGCGCTGATCGTGGCCTATGCCTTGCTCGGCTGCACCTGGCTGATCATGAAGACCGAGGGCAAGTTACAGGAGCAGATGCATAACCTGGCGCGGCCGTTGGCTTTCGTGGTGTTGGCGGTGATCGGTATCGTCAGTATCTGGACGCCGCTGACCCACCCGGAAATCGCTTCGCGCTGGTTCACCTTGCCGAACCTGTTCTGGTTCCTGCCGGTGCCGGTTCTGGTATTGGTCACGATGTACGGACTGTTCCGCGCCGTGGCCCGTCATGCGCACTACACGCCGTTCCTGCTGACGCTGGTGCTGATTTTCCTTGGCTACAGCGGCCTGGGCATCAGCCTGTGGCCCAATATCATCCCGCCGTCCGTGTCGATCTGGGACGCTGCGGCACCGCCGCAAAGCCAGGGCTTCATGCTGGTGGGCACGTTGTTCATCATCCCGTTCATCCTGGGTTATACCTTCTGGAGCTACTACGTGTTCCGCGGCAAGGTCACCCACGAAGACGGCTACCACTAGGAGGGTTGAAACATGTCCGGTAAACCTTCACTGCACGAGATTGAACAGGCCGAGAAGCAGCCATTGTGGCGGCGCCTGGGATGGCTGGCGGGGATCTGGGTGGGCAGCGTGCTGGCCCTGTTCGTGGTGGCCAGCCTGATGCGCATGTTCATGAATGCGGCGGGCCTGACCACGCACTGACATACCGAACCGGCCTGCCAGCGTGAGAGGCAAGCCCTGCTCTTCTATTGGAAGGGCAGGGCTTTTTTATTTGCGCGCTTTGAGGATGACGAACTTTGGTGTGGTCGCCACTTGTTCGACGCCACGGAACAATCGCGCCAACTTGCTGTGGTAGCCCAGGTGGCGATTACCCACGATATACAACGCGCCGCCCACTACCAGGGCTTCGCGTGCCTGCTGGAACATGCGCCAGGCGAGGAAGTCACCCACCACTTGTTGTTGATGAAACGGTGGGTTGCACAGCACCACGTCCAACGATTGCGCCTCCTGACCGGCCAGGCCGTCATCGGCACGTACAATAACGTCGCGATTGCCCAGAGCGGCTTGCCAGTTTTCAGCCGCCGATTGCACGGCCATATAGGACTCATCCACCAACGTGTACTGCGCGTCGGGGTTTTGCAGAGCGCTGGCAATCGCCAATACGCCATTGCCGCAGCCCAGGTCTGCCACGCGGGCGCTGCCAAGGTTTTTCGGCAGGTGCGGCAGGAAGGCGCGGGTGCCGATGTCCAGGCCCTCGCGGCAGAAAACGTTGGCGTGGTTGAGCAACTCGATCGCTGGCGCGTCCAGCCTGTAGCGGGTGGGATAGGGCGAGACGGCGACAGGACGATCTGCCACGGTGGCGATCAGCAATCGCGCCTTTTTGACCGCAAGCGTCGCGTGCATCGGCCCGATGTAACGCTCCAGCAGTTCACCGGCGGCGCGGGGCAAGTGCTTGACCATCGCCCCGGCGATCACCTCGGCGCCCGGCGCCAATTGCCCTTGCAGGCGGATCAACTGTTCTTCCAGCAGCGCCAGGGTTTTTGGCACACGGATCAGCACCCGATCGAAGGGCCCCACCGGCGCGGTACTGGCGGGTACGAATGGCACGGCATCAAACGCCTTGCCGTTGCGCACCAGGTTTTTCTCCAGGGCTTGGGCGGCGAGGAACGAGTCGCCGCTGGAGGTCACCAACATCTGGCCCGCAAGGCTGGCCGCGAGGGCACCGAAGCTGTCATTGAGTACCAGCACGCGGGTCAGCGCATTGGGTTGCTGTGCGCCAAGGTGGTTGAGCAGGTACTCGTCGGCGGCATCGAAGGCTTGCAGCGGATCATTGTGTTGCTCTGGCTGACGAATCAGATCGAGCTGGGCGAAGGGGCTGTCAAGCAGGGGCATGGGGGAAGAATGCTCTGGGTAATCGACGGAACCGTCTGAGTGAACGGCGACGCGACCCACTGAAGGGGGCGGCATCAACACTCAGAGTTGGCCGTAAATGTTACGTTTTTTTTTCCGCAATGACATGGGGTGTTTGATTGACGATTACAGCATTCCGGCTTTGGCGAGGCAGAGCACAGCCTGGATCTTACTGGTGACCTTCAATTTGCTGAGTACTCTGCCGACATGAAAACCCATCGTGCGCTCGGACAGGCACAGAATGCGAGCGATCTCCGCGGCAGTCTTGCCCATGGCGCACCATCTGAGAATCTCCGTTTCGCGGGCCGTTAACTTGAATGGCGCCTCGTCGATGGGCTCGCCGGTGTATTGAAGCGCGACGACCGCATGCATCGCATGGCAGAGCCACAATACTTGACCGGCTTTTTCGTAAAGCTCTTCAGGGCTGACCTCACCCTTGTCACGCACCAGGGTCAGCATACTGAATACACCCTTGAAATCATGCACCGCCTGGGACCAGCCCCTATGCACCCCAAATGACTCAGCCAAGTCCCACAGTTCAGGTGCGTTACCGAAGGCTTGCTTCTCCCAAAGGATGGGCAGTACAGAGTGCTTGCAGTGAACTACCGCCGGATCTTTGTCGAAGAAACCTGCTTGTTGATAGATTTTGTTCCATTCATTTGGGTAGTTGTTGCAGTTGAAAGGCTTTGCTTGGGTATTTTCGGATTGAGTACTCATTGTGAACGAGCAATATTTGAACCCCATTTCCTGAGTGCGGTTGATCACCATTTCATACACGGTGGTGATTTCGCTCTCGCCTTCCAGCTTGGGCAGCCGTGAATTGTGCCAATTGACCATCGGTAACTCTCCATGGGTTTCTTTGTGACTTGGGTACTTCCTGATCCCCAATCCAACACGAAAACAAGTGTAGGACACGTCGTACAAGCTAGTCTGAAAAAAAATTCATCAAGTGTTTGGTCTTCGGGTTTCAGATATGTACAAGCGTTATTGGTTTGTATGAAAAAACCGATGGGACATTTTTTTTGCACTGGTTTTAATGACTTGCAGGTGATATCAAAATGACGTCTTCGGACGGCGTAGTTTCATCTTGTGGCGCATTCCGGTTGGGTTAATAGCCAAATGATTAGTATGAGTGTGCGGCGCGTTGTTTGCTGCGGATTGCGGGTGAACCGCTGGCTCACTTGCGTCACTGACAGGCGGTGCGCGATGGGTAAATGCAATGCCAGTACAAATCAACGGTGTTTGCGTCATCTGCTTTGAGAGACACTAGCGGCCTGTGCAAAACGGAGCCTCCCATGACGGCCAGTGCTGAGAAATTTACCCGCCAGACCTTGCTCGACGTGCAATCGCTGACCCCCAGCCTCTTCACCCTGCGCACCACTCGCGACCCAGGCTTTCGCTTTACCGCCGGCCAGTTCGTGCGCCTGGGTGTGACCAAGGTCGATGGCAGCACCGTGTGGCGTGCCTATTCTGTGGTGTCATCGCCTTTTGATGAGCATCTCGACTTTTTTTCCATCGTTGTCCCTGGCGGGGAGTTCACCAGCGAACTCAGCCGGCTGCGGGTTGGCGACACCTTGTTGGTAGAGCGCCAGGCCACCGGCTTCCTGACCCTTAATCGCTTTGTCGACGGGCGCGACCTGTGGCTGCTGGGCACCGGCACAGGGGTTGCGCCGTTCCTGTCGATCCTGCAGGACTTTGAGGTCTGGGAAAAATTCGAACGCATCATTCTGGTGTACAGCGCGCGGGAAGCGAAAGAGCTGGCTTACCAGGCGCTGATCAAGGAACTGGGGGAGCGCGAGTACTTGGCCGAGTACGCGCATAAACTCACCTACATCCCCATCGTCACTCGCGAGCAATATCCGGGTGCGCTCAACGGGCGCATTACCACGCTGATAGAAAATGGCGAACTGGAGCGTGCGGCCGGCCTTGAGTTAACGCCGGAACACTCCCGCGTATTGATTTGCGGTAATCCGCAGATGGTCGATGACACCCGCCAGCTACTCAAGCAACGGGACATGCAACTGAGCCTGAGTCGACGCCCTGGTCAGGTTGCAGTAGAAAATTACTGGTAGAAAAAAGGCGCCTCACGAGGCGCCTTTTTGCAACCGCTGATTAAAGCGGTTTGTTGTTATTTTGAGCCTTGAGCAGATCGCGGATCTCGCCCAGCAGCACTTCTTCCTTGGTCGGCGTCGGTGGCAAGCTAGGGGCTACGGCCTCTTCTCGCTTCAGGCGGTTGATGGCCTTCACACCCATGAAGATCGCAAAAGCAACGATCACGAAGTCGATGATGCTCTGGATGAACTTGCCATAAGCCAGCACCACCGCCGGTACGTCACCCTGCGCGGCCTTGAGCGTTATCGCCAGGTCGGCAAAGTCCACACCCCCGATCAGCAGACCGATAGGCGGCATAATCACGTCGCCTACAAACGAGGAAACAATTTTGCCGAAGGCGGCGCCGATGATGATACCGACGGCCATGTCGACCACATTACCTTTGACCGCGAAGGCCTTGAACTCACTGATCACGCCCATAGGTTATTCCTTGTTACAGTTGAGAAGGGTGGAGGTCAGTGTAATTCAGTCGTACAAGGCTTGCTCGACACAACTGTTAACACTGTCGATTTTTATCGACACATTAAAACGCAAATAGTTTGCAAAGTGCCACCAGTCGCGCGCGAATTAACCGTCATTTCAGCCAGTTACCAGATTATTTTATTAATCGGGCCTGTGGCGTTTTTCTATTTATCTTCTGACTCGCAGGTCTCTAGCCTCTGACAAGCACAACAGAATGTGCGCTAAAAAAACCAGAGGAAACCTCGATGAACACTCCAATCCGCCGCAGGCCCGTGTCCGCGCGTCACGCGTTGGCACTGGTGACCGCCAGCCTGCTGTCCCTCTCCGTGCAAGCCGCCAACCTGACCCGCGATAACGGGGCCAACGTCGGTGATAACCAGAACTCGCAAACGGCCGGAGCGAACGGCCCGGTATTGTTGCAGGACGTTCAGCTGATCCAGAAGTTGCAGCGCTTTGACCGCGAACGCATCCCCGAGCGTGTGGTACATGCCCGCGGTACCGGCGCCCATGGCACCTTCACGGTGACCGACAACCTCAGCGACCTGACCAAGGCCAAGGTGTTCGCCGCCGGTGAAACCACGCCAGTGTTCGTACGCTTTTCGGCGGTCGTCCACGGTAACCATTCCCCTGAAACCCTGCGTGACCCACGGGGCTTTGCCACCAAGTTCTACACCGCCGAAGGTAACTGGGACCTGGTTGGCAATAACTTCCCGACCTTCTTTATCCGCGATGCCATCAAGTTCCCGGATATGGTCCATGCCTTCAAACCCGACCCACGCACCAACCTGGATGACGACTCGCGCCGTTTCGACTTCTTCTCCCATGTTCCCGAAGCCACGCGTACGTTGACCGAGTTGTACTCGGACTCCGGTACCCCGGCCAGTTACCGCGAGATGGACGGTAATGGCGTACATGCCTACAAGTTGATCAACGCCAAGGGCGAAGTGCACTACGTCAAGTTCCACTGGAAGAGCCTGCAAGGCATCAAGAACCTGGATCCCAAGCAAGTCACCGAAGTACAGGGTCGTGACTACAGTCATATGACCAACGATTTGGTCACCCATATCAACAAAGGCGACTTCCCCAAGTGGGACTTGTATGTGCAAGTGCTCAAGCCCGAGGACTTGGCCAAGTTTGATTTCGACCCCCTGGATGCCACCAAGATCTGGCCGGATGTACCGGAGCGTAAAGTCGGGCAGATGGTGCTCAATCGCAACCCGGCCAATGTCTTCCAGGAAACCGAGCAAGTCGCGATGGCGCCTGCCAACCTGGTGCCGGGCATCGAGCCGTCGGAAGACCGTCTGCTGCAAGGCCGGGTGTTCTCCTATGCCGATACGCAAATGTACCGCTTGGGTGCGAACGCCCTGCAACTGCCGATCAACGCTCCACGGGTCACCGTCAATAACGGTAACCAGGACGGTGCGATGAACTTCGGCAAAACCACCACCGGCGTGAACTACCAGCCAAGCCGGCTGTTGCCACGCGAAGAGCCGCAAACCGCGCGCTACAGCCAGTCGCCGCTGTCGGGCAGCACCCAGCAGGCGAAGATCCAGCGCGAGCAGAACTTCAAACAGGCCGGTGACCTGTACCGCTCCTACACCAAGAAAGAGCGTCAGGACTTGATCGACAATTTCGGCGGCTCGCTGGCCACCACCGATGACGAGAGCAAGCACATCATTCTGTCGTTCCTTTACAAGGCTGATCCGGAATACGGCACCGGCGTGACCAAGGTGGCCAAAGGTGATCTGGCTCGCGTGAAGGCGCTGGCGGAAAAACTGACTGACTGATTCGTTGGTTGCGGTCGGCGCCTCTACGGGCGTCGACCTTTGGCAGGAGAAGCCCCTATGCGTATCTCTATCGGTTTACTGATGGCCATGCTGGCCTTTGTCGCCCATGCGGAGTCTCCCGACCCAGTGGCGCTCAAGGCCCAGTTGCAGGATTACTACTTCGACGCCGCTCGCCGTGGCGACCTCGACATGCTCAACACCTTTATCGACTCCGGCTACAGCCTCAACACCCAGGATGACAAAGGCTACACGGCACTGATTCTCGCCGCTTATCACGGCCAGGGCTCGTACGTGGAGCGTCTGCTCGACGCGGGTGCCAACGCCTGCGTACAGGACAACCGCGGCAACACGGCGCTGATGGGCGCGATCTTCAAGGGTGAGCTGAAAATCGCCCAGCGCCTGCTGGCCACCGACTGCAACCCGGACCAACGCAATGGCGCGGGACAGACTGCCGCCATGTACGCCGGGCTGTTCAAACGCGTCGAGTTGCTGGGTGAACTGCAAGCCAAAGGCGCAGACCTGAACGCCGAGGACCCCGTCGGTAACAGTGCTTCACGTTTGGCCAGTGGCGAAATCCGGACCCCGGCGTCGCGCTGAGCTATCATCGCGGTTTTTCGGTTGGAGGTTCTCACATGGCAAAGGCCAAGCGCATGTACGGCTGCACGGAGTGCGGCGCGACCTTTCCCAAATGGGCGGGCCAGTGCTCCGAATGCGGTGCGTGGAACACCCTGACTGAAACCATGATCGAAAGCGGTGGTGCCGCAGCCCCTACCGGCCGCGCCGGCTGGACCGGGCAACAGGCACAGATCAAGACCCTGGCCGAGGTCAGCGTCGAAGAGATCCCGCGTTTCTCCACCGCGTCCGGCGAACTGGACCGCGTACTTGGCGGTGGCCTGGTCGATGGTTCGGTGGTGCTGATCGGCGGTGACCCGGGCATCGGCAAGTCGACCATCCTCTTGCAAACCCTGTGCAGCATCGCCAGCCGTATGCCGGCGCTGTACGTCACCGGCGAAGAATCCCAACAGCAAGTGGCCATGCGCGCCCGCCGTTTGGGCCTGCCCCAGGACCAGCTGCGGGTCATGACCGAAACCTGCATCGAAAGCATCATCGCTACGGCGCGGATCGAAAAGCCCAAGGTCATGGTGATCGACTCGATCCAGACGATTTTCACCGAGCAACTGCAATCGGCGCCGGGCGGCGTGTCCCAGGTGCGCGAAAGTGCGGCGCTGTTGGTGCGCTACGCCAAGCAGAGCGGCACGGCGATCTTCCTGGTCGGCCACGTGACCAAGGAAGGCGCGCTGGCCGGGCCACGGGTGTTGGAGCACATGGTGGATACCGTGCTGTATTTCGAAGGTGAGTCCGATGGCCGCCTGCGTTTGCTGCGGGCGGTAAAAAACCGCTTTGGCGCCGTGAACGAGCTGGGTGTGTTCGCCATGACTGACCGTGGGCTGAAAGAAGTCTCCAACCCCTCGGCGATTTTTCTCACTCGCGCCCAGGAAGAGGTCCCGGGCAGTGTGGTGATGGCGACGTGGGAGGGTACCCGGCCCATGCTGGTGGAAGTCCAGGCGCTGGTGGATGACAGCCATTTGGCCAACCCGCGGCGGGTCACGCTTGGCCTGGACCAGAACCGTCTGGCGATGTTGCTGGCGGTATTGCACCGTCACGGCGGCATTCCGACCCATGACCAGGATGTTTTCCTTAACGTAGTGGGCGGCGTCAAGGTGCTGGAGACCGCCTCCGACCTGGCGCTGATGGCGGCGGTGATGTCCAGCCTGCGCAATCGGCCGCTGCCCCATGATCTGCTGGTGTTTGGTGAGGTCGGCCTGTCGGGTGAAGTCCGCCCGGTGCCCAGTGGGCAGGAGCGGTTGAAGGAGGCGGCCAAGCATGGGTTCAAGCGGGCGATCGTGCCCAAGGGCAATGCGCCGAAGGAAATGCCGACAGGTTTGCAGGTGATTGGGGTGACGCGCTTGGAGCAGGCGTTGGATGCCCTATTCGAGTAGCGCGGCGAATTCCCGCTCCAGCTCTGCCTGATCACCCAGGTTCAACTCGATTATCCGCCGCAGGTGGCTGATCGAGTCGAGGTCGATGTGCTCGCACACAAACCCGAGCTGCCCATGATCGTCATGGGTCAACCTCACCTGCATCTTCACGTCGGTCTCGGCGTCTAGATGGATGTCCACGTCGAACGATTCGTAGCGATGACCCAGCCAGCCCTGAGGTCGTTGCACCAGCAATCCCTTGAGCGACAAATCCACCAATTGCACCGGCCAGACATGGCCATCTTGCATGAGTTCGGTCTTGGCATCGAAGGCAATGCGTCGGAAACGGCGTCGCTCTGAAGGCTGTTCGCTCATGGTGAAACCCTCTGTGGATAAAAGAATTGTAGCCGTGAGCCATCATGGAGCGATTTTTTTTGCCTTTTTCGCCCCGGCAAGGCTCTAGACCAACGTAGGGGGCTGGTCTTTGAGGCCAACAGCGCTAAACTCGGGCTGGCTGTCCTTTCTGTCCACCCTGGCTGGAATACAAAAATGAAAAATAATAATAGCCTGCTACGCCACCTACCCTGGCTGGTGCTGGCAATCGTAGGAGCGTGCGCCCTGGGCGTAGTGGCCTTGCGCCGCGGCGAGGCGATCAACGCCTTGTGGATTGTGGTCGCTGCTGTGGCCATCTATCTGGTTGCGTACCGTTACTACAGTCTGTTCATCGCCAATAACGTGATGCAACTCGACCCTCGGCGGGCCACCCCCGCAGTGGTCAATAACGACGGTCTGGACTACGTGCCGACCAACAAACATATCCTTTTCGGTCACCACTTTGCGGCGATTGCCGGTGCAGGCCCGTTGGTCGGTCCGGTGCTGGCGGCGCAGATGGGCTACCTGCCCGGCACCCTGTGGCTGATTGCCGGTGTGGTGCTGGCGGGTGCGGTGCAGGACTTCATGATCCTGTTCCTGTCCACCCGTCGCAACGGGCGTTCCCTGGGGGATATGGTTCGCGAAGAGATGGGCCGCATTCCCGGGACCATCGCCCTGTTTGGCTGCTTCCTGATCATGATCATCATCCTCGCGGTGCTGGCACTGATCGTGGTCAAGGCCCTGGCCGAGAGCCCGTGGGGCATCTTTACGGTGATGGCGACCATCCCGATTGCGATGTTCATGGGCATCTACATGCGCTACATCCGCCCGGGCCGCATTGGTGAAATTTCGATCATCGGCGTGCTGTTGCTGCTGGGTTCGATCTGGCTGGGCGGGCAGATTGCCGCTGACCCGGTCTGGGCCAAAGCCTTCACCTTCACCGGGATCCAGATCACCTGGATGCTGATCGGCTACGGCTTCGTTGCCGCTGTTCTGCCGGTATGGCTGATCCTGGCGCCGCGTGACTACCTGTCGACGTTCCTGAAAATCGGCACCATCATCGCTCTGGCGATCGGCATCCTGGTCACCATGCCTGACCTGAAAATGCCGGCACTGACCCAGTTCATCGACGGCACTGGCCCGGTGTGGAAGGGCGGCCTGTTCCCGTTCCTGTTCATCACCATTGCCTGTGGCGCGGTCTCGGGCTTCCACGCGCTGATCTCTTCGGGCACCACGCCCAAGTTGCTCGCCAGTGAAAGCCACGCCCGTTACATCGGATACGGCGGCATGTTGATGGAGTCGTTCGTGGCCATCATGGCGATGGTTGCCGCTTCGGTGATCGAGCCTGGCGTGTACTTCGCCATGAACAGCCCGGCGGCGATTGTCGGTACTGACGTGGTCACCGTGGCGCAAACCGTCAGCAGCTGGGGTTTTGCAATTACCCCTGAAGCGCTGTCGGCCGTTGCCCACGATATCGGTGAAACCACCATCCTGGCGCGTGCCGGCGGTGCGCCGACGCTGGCAGTCGGTATCGCACAGATCCTGCACAGTGTGCTGCCAGGTGAAAACACCATGGCGTTCTGGTACCACTTTGCAATCCTGTTCGAAGCGCTGTTCATCCTCACGGCGGTCGATGCCGGTACCCGTGCCGGTCGCTTCATGCTGCAGGACCTGCTGGGTTCGTTCGTGCCTGCGCTCAAACGCACCGAGTCCTGGACCGCCAACCTGATTGCTACCGCAGGCTGCGTGGCGATGTGGGGTTACTTGCTGTACCAGGGCGTAATCGACCCGCTGGGTGGTATCAACACCTTGTGGCCGCTGTTCGGTATCTCCAACCAGATGCTGGCGGGTATCGCGCTGATGCTGGCGACCGTTGTGCTGATCAAAATGAAGCGCCAGCGCTACATCTGGGTGACCATGTTGCCGGCCGTCTGGCTGCTGATCTGCACCACCACCGCAGGCTTCATCAAGCTGTTCGACGCCAACCCGGCGATCGGCTTCCTGTCGCTGGCCAAGAAATACAGCGATGCCCTGGCCAACGGTCAGATCCTCGCCCCGGCCAAGAGCATCGACCAGATGCAGCACGTGATCTGGAACGCCTACACCAACGCAACGCTGACGGCGCTGTTCCTGTTCGTGGTATTCAGCATCCTGTTCTATGCGCTCAAAGTCGGCGTAGCCGCCTGGGGCAACAAAGAGCGTACGGATAAAGAAGCGCCATTCCAGGCCGTACCGGACGCATAAGCGAGGATTGCCACTATGTTCAATGACATCAGTCGCCTCGGTAAATACCTCGGTCAGGCCGCGCGCCTGATGGTCGGCATGCCCGACTACGACACCTACGTCGAGCATATGCAAACCAAACACCCGGACAAGCCGGTGATGGACTACAAGGCGTTCTTCCGCGAACGCCAGGAGGCCCGTTACGGCGGAAAGGGTGGGCCCAAGTGCTGTTGACCCGGTAACGCGGGCCAATGCGATACCCCTGTGGGAGCAGGGCTTTCTGTGGGAGCTGGCTTGCCTGCGATAGCATCACCTCGGTCTGACTGAAGCACCGAGTTGTCTGCATCGCAGGCAAGCCAGCTCCCACAGGGGCCTTTGCTCCCACATTTGTTTTGTGTTTATTCAGTTATCAGGAGAATAGTTTTGTCCTCTCCCATCCCCGTCACCATCCTCAGCGGCTTCCTCGGTGCCGGCAAGACCACCTTGCTGCGCCATCTGCTCAAGGCCGAGCACGGCTTGAAAATCGCCGTGATCGAAAACGAATTCAGTGACGCCGGCATCGACACCCAGCTCTTGGGCGACGAGCCGGTACAAGTCATGACCCTGTCCAACGGCTGCGTGTGCTGCACCATCCACACCGACCTGACCAAGGCCCTGTACCTGCTGCTTGAGCGTCTGGACAGTGGCGAAATCGCCTTCGACCGCCTGGTGATCGAATGCACCGGCCTTGCCGACCCGGCACCAGTGGCCCAGACTTTTTTCATCGACGAAGAACTGCGCGAGCGCTACATCCTCGACGGCATCATTACCCTGGTGGACGCCGCCCACGCCGAGCATCACCTGACCCAGACCATCGCCCAGGCCCAGATCGGCTTTGCCGACCGCCTGCTGGTGAGTAAGCGCGACCTGGTGGACAACGCCACCTTCGACGCCCTCAGTCAGCGCCTGACCCGTATCAACCGGCGTGCGCCGATCCGTGTGGTGGAT
The DNA here is from genome assembly GCF_002916705.1 of Pseudomonas sp. GZJR-8. Classification (NCBI taxonomy): domain Bacteria; kingdom Pseudomonadati; phylum Pseudomonadota; class Gammaproteobacteria; order Pseudomonadales; family Pseudomonadaceae; genus Pseudomonas; species Pseudomonas sp. GZJR-8. The sequence goes on along the minus strand of NZ_JXSI01000009.1, from coordinate 109,769 downwards.
CACGGCAAGATCGACTTGGCTGAGTTGCTGGATGTGCGCGGCTTCAACCTCAATGCCGGCATGAGCCTGCGCCCGGTCAGCGCTGCGCCATCGGTCGACCGTATTTCCAGCCTGGTGCTGCGCACCGACCAACCGCTGGATATCGATCGCCTCAGTGAGTTCATGAACGAACTGCTGGAAGATCACGGCAAGCAGCTGCTGCGCTACAAGGGCGTGCTGAATATTGCCGGGGAGGATCGACGCATGGTGTTCCAGGGCGTGCTGAAACTCTATGGTTTTGACTGGGACACCGAATGGGCCGAGGGCGAGGCGCGGGAGAGTGTGATTGTGTTTATTGCCGATGAGCTGCCGGAGGACAAGATCCGCGAAGGTTTTGCCAAGGTCTACCAAGCCTGACTTGAAATGCGATCAACTGTGGGAGGGGGCTTGCTCCCGATTGCGGTGGGTCAGTAAACATATAAGTGACTGACACACTGCTATCGGGAGCAAGCCCCCTCCCACAATTGAATGCATTTCAAATTGAAATAAAAAAGCCCGGCTCAAGAGCCGGGCTTTTCATTCAAGCAACTGCAATCAAGCGCCGTAAACCGGCAGCTTCTTGCAGATGGCCTTGACCTTCTCACGTACCGCGTCGATCACGGCTTCGTTGTTCAGGTCAGCCAGGATGTCGCAGATCCAGCCGGCCAGTTCCTTGCACTCTGCTTCCTTGAAGCCACGGGTGGTCACAGCCGGGGTGCCGAAGCGCAGGCCGGAGGTGACGAACGGCGAACGTGGGTCGTTCGGCACGGAGTTCTTGTTCACGGTGATGAAGGCTTTGCCCAGGGCGGCGTCAGCGTCTTTACCGGAAATGTCCTGTTTGATCAGCGACAGCAGGAACAGGTGGTTTTCAGTACCGCCGGACACCACGTCAAAACCGCGCTCGATGAACACAGATGCCATGGCCTGGGCGTTCTTCACCACTTGTTGCTGGTAGGTCTTGAACTCAGGCTGCAGTGCTTCCTTGAAGCAGATCGCCTTGGCGGCAATCACGTGCTCCAGCGGGCCACCCTGGGCGCCCGGGAATACCGCGGAGTTGAGCTTCTTCTCGATCTCGGCGTTGGCGCGAGCCAGGATCAGGCCGCCACGTGGACCGCGCAGGGTCTTGTGGGTAGTGGTGGTCACCACGTCAGCGTAAGGCACCGGGTTCGGGTACACGCCCGCTGCCACCAGACCGGCCACGTGGGCCATGTCGACGAACAGGTAGGCACCGACCTTGTCGGCGATTTCACGGAAGCGTGGGAAATCCAGGATCTGCGAGTAGGCAGAGAACCCAGCCACGATCATTTTTGGCTTGTGCTCGACCGCCAGGCGCTCGACTTCGTCGTAGTCGATCAGGCCGTTGGCATCGATACCGTACTGGACGGCGTTGTACAGCTTGCCGGAGGAAGAAACGCTGGCGCCGTGGGTCAGGTGACCGCCGTGGGCCAGGCTCATGCCCAGGATGGTGTCGCCGCCTTGCAGCAGGGCCAGGTACACGGCGCTGTTGGCCTGGGAGCCGGCGTGTGGCTGGACGTTGGCGTAATCGGCGCCGAACAGCTCCTTGGCACGGTCGATGGCCAACTGCTCAACCACGTCGACGTACTCGCAACCACCGTAGTAGCGCTTGCCCGGGTAGCCTTCGGCGTACTTGTTGGTCAAAACCGAACCTTGAGCCTCCATCACCGCAGGGCTGGTGTAGTTTTCCGAAGCGATCAGCTCAATGTGCTCTTCCTGGCGCACGGCTTCTTGCTCCATGGCGGCGAAGAGATCGGCGTCGTACTTGGCAATAGTCAAATCACGGCTGAACATGGCGGTCCTCAAGGATCGGGGGCAGAAAAGGAGGGCATTCTAACCCAATGGGTTTTAGATGGCATATGAAAGGACATCATGTCGCGGACAAGTGGGGCTCATCTGGGGATGGGCGGTGTCGGCACTGGCCCCATCGCAGGCAAGCCAGCTCCCACACTTGATCGGGCTCACACAGTCAAATGTGGGAGCTGGCTTGCCTGCGATGAGGCCATAAGCTCCACTGCAGCACTTCAGTCGAACATGAAGAGAGCATCATTGCTGAACTGCGCCTCGAACCGATTCGCCGGCATCGGCCGCCCGAACAGGTAACCCTGGACCTCATCACAGCCATGCTCGCGCAAAAAGTCCAATTGCTCGTGGGTTTCCACACCTTCGGCGATCACCGCCAGGTTCAGGCTGTGGGCCATGGCAATGATCGCCCGGGCGATCTGTGCGTCCTGCTCACCGGAGGGCAGGCCATCGACGAAGGTGCGGTCGATCTTCAACACGTCGATGGGGAATTGCTTGAGGTAGTTGAGCGATGAATAGCCAGTGCCAAAGTCATCCACCGCGATGCTCAGGCCCAGGTTCTTCAAGCTGGCGAGGATTTGCAGCGCTTCGTTGACTTCGCGCATCAGGATACTTTCGGTCAGTTCCAGCTCCAGGCACGCTGGCGGCAGGCCAGTGTCCTTGAGGATGGTGGCGATGCGCGTGCCCAGCTGGCCGTCGGAGAACTGCCGCGCCGAGATGTTTACCGAGACTTTGGGCACCCGCACCTTGTTCTGGTGCCAGGTCTTGAGTTGGCGACAGGCTTCGCTGATCACCCAATCGCCCACGTCCACCACCAGCCCGAGTTCTTCCAATACCGGAATGAAATCCCCCGGCGGCACCAGCCCGCGACGCGGGTGGCGCCAGCGCAGCAGGGCCTCGGCACCGGTCAGGCGTTTGCCGTCGCCGCTGAATTGCGGTTGGTAATACAGCACGAATTCGTTCTGGTCCAGGGCGTGGCGCAGGTCGCTCTCCAACTCCAGACGCTCCAGGGCGCTGGCGTTCATGTCGGCCTGGTAGAACTGGAAGTTGTTCTTGCCGCGTTCTTTGGCGTGGTACATCGCCGTATCCGCGTTTTTCATCAGTTGGCTCAGCTCGTTGCCGTCTTGGGGGCTGAGGGCGATGCCGATACTGGCGGTCACGAAAAACTCGCGGCCTTCGAGCACGAATGGCTTCACCAGGCTGGCCAGAATCTGCTCGGCCACATGAATCGCGCGGTTCAGCGCCATTTCGCGGCTGACCCGTGGTTGCAACAGCAGGGTGAACTCGTCGCCGCCCATGCGCGCCACGGTGTCGTCTTCGGCCACGCAACCGAGCAGGCGCGTCGCCATTTCCTTGAGCATACGGTCGCCGGCGGCGTGGCCGAGGGAGTCGTTGATCGGCTTGAAGCGGTCGAGGTCGAGGAACATCAACACCACCCACGACTTCTGCCGTTCTGCCGATTGCAACGCCGTGTGCAGACGGTCCTGGAACAGCGTGCGGTTGGGCAGGTGGGTCAGGGCGTCGTAGTAGGCCAGGCGGTGGATGCGCTGTTCGCTGGCCTTGCGCTCGCTGATATCGCTGAAGAAGCACACATAGCTGGCCAGGTCGCCTTCATCGTCGAACACCGCCGTAATGCCGACCCAGGCCGGGTAATGCTCGCCGTTGCGGCGCTTGAGCCACACTTCGCCTTCCCAGGTACTGTGCTGGTGCAGTTGCTTGAGCACATAACGCAGGTGGGCTTCCTGCTGCTCGTCGACGGTGAGCATGTTCGGCAATTGGTCGAGCACGTCCGCCACTTCATACCCGCTGACCCGGCTGAACGCCTCGTTGGCTTGCACGATATAGCCGGCCGGATCGGTGATCAGGATCGCCGAGGTGGAGTGCTCGAAGACCGTGGCCGCCATGCGCAGGTCTTTTTCGGCGCGGCGTTGCTGGCTGATATCGCGGCCCACGCCGAGGATGCCCTCAAAGGCGCCATGTTCATCCCACACCAGCACCAGGCGCAGTTCGATCGGTACTTTGCGCCCGTCGGCGCGCAGGCAGTCGAACAGGAACAGTTGGGTCTGGACTTCATCGCGCAAGGTGTTCAACGCCTCGGGGTTGCCGAGGGCGCGACTGACCTGTTCCATCAGGCTATAAATGCCGGTCAACTGTTGCGGGTTGGCAACGATCGACTGCCAGCCATGCTTGAATACCCAATCCACGTCATAGCCCAGCACGGTGTTGACCGATGGGCTGATGTAATTCAGAGCCAGTTGGCTGTCGGTAGAGCAGATCACGTCGCTGATGCTTTCAGCCAACATGCGGTAGCGCTGTTCGCTGTCACGCAGGGATTCGCTGGCTTCGATCTGGTCGGTAATGTCCTTGGCCACACCGATGATCCGAGTGACCACCGTGGACGTATCCCGTGCCAGGGCCTGTTCGCGAATATCGAAGCGGCGCCACTGGTTATTGCGGTGGCGAAAGCGCAGTTGGCAGTGCAACTGGGTCGTGTAGCCGACCTGGCGTTGCTGCTCACGCGAGTCATGGTAGTGCTCGGCGTCTTCGGGGTGCAGCAGGATTTCCCAGAAGTACTCACCCATTTGCTGCAGTTCGGTTTTGTTGTAGCCCAGGGTGTGGCCCAGATGATGGTTGCTGAAAATCATGCGTTGGCTGATCACGTCCTGCACATACAGGTGATCGGGCACCGTGCGCACCACATCCGACCAGAAGCTCTCGCGCTCCACCAGCGACAACTCGATCAGTTTGCGGCTGGTGATGTCGCTGATGCTGAGGATCACGGCCTTGACGTCATCCTGCTGCTCCGGCAAACGCATCACCAGCCACAGGTACTGTTCGTTGCCGGCCACGTCGTTGAGCTGGATTTCCAGCTCCAGCTGTTTTTGCCGGGTCAGTACAGCTTCCAGCACCTGATAGCCGATGGACGTGGCATTGCGCGGGCAATCATCGATCAGGCGCTCCCAGGCTTGCTCGCAGGACGCGACGTTGAGCAGGCGTACGGCCATCTGGTTGACCTCGGTGACGCGCAACTCCTTGAGCAGTTGCTTGCGCTCGGCGGGGTTGGCCTGCAACCAGGCGTGCAACTGCTCGCGGCTTTGCACCTGGGTCTTGTTGCAAAACGCCTTGAGCCCGGACAGGTCAAGCACGCACAAGGCCACGCCGGTGCCTTCGAAGATGTCCTGATAGCGTCGCCGGCCTTCATGCACCTGGCGTTGGCGGCGGCGCATGTTGAGCAGCACGATCACCGGGACCAGTGAAAACGCCAGGCCCAGCAGGCACTTGCCGATAAAGGCAGGCAGCAGTTGTTCCAGCACCGCGCTGCGGTCAAACAGGCCGCGCAGTTGCCAGTCGCTTTTGCTCAAGGGCGTGACCAGCACACTGTGGTTCAATTCTTCCGGCGTCAGGGCGCTGGACCACTGCGCCGGCATCCCGCTGTCACGGCTGACCACACGATGGTTCAGGCTGTTCTCGATCGCCCACATCGGGCGCCGGCCCTGAATGTCCTGCCGTGTGAGGTTGGCCAGGTAATTGGGGGCCAGGCGCAAGGCCCAGTACACCTTGGAGCCACCGCTGGGTTGGTGCAGCAACAGATAGATGACCGTGCCGTCATTGTCGTTGCTCAGGTAGTAAGACTGGGCGTGACTGCGCTTGACCAGGTCTTCGAGCAGGGCACTGTCTTGGCTGCCTTCGGCAGTGTCGCTGATCAGTGCGCCGTTGGGGGCGAGCAGGGCGAAGCTGCGTAGGTCCGGCAACGAGCGCTGCAATGTGCGCATCAACGCCTGCTGCTGTTCGGCATTGCGCGGCGGCTCGACAATGGGCAGCAGGTTCAGGGCGATCTGCGCGCTCAGTGCCATGCTCTGGCTGATCTGCTCGGCCAGGTCGGCACTGTAGTCGATGGTGTATTGCTGCTGGTTTTTCTGGTTTTGCTGCAACTGGTCAAGCAGTTGCCAGAACAATAACGCGAGCAACATCAGCACAAGCGTCGCCAATGCGCCCTTCAAGGTACCGTGCAGGGGCGCTCCCGGCGCAATATGAGCGGCGCGCAAGGGAGTGGGCGGCGTGACTTTGGACAAGCTGTGATCCTGCGGTTGGCTGGACTGGCGCGCGACGTGCACTATAAGCCGGACGCCCGGAGGGCGGCTAGCATGCCTTGAGTTGTGGCAAAGTGCCAGTCCTGCCTGGCTGGACTGCCCCAGCGCATTCAGGTAGCTTTGCCGGTTACGCGGGGGCGTTCCAGCCCCAGACATTCAGGCTTTTTCCCCACGCAGGCATTGATGATAGTCAAAGGCCCGCGCGGCGCATGGCCTGGCACGGGCTTCGCCCGCTTAATTCATCAGTCACTGACGCTAGGTTCACCATGGCTCAATACGTCTTCACCATGCATCGGCTGGGAAAAGTTGTTCCGCCGAAGCGGGAAATCCTGAAAAACATTTCGTTGTCCTTCTTCCCAGGCGCCAAGATCGGCGTGCTCGGCCTCAACGGCTCGGGTAAGTCCACGCTGCTGAAAATCATGGCCGGCGTCGACACCGAGTTCGAAGGCGAAGCCCGCCCGATGCCGGACCTGAATATCGGTTACCTGCCGCAAGAGCCGATCCTGGATCCGACCAAGACCGTGCGCGAAGTGGTTGAAGAGGCCGTCAGCGTGATCAAGGACGCCCAAGCGCGCCTCGACGAGGTGTATGCCGCCTACGCCGAACCGGATGCCGACTTCGACAAGCTGGCCGCCGAGCAGGCCAAGCTCGAAGCCATCCTGCAGGCTGGCGACGGTCACAACCTGGAGCGCCAACTGGAAGTCGCCGCCGATGCGCTGCGCCTGCCGGCGTGGGACGCCAAGGTCGAGCACCTGTCTGGTGGTGAAAAACGTCGTGTGGCCCTGTGCCGCCTGCTGCTGTCGGCTCCCGATATGCTGCTGCTCGACGAACCGACCAACCACCTGGACGCCGATTCCGTCGCCTGGCTGGAGCACTTCCTGCACGATTTCCCGGGCACCGTGGTTGCGATCACGCACGACCGGTACTTCCTGGACAACGTTGCCGGCTGGATCCTCGAGCTCGACCGCGGCGCCGGTATCCCTTACGAGGGCAACTACTCCGGTTGGCTGGAAGCCAAGTCCGACCGTCTGGCCGCCGAATCCAAGCAGCAATCGGCCCACGAAAAAGCCATGAAGGAAGAGCTGGAGTGGGTGCGCAAAGGCGCCAAGGCCCGCCAGTCCAAATCCAAGGCCCGTCTGCAACGCTTTGAAGAAATGCAGTCGCAGGAATTCCAGAAGCGCAGCGAAACCAACGAGATCTACATCCCGGCCGGTCCGCGCCTGGGTGACAAGGTCATCGAGTTCAAGAACGTATCCAAGGGCTATGGCGACCGCGTGCTGATCGACAACCTGTCGTTCTCCATGCCAAAAGGCGCGATCGTCGGCGTCATTGGTGGTAACGGTGCGGGTAAGTCCACGCTGTTCCGCATGTTGATGGGCAAGGAAACTCCGGATTCCGGCAGCATCGAGATCGGCGACACCGTGCAACTGGCCTGTGTAGACCAGAGCCGCGACGACCTCGACGGCAGCAAGACCGTGTTCCAGCAGATCTCCGACGGCTCCGACCAGATCCGTATCGGCAACTATGAAATCCCGTCGCGCACCTATGTCGGCCGTTTCAACTTCAAGGGCGGCGATCAGCAGAAGTTTGTCAAGGACCTGTCCGGCGGTGAGCGTGGTCGCTTGCACCTGGCCCTGACCTTGAAAGAGGGCGGCAACGTGTTGCTGCTCGACGAACCGTCCAACGACCTCGACGTTGAAACCCTGCGTTCCCTGGAAGAAGCCCTGCTGGACTTCCCGGGCGCCGCCATTGTGATCTCTCACGATCGGTGGTTCCTTGACCGCGTCGCGACCCACATCCTGGCGTACGAAGATGACTCCCAGGCGGTGTTCTTCGAAGGTAACTACACCGAGTACGAAGCAGACCGTAAAAAGCGCTTGGGCGAAGCAGCTGCCCAGCCGCACCGTGTGCGTCACAAAAAACTGGCCTGATTCGGGCTGGTTTGAAAAAAGCGGAGCCTTCGGGCTCCGTTTTTTTTGGGGCGCTGTTCAGGTGGACCGAGGCGACTTCATCGCAGGCAAGCCAGCTCCCACATTAGATCGAGTACCTCTGCTACGACACGGTCCAATGTGGGAGCTGGCTTGCCTGCGATAGCGGTTTAACTATTGGTGCATATCTCGCGTTGAAATCCCTGTTAGAGGGCAAAAATCCTGATTATTTATATCCAGTGCACCATTTAAATTCACAAAAGCGACATTTTGCCCTGTCACGGTGCGAAATGAATTGATAAAGTCCGGCTCATTCTCTGTTTAACAACAATCAATTTGCCGAGACTTTTCATGATCGAATCCGTCGAATCCTTCCTGGCCCGCCTCAAGAAACGCGACCCCGACCAGCCGGAATTCCACCAGGCCGTGGAAGAAGTCCTGCGCAGCCTGTGGCCTTTTCTTGAAGCCAACCCCCACTACCTGACCTCGGGCATTCTGGAGCGCATTTGCGAACCGGAACGCGCCATCAGCTTCCGGGTGTCGTGGGTGGATGATCACGGCAAGGTTCAGGTCAATCGCGGTTTCCGTATCCAGATGAACAGCGCCATCGGCCCGTACAAAGGTGGCTTGCGCTTTCACCCTTCGGTCAACCTGGGCGTGCTGAAATTCCTCGCCTTCGAGCAGACCTTCAAAAACTCCCTGACCTCGCTGCCCATGGGCGGCGGTAAAGGCGGCTCGGACTTCGACCCCAAGGGCAAGAGCGATGCCGAAGTGATGCGCTTCTGCCAGGCGTTCATGAGCGAGTTGTACCGCCACATCGGTGCGGACGTCGACGTGCCGGCCGGCGATATCGGTGTGGGCGCACGGGAAATCGGCTTTCTGTTCGGCCAGTACAAGCGCCTGAGCAATCAATTCACTTCAGTGCTGACCGGCAAAGGCATGACTTATGGCGGCAGCCTGATTCGTCCGGAAGCCACTGGTTTCGGCTGTGTGTATTTCGCCGAGGAAATGCTCAAGCGCCAAGGTCAGCGGGTCGAAGGCAAGCGGGTGGCGGTGTCCGGCTCCGGCAACGTGGCGCAATACGCGGCGCGCAAGGTCATGGACCTGGGCGGCAAGGTGGTTTCCCTGTCGGACTCCGAAGGCACCCTGTACGCCGAAAGTGGTTTGACCGAAGAACAATGGTCGGCCCTGCTGGAGCTGAAAAATGTACAGCGCGGGCGTATCAGTGAACTGGCTGAACGTTTCGGCCTGGAATTCCGCAAAGGCCAAACCCCTTGGGAGCTGGCGTGCGATATCGCGCTGCCATGCGCCACCCAGAACGAACTCGACGCCCAAGCCGCACGCACGCTGTTGCGCAACGGCTGCATCTGCGTGGCCGAAGGCGCCAACATGCCGACCACCCTGGAGGCTGTGGATATCTTCATCGACGCGGGCATCCTGTTTGCGCCTGGCAAGGCGTCCAACGCCGGCGGTGTGGCGGTGAGTGGCCTGGAAATGTCGCAGAACGCCATGCGCCTGCTGTGGACCGCCGGGGAAGTGGACAGCAAACTGCACAACATCATGCAGTCGATCCACCATGCCTGCGTGCATTACGGTGAAGAAAGCGGCCGGGTCAACTACGTCAAGGGCGCCAACATCGCAGGCTTCGTTAAAGTGGCTGACGCGATGCTGGCCCAGGGTATCGTCTAAACCTCGGGCTCGATGCTCAGCACTTCGATCAACTGATCGCCGACGGGGCGCTTCCACAGCACCTCGTCGCCCACCTGGGCCCCCAACAAGGCGCGGCCCAGAGGCGAGCCCCAGTTGATCAAACCGGCGTTGGCGTCGGCTTGATCCTCACCCACCAATTGAATGCGCTGTTGCTCGTCCTGCTCATTGGCGAACGTGACCCAGCTGCCGATCTGCACCTTGTCGGTGGCTGTCGCCGGCGCGACCACCTGAGCGCTTTGCACCCGCTGGTTGAAGTAACGCAGGTCCCGCTCAAGATCCGCCTGGCGCTGCTTATCGGCCTGCTCACCCTTGGCGGACTCGGCGCTGTACTCAAGCTGCAATTGCGCCACCTTGGCTTGCAACTGCGCCAACCCTTGCGCGGTCAGGCGGTTGGGCTGTTCGCTGACCTGACGCTCCACCGGCTGGTCGGCCTGGGCGGCGGCGTTGTCTTCATTTACAAAAGCTCGGCTCATGGTGTTCTCCCTCTATGGCATTTGGGCCATGTTTGCCGTGCTTTAGTTTCGATGGATGTCTGCAAACGACCTACTGCGAGCGATACGCCTTGGCCGCATCGCGGTCTTTTTCCTGCTGCCACTCGCGCTCGCGGTCGTTGTTGCGGTTTTCCTGGTAGTCGCGCAGCTCTTCGTTCTCACGCATGGCTTTGCACTGGCGAAACCCGTCTTCCCAGCCTTCGGCGTATTGCCGGTCTTTCAAATAGCGTGGAACGTTCTTGCGAAACTCCCCGGTAATCACCCCAGCGGCCTGGCGACCGCTGCTGCAACCGTCGTCAAAGCCATCGGCAAAGGCGGGTGGATAACCCTTGGCCAGCAACTCTTGGTGAGTGGATTGGCAGCCTGACAAACACACCATTGCACACAGCATTACCGCATACCGCCACATGGCGTACTCCCTGGCCGATTCACGGCTGATAAGGGGAGTCTAGTCAGTGATTTGTGGGGGCGGTGTGAAAGGGCGGTGAGAAATGTGTTGGGTTAAAAGGCCTCGTTGACCGTCAGAGCGGCATGTTCAGCCAACTCCTGCTGGATAAACGCCGCAATCATCGCGCGATACACCTGCTCAGTTACCTCTGGGTTAGCGCCTACTACCTCGGACAACCCCCGCACCTTGGCGATCACCTGTTCAACTCGTTGCGGCGCCTTGACGCTATCCGAATCTTTTTTGAAGCGCGCTGCTTGAGATACGTAGTGGCCTCGCTCGGCGAGCAGGGTGACGATTTGTTGGTCAAGGTGGTCGATGTTTTCGCGGACTTCTTCGAGGGTGGTGCAATTAACGGCCATGTTGATAGAGCTCCTATTGGACAGGCAACGCGATGGTTTTGAAAGCATGCGGTCAAGTGTGGGAGCGGGCTTGCCCGCGATAGCGTTGTTTCAGCCTCGTATTCGGTGACTGACACTCTGCCATCGGGAGCAAGCCCCCTCCCACATTTTGATCTTCGCCAGGCCTATGTCAGTAGTGGTACCACTTCACTTCAAGCATCACTTCATTCACGGGCGTGGATAAGTGGCTGTATTCACGCTGCGCACTCAGGCGCAGGCCCAGGTTGCGCGACAGTTCCCACTGCTGGTTGAGGCTGATGCTGCGCCGCACTTCACCATTGGTAAAGAAATCCCCCTTGGCTTCCAGGCTCAGGTTGCCCAGTGGGTTTTTCCACAGCACGCCGGTGTTGAAGCCGGCGGCGGGCGAGATGGCTTCGCTGAAATCGTTGTTGTGTTCCACGCGCACGGTGCCAAGGGCGAAGCCGAGCATGTCGTCGCTCAGTTGCCAGGTGCCGCCGGCGCCGCCGTTGACGTGGGCGACCAGGGTTTCGTCGTCGTGCTTGCCCGGTACCCGTTCCAGGCCGCCAGTCACTTGCCATGACCAGGGTTGCAGCAGCGCGTTACGCGGCGTCAGCGAGCGGATGGTGGCCAGGTCCAGTTGCTGCAACTGCCAGTGATTGCCTTCGTACTGGCGCAGTTTCATTTGCAGGATTTCGATCTGGGCGCCGAGGGGGAAGCCTTCGGCGTTGTCGTTAAGGTCGTGATAGGCCATGCGCAGGCCATATTCACCAAAGGCTTTGTCGCCACGGGTGCCGATGCCGGCTTGCCAGGTGCGTGACTGGTGGCCGTTTTCCGGCAAACCAGGCGGCGTGATCTTGAGGTCTGGCGCAGGGTTCTGGTTGATCGCCCGCAGCAGTTCGAAGCTACGTTGGGAGCGTGCGGTGTCACGCTCCAGGCCGTTGGCGCGGTAGCGGCCAAGGCGGTAGGCAGCGTCGATGATCAGCGCCTGGCGCTCGCGAGGCAGGGCCTTGAATGCGGGCTCTTGCAGTTGCTTCTGGTCATCGCTGACTTTCAACACCCACTGTTGCTCATCGCTGTCCAGCGGCTTGGCGCGTTCGAGCAGTTCGCGTTCACGCGAGGGGCGGTAGTCGATCTTCTCCACCAAGCCCGCTTCCTTGACGGCCTTGACCGTGTCGGTAGGGATCGCAGTGAGGGGGAATTGCTCGGTCAGGCGCAGGCCGGGGCGTGCCACTTGCAGCAGTTCCAGCAGGCGATAGGAGCAGTTTTCGTCGAAGAAGAAATAGTCGAACTGGATCTGCTTGAGCTCCCACACGTGCTCGACCATGCGCTTGGTCTCGACCTCGGTGAGGTTCAGGCGGTATTCCCATAGGTCGCGGTTTTCCAGGCTGCGGTATTCGGAGAGTTTCTCCTGATAGGGCACCAGGGCGAACAGGCCGGGGTAGCCGCCCATCAGGCCCTTCCAGGCATACAGGATGCTGTTGTCGGAGCCTTCGATATAGGCGCCGAAGTTGATCGCGTAGCTGAGCAGCGCAGTGTTGTTGCTTTGCACGTCGGCCTGGTCGATGCGCAGCAGGGTGTGGCCGAACATCGACGACGGGCTGTTGAGATAGGCCGCGGGGAAGATCATCACCGCGCTATGGGGGGCGACGTCCTTGAACCATTGGGTGAATTCTTTGCAGTCCAGGGCGGGCAGGTCAGTCAGGTGCAACTGATCCTTGAGCCAGCGGGTACGTGCGGGGTACACACACTGGGCGTGCTTCTCACCCAGGCTGGCCGGTGCATACAGCGCTTGCACGGTGGCCTTGAGTTCGGCGTCCGGGTGATGGGCGCCGTCGGCGGCGAGGAAGAATTTCTTGTCGCTGACATAGCTGCGCCAGCCACTGATCTTGCCGGCTTCGTAATGCCCCAGCGACAGCCAGAACGGATCATTGGCCAGTTGCTGCAAACGTTGATCGTCGAGGTGCGGTGCCGCATGCAGCGGGGCGCAGGCGAAGAGAGCCAGGCAAGCGAGGCGTTTGAGCATGGGGGCTACTTAAGTCGGACTGAAAAAAAGACCCAAGGGGGGCAGGTCGAAAAAATAAAACCCGCGCCTCGAAAGACGCGGGCGGGTCGAGCTTAAGCCTGGGTAGCGTATTTCGCCAGACGGGCATCGCTTTTCAGTACAGCAATGGTGTTGTTGTGCACGTCGTCAGCGGTCACGTCAGCCTTGCTGAAGATCTGCTGGAAGTGCTCGTGGGTCACGGCCGCGAAGTGATCGCGATCTTCCGGGGCAACACCCAGTACCACGGCATAGGTGGTCAGTGCTTCGCCGTTGCCTTTGGCCATGTCTTCGGACAGCTCGTTCATCATGCCATTCATGGCAATCCAGGACTTGCCGCCGTAGGTCAGGGCGCTGTTGGTGCTGCAACCATTGGTGCCCGAGGTCATGCCGAAGGTGGCGTTACCCGAGGTGCCGTTGGTGGTGGAAGCGAGGAAGTGAGCCGGAGTACCGCGCTGGCCTTCGAACAACATGTTGCCCCAACCGCAGTTCGGGCCACCTGGTGCTTCTGCCATTGCATTGAGGGAGACGACGGTGAAGAGAGTACCAAGAAGGATCCGTTTCATAGCTTTGTTCTCTTTGTGTGCAAACCAATGGACAAGGGTTCAGGTGCTTCTCAGCACCCTAGGGGCCAGTTATTAGTCCAACCCGCGCAGTTTGGAGTTTAGGCACGTTCCTAGGGTTCCGTGTTTTTTTATAAACATTAAGTCCCGGGCGATTTTTTTGTAGGACGCGTGCGGTGGCTATGCTTTCCCGAAAGCGCGCCTTGCCAGAGCGCTCAACCCGGAGCCAGAATGCCCCCATCTGCCCCGCCTGATGTAAGGAAGCCCGATGCCTGATCCTGTTGCTGCCAGCTTGCGTCTAGCGCCCGAAGCGCTGACTCGCCCTTTCTCCGCTGAACAGTTCAGCTTCTCGACCACCAATGATTTGGAGCCCTTTCGCGGTGTGCTTGGCCAGGAACGTGCGGTTGAAGCCTTGCAGTTCGGCGTGGCCATGCCACGCCCCGGTTACAACGTGTTTGTGATGGGCGAGCCCGGCACCGGCCGCTTTTCGTTCGTCAAACGCTACCTCAAAGCCGAAGGCAAACGCCTGCAGACCCCGGCGGACTGGGTCTATGTGAATAATTTCGATGAGCCACGCGAGCCCCGCGCCCTGGAATTGCCGGGGGGCGGCGCCGCGGCGTTTATCGCCGATATCAACGGGTTGGTCGACAACCTGGTGGCCACCTTCCCGGCAGTGTTTGAACACCCCACTTATCAACAGCGCAAAAGCGCCATCGACCGGGCCTTCAACCAGCGCTACGACAAGGCGCTGGATGTGATCGAACGCTTGGCGCTGGAAAAAGACGTGGCGCTGTACCGCGACAGCTCCAACATCGCCTTTACGCCGATGCTCGACGGCAAGGCGCTGGACGAAGCCGAGTTTTCGCAATTGCCGGAAGCCGATCGCGAGCGTTTCCATAACGATATTTCCGAGCTGGAAGAGCGCCTCAACGAAGAGTTGGCCAGCCTGCCGCAGTGGAAGCGCGAGTCCAACAACCAGCTGCGCCAGTTCAACGAAGAAACCATCACCCTGGCCCTGCAGCCGTTGCTGGCACCGTTGTCGGAAAAGTATGCGGAAAACGCCGGCGTTTGCGGCTACCTGCAAGCGATGCAGGTGTACCTGCTTAAAACCGTGGTCGAGCAACTGGTGGACGACGCCAAGACCGACGCCCAGGCGCGCAAGCTGCTTGAAGAGCAGTACTGCCCGAGCCTGGTGGTGGGTCACCCGGTCAACGGTGGTGCGCCAGTGGTGTTTGAACCGCACCCGACCTACGACAACCTGTTCGGCCGTATCGAATACAGCACCGACCAGGGCGCGCTTTACACCACCTATCGCCAGTTGCGTCCGGGCGCCTTGCACCGCGCCAATGGCGGGTTTTTGATTCTGGAAGCCGAAAAAATGCTCAGCGAGCCGTTTGTATGGGATGCCCTCAAGCGTTCCCTGCAATCGCGCAAGCTGAAGATGGAGTCGCCCCTGGGCGAACTGGGCCGCCTGGCCACCGTGACCCTCAACCCGCAAATGATCCCCTTGCAGGTGAAGGTGATCATCATCGGCTCGCGCCAGTTGTATTACGCGCTGCAAGACGCCGACCCGGACTTCCAGGAGATGTTCCGCGTACTGGTGGACTTCGACGAAGACATCCCGATGGTCGACGAGAGCCTGGAGCAGTTCGCCCAGTTGCTCAAAACTCGTACTTCGGAAGAAGGCATGGCGCCGCTGACCTCGGATGCGGTCGCGCGCCTGGCGACTTACAGCGCACGCCTGGCGGAACATCAGGGCCGCTTGTCGGCGCGTATTGGCGACCTGTTCCAGTTGGTCAGCGAGGCGGACTTCATTCGCCACCTGGCCGGCGACGAAATGACCGATGCCGGGCATATCGAGCGCGCCCTCAAGGCCAAAGCCACACGCACCGGTCGCGTGTCGGCGCGGATTCTCGACGACATGCTTGCCGGCGTCATCCTGATCGACACCGCCGGCGCCGCTGTGGGCAAGTGCAACGGGTTGACGGTGCTGGAGGTCGGCGACTCGGCATTCGGCGTACCGGCGCGGATTTCCGCCACGGTGTACCCAGGGGGCAGCGGCATTGTCGACATCGAGCGTGAAGTCAACCTCGGCCAGCCGATTCACTCCAAGGGCGTGATGATCCTCACCGGTTACCTAGGCAGCCGTTATGCCCAGGAATTCCCGCTGGCGATCTCCGCAAGTATCGCCCTGGAGCAGTCCTACGGTTATGTGGACGGCGACAGTGCGTCCCTGGGCGAGGCGTGCACCTTGATTTCGGCCTTGTCGAAGACGCCACTCAAGCAGTGCTTTGCCATCACCGGCTCGATCAACCAGTTTGGTGAAGTGCAGGCGGTGGGCGGGGTCAACGAGAAGATCGAAGGTTTCTTCCGCCTTTGCGAAGCACGCGGGCTGACCGGTGAGCAGGGTGCGATCATCCCTCAGGCCAACGTCGCGACGTTGATGCTCGACGAGAAGGTGCTGCAGGCCGTGCGCGCCGGGCAATTCCACATCTATGCGGTACGCCAGGCCGATGAGGCGCTGAGTCTGTTGGTGGGCGAGGACGCCGGTGAACCGGACGCCGAGGGGCAATTTCCGGAAGGCACCGTGAATGCGCGGGTGGTGGAGCGTTTGCGGGCGATTGCCGAGATGATCAGCGAAGAAGATCTGAAGGAGGCGGAGAAAGAGCTGGCGCAGCAGGCGTTGGCAGAAGCCAAGCCAAGCTGATTGCTGTCATCACTCGGTTAAGGTGGGAGCTGGCTTGCCTGCGATAGCGGTGTATCAGCCAACTGGGAGGTTGGCTATGAGTCCGTCATCGCAGGCAAGCCAGCTCCCACACTGGTCCGTGATGTCTTTAGGGACGTTTAGCGTGCCACAAAATTGACTCCATTCTCGGGGACCGACGTCCGTTGGTCCCTACAACCTTGGTTTGTGGTGTTTTTCTTCTATTCTCAGAGTCAGGGATATCCACAGGAGTCGCAGGATAGAAACAGCCTCGCCTTGCGCTGGGGCTGAACACCGATCTACCGAGGGGCGCCGCCATGTCGCGCAACCTTTGCCTTACCCGCCAGTGCCTGGGCCTGGTCACCCGTATTGAATGCTCCATTCGCCCCCTCGCCGGGGATAACGGCATGTGGACGCTATTGTTTGCCGCCGGGATGTCGGGCGAGCAGCCTTCCACCATCAAATCCCAAGGGCCGTTCCATGGTCCCTTCGTGGCCGAAAGAATGCTGGGCACCATCGTTGATAGCCTGACCTTGCATGGCTACGAGCAAATGGACGAGCCGCAGATCTGGTGCCTGCACCTGCAAGCCCATCTGCGCCAACTCAATGGCGGCCAGGAGCAGTTGGCCCTTTAGCGCCGGCTATTTGCTCTCTGGTTTGTCCAGCTTGACCTCGAAGCCGTACTGCACGGTGCTCAGGTCGGTGCGCTGGTAACTCTCCAGCGTAGTCGGCTGGCCGTAGAAGTAATGCACGTCGAACAGCGCGGTGCCGTACTCCTCGGCGCGGTGGCTGACATTGAGGATTTCCTTGAGGTAATTGCCGCTGGCGTCCTTGGCGTAGAAGCGCCAGCTGTCGGAGGGGAAGTCCTTTTGATCGACGATCAGCGCGTTGTCCTTCAGCGACAGGCCCTTGGGCAGCTTGGCGACATCAATCACGGCTTTCTCGATAGTCGCCAGGAACAGCGGCACCGAGCCCACCACAAACGCCGGGGTCTCCGGGAACAGATTAAGGTCGTAAGTCAGTGTGCCGTTTACTGCGTTCAGCTCGAAAGCCTCGGTCGGCAGCTCGATGGGCTCGCCGCGCTCGCCCTTGTCATCGGCGGTGAAGAAGGTGATAGGCGCATCACTGTTGTTACGCTCGGCGCCGACCAGGTCGTCGTTGAAGGTGAAAGGGTGGTCAAACACGATTTTCGCGGCGCTGGCGTCGTCGGTCGATTGGCTGATGGTCACGCTGCTTTTGAGTTGGTCCTCGGTCATCGAGGCATCTTTGAGCCAGCTGGCGGCGCCGTCGTCATACACCGTGACCGGCATCGGCAGGGCCTGCACCGTGGTTTGCAGGCTGTTCCTGTCGAAGCGTAATACCGGCAGATCCAGGTCTTTGTGGGTAACCGTGGCCTGGGAGAAATCCAGGACATTGACCTGCAGGTTGTCGATCATCCCGTTGAAATACACCTTGGCGTAATGGCTGGTTTGCTTGTGTTCGAAGGCTTTTTGCTCATCGGTGAGCTGTTTCTCGAAGGCGTCGGACCAGGCTTTTTGCTTGTGCATTTCAGCCAGTTGCTTCTCGTAGAACGTCACTTGCGCGGCACTCTCGTTGATTGAGCCCGAACGGGTCAGAAATTGCCCGGTAGTGTCCCGCGCTTGCACCAGCAAAGGGTTCGGTGATTCGTCGCCCACGTCTGCGGCCAGGGGGGCGCTGTTGGTCAGCTCGATCTCGGCGTAGTTCTTTTCCAGCAACAGCAGGTTGAGGGTGATGTTGCCCTCGGTGCGTTTATGGCCCACGTCCTTTTTGCTCAGGTCGAAGGTCAGCACTTTGCCCGGCGTGATCACTTCAACCGCGCCCTTGAGGCTGACGGGCTGCGGCTGGCTTTTGTTTTCCGTCTCGATGCCTTCGATAAACGGGTAGGTCACCGTCAGGTCATCGGGGTTGGTGAGGTTGGAGCTGCTGGGGCTCAATTGGATGCCCGGGTCGGTTTCCGACCATTCCGGCTGGAAGGGAATGACTTTGTTGTTGCTCAGGGTCACCGACTGCCATTCCAGGCCATGGGGGAAGGGGAACTGGTCAGGGGCGTTGAAATTGAACGGGAAGACCGGCTGTAAATCCGTCAGATAGTCCGAATGAGAGCTTTTGCGCAGCACGAACAGGCCGTTGATATAGGTGTCCACCAAGGCCTGGGGCGTGGGGTAGTGCTTGAGCAAGGCCAGGGTGTCTTCGCCGTACTCGGCCTCGATGGGCTTAGTGGCGAGCTTGAGGCGCGCACGTTCCAGTAACAGCAGCGAGCCGCCCAGATCCGCGATGGCATCGCGCAGCTTGGGGTCCTGGATGGTGTCCAGGGACTGTTCGAACTTCGTGGTTTTCTCTTCGAGGGTCGCCTGCTTCTGCTCTTCTTTGGGGGAGCAGCCGCTGGCCATCAGCAACGCCGCGCACAGGCCGAGAGTGGCCAAAGGGGATCGCACATCCATCATCTGAGTTTTCCTGTCCGACATCATCGAGCCGAGTTAATGGCCTCGACACTAGCAGAAAAATTCTCTTACAGATGCCACTTGGGTCAGTTTTCTCGCGGTGACAGAGGCCGGGTGGCGGCTGGTATACTCGGCGCCATTTTTAGCCAAGCTGTGTGAGATTCAATGGAACGCTTTATCGAAAATACGATGTACGCCTCGCGTTGGCTGCTGGCGCCGATCTATCTGGGGCTGTCCCTGGGCTTGCTGATCCTGGCGCTGAAGTTCTTCCAGGAAATCATTCACGTGATTCCCAACATCTTCACCATGTTGGAAGCTGAAGTGATCCTGTTGCTGCTGTCGTTGATCGACATGGCCCTGGTCGGCGGCTTGCTGGTGATGGTGATGATTTCCGGCTACGAGAACTTCGTCTCGCAACTGGATATCGATGAAAACAAGGAAAAGCTCAACTGGCTGGGCACCATGGACTCTTCGTCGCTGAAGATGAAAGTGGCGGCTTCCATCGTGGCGATTTCCTCCATCCACCTGCTGCGCATCTTCATGGACGCCAAGAACGTCGATCCGCAACACCTGATGTGGTACGTGATCATCCACATGACCTTCGTGGTCTCGGCGTTTGCCATGGGCTACCTGGACAAGCTCACCAAGCACTGATGCCCCGCGCCGGCCTTACTGCTTGACGAAGTAGTAAGGCTGGCGGTTGATCGCCATTTGCTTGATCACCGTGACCGGCTCTTTCAGTCGTTCGGTGTGGTCCGTCAGCGCAACGTTACCGGGCTTGGCGGTGAGGAAGGCGCGCAGTTCGGCTTCGGTGTTGAGGATCGGCAAGTAGGCCTGCAGATAGAACACGCTGGCGCCGGCGATTCGTTCGTTGGGCTGGAACATCGCCACCGTTCGGCCTTCGTCTTGCAGGGTCTGGACCTGGCTGATCACCGGCACGAAGGAGTGGCGCACATCGGCTTTTGGTGCAAACCAGAACGCTGCGCTCAGGTAGCAGGCGATGGCCAGGGTGAAAACCCCGCCGATGATCTGGCGGTGGTAGCGGTACAGCGTCGGCTTGCGGTCTTTGGCCCACTCCAGCAGCACCCGCGCATATTCGGCGGCCAACACCGCCGCGGCTGGCGTCAGCGCCATCAAATACACCGTGCGTTTGCTGGAAGCCAGGGTCAGCAGGGTGAACTGCGCCACCAGCCACACGCTGAAAAACAGACGATAGCGGTTGCGCACCAGGCTTTTACGGAAATGCCACAGGCCCAGGTACACCAGGATATTCCAGGGCAGAAAGGCTTCGGGCAGTTTCGCGAGGTAATAGTAGAACGGCTCGTAATGGCCGGCTTCGACAAACGAACCGCTGAAGCGCCCGACGCTATTGGTCCACAACACCTCGCCCACCGCCTGCATCCCACCGCGCTGAAACAGAAACCCCAGCCAGATCAACAGCGGCACCAAGGCCAGCAGCGTGAACAGTGCCGGCTTGAGCCAGTCGCCGATGCGCAGGCGTTTATCCATCAGACTGGTACTGAGCAGGTACACAAAGATCACGATCCCCGGCAGCGCCAGGCCCAACACACCCTTGCTCAGGGTGGCGATGACCATGCCAGCGGTAAACAACGCCCACGCCCACACACTGGAGCTGTCGCGCTCGGGCCGCACAGCCTGGTAGAACCCCAACAATGCCGCGGTCACGCCAAGGCTGAGCAACGAATCCTCACCCACCCCCCGCACATTGCCCCAGTAACTGGCCATGGTCGCCAGAATCAGTGCGGCACTGAACGCCAGCGTCTGCGGCCGCCCGAAGCGACGCAGCATCCCGTACAACAGCATCACGCTGAACAACCCGGCAAACGCCGACGCCAGACGCACCGCCCCGGTGCTGGCGCCGAACAAACGAATCGCCCCGGCATCCAGCCACAGGCTCAGGGGTGGTTTTTCCAGGAAGGGTTCACGAAACAGGCGCGGCACCACCCAGTCATTGTCCAAGTGCATCGCCATGGCGATCCCGGACACCCGAGCCTCGGTGGAGCCTTGCAGCTCGTGGTTGCCAAGGGCGAAGAAGAACAACAGACCAGCAAGCAGGAGCAGCAGGGGAGCGGGACGCGTCATGGAATCTGGCTACCGGGGCATGAGACCGATCGGGCGACCGGTCATGGGTAGTCAGGGAGTATACGAGCGCGATTCTTAACCTTTGGTGAACGGCTACGGGGTTTTTCTCGGGCGCGTCAGGGCATTTTCAAGCTGGGCACTGCTGCTTTGCCTTGTGCGGTCAGCACCGGCTCCAACTGCTCCCAGGTGAAGGCCAAATCGTTGTCGCAGCCGTCACCATTGGCCGGTGTCGAGAGTTGCAGGCCCTGGGTGTTGAAGCTGAGGTGAAAGTTGGAGTAATCGGTGATCGCCGGGCAACCCTCGTCGGTAGTGGTTTGCTTGGCCAGCCAAGTGCTGAAGGCGGCCGGCAGCTTCAAATGGCCGGAATAGGCGTCATGCCATTGCTGATGGCCGCCGAGCCAGGTCCATGGGTCCACACTCTCCCCGGTTTGCAGGTTCCAGGAGTGCAGGCCCCAACTGATGCCCATGGCGCCCTGGCCTGCGGCCCAGCGGTAGAACCGCACGGTGAGAAATTGCGATGACCAATAGGCGGGCTCAACCTCGATCTCACTGGTATAGACCGAGCCGTTTCGACCCAGGTATTCACGCCGCTCATAAAAATAGTCGGTTAGATCTTCGTCATTGACGGCCAGAGCGGCGAGTTGCTGGTTGATCTTCTGCACCGCCGGGCTGTCTCCCTCCAGCTTGAGCGTGACGCGGGGGCCTTTGGTCTTGAGTTGGTAGGTGTGGTTGTGGAAAGTCTTCTTCTCGGTCTTGATCGGCAGCGGCGCGGCTTCCATGGGCGCGTTATAGGCATCGCTGCCGCAGCCGTCCGTGCCAATGCGGCGTAAAGCCAGTGGCAGCGGCGTGCCGCCATCGGTTTTGCTCCAGGCACCCGAAAGGGTATCGGCCTGAGGTTTTTGCAGGGCCCAGAAACCGGTGTTTCCTTCCTCTACCCAAGGGGCGTTGTCGTTGGCCTGGGTCAGTTGAATCGGGGTACGGATGCGCTGGTAGTAATAACTGCCATGCTCCCCGTCGGCGCCGTTGAAACAGACGGTGATAGCGGATTTGCCCAAGGTGCCTTGCCAGACCCCGTCCAGCTCGGCAGCGGTGGCGAGTAAGGGCATGACGGTAAGAGCGATAACGGCGAGGGGCTTGAGCACGGGTATCTGACTTCCGATTGTCTGATAAAGGCCGTCAGGGTAATGGGAAGTATGAGGGGACGCCAGCGGGCGAGATGCGCTGAGGCAGCTCGCCCGTTTTCGTGTTTTAGGGTTGTGGCGGATGGGTAGTGAATGGCTGGGTGTTCAAGACCCGTTCTACTAGTAGCTCACCTAGAACGATCAATTGCTGAGCAGCCAGCAACTTGTGGCGGTGTGCGCCTTCAAGTTCGAAAGCCAGGTCGGTGGTCATCGCGTTGAGGGAGGCGAGGGTTTCGCTGGCTTGGATTAGCAGGGTTTCGGGGTGGATGTCGTCGGCGAGGATGAAGAGGGTGGTTGGGGGATTGGGGGTGATTTTTTTCATGGCTGAAACTCCTTGATTGATGGAGTCGCCAGACATCGCTGCTAAACGAAAAGGGTGGCGACCGTACGCGGGTTAGCAGACCAGGAATCAAGGAACCCGGCGCACCCGAAAGTGCCCCACGCACAGCCGCCATGACACGAACCAGCGGATGCAGAAAGCATCGCTCGAACGGATGGTGGCTTTGCAGGCCTTGATATTAACCGAGCTGCTAAACCCGGTCGCTGATTTTGCAGCGACAGGGGAAGGCTAGGCTTGTTGGTTGGAGTGCGCTAGTTCATCAATAGCGCGGCATCTTGCGGGAAAATTCCGAAGCTCGGCCCTGCTTGCCCCCCGTCGTCAGGCTCTGTTAAAAGCTCCAGTCCTCAGCCTGAACCAACTGGCAGAAGGGCCCATTCAGCGTGGCATTGTGATGAGCCACGATGGCCTCGGCTTTCATCAAGGGCGTGTCAGAACAGGTATGACCGTCGGCGATAAGCACCGTATCGAAGCCAAGATCCCGCGCGGCACGGCAGGTGCTGTCGACGCAGTATTGCGTTTTCATCCCAGTGACTACCACGCCGGTGGCGCCGTTGGAGCGCAGATTGTCAGCCAGATCAGTCATTGCAAAAGCGTTAGGCCGGCGCTTTTCGAACACCACTTCCCCACCCTGCAACTTCAGTTCCCGTGCAATCAGCGTAAGTGGGCTGCCCGCTTCGATTGGCGAGCCAGCGGGGCCGATGTGACGCGCGAGAAAAATCGGCGCGCCTGCGCTGCGGGCCTTGTCCATCAGGGTATTCAGGGTTTCCAACAGCTCGTCGCAGCGCCAGGGTTTCTCCGGGCCGTGGATGAGTCCGACTTGGATATCCAGTATCAACAGGGCGTACATAGGTGCATCTCCTTGCGTGTGAACCAGCGACACAAGGGCATAAAAAAAGGCCCTGTCCATCGCTGGCGGGCCTTTGAAGTTCGTTGGTTATTGGCTCACGACACCTCGCAC
This sequence comes from Pseudomonas sp. GZJR-8, assembly GCF_002916705.1. Lineage (NCBI taxonomy): Bacteria > Pseudomonadati > Pseudomonadota > Gammaproteobacteria > Pseudomonadales > Pseudomonadaceae > Pseudomonas > Pseudomonas sp. GZJR-8. Next base: position 86,557 of record NZ_JXSI01000009.1, on the reverse strand, counting down.
GCTCCGCTTGCGGCGGTCGTGGTGGTGGTTGTTGAGGTGAGGCAATGGGTGGTCATGGGGTGACACTAGCATTGTGATTGTTTGAATGCCAGGCAAAAAAAGATGTTGTGGGACGTCTTTATTCGTTGAGTTGGTGGGCGGGTTAATTCTAACGGTCTTCGTAACTGATTGATTTAAATTGATTATTTTATTTTTTTATCGGAGTATCTGCGGCGAATTTTCTTAATTTTCTGTCCTTGAGTCGATCAAAGCTCAATTCCACAGTGGTACTTCGAATTTCGCTTTCTAGCGGAATTTAAGGATTTTGCATAGCGAATGCTGGCTTTTACTTCCCTGTTCCGCACAGGTCAATGTCAGGTGGTCAAAACACTAGGGTCCCAAGGCTATTTTCGCGCCAGTTGTTGCATTTGCGGAGGCTGGAAAACTCGACGGTTTGAAACAGCTCACCATTGAAAAAAACCTCGAAGGTCAAAAGTGTTTCAGTAGGTTTAGCTTGTTTTTTGATTGTCATGTCATCCTGCTACGTCCCTATAGGGCACCGCTGCGTTTTGCCTTGCGTAATGCTGGGAACATTGTTCCTGTGTGGCAAGAGTTTTTACGTAACAAGTCTACTTGAAGGAGGGCTTTTAGTACGAGGCGAAAGTCGACCTCATCTTCTGGCCCATGAGAGCTTTTTCTGGTCTGGGCGGAATCAACTCTTCTTGGAAAAAGCATTCTTTGTGGGCATGATGCGGCGTACGGCCAGCATTCGGATGCCGGATGTTACTAATCTTACCGATTTGGGCGATAGGGATATGGAATTGACGGTAAGGGTGATGTCTTGCGGGAAGGAGGTTGACCGCATTACATGCCCTCTCCAGATCGACGGGCGGCGGCTTGCCGTGATCTACAGAGAGCGGCTGTGTCCAATAGAGGACGGCTGCATTCACGTCGAAAACGGGATTGAAATCTCAGGTCCCGATCAGCGTCCTGGTAGGCCAGAATGGGGAGCGCTTGTCGCACATCTGGTGCCGAAGTCACTACCCGAGCGTCAAGAGGAATGCTCCGAGCTTCTTCGCGTGACTTTCAAAGATAACCTGCCTGATGGGGTTGTGCGTGCATTTTCATCCCTTGCTTTCGTGGGGCTAGAGCAGGATGCACGCGAGCTGCTAGTCGACTTTCTATGCGAGAAATACGATGCTATAAGTTTACTCAGACAGCTGCAGTCTCAATCATTTTGTAGCGAAATATCAAGTTCTGTTGTTTGTTCAGCGATTTCAGATCCTACGTTTATTACCTCTGCGACAAATATAGAAATTGATGAAATTGCCGAAGATGAAAGTTTTCAGGATTGGGACTGGACGGCAGCAGATGAGATACAGATCCCCGAAATAGATGATAAGGACTTGAGGGCCGTTGCGGGCCAAATACAGGGAGCTATCGGCACTTATCGCTCTTCGGAAAAAGGCACAGTTATTCCAAGTTTAGTCGGGCCCTTTGACGGAGCTCTTTTAAATGAAGAGTCAATCCCTCCTTCACCTGCAAGCACAAGATCGTCTGAGGAGAGGGTGCTTGTAGAACGTACCGCCAAGCTCGGCACGGTAGCCCTAGATCTCCTGCGATACTTTGCAGACAATCCGGGCGATCGAGCTGCTCACGCGGAACTCGTGTTGGGGTATAACGTGACGGATATTAATAAAATTCTATCGGGATCTTTGAATCACTATCTGAAAAAAAACCAATCAGGTGGGTGGGTATGCCACCCTTGGGTTGCGGGCCTATTGCTCGTTTTGGATGAGGCCTAGTGAGGGCGTTAATCTCCGTTGCCCCCGAGTGCCGCTACTCCAGAGTTTTCAGGCGTTCGAGCAGTGCGCGCAATGCCTCATCGGGATTTTTGAGCTCACATTCCCATACTGTAAAAACGCACCATCCGTTGCTGAACAGCTCCTGCATTACCTTCCGATCTCTATCTACATTAGACTCCAGTTTTTCTGTCCAGAAATCGGTACGTGTTTTAGGCAAAACTGCATATTTGCAGCCGGTATGGCGATGCCAAAAACACCCGTGCACAAAAATGCAGACCTTCAGTCGAGGCAGTACAATGTCCGGTTTTCCTGGCAGGTCCCTGCGATGAAGTCGAAAGCGGTAACCATGTGCATGCAGAAACCGCCTGACAGCCAGTTCCGGTTTGGTGTCTTTTCCCTTGATCCCGGACATCATTCGGGATCTCGTGGCGGGGTCAACTACATCCATTTCGTACTTTCTCAAAATAGCGTGGTTTCATGAGTCGTACCTATCCCATTCAGGTTGTGGATCTCTTTGCTGGCCCCGGAGGTCTAGGAGAGGGCTTTTCCTCTCATTCGGACATTAACGGTGACACCTTCGAGATCAAGGTATCGGCCGAAATGGAGGTTTCCGCGCGTTCTACTCTCCGGCTCAGGGCTTTCTATCGTCTGCTGAAGAGTAGACAACCCGAAGCCCTCGAGGATTACTATAACTTTTGTGAAACTGCTGATGTTCCTGAGCCCTATACGGCCAGGAGTCTTGAAGCTTGGAGACACGCCGACAACGAAGCACAATTGTTGGAGCTCGGTACCGAAGCGGGCAATACCGGACTAGATAAAATGCTGGCAAGCCGTCTCGATGAGACTAGGCCATGGGTTCTCATTGGGGGCCCGCCGTGCCAAGCCTATTCAATAGTAGGTCGAGCCAGAAATCGTGGAAAGGTGGATTATCGTGCAGAAAATGATCACAGACATTTCCTCTATCGCGAATATTTGAGGATCATTCAAAAAAAGAGGCCTGCAGTTTTCGTGATGGAAAACGTGAAAGGCATTCTTTCATCACAGGTCGCTGGCGAGCCGATGTTTCCCCAGATTTTGCGAGACCTTGCTGACCCTGATGCGGCGTTTGGAGAAAGTGGTAATGGTCCGAAGTATAGAATCTGTTCTCTCGTCGCCGATGACATCTACGAAAGTGGAGCAGATCCGGACAGCATCGAACCAAGCAACTACATCATTCAGGCTGAAGAGTACGGCGTTCCCCAAGCCAGGCATCGAGTGATACTTCTAGGTGTTTCGGAGGAGTACCTAGATGCACTTGGCGATCACAAGCTGTCCCCTGTTTTGGGGCCGACAATAGATCAGGTAATTGGATGTCTGCCGCCATTGCGCAGCACCCTTACCAAGCTGAAAGACTCTCCTGATGCGTGGGCGGATATAGTGCGTCAGCATTTGAAGGAGCTGAATCATGAGTGTCTTCAGTTAGTAAGTGAGACACCTGAAAGGCTCGCTCTGGCAACTAGGCTTGGCATTCTTGCCAGCAGTTATGACAGTCGCGAATTAAACTCTGGCGGACTGCGGGTACTGAAAAAAAACGCCGGTAATGGAGTGACAGGAACGTTTCTCGATAGCTGGCTGCATGATCCGAGGCTGAAGTACTGGCTAAATCACGAGGCTAGGGGGCACATGAGTTCCGATCTGCGTAGGTATGTTTACGCTGCCGCTTTTGCCGAGACTTACAGGGACTCGCCCAAGGGCCACCAGAACTTTAACCTTCCCGGGCTGGCGCCGGATCACAAGAACTGGACAAGTGGAAAATTTAGTGACCGTTTTCGTGTCCAGAGAGCAGGTATTCCTTCCACGACAATTACTAGCCATATCGCAAAGGATGGTCACTATTTTATTCATTACGACCCTAGGCAATGCCGAAGTCTGACTGTTCGCGAGGCTGCAAGACTGCAGACTTTCCCCGACAATTACTTTTTCTTGGGCAATAGAACGCAACAGTTCCATCAAGTGGGTAATGCGGTTCCGCCGCTTTTGGCTCGGCAGATTGCAGATGTTGTTGCCCGGATCGTTCGAAGCGGAAAAAACGCGAAGTAGAGTTTGACCCACCATCGTAGGCAAGACAGGGAGCGTTATTTTGTCACACACATTCAAGAGCCGAAATGCTCCTCCCAAGGCCAGCGCAATGGTCGAAGCTTTGCGAGGGCTGGGTTACAACACGCAGACAGCATTGTCTGACATCATTGACAACAGCGTTGCAGCAGGCGCCTCAGAAGTCAGAATCGAGTTCGTTTGGGCTCAGACAAAGAGTCGAATTACCTGCTTGGACAATGGCGCGGGAATGTCGGCTGCCGGGCTTGATCTGGCGATGAGGCTTGGTGAACGCAACCCTCTTGAAGAGAGAGCAACGTCCGATCTTGGTCGCTTTGGGCTGGGCCTCAAGACGGCGTCTTTTTCACAGTGCCGCAGACTAACCGTGGCGACTATAGGTGTGGATGGCGTACAAGCTCTGCGCTGGGACCTTGACTATCTTGCAAACAGCTCCGATGGCGGCTGGCATCTGCTGGAGGGGCCCCATCCCGGTTCCGAAGGGTATCTAGAGCCGCTTACTGAAGCCGGTCGCGGGACTTTGGTCCTTTGGGAGGAGCTGGATCGGATCGTTACTCCAGGAAGTACTGTTCAGGACTTTTTGAACCTAGCCGACAAGGTCGAGCAGCATCTTGGAATGGTGTTTCACAGGTATCTAGAAGGAACCCGACCACGTCTCAGAATTCTGCTCAATGGACAGCCGGTGAAACCCTGGGATCCTTTCATGATGGACCACCCGGGAAAACCCTACAACCCTCCCGTATTCAAGCACCCGACACTCAAGGGGATTGAAGCCGAATGTCATGTTTTACCCCACAAGGACATGCTTTCTGGCGAGGATTTTGAAGTGCTGGGTGGCCCTGAAGGCTGGACGGCCCAGCAGGGGTTTTATGTTTATCGCAACGAGCGCCTTCTCGTTGCAGGCAGTTGGCTGGGTCTAGGGACCGGTAGGTCTTGGACAAAGGACGAAGCTCACCGACTGGCAAGAATTCGTCTGGATATACCCAACTCTGCCGACGCCGACTGGAAAATTGACATCCGCAAGTCCACAGCCAGGCCCCCTGTCTATCTTCGAGACTGGCTGACCCGTCTTGCCGAAGCTACACGTGGACGTGCGCGCCGAGCCTTTGCTCACAGAGGCCGGCCCACCTTGCTTGGAAATAAACAGGTTGCCGAAGCCTGGAAGGTTGAGCGCCTCGCCAGTGGAATACGATACCGGATAGACAGTGACCACCCCGCGATACGAGACGTACTGGATGATGCTGGAGTATTGCTTCCGCAGATCAGAGCTATGTTGCGGGTCATCGAGGAGACTGTCCCTGTTCAGCGGATATGGATCGATACTGCGGAAAATAAGGATACGCCCTGCACAGGCTTTGAGAAGACTCCGTCCAGTGAGGTCAATGAGGTCTTGATGGTCATGTATCGCAGTATGATCGAGAAGAAAGGATATTCCGCGTCTTCTGCCAGGGAGCAGCTTCGGACAACAGAGCCTTTCCATGCTTTTCCTTCATTGGTGGATGCCCTGCCAGACAATTTTTAAGGAGCTGCGACGAATGTCCGAAGACAACAAATGGAGTGTGGTTAAGTTTGTCCAAGAGATGATTGTGGACGAGCAGGGCAAGCTGGCGATTACCCCTGCACTCATTTCCCAAAAAATCGACATGGTGCTTAAGATCATGCCGAACAAGGCTGAGGGGTTGGATCGTGAGGCCGTCACTGACGAGCTCATCAGAAGGTTCAGTATCTGGGTTGGCAAGGACTCCTCTCTTGTCGACATGGCCGGACATGTCCCTTGGCTGACCAGTGAGGTCAAGAAGGAGTGGCGTTACTGGCGTCGGTATAGAGAGTGGCAGGAAAAGAAATTGCCATGGAGTGCTGTAGAAGCACTCGATGAAACTACCGATAACGTTCTTTCAATGCTGGAGGATCCCGGGCGTGAAGGGCCTTGGGATCGTCGCGGCATGGTTGTCGGCCACGTGCAGTCCGGCAAGACAGGGAACTATACGGGGCTTATCTGCAAGGCGGCGGATGCTGGATACAAAATCATAATCGTGCTGGCAGGGCTTCACAACAACCTTCGCTCCCAAACTCAGATGAGACTGGATGAGGGGTTTCTCGGCTATGAAACCAGCCCAATAGAGGGAGAGGGAAACGTAGCCATCGGAGTTGGAAAAATTGACCCTTCTCCTGCGTTGCGTCCCCAGTACGTTACCAATAGGACCGAGACTGGGGACTTCAACACAAAGTTTGTGAGAAACCTTGGTGTCTCGCCAGAGCAAAAACCTTGGCTGTTCGTCGTTAAGAAAAACAAGACGGTTTTGCAGCGCCTGCTGAAATGGATTCACAAGCATGTTGCAGAAACGACGGATCCGGAAACCGGTCGTCCACTGGTAACCCATCTTTCTCTGCTGATCGTTGATGACGAAGCGGATCATGCATCGGTGGATACCGGTGAGAAAGTCGTGGACGAGAACGGCCAGCCTGATCTCGAACATGAACCCACTGCTATTAACAGTCTGATTCGCCAGATACTGCACTCTTTCTCGAGAAAGGCCTATATCGGTTATACGGCCACTCCGTTTGCTAACATCTATATCCACGAGCAGGGAGAGACGATAAAGGAAGGTCCCGATTTGTTCCCGGCAGCATTTATCACCAATCTGTCAGCGCCATCTAGCTACATCGGCCCGTCAAGGGTGTTCGGACTGGCGGGAGAGAATGGACGCATCGGCGCTCTCGATCTGGTTCGCCTGGTCACAGATCACTGCTCCACTGACGGAAAGGGCGGCTGGATGCCTGTCAGCCACAAAAGCAGTTATGTGCCTTCCGACATCCTGCCTCCTTCGCTAGTCGAAGCAATACAGGCGTTCGTACTGGCATGCACCATTCGTCAACTGCGGGGGCAGGGTGCCGAACACAGCTCAATGTTAGTACACGTCACGCGATTCAACTTGGTTCAGCAGCATGTACACGGGCAGGTTCGCAGTTACATCATGCAGCTGAAGCAGCGGCTCAGAAGGCGCATCGACCATGAGGGCGTTCTGGCTGAACTCTTCAGTCTGTGGGATAGAGATATCCGGACGACAAGCTACGAAATTGAAAAGCAGATGGGAGAGGGCTTCCGGTGCAAAGCAGACGATTGGTTCGAGATAGAACGAGCGTTACCTGATCTGCTGGAACAGATCGATGTGCGCATGATTAATGGTACTGCGAAGGATGCGCTGGACTATGTGGACAGCGCCACGGGGCTGAAGGTCATTGCAATTGGAGGAGACAAGCTGGCCCGAGGACTTACGCTTGAAGGCCTGTGCGTTAGCTATTTTCTTCGGGCTTCCAAAATGTACGACACGCTGATGCAGATGGGACGGTGGTTCGGCTATCGACCGGGTTATTTGGACTTGTGTCGCCTCTACACCACGACGGATCTGGTTGAATGGTTCGAGCACATCGCCGACGCAGCGGAAGAGTTGAGAGCCGAATTCGACTTTATGAGAGATAGCGGGCTGACACCACGTCAGTATGGTCTCAAGGTCGTCTCTCATCCGGTGCTGATGGTGACCTCGCCTCTGAAAATGAGAACTGCCAAAACACTGTATCTGTCCTTCAGTGGGGACATTGTCGAGACGGTCAGCTTCTTCAAGGAGCCCACCCAGCTCGAACAGAATATCGCGGCTTTCAACTCTCTTGTAAGCACCATGGGGAAGGGGGCCTCGATTCCTCCGCAGAGCCGAAACGGTCAGAGTGATACTTGGGGCGGGGTTAGCTGGACTGGTATTCAGGCACAGCCTATCGTTGACTTTCTGAGGTCTTATCAGACGCACCCGGACTCCCGAAAAGTGAGAAGTGACCTGCTTGCGAACTTCATTGAGGAGATGAGTCGGTCGGGCGAGCTTACCTCTTGGACAGTTGCCGTAATTGGGGGTGGGGTTGTTGGCACCGAGGATGTTGCAGGCTTTCAGGTAAAGCGAATGCGCCGAATAAACAGGTCTCGGGAGGCTGACAAGTACTCAATAGGTCGTCTGCTTTCTCCTAAGGATGAAGCCCTGGATCTTGATGAGTCGTCGTGGAATGCCGCTCTTGAGTGGACTCGGACGGACTGGAAGCCCGATCCCGGCCGTTCCAGAGGCAAGGAATTGCCCGAGGTGCCAAGCGGACCTTATATCAGACGTATTCGTGGTCAGGGGCGTGGGCAAGTAGCCCCGCATCCCGAAAGAGGGCTTTTGCTTATGTACCTTCTCGACCCAAAGGTCTCTGAAGTCTCGGGAGTTGATCTGCCTGTCGTCGCATTTGCAATCAGCTTTCCTTCCAGCAATGCGGGAAAATCTGTGCCCTATGTCGTCACTAACCTGATGTGGGAGCAGCAACAGTAATGGCGGCAGTGAGTAGTTCCGAGTTGCTTGGTATCTGGCGGGCCCTTCCTGGCAACGCATCGGCTCCGGGATGGCGGTCGATTGATCTGTTTCAAAGAGCAACAATCAGGATCAAGGCAGCCAGGCATGCGCCGGGCAATGAGGAGGCTGTTCTAGTCGGTTTTGCGAACTGCAGGATGGCGCCGACCTCACAGTTGCCTCAGGGGCAGGGATTTCGCATTGAAAGGGTCGGCCTGGGGGAGGCCGCAGGTGATTACCAGTGGCTTGCAATCGTCCGTCAACCTGAAGGCAGCCTAGAGCTGTTTGCGGCCGTTGTCTCCGATGTATGCGGACTGCTGGAATCCGTCAACGGCTGTACTGAAGAACTTGTGTATCAACGACTGCTCGGAAGGGTGCGCGGGTGGCAGGAATTTATGCGGAAAGGGCGTGAAGGACTGGGGCCCGAAGCCGAACTGGGGCTTGTGGGTGAGCTCTGTCTGCTGCGTAAGCTACTTGATGAAGGCGTGCTGCTTTTCTCGGCTGTACAAGGTTGGAAAGGGCCGCTCGACGGGCTTCATGACTTTCAAATTGGTATAGGGGCGATAGAGGTCAAGTCCACAATGGCAACGGAAGGCTTTCCGGTGAGAATCGCCTCCCTGGATCAACTCGACGAATCCCAGTGTCCGCCACTCTTCCTTGCAGCGCTTCGCTTCGGATCGACGGATTCCGGAATGTCACTTCCCGAATCCGTGGCGGATTTGCGCTGTCTGCTGGAGCCTGATCCCGCAGCTACCAGGCTTTTCGAGCAGGCACTTCATCAGGCGGGGTATTTGGATATGCAGGCAGAGAACTACAGTCGTCGCTTTTCGCTCAGCGAGTTAAGGGTGCATCTCGTTGATGCGGAGTTTCCGAGACTGACTCCTTTCGGCATCCCGACAGCCATTCGTCGAGCCCAGTACGAGCTCGACCTGGCATTAATACTCGCCGATAACCATCCCTTGGCGGATGTGCTTGAGCAACTTGGAGTCGTTTGATGGAACTTGTAGATTTTCTGCGGGACACGCAGGCTGCGATTCGAGAAGAGATCGTGAAGGATTCTGCACCGGGGGAAGCTCCTGTGCCTGCAGAGGCCGTATTTACTGAACATGTGATGACGCATATGGCCGACGAGGGAATAACCTTTGAGCCAACGGTCTGCCACTACGGTGCTAAGGTCGGATCTTACAAAGTCAAAATCAGTGGCTATTCTGTCTCGGACACAACCGACGAACAGGGGAATCCTGATCGACTGGATCTGTTCGTGAGTCTCTATAAGGGGCTTGAGGACATTGAAGACATCCCGGACCCTGAAATTGGCAGAGCGGCGAAGCAAGGTCTGCAATTTCTCAAATTTTGCGCTATAGGCAAGCTTTCAGAAGAGCTTGATGAAACCAACGAGGCTTATCCGCTTGTCACAGAAGTTGAACGTATATTCAAAGCGCTGGATAGCATCCGGATTTTCGTAATTACTGACGGTCAGGTTAAGACAAGGAACTATGCGCCCCAAGATATTGAGGGCAAGCAGGTACGCCTTGAAGTCATGGACATTCACCGCCTGTTCAACCACTGGCAGCAGGGCCGGCCACGGGATGAGCTAGTGGTGAACTTTCAGGATCTTTGCGGTACGGCATTGCCGAGTGTATGGGTTCCCGGTGCTGGTGACGACGAATACGATTATGCCCTGACTGCAATACCCGGTGAGGCTCTGCGCTTTCTCTACGAGAAGTACGGGCCGCGCATTCTCGAAGCAAATGTGCGTTCGTTTTTGGGGGTTGGCAGCAGAGGTGTCAATAAGGGGATTCGGGATAGCTTGCGGAACAATCCGGACCGTTTCATGGCCTACAACAATGGCATCGTTGTTGTGGCCGATGCTGCCAAGCTGGATCGTACCGCTGATGGTTCAACGGGTATCTTGTGGCTTCAAGGTATGCAAATCGTTAACGGCGGGCAGACGACAGCATCCATCTATTTCGCGAAGAAAAAAAATCCCGACATAGATTTAAGCAGCGTCCGAGTTCCTGCGAAGATCATTGTGCTTCGAAATGGTCAGGGAAATGATGAGGAATTGATCTCTAACATTTCTCGCTATGCCAATAGCCAGAACGTCGTAAAGCAATCCGATCTTTCCGCAAACAAGCCATTTCATCGCGAGCTGGAAAAACTTTCAATGCGCACATACTGCCCGGATGGTGTGGGACGCTGGTTCTATGAGCGGTCCGCTGGTAGTTATAAGGTGATGCTTGAAAAAGAAGCGACAACGGTTGTTCAAAAGAAAAAACTGCAGGTAGCCATTCCACCCTATCGCAAGATTACCAAACCGGATCTGGCCAAGTTTCTGTTCACATGGGAGCAGAAACCACACGTTGTAGGGTTAGGGAGTCAGAAGAACTTTCAGGCCTTTATGGATGAGCTGGGAGAGCGGGAGAATACTGGAGAGGACGTGATTCCGGATCAGAGGGAGTTTAAGGGCATGATTGCAAAGGCGATTCTGTTCAAGTCTGCTCAGAAGGTAATCAGACCCCTATTTCCGGCATTTCAGGGCAATATAACGGTTTACACGATCTCCATTCTTTCACTCAAGCTGGGACAAAATTTCGATTTTGATAGAGTCTGGCAGGAGCAGGCCATTTCTCCCCAACTGCAAAGACAGCTGGCTGCTTGGGCGCATGAGGTAAATGAAGCGCTTCACCATGGTGCTGACGGGAAGATGATTTCCGAATGGGCCAAGAAACTTGACTGCTGGTGGCAAGTCAGAGATTTCAGGTATTCGGAGGCGGCGACTGATATTCCGGAAATATCCTGAATGCCTCAGACCACTACGGCCAGCACGGCAAAAGCTCTTAGCCTGTCGATGTCTGGCCGGTAACTTAGGTTTTTGTTGTGCATGAATTCCCTTTCTCCGGCATGGCCGGGGGCAAATTGATACCGAGGCGGATTCTACAAGCGAACGCCGAGCGTGTCAGGTTTGTGGATTGGTGCATGTTCGGCAGGACGCCGGAGGATGTTGCTGAAAAGCTGCTGAAGCTCGCGAAGTTCGGTATTCATCCACAGCGATTTTCAGCAACATTCGGTAGGCCAGATACAGCGAAGCCCGCACTGGGCGGGCTTCTCTGGTGTTTCAAATTGGTGGAGCCGGGGGGATTTGAACCCCCGTCCGCCAGTACTCCGCTGTCGGTACTACATGCGTAGCCGTTTCTATTAAGTTAACCCTCAGCGACCCGAAGGGCAGGGTGCTTTGGGCGAGTTGTGTAAGTTTTAGCCGCTTCGTCCACAACGTACTGCACGGCGATTCTGTTCTATATGACAATCACTTTGGGTTTACAGACATCCCCTGGTGATTGCTGGACCCGAAGGTACCAGAAGCTCAGGGCTAAGGCTGCTTACGCAGCGAGAGCGAATTCCTGGCCGTAGTTTTCGTCATTGGCAACTATAAGAAGTTGCAACAGTGGATTTACGAGTTCTGTTACCAACTCGGCATGCACCTAAAGTTTCGCGACCGGCGTCGAATCCTAAACGGCCCCGTGCTTGTAACTGGTTGTTTCTTAGTGAGTGACAAGCCTGTGCAGTGTACGCCAAAAGCTCAGCGAAGGCCAACCCGAAGGTTGGCCCTATCGCTTACTGACCGCCTTTCTCGCTGTTCTGCAGGTCTTGCAGGGCCTTGGAGGTGATTTCGATGCACTTCTTGTCATCACCTGCGGCGTGGGCTGCCTTGGCTTGGGAGACGGCGGTGTCTATTTCGCCACTTTTGCCGCTGGTGTCGGTGGCCAGCAGGGCTTTGCCGTTGTTGATTTTGTCCAGGTTGATCTGGCACAGGTCTTTGTCACCGGCGGCGAAAGCGGGGGAGGCGAGCATCGCAGCGGTCATGAACAAGCCAGCAAGAGCGGAACGCTTCATAGGGTGTCTCCTTGCGCAAAAGGGCTCGACGCTGCTGGCGTGCAACCGCTGCCAGCGACATCACTGATGGGCCTCGTTTGTCGAGGCCTATGCAGATGACTGCGCCGGTGCGTCAGGGTTCGGTTTTTTTGCCGGGTCAGTGGGCGCGGGCGCGGGTGACGCGGTCTACCAGGTAGACCAGGCCGTGGTAGTCGATGCCGCCATGCTGGCTCAGGCCGATCTCGCAGGTGCGGCTGGTGGAGATGCCTTCGCTGCAATGTTGCACGGCGTCCTTGAGCGAGCGCAGGGCGTGGGCGTTGAGTTGCGGGGTGGTGAAGCCTTTGTCGCCGGCAAAGCCACAGCAGTGAATGCCTTCGGGGATGACGACGGTTTTTGCACAGCGCCGGGCCAGTTCGATCAGGGCCTGGCTTTCGCCCAGGTGCTGGGTGCTACAGGTAACGTGCACGGCGATGGGCGCCTCCTGAGGCGTGAAATCGAGGCGGTCCATCAGGTGGGTGCGGATGAAACGCACCGGGTCGTAAAGGTCCAGGCGCGATTCACCCAGGTCTTGCACCAGGCGCAGGGTGCATGGGCTGGTGTCGCAGTAGATCGGGTCGAGGCCGCCACGGCTGGCGTGGAGCAGGGCGCCGATCAGTTCCTGGCGCTTGTGTTCGGCCTGCTCGGCGTAGCCTTTGGAGGCGAAGGGCTGGCCGCAGCACAGGCTGTCCTGGTTGTCGGGGAAGACGACTTGGTAACCGGCCTTTTCCAGCAGATTGCGGGTTTTGTCGTACAGCGACATTTGCTCTTTATCACCGGCCGCCGGGCCCATGGCGCGTGAGACGCAGGCCGCCAGATACACCACTCGCGGGCGCTCATCCGTCACCGCCGGGCTGAAGCGAATGGCTTTTTCCGGTTGTGGCATGGCATTGGTCCACTGCGGGATTTGCCCTTTGGACAGTCTGTTCACGGTGGCTGACCACTTCTTCAGGCGCGGGGCACCCAATAACATGCGTGCACCATTGGCGACGTGCAGGGTGAAGCGCGCACCTTGCAGTGCGGTGGCGAAATGGCTGGCGAGCCATTCGGCGGTTTTCGTACGGTCTGCTTCGCGGCTGCGCAGCTTTTTCACCAGGTCGCCGGTATTGATGCCTACAGGGCAGCGTTGGGCGCATAGCCCGGTGGCGGCGCAGGTGTCGATGCCTTGATAGTGGTAGGCCGCTTCCAGTTCGGTGGTGTCTACGCCTGCGCGGCGTTTGGCCTGGATGTCGCGCCAGATCACAATGCGCTGGCGTGGGCTCAGGGTCAGGCCTTTCGAGGGGCACACGGGTTCGCAGAAGCCACACTCGATGCACTTGTCCACAAGCTCATCGGCGGCGGGCAGGGGCTTGAGGTGTTTGAGGTGGATTTGTGGGTCTTCGCTGAGCACCACATCCGGGTTGAGGATGCCGTTGGGGTCGAGCAGGCGCTTGAGTTGCCACATCAATTGATAGGCGTCGCTGCCCCATTCCAGTTCAACGAACGGCGCCATATTGCGACCGGTGCCGTGTTCGGCCTTCAGCGAGCCACCGAACTCCACCGCCACCAGTTGTGCGACGTCGTCCATGAACGCTTGATAGCGTGTGACTTCTTCGCTGCTGTTGAAGCCTTGGGTGAATACAAAGTGCAGATTGCCTTCCAGGGCGTGTCCGAAAAGGATGGCTTCGTCGTAGTGATGTTTGTCGAACAGTTCGATCAGGCGGTTTACGCCGATCGCCAGTTGTTCGACGGGGAAGGTGACGTCTTCGATGATCACGGTGGTGCCGGTTTTGCGTACGGCGCCTACGGCGGGGAAGGTGTCTTTGCGGATTGCCCACAGGCGGGCGTTTTCCACGGGGTCTTCGGTGAAGTCGACCTGTTTTTCTACGGGAAACGCCGCCAGAGAGGCCATGATCAGCGTTAGTTGTTCGTGCAGTAATGACGGCGAGGCCGCGCGGGATTCGATCAGCAGTGCGCAGGCATTTTCCGATAAGTGTTGTACGAATGCGGGCATACCCGGTTTGTCTTGCACCGAGCGCATACTGCGTCGGTCCAGCAGTTCAACGGCGGAAACCGGCTGGGTTTTCAGCACCGTTACTGCGTTGCAGCATGTCTCGACATCCGGGAACACGATCAGCGCCGAGGCTTTGTTCGGGTGATCGATTACCGTGTCGTAGGTGACCGCACTGATAAACCCCAGGGTGCCCTCGGAGCCGACCAGCAGGTGGCTGAGGATATCCAGCGGGTCGTCGAAATCCACCAAGGCGTTGAGTGACAGGCCGGTGGTGTTTTTCAGACGGTATTTGTGGCGAATCTTCGCAGCCAGTTCAGCGTTTGCGCGTGTCTCGCGGCCCAACGTGGCCAGGCGCTCAAGCAGTGCACTGTGGGTTTGGCGGAAGGCTTGCACGCTGGCGGCATCTTCGGTGTCCAGGCGGCTGCCATCGGCCAGTACCAAACGAATGCCTGCCAGGGTGTGATAGGTGTTTTGTGCCGTACCGCAGCACATGCCGCTGGCATTGTTGGCAACGATGCCGCCAATTTTGCAGGCGTTGATCGACGCCGGGTCCGGGCCGATCTTGCGCCCGAACGGCGCGAGCCAGGCGTTGGCCTGGGCGCCGATGACGCCGGGTTGCAGGCGGATCTGTGTGCCTTGCCCACGAATTTCGCGGTGGTTCCAATTGTCGCCGAGCACGATCAGCACCGAGTCGCTGATCGCCTGGCCGGACAGGCTGGTGCCCGCGGCCCGGAAGGTCACCGGCACGTGATCGCGCTGGGCCAGTTGCAGCAGTGCGACGACTTCGTCTTCTGACTCCACGCGGATCACCAGTTGTGGGATCAATCGGTAGAAGCTGGCGTCGGTGCCGAAGGCGAGGGTGGAAAGTGGATCGTCGAAGCGGCGATCTTGCGGGATCAGTTGTGCGACGTCGCTGAGAAAAGCAGCAGGCAGGCTCATCGGTCCTCCAGAAATAGCAGACGCCGGCATCGTTGTCCGGCGTCGATTCTTACCCTATTACGTGCAGGTCTCAGTGCACCAGCATACCGGTGAACCAGTACGCCTGCGCCAGGGTGATCAGCCCGACGATGGTGGCAAAGAACAGGCTGTGCTTGAGGGTAAAGCGGAACAGATCGGACTCCTTGCCCACCAGGCCCGTGGCTGCGCAGGCCACGGCGATCGATTGCGGCGAGATCATTTTGCCGGTCACGCCGCCGCTGGTGTTCGCCGCTACCAGCAGGGTGTCGTTAACACCAATCTGGTGGGCGGTGGTGGCTTGCAGCGAGCTGAATAGGGCGTTGGATGAGGTGTCCGAGCCGGTCAGGAAAACCCCCAGCCAGCCGAGGAAGGGCGAGAAGAACGGGAAGGCGGCGCCGGTGCCAGCCAGTACTAGGGCCATTGTCGAGGACATGCCGGAGTAGTTGGTGACGAAGGCGAACGCCAGCACCATGCCGATGGACAGGATCGGCCAGCGCAGCTCAAAGAAGGTCTCTTTTAAAGTGGTAAGACCAGTCTTGATATCAATTTTCAGCACTAGCATCGAGACCAGCGCGGAGAAGAAGATCGCGGTGCCGGTGGCCGAAATCGGGTCCAGCTTGAAGACGGCGGGGATGGCGGTGGGGTTGGTGACGATGGGTGCGACTTTGATCACCAATTGATCCAGGTGGGGGATCGCGAAGTTGAACACCCAGCTGTACATCGAACCGCCCGCGGCGAACATGGCCTTGAAGGGTTTGAGGGTCCAGATGGTGACCAGAACGGTCAGGATCAGGAAGGGCGACCAGGCCTTGAAAATTTGCCCCAGGCTGTAGGGTGAAACCACTGTGCTGCGTGGCAAACCAAAGCCGCCGGCGCTGGAGGTGACCGCTACGCTGGAGGTGGCACCGGCAATCTGCGCGCCTGCGGTGCGCTTGGGTTGCCAGATTTTCAGGAACAGTGTCAGGGAGATCAGGCTGGCGAGTGCCGAGGTAATGTCTGGCAGTTCCGGGCCAATGAAGTTGGAGGTGAAGTACTGGGTGACGGCAAAGCTCAAGCCGGCCACCAAGGCTGCCGGCCAGGTTTCACGCACGCCGCGCAGGCCGTCCATCATGAACACCAGCCAGAAGGGCACAAACAGTGACAGCAGCGGCAGTTGGCGGCCGGTCATGGCGCCGATCTTGAACGCATCAATGCCGGTGACCTGGCCTGCGACGATGATCGGAATGCCCAGTGCGCCGAACGCCACCGGCGCGGTATTGGCAATCAGGCACAGGCCCGCGGCGTACAGCGGATTGAAGCCCAGGCCCACCAGCAACGCGGCGGTGATTGCCACGGGGGCGCCGAACCCGGCCGCGCCTTCCAGGAAGGCGCCAAAGCAGAAGCCGATCAGCAGCACCTGCAGGCGTTGGTCATCGGTGATCGACAAGACGGAGCTGCGGATGATCTCGAACTGCCCGCTCTTGACCGTCAGCTTGTAGAGGAACACCGCTGCCACGATGATCCAGGCGATCGGCCACAAGCCATAGGCAAAACCGTAACCGGCCGCTGCCAGGGCCATGTCGACCGGCATCTGGAAGGCGAAGATGGCGACCAGGATCGACAATGCCAGGGTGATGCTGCCGGCCACATGGCCTTTGAGGCGGAATACGGCCAGGGCGAGGAAGAAGAACACGATTGGAATAACGGCGGCCAGTGCGGACAGGCCGAGGCTGCCGAGAGGGCTGTAGAGCTGTTGCCAGGTTTGCATATGGGGTGGCCCCTGATTGTTGTTGTTTGGTCAGCTTGGATAATTGGTAATACCAATTTACAGTCGCTGTGGGCTAGATTAAGAGCCTTGGCAGGGGTGTGTCAATTTGCCGCTCGTCAAACTTTGGTCTGAGAGTGGCTGTCGAGTGTTCTGATCGGGTAAATCGAAGGTGTTCTGATAGGTGCTGCCAGCGCGGCGATAGGCCAGAATAGGGGCCCCGGCGAGTGGTCGGGATGGTGGAGAGTGAGTTATGGGGTTTGATCAGGTGCGTCAGCGCCGTTTGTCTGACGATATTGTCGAGCAGCTTGAGGGCATGATCCTTGAGGGCACGTTGAAGTCGGGCGAGCGCTTGCCGGCCGAACGCGCTTTGGCTGAACAATTTGGTGTGTCGCGCCCTTCATTGCGTGAGGCGATCCAGAAGTTGGCGGCCAAGGGGTTGCTGGTCAGTCGACAGGGCGGCGGCAACTATGTGGTGGACTCCCTGGGCTCGACCTTCAGTGATCCGCTGCTGCATCTGCTGGAAAACAATCCCGAGGCGCAGCGCGACCTTCTGGAGTTTCGTCAGACTCTGGAGGCTTCGTGTGCTTATTACGCGGCATTGCGTGCTACCGAGGTCGACCGTGAGCGACTGACGGCGGCGTTCGAAGCGCTGCAGGACTGCTATGCGCGAGCCGACGAGGTGAGCCGAGTGGAGGAGGGCGCTGCGGATGCGAGGTTTCACTTGGCGATCGCCGAGGCCAGTCATAACGCGGTGCTGCTGCACACCATTCGCGGGTTGTTCGACCTGCTCAAGCGCAACGTGGTGACCAATATTGGCGGTATGTATCAGCAGCGCACCGAGACCCGCGACATGCTGATCAGTCAGCACCGGGACTTGTACCTGGCGATTATCGAGGGGCGGGCCGAGCAGGCGCGCGACGTTTCAACACGCCATCTGTTGTACGTGCAGGAAGTGTTGGAGGAAGTGCGGCAGGAGGTTCAGCGGGTAGCGCGGGCGGAGCGACGTAAGGGCATGTAGCCACGGGGGTTGCCCGCGGCTACATCATCACAAGGGTTAGTCTTCCTTGCCCTTGTTGCGCACGGCGCGATGCAGTTCGCGATTGGAGTCGCGCTCGCGTTCGGTGTCGCGCTTGTCGTATTCCTTCTTGCCCTTGCCCAGTGCGATTTCGCACTTGACCAGGTGCTTGCTCCAGTACCACGACAGGCAGACGCACGCGTAGCCTTTTTGCTGCACGGCCGCGGCGAGCTTTTCGAGTTCGCGGGCATTGAGCAACAGCTTGCGCGTGCGCACCGGGTCGGCAATCACGTGGGTGCTCGCGGTGGTCAGCGGGGTGATATGACTGCCGAGCAGCCACGCCTCGCCATCCTTGAGCAGCACATAGCTGTCGACCAGCTGCAGTTTGCTGGCACGCAGACTTTTTACTTCCCAGCCGGCCAGGACCAGACCAGCCTCGAACCGATGTTCGATGAAGTAATCGTGTCGCGCCTTTTTATTTTGCGCGATGGTCCCTGTGGGGTGTTTCTTTTGTTTAGCCATAGGGGCGGCATTATAGGGAGTTGCGAGCGTGTCGGCTACGGTCAACCTGCGTGCTTGAGCGTGTTGGACGAATCCCGGACAATACGGGCAGTTCTTTGGTTTTTTTCTCTCGCGGATCGGGCTGTACTTTCGCGACGTTTGCCTTAAGCAGTGGAAGTAACGCTCACATGACGACGCATATTCAACGTTCGGCCCTGCTGCCCTATCCGGCACAGGCGCTCTATGACCTGGTCAACGACGTGGCGCGTTACCCGGAATTCCTGCCTTGGTGCTCGACTGCCGAGGTGTTGGAGAGCAGTGATGAGCACATGGTCGCCAGTGTTGGTGTGGCCAAGGGCGGCCTCAGCCAGCATTTTGTTACGCGCAATGTGCTGGTGCCGGGCAAATCCATTGAAATGAATTTGCAGGAAGGGCCGTTCACCCAGCTGCACGGCGTGTGGGTGTTCAAGGCGCTGACAGATAAGGCCTGCAAGATCAGTCTGGATCTTTCATTTGATTACGCCGGCCCCATTGTGCGGGCGACTTTGGGGCCACTGTTCAATCAGGCGGCAAATACTTTGGTGGACGCTTTCTGTCAGCGAGCCAAGCAATTGCATGGTTGATATTGAAGTGGTGTATGCCGACGTGGATCGCCAGGTTCTGCTGGCGGTGGCGATACCGGTGGGCACAAGCCTGAGGGCGGCAGTGCTGGTGTCGGGCATTGCAGAGCATTTTCCGCAGTTGGCGTTGGCGGACTGCCCGTTGGGTATCTTCGGTAAGGTGGTGCCGGACGCTGATGTGCGTGCCGTGCAGGCGGGAGATCGGATCGAGATCTACCGGCCATTGCTGGCAGACCCCAAGGAAATACGCAGGCTGCGTGCGGCCAAGGCGGCGATGCTCAAGCGACAGAACGCCTAGGCTTGCCAACCGGCAGGCAACAAAAAGCCCGGCATGCCGGGCTTTTTATCGAGCGTCGCAAAATTATTGCGGGCTGGTGTCCAGAGGCTGTGGTGTCGGGACGGGTACAGTTTCGACACCGTCGACGTCTTTCTGGATCTGGTCCAGCAAGGAGCCTGGCTTGGCCGGCACCTCGGATTTCGGCTTTTCGGCTTCCTGCGCAGGTGCGGTCACGTTGGTGCCGCTGTCCTTGCCCAGCAAGGCTTCATCGCGGCTTACGCCGGGCATGAAGTCACCGGACAGGCTCACGAGCTGGTCATTGCCATTGAAGATGACACTGACGCGCTCCTGTTGGCGTTCACCGCCACCGGGCTGCAGGCTGTAGAGATAATCCCAGCGATCGGCATGGAATGTGTCGGTCAGCAGGGGGTTACCCATGATAAACCGTACTTGCCGTCGGGTCATTCCCGGGCGTAACTGGTCTATCATGTCCTGCGTGACGACATTGCCCTGCTGGATGTCGATTTTGTAAACCCCGGGGAATGAACAACCGGCGAGTGCGAGCAGTCCCACAAAGGTGAAACTGGTTAGCAAGAGCTTGGTGTTTTGCATCGGTGGGCGACTTCCACTATCTTGGCTGGGACAACGTAAACGCCGATCATACCCGTATTAAGAGAAGCTGCGAAGCAGCATCCGCGAGAAAGCTAACCATGGTTGAAAATAGCGAACTACGCAAAGCCGGTCTCAAAGTGACTCTGCCACGAGTCAAGATTCTACAAATGCTCGATTCTGCTGAGCAACGCCACATGAGTGCCGAGGATGTTTACAAGGCGCTGATGGAGTCTAACGAGGACGTCGGCCTGGCCACGGTTTACCGTGTACTGACCCAGTTTGAAGCCGCAGGGCTGGTGGTTCGCCATAATTTCGACGGCGGTCATGCAGTATTCGAGCTGGCTGACGGTGGTCATCATGACCACATGGTTGATCTGGATACCAATGAGGTTATCGAGTTCACCAGCCCTGAAATCGAAGCGCTGCAGCATAAGATTGCTGAGGAGCACGGTTTCGATTTGGTTGACCATAATCTGGTGCTGTACATCCGTAAGAAAAAGTAAAAATCGACGCAGTTTTGCTCTGCGAAACGATTGAAGGCGACCCTAGGGTCGCCTTCGTGCTTTCTATAAAGAGGAAAAGTACCCGTTCAAGCCTTCGCGGCCACGACCATTTTTTTCGCGTGAGCCAGCGACTCCTTGGTCAGGTCGATACCGCCGAGCATCCGCGCAACTTCTTCTACCCGTTCGGACTTGTTCAGCTTGGAGACGGCCGTGTGCGTCGCGTCGCTGCCGCGCACCTTGTGCACAAATAGATGTTGATGGCCCTGAGCGGCCACTTGCGGCAAGTGAGTCACCGTGAGTACCTGGCCGCGATCTCCCAGGCGACGCAACAACTGGCCAACAATCTCTGCGGTTGGCCCGCCGATGCCAACGTCTACTTCATCGAATACCAGCGTTGGTACCCGCGAGGTCTGGGCGGTGATCACCTGGATCGCCAGGCTGATCCGCGACAGCTCGCCGCCTGAGGCCACTTTGGCCAGGGCCTTGAGTGGCTGACCCGGGTTGGCGCTGACCAGCAGTTCTACCTGCTCCAGCCCATGGGGCTGCAGTTCGTGGCTGGCGTTGGCGCGCAGTTCGATGGTGAAGCGCCCGCCCGGCATACCCAGGCGCTGGATTTCCTGCTCGACGGCGCTGGCCAGGCTGGTGGCGGCCTGTTGGCGCAGGTCGCTCAGCTCCTGGGCCTTTTCCTGATAATGGCGGGCAAACGAAGCGAGTTCCTCGCCCAGTCGCTCGATGGACTCGTCGTTGGCGTTCAGTGTGTCGATTTCATCCAGCAGCTTCTGTTGCATGGCAGCCAGTTCAGTGGGCTGGATTCGATGCTTGCGCGCCAGGGTATAGATGGTGTCCAGGCGCTCTTCTATTTCCTGCAGGCGTGCCGGATCGGCATCGAAGTGGTCCAGGAAGCGGTTGAGTTCACCGACGGCTTCTTCAACCTGGATCTGTGCGCTGGTGAGCAGGGTAGTGGCCTCATTCAACGAGCCGGAAGCATTGTTCACGCTGGAGAGGCGATTGAGGCTGGCTGTCAGCGCGTTGAGCACATTGCCCGAGTCACTCTCGCTGCATTGCTCGACGACCTGGCGGCAGATACCCAGCAAGGTCTCTGCATTGGTCAGGTTCTTGTGTTCCTGCTCAAGCTGCTCCAGTTCGGTCTCGCCCAGGCCCAGGCTTTCAAGCTCTTCGAGTTGATAGCTGAGCAGTTGGTGGCGGGCGCGTTGTTCATCGCCGGAGTTGGAGAGGCGTTCCAGTTCCTGGCGTGTCTGGCGCCAGCGTTGGGCGGCCAGTTGAACCTGGCGGGCAAGGTCGGTGGCGCCGGCGTATTCGTCGAGCAGTCGGCGGTGAGTATCGGTTTTGAGCAGGGACTGGTGTTCATGCTGGCTGTGGATATCGATCAGCAGCTCACCCAGGGCTTTCAAGTCGCCAAGTGGGCACGGCGTGCCGTTGATATAGCCGCGGGAGCGACCTTCGGCAGTGATCACCCGGCGCAGAATGCACGGGCCTTCATTGTTCAGGTCGCGCTCGACCAGCCATGCTTCGGCCTCGGGAATGTCGGCCAGGTCAAAGGTGGCCAGGATATCGGCTTTGTCGGAGCCTGGGCGTACCACGCCACTGTCGGCGCGGTCGCCGAGGGTCAGGCCGAGGGCGTCGAGCATGATCGACTTGCCGGCGCCGGTTTCGCCTGTGATTACGCTCATCCCGCGATCCAGTTCGAGATCCAGATGTTCAACGATTGCGTAGTTATGTACAGACAGGTGCATGAGCATGACGGCCGCTCCCAGGCTTGAGGTCTGGTTATTTATACAGTGTTTTGTTTGTGGCTGACAATCCTGGCGCTTAGCTCGATTTGCTTGATCAATAGCTTTTTTTAGCGCGATGAGGAATGTAGGGGCAGGAAATGATCCGAGTCATGCGAAAGACTTTTGGTAACGCCCGCGCCCTTGAACCTGGAAATTGTGGCCCCATATACCGGAACAGAAGCGCGAGTCGATATCGCGCATGATTTTGAAAGGAGAAATCTATGGCTGACGAACAGACGCAGGATACGCAAACTCCAGACGCCAATGCGGCTGCCGGTGATGAGCTGGCCACCCGCGTGCAAGTGCTCGAAGAGCAATTGTCCGCTGCGCAGGATCAATCGTTGCGTGTTGCCGCCGATCTGCAGAACGTCCGCCGCCGTGCCGAGCAGGACGTAGAAAAGGCTCACAAATTCGCGCTGGAAAAATTCGCTGGCGATCTGCTGCCGATCATCGACAGTCTTGAACGTGGTCTTGAGTTGTCTGACCCGGCCGACGAAAACATCCGCCCAATGCGTGAAGGTATCGAGCTGACGCTGAAAATGTTCCAGGACACCCTGAAGCGTTATCAGCTGGAAGCGATCGATCCGCAAGGCGGCGAGCCGTTCAATGCTGAGCATCACCAGGCCATGGCCATGCAGGAAAGCCACGATCTGGAGCCTAACAGCGTGATGAAGGTGTTCCAGAAGGGTTACCAGCTCAATGGTCGCTTGATGCGCCCGGCAATGGTGGTGGTGAGCAAGGCTCCTGCACCCGCTGCACCTTCTATTGATGAGCAGGCTTGAAATCCGCCGCAAGGCCCCCATCTATAAGTCAAGCGTTTAAGTGCTACCGCAGTTAGCCACAACTGCTGCGGTAACCAAATTCAAAGTTCGGGAGAGTAAATCATGGGCAAAATTATCGGTATTGACCTGGGGACCACCAACTCCTGCGTCTCCGTGCTGGAAAACGGCGTTGCAAAAGTTATCGAAAACGCCGAAGGCGCACGTACCACTCCGTCGATCATCGCTTACGCCAACGACGGTGAAATCCTCGTGGGTCAGTCGGCCAAGCGTCAGGCTGTGACCAACCCGCATAACACCCTGTATGCGGTAAAGCGTTTGATCGGTCGTAAGTTCGACGAAGAAGTCGTACAGAAAGACATCAAGATGGTCCCTTACAAAATCGCCAAGGCCGACAACGGTGACGCCTGGGTTGAAGTAAACGGCCAGAAAATGTCGCCGCCGCAAATCTCGGCTGAAATCTTGAAAAAGATGAAGAAGACCGCCGAAGACTACCTCGGTGAAGCAGTGACTGAAGCGGTGATCACCGTTCCGGCCTACTTCAACGACAGCCAGCGCCAGGCAACCAAAGACGCCGGCCGCATCGCGGGTCTGGACGTAAAACGTATCATCAACGAGCCAACCGCAGCCGCTCTGGCTTACGGCATGGACAAGGCCAAGGGCGACCACACTGTGATCGTCTACGACCTGGGTGGCGGTACTTTTGACGTGTCCGTGATCGAGATCGCAGAAGTCGACGGCGAGCACCAGTTCGAAGTTTTGGCCACCAACGGCGACACCTTCCTGGGTGGTGAAGACTTTGACATCCGTCTGATCGACTACCTCGTAGACGAATTCAAGAAAGAAAGCGGCATGAACCTCAAGGGTGACCCGCTGGCCATGCAGCGCCTGAAAGAAGCCGCTGAAAAGGCCAAGATCGAGCTGTCTTCCGCTCAGTCGACCGACGTCAACCTGCCGTACATCACTGCAGACGCTACCGGTCCTAAGCACTTGAACGTGAAAATCTCGCGCTCCAAGCTCGAAGCTCTGGTTGAAGACCTGGTTCAGCGCACCATCGAGCCTTGCCGTATCGCACTGAAAGACTCCGGTATCGACGTTGGCTCGATCAACGACGTGATCCTGGTCGGCGGTCAGACCCGTATGCCGCTGGTGCAGAAGCTGGTAACCGAGTTCTTCGGCAAAGAAGCACGTAAAGACGTGAACCCGGACGAAGCTGTTGCCATGGGTGCTGCCATCCAGGGTGCGGTATTGGCCGGTGACGTAAAAGACGTATTGCTGCTGGACGTGAGCCCGCTGACCCTGGGTATCGAAACCATGGGTGGCGTGATGACTGCGCTGATCGAGAAAAACACCACGATTCCTACCAAGAAATCCCAGGTGTTCTCGACTGCCGATGACAACCAGGGCGCCGTGACCATTCACGTGCTGCAAGGTGAGCGCAAGCAAGCCGCGCAGAACAAGTCCCTGGGCAAGTTCGACCTGGCTGAGATTCCACCAGCACCACGTGGCGTGCCACAAATCGAAGTGACCTTCGACATCGATGCCAACGGCATCCTGCACGTCGGCGCGAAAGACAAGGCAACCGGCAAAGAGCAGAAGATCACCATCAAGGCCAACTCCGGTCTGTCTGATGAAGAAATTCAACAGATGATTCGTGATGCTGAAGCCAACGCTGATGCGGATGCCAAGTTTGCTGAACTGGCTGGCGCCCGTAACCAGGGTGATGCGCTGGTTCACTCGACTCGCAAGATGATCGCTGATGCTGGCGATAAAGTGACCGAAGAAGAGAAAACCGCAATCGAAGCGGCCTTGGTTGCCCTGGAAGCCGCCATCAAAGGTGACGACAAGGCTGCCATCGAAGCCAAGATCGAGGAGCTGTCGAAAGTCTCCGCACCGGTCGCTCAGAAAATGTACGCCGAACAAGGCCAGCCGGCTGACGGTGCTGCGCAGCAGGCAGAGCCAGAAGCCAAGCACGACGATGTTGTCGATGCCGAGTTCGAAGAAGTCAAAGAAGACCAGAAGAAGTAACTTGGTCGCCCGGTTGACCGCTCACAAGCGGTGACTGGTAGGATGTCGCCGCGCGGGAGCTTGCTCCCGCGTTGGCGTGTCTGGGGTATGCGAATTTTTACAGCATGCGACAACGCTCGGATGCTGGCGGTGTGATCGGGAATGCTCCTGCTTTCCGAATGGCATTCACCGCGTTTTTGGCCGGGTCCCTGGCTGAAAGCAGTAATGACCAGGATCGTTGAATTGACGTGAGTTGGGTCCGGGCCTGTATTGGGGCTCAACGAGTTTGGCAGGGTTCAGGAGGGCCAGGCCGAACGTCCTTAAGAGTGCAAAGACTTATGGCAAAGCGTGACTATTACGAAGTATTGGGTGTGGAGCGCGGGGCCAGCGAGGCGGACCTGAAGAAGGCCTACCGTCGCTTGGCGATGAAGCACCACCCCGACCGTAATCCGGATAACAAAGAATCCGAAGAGATGTTCAAAGAGGCCAATGAGGCCTACGAATGCCTGTGTGATCCCAATAAGCGTGCGGCCTACGACCAGTACGGTCATGCCGGCGTCGACCCGAGCATGGGTGGCGGCGGCGCCGGTTTCGGCGGTCAGAACTTCTCCGATATTTTCGGCGACGTGTTCAGCGATTTCTTCGGCGGTGGTCGTGGCGGTCAACGTGGCGGCGCGCAGCGTGGCAGTGACTTGCGCTACACGCTGGAGTTGAATCTGGAAGAAGCCGTGCGCGGCACCAGCGTCAATATTCGTGTGCCGACGCTGGTCAACTGCAAGCCGTGCGACGGTTCGGGTGCCAAGAAAGGCTCCTCGCCGATCACGTGCCCGACCTGTGGTGGCATCGGTCAGGTGCGCATGCAGCAGGGCTTCTTCTCGGTGCAGCAAACCTGCCCGCGTTGCCATGGCCAGGGCAAGATCATTTCCGACCCGTGCGATTCCTGCCACGGCGAAGGTCGTGTTGAAGAGTACAAGACCCTCTCGGTGAAAGTGCCGGCGGGTGTGGATACCGGCGATCGTATTCGCCTGTCGGGCGAAGGCGAGGCGGGTACCCAGGGTGGTCCGACTGGCGACCTGTACGTGGTGATCAATGTGCGTGAGCACTCGATCTTCCAGCGCGATGGCAAACACCTGTTCTGCGAAGTGCCGATCAGCTTTGTCGATGCGGCCCTGGGCGGTGAGTTGGAGATTCCGACCCTTGATGGTCGAGTCAAACTCAAGATTCCCGAGGGGACACAGACTGGCAAGCAGTTCCGCATCCGTGGCAAAGGCGTTGCGCCGGTGCGCGGTGGCGGTGCGGGTGACCTGATGTGTCGTGTGGCGGTGGAAACCCCGGTCAACCTGGGCCGTCGTCAGCGCGAACTGCTCGAAGAGTTCCGCAGCTCGCTGGAAGGCGATGACTCCCATTCGCCGAAAACCACTGGCTTCTTCGATGGCGTGAAACGCTTCTTCGGCGACCTGTAAGGACGTGAATATGCGACGTATAGCCGTAATGGGCGCTGCCGGGCGCATGGGCAAGACGCTGGTCGAGGCGGTGCAGCAACGCTCGCCGGCCTCCGGGCTGACGGCGGCGATTGTTCGCCCGGGCAGCACGTTGATCGGTGCGGATGCCGGTGAGTTGGCGTCGTTGGGCCGCATCGGTGTCTCGTTGACGGGCAGCCTTGAGCAGGTGGCTGACGAGTTTGACGTGCTCATCGATTTCACCTTGCCTGAAGTGATGCTGAAAAACCTGGCCTTCTGCCGCAAGGCAGGCAAGGCCATGGTGATCGGTACGACTGGTTTGAGTGCTGAGCAGAAGCAGTTGCTGGTGGAGGCGGGCAAGGATATTCCGATCGTCTTTGCTGCCAACTTCAGCGTTGGCGTGAACCTGTCGCTAAAATTGTTGGACCTGGCAGCGCGTGTGCTGGGTGACGAAGCCGACATCGAGATTATCGAGACTCATCACCGTCACAAGATCGATGCGCCATCGGGCACTGCGTTGCGCATGGGTGAAGCTATCGCTGATGCGCTGGGCCGCGATCTATCGAAAGTGGCGGTATACGGGCGTGAAGGTCATACCGGTGAGCGCGCGCGCGACACCATCGGCTTTGCAACCGTGCGCGGTGGTGATGTGGTTGGCGATCACACGGTGCTGTTCGCCACCGAAGGCGAGCGCCTGGAGATCACGCACAAGGCTTCAAGCCGCATGACGTTCGCCAAGGGTGCAGTGCGAGCTGCGCTCTGGTTGGAAGGCTGCGTGCCGGGCCTGTATGACATGCGCGACGTGTTGGATCTGCACTAATCAGTAGCTTAAATGGGGCCTCGGGATTATCCTGAGGCCCCGTTTTTACCCGCTAAGCGACGTCCTGTCGCATTCTCCTGCCTTTAAGGCTCATTAGCGGTGGACCCAAAAAGCCTTTTTCTGTAAGCTACAGCTTTAGTGTGTCCACTAAAAGCGCGCAGAATAATTCGATGAAGAAGCGGGGTGACGTGTCCATACGTCACTCCGCTTTTTTACAACCTGCGATCGCCCTTTCAGGCTTTATTTACGGGAGGTCTTCTTGACTAAGCCAGCCATACTCGCCCTTGCTGATGGCAGCATTTTTCGCGGCGAAGCCATTGGAGCCGACGGTCAAACCGTTGGAGAGGTGGTGTTCAACACCGCCATGACCGGCTATCAGGAAATCCTTACCGATCCTTCCTACGCCC
Source organism: Pseudomonas sp. GZJR-8 (assembly GCF_002916705.1). Classification (NCBI taxonomy): domain Bacteria; kingdom Pseudomonadati; phylum Pseudomonadota; class Gammaproteobacteria; order Pseudomonadales; family Pseudomonadaceae; genus Pseudomonas; species Pseudomonas sp. GZJR-8. Next base: position 58,912 of record NZ_JXSI01000009.1, on the reverse strand, counting down.
AACAGATCGTTACCCTGACCTATCCGCACATCGGCAACACCGGCACTACACCGGAAGATGTCGAGTCTGATCGTGTCTGGTCGGCCGGTCTGGTGATTCGTGACCTGCCACTGGTTGCGAGCAACTGGCGTAACACGATGTCGCTGTCCGATTACCTGAAAGCCAACAATGTTGTGGCGATCGCCGGTATCGATACGCGCCGCCTCACGCGCATCCTGCGTGAAAAAGGCTCGCAGAATGGCTGCATCATGGTCGGTGACAATATTTCCGACGAGGCGGCGATTGCCGCAGCACAAGGCTTCCCTGGCCTGAAAGGCATGGACCTGGCGAAAGTCGTCAGCGTCAAAGAGAAGTACGAGTGGCGTTCCACTGTGTGGGATCTGAAGACCGACAGCCACGCGACTATTGAGGCTGCCGATCTGCCTTACCACGTGGTCGCCTATGACTACGGCGTCAAGTACAACATCCTGCGCATGTTGGTCGAGCGTGGCTGCCGCGTGACCGTGGTGCCCGCGCAAACACCTGCCAGCGATGTGCTCGCGATGCAGCCGGACGGCGTGTTCCTGTCCAACGGCCCGGGTGACCCCGAGCCATGCGACTACGCTATCCAGGCCATCAAGGACGTGCTGGAAACCGACATTCCGGTGTTCGGTATCTGCCTTGGTCACCAGCTGCTGGCTTTGGCCTCCGGCGCCAAGACCCTGAAAATGGGCCACGGCCACCACGGTGCCAACCACCCGGTACAAGACCTGGACACCGGCGTTGTGATGATCACCAGCCAGAACCACGGTTTTGCGGTGGATGAAGCCAGCTTGCCGAGTAATGTGCGCGCCATTCACAAGTCGCTGTTCGACGGTTCCCTGCAGGGCATCGAGCGCACCGACAAGAGCGCGTTCAGCTTCCAGGGCCACCCTGAAGCCAGCCCGGGCCCGAACGACATAGCGCCGCTGTTCGACCGTTTCATCAATGAGATGGCCAAGCGACGCTGACTGAGTGCTCTGCGGGCGGCCCCGAACCACGGTGGCCCCCGCAGGCTCTTCAAGGATTGTTCTAGACGGCTTGCCGACTGACCTGCGGATTTGAGTGACAAACCCATGCCAAAACGTACAGACATAAAAAGCATCCTGATTCTCGGCGCTGGCCCGATCGTGATCGGCCAGGCCTGCGAATTCGACTACTCCGGCGCCCAGGCCTGTAAGGCCCTGCGTGAGGAGGGCTACCGCGTCATCCTGGTGAACTCCAACCCGGCCACCATCATGACCGACCCGGCCATGGCCGACGCGACGTACATCGAGCCGATCAAATGGCAGACCGTTGCCAAGATCATCGAGAAAGAGCGTCCGGACGCGCTGCTGCCAACTATGGGCGGCCAGACTGCATTGAACTGCGCCCTGGACCTGGAGCGCGAAGGCGTCCTGGAAAAGTTCGGCGTAGAGATGATCGGCGCCAATGCCGACACCATCGACAAGGCTGAAGACCGTTCGCGTTTCGACAAGGCCATGAAGTCCATCGGCCTGGCGTGCCCGCGTTCCGGTATCGCCCACAGCATGGAAGAAGCCAATGCGGTCCTTGAGACCCTGGGCTTCCCGTGCATTATCCGTCCGTCCTTCACCATGGGTGGCACCGGTGGCGGCATTGCCTACAACCGTGAAGAGTTCGAAGAAATCTGCGCGCGTGGCCTGGACCTGTCGCCGACCAAAGAGCTGCTGATCGACGAATCGCTGATCGGTTGGAAAGAATACGAGATGGAGGTGGTCCGCGATAAAAAGGACAACTGCATCATCGTCTGCTCCATCGAAAACTTCGATCCGATGGGCGTGCACACTGGTGACTCGATCACCGTGGCTCCGGCGCAGACCCTGACCGACAAGGAATACCAGATCCTGCGTAACGCCTCCCTGGCGGTACTGCGCGAGATCGGCGTTGAAACCGGCGGTTCCAACGTTCAGTTCGGCATCTGCCCTGACACCGGCCGCATGGTCGTGATCGAGATGAACCCGCGTGTATCGCGTTCTTCGGCGCTGGCCTCGAAAGCTACCGGCTTCCCGATTGCGCGTATCGCTGCCAAGCTGGCTATCGGCTACACCTTGGACGAACTGCAAAACGAAATCACCGGCGGCGCTATGCCGGCGTCTTTCGAGCCGTCTATCGACTACGTTGTGACCAAGCTGCCACGCTTTGCCTTCGAGAAGTTCGCCAAGGCTGATGCACGCCTGACCACCCAGATGAAGTCGGTCGGCGAAGTCATGGCGATCGGCCGCACGTTCCAGGAATCCCTGCAGAAAGCCCTGCGCGGCCTGGAAGTCGGTGTTTGCGGCCTGGACGAGAAGCTCGACCTGAGCAATCCGGAAAGCATGAGCATCCTCAAGCGCGAGCTGACCGTGCCGGGTGCCGAGCGTATCTGGTACGTGGCTGACGCCTTCCGTGCCGGCCTGAGCGTCGAAGATATCTTCGGCATGAACATGATCGATCCGTGGTTCCTGGTGCAGATCGAAGATCTGATCAAGGAAGAAGAGAAGGTCAAGACTCTGGGCCTGTCGTCTATCGACCGCGACCTGATGTTCCGCCTCAAGCGCAAAGGCTTCTCCGACCAGCGCCTGGCCAAGCTGCTGGGTGTGACCGAGAAGAACCTGCGTACTCATCGCCACAAGTTGGATATCTTTCCGGTCTACAAGCGCGTTGACACCTGCGCCGCAGAGTTCGCCACCGACACTGCCTACATGTACTCCACCTATGAGGAAGAGTGCGAAGCCGCGCCGTCGGATCGCGACAAGATCATCATCCTGGGTGGCGGTCCGAACCGTATCGGCCAGGGCATCGAGTTCGACTACTGCTGCGTACACGCCGCCCTCGCCCTGCGCGAAGACGGGTACGAGACCATTATGGTCAACTGCAACCCGGAAACGGTTTCCACTGACTACGACACTTCCGACCGTCTGTACTTCGAGCCGGTAACGCTGGAAGACGTATTGGAAATCTGCCGCGTCGAGAAGCCTAAAGGCGTGATCGTCCAGTACGGCGGCCAGACCCCGCTGAAGCTGGCGCGTGCCCTGGAAGCTGCCGGCGTGCCGATCATCGGTACCAGCCCGGACGCTATCGACCGTGCCGAAGACCGTGAGCGCTTCCAGCAGATGGTTGAGCGCCTGAACCTGCGTCAGCCGCCGAACGCTACTGTGCGCAGCGAAGACGAAGCCATCCGTGCAGCCAGCAAGATCGGCTACCCGCTGGTGGTGCGCCCGTCCTACGTACTGGGCGGTCGCGCGATGGAAATCGTCTACGAAGAAGACGAACTCAAGCGCTACCTGCGTGATGCGGTGAAAGTGTCCAACGACAGCCCGGTGCTGCTGGACCACTTCCTCAACTGCGCCATCGAAATGGACGTGGATGCGGTATGCGACGGTACTGACGTAGTGATCGGCGCGATCATGCAGCACATCGAGCAGGCCGGCGTTCACTCCGGTGACTCCGCGTGCTCGCTGCCGCCGTACTCGCTGCCGGCGCACATCCAGGACGAGATGCGCGAACAGGTCAAGAAAATGGCCCTGGAACTGGGTGTGGTCGGCCTGATGAACGTTCAGTTGGCGCTGCAAGGCGAAGACATCTACGTCATTGAAGTCAACCCGCGTGCCTCGCGTACCGTGCCGTTTGTATCCAAGTGCATCGGTGTGTCCCTGGCCATGATCGCTGCCCGTGTGATGGCCGGTAAGACCTTGAAGGAAATCGGCTTTACCAAGGAAATCATTCCCAACTTCTACAGCGTGAAAGAGGCGGTGTTCCCATTCGCCAAATTCCCTGGTGTGGACCCGATCCTGGGCCCAGAGATGAAGTCCACCGGTGAAGTGATGGGCGTGGGCGATACTTTCGGTGAAGCGTTCGCCAAGGCCCAGATGGGTGCCAGCGAAGTGCTGCCGACCGGCGGTACTGCATTTATCAGCGTGCGTGATGACGACAAGCCACTGGTTGCGGGCGTGGCCCGTGATCTGATCAACTTGGGCTTTGAAGTTGTCGCGACTGCCGGGACCGCCAAGCTGATCGAGGCTGCGGGCTTGAAAGTACGTCGCGTGAACAAGGTGACGGAAGGCCGTCCGCATGTGGTCGACATGATCAAGAATGACGAAGTCACGCTGATCATCAACACCACCGAAGGTCGTCAGTCGATCGCGGATTCCTACTCCATTCGTCGTAATGCCTTGCAGCACAAGATCTACTGCACCACCACTATTGCTGCTGGCGAAGCTATCTGCGAAGCGCTCAAGTTCGGTCCGGAAAAGACCGTGCGTCGCTTGCAGGATCTACACGCAGGATTGAAGGCATGATCAAATACCCAATGACCGTCCAGGGCGCCAAGGCCCTGGAAGAGGAACACGCCCATCTGACCAAGGTCGTACGTCCGAAGCTGAGCCAGGACATCGGTACGGCCCGCGAGCTGGGTGACTTGAAGGAAAACGCCGAATACCACGCTGCTCGCGAGCAGCAGGGTATGGTCGAGGCGCGGATTCGTGATATCGAGGGCCGCATGCAGAATGCGGTGATCATCGACGTCACGACCATCCCGCATACCGGCAAGGTGATTTTCGGCACGACCGTGGAAATCGCCAACGTCGAGACTGACGAAAGCGTGACTTACCAGATCGTGGGTGAGGATGAGGCTGATTTCAAGCAAGGCAAGATCTCTGTCGGCTCGCCGATCGCTCGCGCCTTGATTGCCAAGGAAGAGGGCGACGTCGTTGCCGTGAAAACGCCGAGCGGCGTCATTGAGTACGAGATTGTCGAAGTCCGCCACATCTGAAAGACGGCGCCCGCTACGTGCGGGCGCCATGCTTTGGCAGCTCTCTCAGATGCTTTGGGTGGGCGGCCTGTGGCTGTTGCATATGGGTGTATTGCCGGTGCTGGGCCTTATTGGTCTGGCACCGTTGCTGATCGATGAGATCGACAAATTGCTTAGCGCGCTGCTGGTGGGTTTTGCGGCGGCGTGTGTGTTGCTCCAGGCTTTAGTGCTGGTCAAGGCTGAGGGCTTTGAGAGTTTATGGCGGGACATTCGCGGGCAACTGCTGTTGATGTCGCTGTATGCGTGCGCGATGTTTTGCGTGGTGTATATTTGGCTGCCGCAAGCGTTGCGCTGGCAGTTATTCAGCTATCTTGTGCTAGGGTTTTCCGGTTTGGTGCTGGTCATGCAGCCGGCGCCGGGGTGGAGTGGCAGGGCGCGCGAAGCACGCCCGTGACCCTTTTCATCATTTGAAGCGATGAACGTTCGACAGTTGCTTGTTGACGCTGAAGTTCTTGCGATACAGCAGCGCCATTTTGCCGATGACCTGAACCAGGTCCGCTTTGCCCACCTTGCACAGTTCTGCAACGGCGGCCAAACGCGCTTCGCGATCAAGGATATTGACCTTGATCTTGATCAGTTCGTGATCGTTCAGTGCGCGTTCAAATTCGGCTAAAACACCTTCAGTCAACCCGTTGTCTGCCACAATCAGAACTGGTTTCAGATGGTGGCCAATGGATTTGTACTGTTTCTTCTGCTCTTGAGTGAGCGGCATAATCTGACCCCTGCGTCTGATCTTGTAAAAAGCGGCGGCCAGTTTACCCGAGCGAGTCCGGGACCGCCCAGTTAATCACGACCCGTTTTATTTTTCGAGGTGGCCCGTGGCCCGTTCCAAAACCAGCCTTAAGTGGCTACAAGAACATTTCAATGATCCTTACGTCAAAAAGGCGCAAAAGGACGGCTACCGTTCCCGGGCCAGCTACAAGCTGCTGGAGATCCAGGACAAGGATAAGCTGATCCGTCCAGGTATGAGCGTTATCGATCTCGGCGCGGCCCCCGGTGGCTGGTCCCAGGTGACCAGTCGTCTGATTGGTGGGCAAGGCCGATTGATCGCTTCCGACATCCTCGAGATGGACAGCATCCCGGATGTGACCTTTGTTCACGGCGACTTTACCGAAGACAAGGTATTGGCCGAGATCCTGGAGGCTGTGGGAAATTCGCAGGTAGACCTTGTGATTTCCGACATGGCCCCCAATATGAGTGGATTACCGGCTGTTGATATGCCGCGTGCCATGTTCCTGTGTGAACTGGCGCTGGATTTGGCAGGTCGGGTGTTGCGTCCGGGTGGCGATTTCCTGGTGAAGGTCTTCCAGGGCGAAGGTTTCGACGAGTACCACAAGAACATTCGCAAGTTGTTCGACAAGGTGCAGACCCGTAAACCGGACTCTTCCCGTGACCGGTCCAGGGAGCAGTATCTGCTGTGCCGTGGCTACCGCGGTGTTGAAGGCGCAGCGAGCGAAGAGCGTTTTTGAGAAATTCGAGGAGGGCGATAGGTTTTTTTATATCGCTTTCGTCACGAAGCTTTACGAATATTGTGTAGTCAAAGTTTCACAAAGGGTTACAGACGGCGCCTGCCAGAGTTGTAGGTAATGTAGTAAGTTAGGCCGGTGAATATCATGCGAAGCGCGCGCCAGTAGCGGAGCTTGCTTCAGAGGGTAGTTAATTGAACGATATGGCAAAGAATCTGATCCTGTGGTTGATCATCGCGGCTGTCCTGGTGACGGTGATGAACAACTTCTCCAGCCCTAACGAGCCGCAGACCCTCAACTATTCCGACTTCATCCAGCAAGTTAAGGATGGCAAGGTCGAGCGCGTAGCGGTTGATGGCTACGTGATTACCGGTAAGCGCAACGACGGCGACAGCTTCAAGACCATTCGTCCGGCAATCCAGGACAACGGTCTGATCGGTGACCTGGTGGATAACCACGTGGTTGTCGAAGGCAAGCAGCCTGAACAGCAAAGCATCTGGACTCAGCTCCTGGTGGCAAGCTTCCCGATCCTGGTGATTATCGCCGTGTTCATGTTCTTCATGCGCCAGATGCAAGGTGGTGCGGGAGGAAAGGGCGGGCCGATGAGCTTTGGCAAGAGCAAGGCACGTCTGCTCTCCGAGGACCAGGTCAAGACTACCTTGGCTGACGTTGCAGGTTGCGACGAAGCCAAGGAAGAAGTGGGTGAGTTGGTCGAGTTCCTGCGTGATCCGGGCAAGTTCCAGCGCCTGGGTGGTCGTATTCCTCGCGGCGTGTTGATGGTAGGTCCACCAGGTACCGGTAAAACCTTGCTGGCCAAGGCGATTGCCGGCGAAGCCAAGGTGCCTTTCTTCACTATTTCCGGTTCTGACTTCGTCGAGATGTTCGTCGGTGTGGGCGCCAGCCGTGTTCGCGATATGTTCGAACAGGCCAAGAAGCATGCGCCGTGCATCATCTTCATCGATGAGATCGATGCCGTTGGTCGCCATCGTGGCGCTGGCATGGGTGGTGGTCATGATGAACGTGAGCAGACCCTCAACCAGTTGCTGGTAGAGATGGATGGTTTCGAGATGAATGACGGCATTATCGTCATCGCCGCGACCAACCGTCCGGACGTACTGGACCCTGCGTTGCTGCGCCCGGGCCGTTTCGACCGTCAGGTCGTGGTTGGCCTGCCGGATATCCGCGGTCGTGAACAGATTTTGAAAGTACACATGCGCAAGGTGCCAATGGGTGACGACGTGGCTCCGGCTGTGATTGCCCGTGGTACGCCTGGCTTCTCCGGTGCCGACCTGGCCAACCTGGTCAACGAGGCTTCGTTGTTTGCTGCCCGTACCGGCAAGCGCATTGTTGAAATGAAAGAGTTCGAATTGGCAAAAGACAAGATCATGATGGGCGCTGAGCGCAAATCCATGGTCATGTCCGAGAAAGAGAAGCAGAACACGGCTTATCACGAAGCCGGTCACGCCATTGTTGGTCGCGTTGTGCCTGAGCATGACCCGGTCTACAAGGTGTCGATCATTCCTCGTGGCCGTGCGCTGGGTGTGACCATGTTCCTGCCGGAAGAGGATCGCTACAGCCTCTCCAAGCGTGCATTGATCAGCCAGATCTGTTCGCTGTATGGCGGGCGGATTGCCGAGGAGATGACCCTGGGCTTCGATGGCGTCACCACAGGTGCTTCCAATGACATCATGCGTGCCAGCCAGATTGCACGAAATATGGTGACCAAGTGGGGCTTGTCGGAAAAACTCGGTCCTTTGATGTATGCAGAGGAAGAGGGTGAGGTGTTCCTCGGTCGTGGTGGTGGCGGTCAAAGTGCCAGCTTCTCCGGTGAGACTGCCAAGCTGATCGACTCCGAAGTTCGCAGCATCATTGACCAGTGTTATGGCACGGCCAAGCAGATCCTCACCGATAACCGCGACAAGCTTGATGCCATGGCTGATGCGCTGATGAAGTACGAGACCATTGATGCCGATCAGATCGACGACATCATGGCCGGTCGTACACCGCGTGAGCCTCGCGATTGGGAAGGTGGTTCAGGTACTTCGGGTACCCCACCCGTCGTTCAGAACGAACGCCCTGAGACCCCGATCGGCGGCCCGGCAGCTGACCACTAAGGTTTGAAATGACTTCTGCTTTGTCCTCTACCCGGTTGCCTTGCGGCAACCGGGTTCTTGATTTGGCCCATACGCATGTCATGGGTATTCTCAATGTAACTCCCGATTCCTTTTCCGATGGTGGCCGTTTCAGCCAGCTGGATGCCGCGTTGCGTCATGCCGAGGCGATGGTGGCTGCCGGCGCGACCTTGATTGATGTGGGCGGCGAGTCCACTCGGCCTGGGGCTCGTGTGGTATCCCCGTTGGAAGAGCTTGAGCGGGTAGCGCCCATTGTCGAGCGTATCGCCCGTGAGCTGGATGTGATCATTTCTGTGGACACTTCAACTCCCGCGGTAATGCGTGAAACCGCGCGTCTGGGGGCGGGGCTCATCAATGATGTGCGTTCGTTGCGGCGTGACGGTGCTCTCGATGCAGCTGCAGCGACCGGCCTGCCGGTGTGCCTGATGCACATGCTGGGTGAGCCCGGTAACATGCAGGACAGTCCTCACTACGACAACCTGGTCGGCGAGGTCACTGGCTTCCTGGCAGACAGGATCGCTCAGTGTGTCGAGGTGGGCATCGCGTGCGAAAAGATCATCCTTGACCCGGGGTTTGGCTTCGCCAAGACCCTGCAACATAATTTAAGCCTGTTCAAGCATATGGAGGCGCTGCATGCCCTTGGTCGGCCGCTGCTGGTCGGTGTGTCGCGCAAGAGCATGATAGGGCTGGCCTTGAATCGCCCGGTGGGTGAGCGCTTGTACGGCGGCCTCGCCCTTGCAGCGCTTGCCGTGACCAAGGGCGCTCGTATTTTGCGTGTGCATGATGTCGCCGAGACGGTGGATGTGGTGCGCATGATTGCCGCTGTAGAATCAGCCGAATAAGAATGATGGAGCACTTATGACTAAAAAATACTTTGGCACCGACGGCATCCGTGGTCGGGTTGGCGAGTTTCCGATTACCCCTGATTTCATGCTCAAGTTGGGTTGGGCGGCAGGCATGGCGTTCCGCAGCATGGGGGCGTGCCGGATCCTGGTTGGCAAGGACACCCGTATTTCGGGTTATATGTTTGAATCCGCGCTTGAGGCAGGCTTATCTGCTGCCGGCGCCGACGTAATGCTGTTGGGGCCCATGCCGACGCCAGCGATCGCTTACCTGACGCGTACCTTTCACGCTGAAGCCGGTATTGTGATCAGTGCGTCGCACAACCCGCATGACGACAATGGCATCAAGTTCTTCTCGGGGCAGGGCACCAAGTTGCCTGACGAGATCGAGTTGATGATCGAAGAGCTGCTGGATGCGCCGATGACGGTGGTCGAATCCAGCAAGCTGGGCAAGGTGTCGCGTATCAATGATGCGTCCGGCCGTTATATCGAATTCTGCAAAAGCAGCGTGCCGAGCAGTACCAATTTTGCCGGCCTGAAGATCGTTGTCGATTGCGCCCATGGTGCGACCTACAAGGTAGCGCCAAGTGTTTTCAAGGAGCTGGGAGCGCAGGTCACTGTACTATCGGCTCAGCCTAACGGCTTGAACATCAACGACAACTGCGGCTCCACGCATATGGAGCAACTGCAGGCGGCGGTTCTGGCCGAACATGCGGACCTGGGTATCGCGTTCGATGGCGACGGCGATCGTGTGCTGATGGTGGATCACACCGGCATGATTGTGGATGGTGATGATTTGCTGTTCATCATTGCCCGTGATCTGCATGAGCGTAACAAGCTGCAGGGCGGCGTCGTGGGTACCCTCATGAGCAACCTGGGGCTTGAGTTGGCATTGGCGGAGTTGGGTATTCCGTTTATCCGCGCCAATGTCGGCGACCGTTATGTGATCGCCGAGCTTCTGGAGCGTAACTGGCTGGTAGGCGGCGAGAACTCGGGACACGTCGTATGCTTCCAGCATACGACTACGGGCGACGCCATCATCGCTGCGCTGCAGGTGCTTCTGGCCTTGCGTCGTCGTGACGAGAGCCTGGCGCAGGCGCGTCAGGCTCTGCGCAAGTGTCCGCAGGTGCTGCTCAATGTGCGTTTTGCCGGTGGTGAAAATCCGATCGAGCACCCTGCCGTCAAAGAGGCTTGTGAGCGTGTTACCCAGGCAATGGCTGGGCGTGGGCGTGTGTTGTTGCGCAAGTCGGGCACTGAGCCTCTGGTGCGCGTCATGGTCGAAGGCGAGGACGAAACCCAGGTTCGCGGCCATGCCGAAGACCTGGCAAAACTGGTAACTGAAGTTTGCGCCTGAATTCGGCTTGCCAGTGATGGTGTGGTTGGGTAACATCTGCGCCCACTTTGACCGACGGGGTACAGCATGCGTCGCACTATGGTAGCTGGTAACTGGAAGATGCACGGTACCCGCGCCAGTGTCGCTGAGCTGATCAATGGCCTTCGTCACTTGGCCTTGCCTAGCGGTGTTGATGTTGCGGTTTTCCCACCTTGCTTGCATATCAACCAAGTGGTTGATGGCTTGAAGGGCAAGTCGATCCAGGTCGGCGCGCAGAATTCTGCGGTGGAGCCCATGCAAGGCGCATTGACCGGTGAGATTTCGCCGAGTCAGTTGGTTGATGCGGGTTGTGCCTATGTACTCGTTGGGCACTCCGAGCGCCGTCAGATGATGGGCGAGCGGGATGCGACGCTCAATCGCAAGTTCGCCGCGGCACAGGCTTGTGGCTTGGTTCCGGTGTTGTGCATAGGGGAGACCCTTGAGCAGCGCGAATCGGGCAAGACTCTTGAGGTTGTCTCGCGTCAGCTGGGCAGCATCATCGAGGAGCTGGGTGTTGGTGCGTTTGCAAAGGCGGTTATTGCTTACGAGCCGGTCTGGGCCATTGGCACCGGACTGACTGCTACACCGCAACAGGCGCAGGATGTGCACGCAGCCATCCGCGCGCAGTTGGCGGCAGAGAATTCTGAAGTCGCGCAAGGTGTGCGGCTTCTATACGGCGGCAGCGTGAAGGCGGCCAATGCGGTCGAACTGTTCGGCATGCCGGATATCGATGGGGGGCTCATTGGTGGAGCCTCCCTGAATGCAGATGAGTTCGGTGCGATCTGTCGCGCCGCGGGAAACTGAAAAAATGCTGGAAACAGTCGTAGTCGTTTTTCATCTGTTGGCTGCCCTGAGCGTAGTTGCTCTGGTTTTGTTGCAACAGGGTAAAGGTGCGGATGCTGGTGCGTCTTTCGGTGCAGGTGCTTCAAATACTGTGTTCGGAAGCCAAGGTTCCTCTACCTTTCTTAGTAAGTTTACTGCTATACTTGCCGCAGGTTTCTTCATAACCAGCTTAGGGTTAGGTTACTTTGCTAAAGAGAAAGCTCATGTGCTGACTCAGGTAGGTTTGCCAAACCCAGCAGTGTTGGAAGTTCCAAAAGCAAAACCGGCTTCTGATGATGTCCCGGTGCTTCAAGAGCAAAAGTCGGCTACTCCAGCGACTGACGTACCTCCAGCTCAAGAGCAGAAGTAAGAAGGGTTGTAAGCGCTGTATTGCCGAGGTGGTGGAATTGGTAGACACGCAACCTTGAGGTGGTTGTGCCCATAGGGTGTAGGGGTTCGAGTCCCCTTCTCGGTACCAATTATCAGGAGAGCCCGCTGTTGCGGGCTTTCTTGTAGGTGGAAGGTTACATTGACCCTGTAAGGGATCGGTCGTATACTTCCGCCCCAGCTTTGTCGCGGGGTGGAGCAGTCTGGTAGCTCGTCGGGCTCATAACCCGAAGGTCGTCGGTTCAAATCCGGCCCCCGCAACCAGTTTTAGCGGAGCCCCTTTTAAGGGGCTTTTTGTTAGCTGGACACTTTCAACGCCGCTGTTCGACGGCGTTTCAAGGATGGGCGTTTCGCCCATTTTTTTATTTTGCACAGCATGCACATACATGCACGAGGGGGTTCAGGTGTCGAGCAAGCTAGAAGAGTTGCAGGCCTTGCTGGCCCCGGTGGTCGTGGCCCTAGGCTATGAATGCTGGGGTATTGAGTTTTCGGCTCAAGGTCGCCACTCAATGTTGCGCGTTTATATCGATAAAGAGGGCGGCGTGCTGGTGGACGATTGTGCCATTGTCAGCCGTCAGATCAGCGGTGTGCTGGATGTTGAAGATCCGATTTCCGTTGAGTACACCCTTGAAGTTTCCTCGCCAGGCATGGAACGCCCACTGTTCACTATTGATCAGTTTGCAAAATTTGCCGGTGAACAAGTGAAGATCAAGCTGCGTTCGCCCTTCGAAGGGCGACGCAACTTTCAGGGCCTTCTGCGCGGTGTAGAAGAACAGGATGTCGTGGTGCAGGTAGAAGACCATGAGTTCCTGTTGCCGATCGATATGATCGACAAGGCCAACATTATTCCCAGTTTTGACTGAGACGCGGATCCCGCGGATCCAATGGCTTGCGAAAGGCGAGGCGTACGATGAGCAAAGAAGTACTGCTGGTTGTTGAGTCGGTATCCAATGAAAAGGGCGTACCGGCAAACGTGATTTTTGAAGCGCTGGAGCTGGCCCTGGCCACTGCTACCAAAAAGCGTTTTGAAGACGAAGTTGATCTGCGTGTGGAAATCAACCGCCACACCGGTGCCTATGAGACTTTCCGTCGCTGGACGGTCGTCGAAGAAGCCGATCTTGATGATCCGGCCATCGAAACCTGGCCGAGCAAGGTTGCACAAACGCACCCGGGCGCCCAGGTCGGTGATGTCGTCGAAGAAAAGATCGAATCGATCGAATTCGGCCGTATTGCTGCACAGACCGCCAAGCAGGTCATCGTGCAGAAGGTTCGTGAAGCCGAGCGCGCTCAAGTCGTTGACGCTTATCGCGAGCGCCTGGGTGAAATCATCTCCGGCACCGTGAAAAAAGTTACCCGCGACAATGTGATCGTCGACCTGGGCAACAACGCCGAAGCGTTGCTGGCCCGCGAAGACATCATCTCTCGCGAAACCTTCCGTGTCGGCGTGCGTCTGCGTGCGCTGCTCAAGGAAATCCGCACCGAGAACCGCGGTCCTCAGCTGATCCTGTCGCGTACCGCGCCGGAAATGCTGATCGAGCTGTTCCGCATCGAAGTGCCGGAAATTGCCGAAGGTCTGATCGAAGTCATGGCTGCGTCCCGCGATCCGGGTTCGCGTGCCAAGATCGCGGTTCGCTCCAAGGACAAACGCATCGACCCGCAAGGCGCTTGCATCGGTATGCGCGGTTCGCGCGTCCAGGCAGTGTCGGGCGAATTGGGCGGTGAGCGTGTGGATATCGTCCTGTGGGACGATAACCCGGCGCAGTTCGTGATCAACGCCATGTCGCCGGCTGAAGTGGCGGCAATTATCGTTGACGAAGATGCCCATGCAATGGACATCGCCGTTGGCGCAGACAATCTGGCTCAGGCCATTGGTCGTGGTGGTCAGAACGTGCGTCTGGCCAGCCAACTGACCGGCTGGACCCTGAACGTGATGACCGAATCGGACATCCAGGCTAAGCAGCAAGCTGAAACCGGTGACATCCTGCGCAACTTCATCGAAGAGTTGGAAGTCGATGAAGACCTGGCACAGGTACTGGTAGATGAAGGCTTCACCAGCCTGGAAGAGATTGCCTACGTACCGTTGGAAGAAATGCTCAACATCGACGGCTTTGACGAAGACACCGTCAACGAGCTTCGCGCTCGGGCCAAGGATCGTTTGTTGACTAAAGCCATCGCTACTGAGGAAAAGCTGGCAGACGCCCATCCGGCCGAAGACCTGCTCTCGCTTGAGGGTATGGACAAGGATTTGGCGATGGAACTGGCGGTGCGCGGCGTAATTACCCGCGAAGACCTGGCCGAGCAGTCTATTGACGATCTGCTCGACATCGACGGCATTGACGAAGATCGTGCCGGCAAGTTGATCATGGCCGCCCGAGCCCATTGGTTCGAGTAATTAGGCGCGGCCTGAGGAGAGAAGTGCATGACGCAAGTCACGGTGAAACAACTGGCCGATGAGGTCAAAACACCGGTAGAGCGCCTGTTGCAGCAGATGCGTGAGGCAGGTCTGCCGCACACCGCCGCCGATGAAGGTGTGAGCGATAGTGAGAAGCAGTCTTTGCTGACTCACTTGAAGAGCAGCCACAAGGCGAAAGTGGAAGAACCGCGCAAGATTACATTGCAGCGCAAAACCACCAGCACCCTGCGTGTTGCGGGTAGCAAGAGCATCAGCGTAGAAGTACGCAAGAAGAAAGTCTTCGTACAGCGCAGCCCGGAAGAAATCGAAGCCGAGCGCAAACGCGAGCTGGATGAACGTCGCGCAGTAGAAAATGCTGCTCGCCAGAAGGCTGAAGAAGAAGCCAAGCGTCGCGCCGAAGAAGAAGCGCGTCGCCAGCCTGCTGCTGCGCAACCTGCCAACACTGAAGCGGTTGCCGCTCCTGTTGAAGCTGTGCGTGAGGCCGCCCCGATTGCTGCTGCGCCTGCTCCTGCAGCTGACGCCCGCAAGCGCGACGAACCTCGTCGTCCGGACAAACCACGTGCCGACGATAACAATCGTCGCGGTGGTGGTGGCGATGGCGAGCGCAAAAACGCTCCGCATCGTGCCTCGGTCAAAGAGAAAGCGCCTGCTCCACGCGTTGCCCCACGTACTACCGACGAAGAAAGCGATGGCTTCCGTCGCGGTGGTCGCGGCAAGGCCAAGCTGAAAAAACGCAACGCCCACGGTTTCCAGAGCCCAACCGGCCCTGTCGTGCGTGAAGTGAAGATCGGCGAGACCATCACTGTGGGCGATCTGGCCCAGCAGATGTCGGTCAAGGCTGCTGAAATCATCAAGTTCATGTTCAAGCTGGGCACCCCGGCCACCATCAACCAGGTACTGGATCAGGAAACTGCCCAGTTGGTTGCTGAAGAGCTGGGCCACAAAGTGACCCTGGTCAGCGACACCGCCCTGGAAGATTCCCTGGCCGAGTCCCTGAAGTTTGAAGGCGAGGCAGTTTCCCGTGCACCGGTTGTGACCGTAATGGGCCACGTTGACCACGGTAAAACTTCCCTGCTCGACTACATCCGTCGTGCCAAGGTTGCCGCAGGCGAAGCCGGTGGTATTACCCAGCACATCGGTGCATACCACGTTGAAACCGAACGCGGCATGGTCACCTTCCTCGACACTCCAGGTCACGCCGCGTTTACCGCGATGCGTGCCCGTGGTGCCAAGGCGACCGACATCGTGATCCTGGTGGTTGCAGCGGACGACGGCGTAATGCCGCAGACCATTGAAGCTGTCCAGCACGCCAAGGCTGCCGGTGTTCCTCTGGTTGTAGCCGTGAACAAAATCGACAAGCCCGGCGCCGATCTCGATCGCATCCGTAGCGAACTGTCGGTTCACGGCGTGACATCCGAGGAATGGGGTGGCGAGACGCCATTCGTATCGGTCTCGGCGAAAATGGGTACCGGCGTTGACGAACTGCTCGAAGCGGTCCTGTTGCAAGCT
The DNA here is from genome assembly GCF_002916705.1 of Pseudomonas sp. GZJR-8. NCBI lineage: Bacteria > Pseudomonadati > Pseudomonadota > Gammaproteobacteria > Pseudomonadales > Pseudomonadaceae > Pseudomonas > Pseudomonas sp. GZJR-8. The sequence goes on along the minus strand of NZ_JXSI01000009.1, from coordinate 43,141 downwards.
GAAGTCCTGGAATTGACCGCTACGCCTTCGGCTCCTGGCCGTGGTGTAGTGGTTGAATCGCGCCTCGACAAGGGCCGTGGCCCGGTCGCGACCGTGCTGGTTCAAGACGGTACCCTGCGCCAAGGCGACATGGTGCTGGTCGGTTCGAACTACGGCCGTGTACGTGCCATGCTCGACGAGAACGGCAAGCCAATCAAGGAAGCAGGTCCTGCTATCCCGGTCGAGATCCTCGGCCTGGACGGTACGCCGGACGCTGGCGACGAGATGAGCGTAGTTGCCGACGAGAAGAAAGCCCGTGAAGTGGCTCTGTTCCGTCAAGGCAAGTTCCGCGAAGTCAAGCTGGCCCGTGCTCACGCCGGCAAGCTGGAAAACATCTTCGAGAACATGGGCCAGGAAGAGAAGAAGACGCTTAACATCGTCCTCAAATCCGACGTCCGTGGTTCCCTCGAAGCGTTGAACGGCGCCTTGAACGGCCTGGGTAACGACGAAGTGCAAGTGCGTGTTGTCGGTGGCGGTGTCGGTGGTATCACCGAGTCCGACGCCAACCTGGCACTGGCTTCCAACGCTGTACTGTTCGGCTTCAACGTGCGTGCCGATGCTGGCGCTCGCAAGATCGTCGAGCAGGAAGGCCTGGACATGCGTTACTACAACGTCATCTACGACATCATCGAAGACGTCAAGAAAGCCCTTACCGGTATGCTTGGCAGCGACGTCCGGGAGAACATCCTGGGTATCGCCGAGGTGCGTGACGTGTTCCGCTCGCCGAAATTCGGCGCGATCGCCGGTTGCATGGTTGTCGAAGGCACCGTGTACCGTAACCGTCCGATCCGTGTACTGCGTGAAGACATCGTTATCTTCGAAGGCGAGCTGGAATCCCTGCGCCGCTTCAAGGATGACGCTGCCGAAGTACGTGCCGGCATGGAATGCGGTATCGGCGTCAAGAGCTACAACGACGTCAAGGTTGGCGACAAGATCGAAGTCTTCGAGAAGGTTCAGGTTGCTCGCAGCCTCTAACTCGCGCACTTCAGGAGCCACACAGCGCGTGGGCATGTACTTGCCCCGCGCCGTGTCCGGACTCTAAACGCAACGCCCGGTCTGGCTTTTGTCAGGCCGGGCGTTTGCCGCTTTCAGACCCCACGGGTTTCACCGTGTGGCAGTAACAGGTAACAAGACATGGCAAAAGAATACAGCCGTACCCAGCGTATCGGCGATCAGATGCAGCGTGAGCTGGCTCAACTGATCCGTCGCGAAGTCAAAGACCCCCGCGTTGGCCTGGTCACCATCACCGCCGTTGAAGTGAGCCGTGACGTGGGTCATGCCAAAATCTTCATCACCGTGATGGGGCAGGACAACAGCGAAGAAATCGCGCAAAGCATCAAGGTGCTCAACTCCGCCGCAGGTTTCCTGCGGATGCAGTTGGCCCGCGAAATGAAGCTGCGCAGCGTTCCGCAGTTGCACTTCCATTACGACGAAAGCGTCGTGCGTGGCGCGCACCTCTCGGCCTTGATCGAGCGCGCCGTGGCTGAAGACAGTCAGCATCCGTCCACACCTGAAGACGCCAAGGAGTAAGCGGTGGCTCAGGTCAAACGTATCCGTCGCAACGTCAGTGGCATCATTCTGCTCGACAAGCCCATTGGTTTTACCTCCAATGCGGCGCTGCAGAAGGTCCGCTGGCTGCTTAACGCCGAGAAGGCGGGACACACCGGCAGCCTGGATCCACTGGCCACCGGCGTTCTGCCGTTGTGCTTTGGTGAGGCCACCAAGTTCTCGCAGTACCTGCTTGATTCGGACAAGGGTTATGAAACCCTCATGCAACTGGGCAAGACAACCACCACGGCAGACGCCGAAGGTGATGTTTTGCAGGTTCGCGACGTGACCGTTGGTCGTGCGGATATCGAAGCTGCATTACCTGCTTTTCGTGGGCAAATCAGTCAGATACCGCCGATGTACTCGGCGCTCAAGCGGGATGGGCAACCTCTTTATAAGCTGGCACGTGCGGGCGAAGTGGTGGAGCGCGAACCGCGTTCTGTTACTATTGCCCGGCTGGAACTGCTCGCCTGTGAAGGTGACACTGCTCGATTGGCGGTGGACTGCAGCAAAGGCACCTATATCCGTACCCTCGTGGAAGATATTGGTGAGAAGCTGGGCTGCGGTGCTTATGTAGCTGAACTGCGACGTACCCAGGCAGGCCCTTTCACCCTGGCCCAGACGGTCACGCTGGAAGAGCTGGAAGCGGTGCACGCCGAAGGCGGCAACGAAGCGGTTGATCGCTTCCTGATGCCCTCGGACAGCGGTTTGCTGGATTGGCCATTGCTGCACTTCTCGGAGCACAGCGCGTTCTACTGGCTCAACGGCCAGCCGGTACGCGCCCCGGATGCCCCGAAGTTCGGCATGGTGCGAGTACAGGATCATAACGGTCGCTTTATCGGTATCGGTGAAGTGAGCGAAGACGGGCGCATCGCGCCGCGTCGACTGATTCGGTCAGAATGACCGAACGAGGGTGGCTGTTAATAGGCATGGTCACTTCTCATTTATAGATACGGGGGTATGCCCTCGGCCTATTGAGATCACCCCTTGGGTGGTTTCCTGAAAAAAGGATTGCCTCATGGCTCTCGACGTTCAAGAAAAAGCACAAATCGTAGCTGACTATCAGCAAGCTGTTGGTGACACTGGTTCGCCAGAAGTGCAAGTTGCACTGCTGACCCACAACATCAACAAACTGCAAGGTCACTTCAAGGCCAACGGTAAAGACCACCACTCCCGTCGTGGTCTGATCCGCATGGTAAACCAGCGCCGTAAGCTGCTGGACTACCTGAAAGGCAAGGATTTGGGTCGTTATCAGACTCTGATCGGTCGCCTGGGTCTGCGTCGCTAATCAGCGATTGCGCTAGAGGTTGGTTGTCTGCCGTGTGCCAGTGGGATTCCCGCTGGCCCATGGTAGGCTCCCAGCCTCAAGTTTTATCTGGATGCACGTTTTACCCTGGACGAGGGTCGGGCCGATTCCCGACATTGCCCAAGAATTTCGCAAGAAGACAAGTTCCCCCAAGAGCCACAAAGAAGGTAGGACACCGTGAACCCGGTTATCAAAAAATTCCAGTTCGGTCAGTCGACCGTTACCCTCGAGACAGGCCGTATCGCCCGTCAAGCCTCCGGCGCAGTGCTGGTTACCGTTGACGACGACGTTACCGTACTAGTGACCGTGGTTGGCGCCAAGACCGCTGACCCGAGCAAGGGCTTCTTCCCTCTGTCCGTTCACTACCAGGAAAAGACTTACGCTGCCGGTAAGATCCCTGGCGGTTTCTTCAAGCGCGAAGGCCGTCCTTCCGAGAAAGAAACCCTGACATCCCGACTGATCGACCGTCCGATCCGTCCGCTGTTCCCAGAAGGCTTCATGAACGAAGTGCAGGTTGTCTGCACCGTCGTTTCCACCAGCAAAAAGACCGATCCGGACATCGCTGCGATGATCGGTACTTCGGCTGCGCTGGCGATCTCGGGCATTCCGTTCGATGGTCCTATCGGTGCCGCTCGCGTTGCTTTCCATGAAAGCACCGGTTACCTGCTGAACCCATCTTACGAGCAGCAGAAAGCTTCGAGCCTGGACATGGTCGTTGCCGGTACCTCCGAAGCCGTATTGATGGTTGAGTCGGAAGCCAAAGAGCTGACCGAAGACCAGATGCTGGGCGCCGTACTGTTTGCTCACGACGAGTTCCAGGTGGTAATCAACGCGGTCAAGGAATTGGCTGCCGAAGCTGCCAAGCCAACCTGGACCTGGGCTGCTGCCCCGGAAGCCACCGACCTGCTGGGCGCTATCCGCTCCGAGTTCGGCGCTGCCATCTCCGACGCCTACACCATCACCGTCAAGGCCGACCGTTACGCTCGCCTGGGCGAGTTGAAGGACCAGGTTGTCGCCAAGTTGTCCGGTGAAGAAGGCCAGCCTTCTGCCAGCGACGTCAAGGCTGCATTCGGCGAAATCGAATACCGTACCGTTCGCGAAAACATCGTTAACGGCAAGCCACGTATCGACGGTCGCGACACTCGCACCGTGCGCCCGCTGAACATCGAAGTCGGCGTGCTGCCCAAGACTCACGGTTCGGCGCTGTTCACCCGTGGTGAAACCCAGGCCCTGGTAGTCGCGACTCTGGGTACTGCCCGTGACGCACAACTGCTGGACACCCTGGAAGGCGAGAAAAAAGACCCGTTCATGCTGCACTACAACTTCCCTCCGTTCTCGGTGGGCGAGTGTGGCCGCATGGGTGGTGCTGGTCGTCGTGAAATCGGTCACGGCCGTCTGGCCCGTCGTTCGATTGCAGCGATGCTGCCGGCTGCCGATGTGTTCCCGTACACCATCCGTGTCGTATCGGAAATCACTGAGTCCAACGGTTCCAGCTCGATGGCTTCCGTTTGCGGTGCTTCCCTGGCGCTGATGGACGCTGGTGTGCCGATGAAGGCGCCGGTTGCCGGTATCGCCATGGGCCTGGTTAAAGAAGGCGAGAAGTTCGCCATCCTGACCGACATCCTGGGCGACGAAGACCACCTGGGCGACATGGACTTCAAAGTAGCCGGTACCGCTAAAGGCGTAACCGCGCTGCAGATGGACATCAAGATCAAGGGCATCACCGAAGAGATCATGGAAATCGCTCTGGGCCAAGCCCTGGAAGCGCGCCTGAACATCCTCGGCCAGATGAACCAGATCATTGGCCAGTCGCGTACCGAACTGTCGGAAAACGCTCCGACCATGATCGCGATGAAAATCGACACCGACAAAATCCGTGATGTTATCGGTAAAGGCGGCGCTACCATCCGTGCGATCTGTGAAGAAACCAAGGCTTCGATCGACATCGAAGACGACGGCTCGATCAAGATCTTCGGCGAAACCAAGGAAGCGGCTGAAGCTGCACGCCAACGCGTCCTGGGCATCACCGCTGAGGCCGAGATCGGCAAGATCTACGTCGGCAAGGTTGAGCGCATCGTCGACTTCGGCGCATTCGTCAACATCCTGCCGGGCAAAGACGGTCTGGTTCACATCTCCATGCTGAGCGACGCTCGTGTTGAGAAAGTGACCGACATTCTCAAAGAAGGCCAGGAAGTGGAAGTGCTGGTACTGGACGTGGACAACCGCGGCCGTATCAAGCTGTCCATCAAGGACGTAGCAGCAGCCAAGGCTTCGGGCGTTTAATCACCCCGCGTTCTAGCTGAAAAAAAGGGACTCTTCGGAGTCCCTTTTTTGTGGGAGAAGGAAATCCCCCTAAAATCAGTTGTTTAGTCGCCTGCAAAAAACCGCAACTTGCACGCAGGCACGACCTGCTTCATGCAACTTGCACGATTTCGAAAAGCACGCTGTTTTTTAACTTGTTGTTTTGTAAGGTTTTTTTCTGTTGTCCCACTTGGCACGCCGCCTGCACTATCCCTGTTAGCGCTGCAGCATCAAGGTTTACGTCTGCAGACTTTTAATAAAACAGGAGTTATTCGTATGAAGAAGTTCGCTCTCGCTACTGCTACCGCTCTGACCCTGGCCATGGGTGCTAACGTAGCCTTTGCTCAGACTTCCCAAGCCCCTATGACTTTGGCGGCCGGTGAAGCGACCAAGGCTAAGGAAAGCGTTTCGGATACTTGGATCACCACTAAAGTCAAAGCCGACCTGCTGACCGAAAAAGGCATTCCGGGTTCGGACATCAAGGTTGAGACCAACAAAGGTGTGGTTTCCCTGTCCTCCGACGTAGCAGTCTCGGATTCGCAGAAAGCCACTGCTGTAGCCATCACCAAGAAAATCAAAGGTGTGAATGCTGTTTCGGCTGACGGTCTGCTGGCTGGCGGCGCTGTCAAAGCTGACGGCATCGACAAAACCAAAGGTGCGGCACACGACGCTAAAGAAACCACCAGCGACACTTGGATCACTACCAAAGTGAAGGCTGACCTGGTTACCGAGAAGGGCATTCCTGGCACTGACATCAAGGTTGAGACCAACAAGGGCGTAGTGTCCCTGTCGTCTCCGACTGCCGTGACTGCATCGCAGAAAGAAACTGCGGTTGCCATCACCAAGAAAATCAAAGGCGTTAAAGCTGTATCGGCCGACGGCCTGAAAGCAGAGTAACGTTAAAGGTTTCGTTTGAACGATATAGCGGCGGCTTAGGGTGAGCTAGTTATCCACCCGATGCACCTCTGGAGTTCATGCGACCGACCACACGGATGTGGTCATTACAGGCCCCGGCACTTGTGTCGGGGCCTGTTCTATTTTGGGGTTGAAACAAAACTGCCAGCCAGCCCCCCAAAAAAAATGTGGGAGCTGGCTTGCCAGCGATGTTGGCACCTCAGTCATTCAGTTGCACCGAGGTGATGCTATCGCAGGCAAGCCAGCTCCCACATCAGGATAGGCGTTGCTCAGAAGTTACTCGGCATCCAGATGCATTGGGGTGATGACCCGACCATCTTTCTCCGCCTGCCCCAGTTGCGCATCAATGAAGTACACCCGCTCATCTTCCAACTGGCCCTTGTCCACCAAGTAATCCTTGATGGTACTGGCGCGCTCCTGGCCCAGTTGGCGCAGCAGCACATCACTGCCGCTCCAGAACTTGATCACACCCTCTTTGAGCTTCGCCGAGCGCTCATCGCTGCCAAGGTTTTTCCATTCGGCGGGAGGTTGCTGTTTAAGACGGGTGCGGTAGATACCTTCCAGCAACGGTGCTTTTTCTTTCTCGGGCACTTCAAGCAACGAAGCTTGGGCCGGGACTTTGTCGCCACGGCGCTGGAGGATCTTGTAGTAGTTGTACTGGTATTCACGTTCCAGCCGCTGCGCCGCCAGGAACGGCCCATCGCTGCTGGCAGCAGCCGTGCCTTCGATTTCCAGGCGCAGGGTAGGGCGCTCTTTCAGTGCCTTGGCCAAGGTGTTCAGCGCGCCCTCGGCATCTTTGTTCAGCTCACTGGAGCCGGCGGCGAACGAAACATTACCCAGGTCTTCAGAGCCGCCACCCGTCACCAGCCCGCCAATAAACTTGAAGGGCGCGGTCGCTGCGCGGACGACGAGGTTACGCAGGGTCTGCCACACAATCGGCATCACGCTGAATTGCGGGTTGTTCAGGTCGCCACTGACCGGCAGTTCGATCGAGATCTTGCCGTCGCTGTCCTTGAGCAGGGCGATGGCCAGGCGAATCGGCAAGTCCACCGCATCGGAGCTGTCGACTTTCTCACCCAGTTGCAACTGTTCGACCACCACTTTGTTTTCGGCCTTCAACTGGCCCTTGGTGATCACGTAGTGCAAGTCGAGATTCAGCCGGCCCTTGCGGATACGGAAGCCTGCGAACTTGCCCGAGTAAGGTGTCAAGTTGGTCAACTCGACACGTTTGAAGCTGGTCGCGATATCCAGGGCTGCCATCGGATCAAACGGGTTCACGCTGCCCTTGATGGTCACTGGGGCGTAACGGTCTACCTTACCCTTGATATCGACGCTGGCCGGTTTGGCCTGGCGACTATCGATGGTGCCAATCTGGCCGTTGAGCTGTTGAATCGCGGTGGCGAAGTTGGGCGTGAGGCTGAAGTCGGCAAAGTTGGCCGAACCATCGTTAATTGCGATCTGCCCGATGTGGATGCCCAAGGGCTTGTCTTTGCTGGCCGCCGGCTTGGCGGCTGATTTGGCACCACTGTCGGCAGGCTGGGGAATCAGCAAGTCATCGATGTTGGTGGTGCGATCGTCGTTGATCATGAAGCGCGCATACGGCTGCAGCAGGTTGACCTTGTCGATCGACAGGCTCTGACCGTGCTGATAGTTCACACCCTCCAGTACCAGGCGCTGCCACTTGAGGAAGTCGCGGGTCTTGAGGGTGTCCAGGGTATGCAACTGATCGACCTGAGCGCGGCCGGTGATTTGCAGGGCCAACGGCTCGGTGCTCTTGAGGTTCACATCCAGGTTGCCGCCCAACATGCCGCTGCGCAGTTCCAGGCGAATAAACGGGCTGATATACGACTGGGCCACCCGCAGGTCGATGTCCTGGGTATTCACTTTCAGCTTGGCGCTGACCGGGTTGAGGTTAACCTCGCCGGTTGCCTGGATCTTGCCTTGCTTGCCCACGCCACTATCGACCTTCAAGGTGAAGGGGCTTTGGTTGAGGCTGTCGAAGTTCTGCATGTCGACATTCAACGGGCCCAGTTCCAGCGCCACCGCAGGTTTGGCCTGGCGGTCGGCCAGGTGTACCTGATAGTTACGCAGTTGCACATCCTTGAGCATCACTTGCCAGGGTTTGCTCGGCGCCGCCGGTTGGGCTTCAGGCGCGTCGGTGTTGGCCGGTGCCGGTGTTGGCTTGCTTGGCTGGCTGGCGAACAGTTTTTGCCAGTCGAGTTGGCCATCGGCTTCAAGAGCGGCCCAGGTTTCCAGCTTGTTGCTGCGGATTTTGCCGACGACTACCTGCTGCTTGGCCAGGTCCACCGTGGTTTCGCTGACATCCAGGCGTTCCAGGCGTACCAATGGCCGGCCATCCGGCGCCTTGATCGCGAAGGGCGCAATGCTGGCGGCGGTGTTGGTCAGGTTCAGCTCGGTCTCTTTGGCCAGGCTGAACTTATAGTCGGTGCTGAAGTTAAGCACGCCGTCTTCCAGCACCAGTGGCAAGGCGTCACGTACATACGGCCACCAGGCTTTCATCTTGCCGTCGGTAACCTTCAAGGTACCTTCGGAGGTGATCGGTACCAGGCTGACATTACCTTTCCAGTCAATCTGCCCGCCGTCAGGGCCAGCGGCCACCAGGGTCATGTCGGCGTTGTCTTCGGGCAAGGTGCTGAGGTTTTTCAGCTCGAAGTCGAGTTTGTCGTAGAGGAATTCGATAGGTTCGCTGGGGCGCAGATCTCGGAAATGCAGATTGCCGCCCGCCAGTTTGATGCTGTCGATACGCAGCGGGAACGGTTTGGCATCGGGATCTGCGGGAGTCGGTTCGCTCGGCGGCAGTTTGAACAACTGCGCCAGGTTCAACTGGCCGGATTTGTCGAACAACAGTTCGGTCTTGGGCTGGTCCAGTTGCACATCAGCCAGGTGCAGGGCGCGGGTCCAGAGACTGTCGGCCTGCAGGTTGGCGTAAAAGCGCTGGAAGCCCACTTGTTCTTTGCCCGGCTCACCGATCTTCAGGCCCCACAGCGTGAGTTCCAGGCTGAACGGGTTGAGCTCGATGCGCTCGATTCGCGCCGGCACCGTGGCGTAATTCGCCAACTGTTGGTTGGCAATGCGAAGAGCGATGCCGGGTAAAATCAAGAAGCCCAGCAAGCTGTACAAAGCCAGGGCGGTCAACAAGGCGCCTGCGGCGCGGATCAATCCTTTGGGCATGGGTGACGCCATCTGTGTCGAACGAGAGTGCCTTGGAGTATGGCACGGTAATTCGGTTCCGAAGAACAGTGGCTGCTGGGAAACTTCCTACAAATGCAGGATCAAGGTCTTTAACGGAGGCTGCTGATCTGTGGAAGGAAAGTCTGCCCCGGGTGTCATGACCTGCCAGTCGCGCACTGGGCGCCCGGCTTTTTCTGCGCAACGCAGCACCTGTTCACGCCAGTCATCCATGCTGACTTTCGCCAGGTTGTTACAACAGATCAGTACCCCATTGTCAGCGGTGGTCAGCAGCGCGGGCTTGAGCAAGCTCTGATAGTCGCGCAGCAGGTCGACGGTGCCGAACGCGCTCTTGGCCCAGGCGGGCGGATCAAGCAGAACCAGGTCGTACTGGCGCTGCTCCAGGCGCGGATAGCTCGGCAGCTTTTGGCCGCGACGCTGGGTGATCGGCAGGCCCGCCAGTTGGCGAATGGCCGGGAAGTAATCGGACTGTACGAACTCCATGCTCGGCAATTGTGGGTTGAGCAGGCCGTTTTCACGCCCGACCGCCAGGTTGCCCTCGGCAAAATCCAGGTTGCACACTTCGCGTGCGCCGCCGGCGGCCGCGCTCAAGCCCACGCCGCAGGTGTAGGCGAACAGGTTCAGCACGCTTTTGCCGGCGCTGTGATCCTTCACCCAACCACGGGTGTTACGCAGGTCGAGGAACAGTAACGGGTCCTGCCCGGCATGGCGCCCCCGCACACGGTAGCTGAGGCCCCACTCGTGGCCGACCAGGTCTTCGAGCGCCGCAGGCTCTGCGCGGTATACCGTGTCTTCACGATCGATACGCGAGTTGCCTCGGGCACGGTCGTTGTACACCAGCAGCAATTCCAGGCCCATGTATTGGTTGATCAGTTGATGCAGGTCCAGAAGGTCTGCGCTGTCCAGCGACTGATGGAAGCTCTGCACCAGCAATTGCGGGCCGTAGCGGTCGATGGTCAAGCCGCCGGCGCCTTCCTGGCTGCCGTGGAACAGCCGGTAGCAGTCTGTACCCTGGGCGTGCAGTTCGTTGATCAGGTCTTGGCGGTGATCGAGGGCGGCGCGCAGCGCCTGATTCAGGGGGGTCATGAAGCGCGCCTTGCTTGCAGAAAAATAAGAAAATCGGGGCGCGGAGTTTAACAGTTAACCCCGGCCTGCACAGGCCGGGGATTATCCTGAGCGCTATCGGTTCAGGCGTTTGTCGATCAACCCGTCTACGACGCTTGGGTCAGCCAGGGTTGAGGTATCGCCCAGGCTGTCCAGTTCGTTGCAGGCGATCTTGCGCAAGATGCGCCGCATGATCTTTCCGGAGCGGGTTTTCGGCAAGGCAGGCGCCCACTGGATCAGTTCCGGTTTGGCAAAGCTGCCAATTTCCTTGCTGACCAGGTCCAGCAAGTGCTTTTTCAGCGTATCGCTGGGCTCGACGCCGTTCATTGGCGTTACAAAGGCATAGATGCCCTGGCCCTTGACGTCATGGGGATAGCCGACCACAGCGGCTTCAGCGACCTGGTCATGCAGCACCAGGGCGCTTTCGACCTCGGCGGTGCCGATGCGATGGCCGGACACGTTGATCACATCATCGATGCGACCGGTGATCCAGTAGTCGCCGTCTTCATCGCGGCGCGCGCCGTCGCCGGTGAAGTAGTAGCCGGGATAGGGCTTGAAGTAAGTGTCGATCATGCGCTGCGGGTCGCCGTAGACGCTGCGAATCTGCCCCGGCCAGCTGGCCTTGATCGCCAGCACGCCACTGCCGGCGCCGCTGATTTCCTTGCCCTGCTCATCGAGCAGCACCGGTTGTACGCCGAACATCGGCTGTGTCGCGCAGCCCGGCTTGATGCGCTGGGCGCTGACCAGCGGGCTGAGCATGATGCCGCCGGTTTCGGTTTGCCACCAGGTATCGACGATGGGGCAGCGCTGTTCGCCCACCGCATTGAAGTACCAGTCCCAGGCCTCCGGGTTGATCGGCTCACCGACACTGCCCAGCAGGCGCAGGCTGGCGCGGGAGGTGCTCTCCAATGGGCCGTGGCCTTCACGCATCAGGGCGCGCAAAGCGGTGGGCGCGGTGTAGAAAATATTCACCTGATGTTTATCGATCACCTGCCAGAAGCGCGAGCTGTCCGGATAACTCGGCACGCCCTCGAACATCAGCGAAGTGGCGCCATTGGCCAGCGGACCGTAGACGATGTAGCTATGCCCGGTGACCCAGCCCACATCGGCGGTGCACCAGAACACTTCGCCCTCTTGGTAGTCGAGTACGTACTTGAAGGTCATCGCCGCTTGCAGCAGGTAGCCGCCAGTGGTGTGCAGCACGCCCTTGGGTTTGCCGGTGCTGCCGGAGGTGTAGAGGATGAACAGCGGATCCTCGGCGTCCATCGGCTCGGGTGGGCAGTTGTCGCTGGCGGCGTCCAGGGCCGCTTGATACTTGAGGTCGCGGCCCTCGTTCCAGTTCACGCTGGCTCCGGTGCGCTCGACCACCAGCACCGTGCTGACGTTCGGGCAACTGGCCAGGGCTTTATCGACATTCTGTTTCAGCGCCACGGGCTTGCCGCCGCGCACGCCTTCGTCGGCGGTTATCACGGTGCGGCAGTCGGCATCGAGAATACGGTCACGCAGGGCGTCAGGCGAAAACCCGCCAAACACCACCGAGTGCACCGCGCCAATTCGCGTGCAGGCCAGCATGGCGTAGGCCGCTTCCGGGATCATCGGCATGTAGATGCACACGCGGTCGCCTTTTTTCACGCCACGGTTTTTCAGCACATTGGCCAGGCGGCTGACGTTTTGATGCAGTTGGCGGTAAGTGATCGTGGAGGATTTTGACGGATCGTCGCCCTCCCAGATGAAGGCCGGCTGATCGGCGCGTTGCGCCAGGTGACGGTCAATGCAGTTGTAGCTGACGTTCAGTTGGCCGCCGGCAAACCATTGGGCGGCACCGGTATTGATGTCTGACTGCTGGACGGTGTGCCACGGTGTTATCCAGTCCAGAAAGCCCTTGGCCTGTTCGGCCCAGAAGGTCTCTGGCTGCTCGATGGATTGGCGATAGAGGCGCTGATAGTCTTCTTGACTGAGTTGCGCAGCCCGGCGGACGGCATCGGCGGTGGGAAACGTGCTGATATCGAACATGAGCGATCCTTATTCTTGTTTTTGCGACAAGTGATAAAGATGCACCCTGTGGTGGGAGGGTTCAAGGCCAACGTCCAAACAGACGTTGGCCTTGAGTGATCAGCATCAGCCGCGGTGACGACCGCGGAAGTAGTTGATCAGGCCCTGGGTCGAAGCGTCCTCGGCTGAGGTTTCTTCGGCGCCCGTCAGGCGGTTGTAAACGCCTTTGCCCAGTTCCTTGCCCAGTTCAACGCCCCATTGGTCAAAAGCGTTGATGCCCCAGACCACGCTCTGCACGAACACCTTGTGCTCATACATCGCCACCAGCGCACCGAGGCGACGAGGGCTGATGCGTTCGACCACGATGGTGTTGCTCGGACGGTTGCCCGGGATCACCTTGTGCGGTGCCAGCTTCTGCACTTCCGCTTCCGGCAGGCCCTTCTCACGCAGCTCGGCTTCGGCCTCACTACGGGTCTTGCCGAGCATCAGTGCCTGGCTCTGGGACAGGCAGTTGGCGTATAGCCACTGGTGGTGATCGGAGACCGGGTTGAAGCTGACGATCGGCACGATGAAGTCGGCCGGGATCAGTTGCGTCCCTTGGTGCAGCAACTGGTGGTAAGCGTGCTGCCCGTTGCAGCCTACGCCACCCCAGATCACCGGGCCGGTATCAGTGGACACTGGCGTGCCGTCCTGGCGGACGCTCTTGCCGTTGGATTCCATGTCCAGCTGTTGTAAATGCTTGGTGATATTACGCAGGTAATGGTCGTACGGCAGGATCGCGTGGCTCTGCGCGCCCCAGAAGTTGCCGTACCACACGCCCAGCAAACCCAGCAGTACGGGCATGTTGGCTTCGAACGGCGCGTTCAGGAAGTGCTGGTCCATGGTGTAGGCACCCGACAGCAGTTCCTTGAAGTTGGACATGCCGATGGCCAGGGCGATTGGCAAGCCAATCGCCGACCACAGCGAGTAACGCCCGCCTACCCAATCCCACATCGGGAAGATGTTCTCTTCGCGAATACCAAAGGCTACGGCCGCTGCGTTGTTGCTCGAAACGGCGATGAAGTGGCGATACAGCTCAGCTTCCGAACCACCCTGGGCCAGGTACCAGGCGCGGGCGGCCTGGGCGTTCTTCAGGGTTTCAAGGGTGTTGAAGGATTTGGACGAAACAATGAACAGCGTGGTCTCGGCGCGCAGCTTCATGGTCAGCTCGTGGAACTCGCTGCCGTCGATATTCGCCAGGTAGTGGCAACGCACGCCTTTGTGGGCGTAGGACAACAGCGCTTCGGAGACCAGTTCCGGACCGAGGAACGAACCACCGATGCCGATGTTCACCACGTCGGTGATCGGCTTTTCGGTGTAGCCACGCCACAGGCCGTCGTGGATGCGGCCGACCAGGTCAGTAATCTGGTTCAGCACCTTGTGCACGTCCGGCATGATGTTCACGCCGTTGACCGACAGCTTGTCACCCACCGGGCGGCGCAGGGCGGTATGCAGCGCCGGGCGGCCTTCGGAAGAGTTGACGGGCTCGCCCGCGTACAACGCATCAATCGCGCCTTTAAGGTTCACTTCCTTGGCCAGGTCCACCAGCAGGTCGCGGGTTTCGCTGGTGATCAGGTTTTTCGAGTAATCGAGGAAAAGTCCGCAGCTGCTCAAGGTAAATTGGGAAAAGCGCTGAGGGTCGGCATTGAACGCTTCGCGCATGCTGAAATCCTGCATGGCTTGGCGATGTTGAACAAGCGCTTGCCAGGCGGGCAGAGCGGTAACGTCATGAGGGGTGCGGTAGTACGCCATCGCTGCGGGTTTCCTTTTATTACAGGGACTGCCTTTAGGACACTTAAAAGCCCGGAACATCCATTCTTGTCTCAACGACTGGGTTCCAGACAGCGCTAACCATAGCGCAGGGCGATTACATTAAACCTAGCGTGTGGATATGTCTTGGCTTTGTCTGCGCTGTGGCCGGTACTTTTTTATACCGGCACAGCCGTCGGGGCAACAGGTGGAGGGTAAAGTGGGGTCAGGCGAGGTTCAGGTGCAGGTTATCGATCAGGCGTGTGGCGCCCAGATAAGCGGCGACCAGGATCACCACATCCCGATCTTCAGCCGTGGCCGGGCGCAGATGTACGCCTTGGCGCACTTCCAGGTAGTCCATGCGTAGCCCTGCGGCTTCAATCTGCCGGATTTGCTCGGCGCGAAGCTTGGCGAAATCATGATCACCGTCTTGGATGGCCGTGGCGATCTGGCTGAGGGCGCGGTACAGCACCGGCGCGACCGCACGTTGCTCCTCGGTGAGGTAACCGTTGCGTGATGACAGCGCGAGGCCGTCCGCTGCACGCACGGTGGGTTCGCCGATGATCTGGATCGGCATGTTCAGATCGCGGACCATGGCGCGAATGACCGCCAACTGCTGGTAGTCCTTCTGGCCAAATACGGCCATGTCGGGCTGGACCATGTTGAACAACTTGCTGACCACCGTGGCCACGCCTTCGAAATGCCCTGGGCGGCTGGCGCCGCACAAGCCTTCGGACAGTTGTGGCACGCTGACGCGGGTCTGGCCGTTCATGCCATCGGGGTACATTTCCTCGACAGTGGGCGCAAACAGCAGGTTGCAGCCCGCCTGCAGGAGTTTTTCCTGGTCGGCGGCCAATGTGCGCGGGTATTTATCCAGATCTTCGCCGGCACCGAATTGCAGTGGGTTGACGAAAATGCTCGCCACCACGAAATCTGCCTGCTGCGCGGCCTTGGTCACCAGGGTGGCATGGCCGCTATGCAGGTTGCCCATGGTAGGCACAAAGCCGATGCGTTTGCCGGCGCTGCGGGCGTGGGTCACGGCAGCCCGCAGTTCGCGGACGGTTTTAACGGTGTTCATGCCGAGAATCCGTGTTCAACGCCTGGGAAAGTCACATTCTTGACTTCGCTGACGTAAGCGCTCAGGGCTGCGTGAATGCTGTCCTGGCCGGCCATGAAGTTCTTCACGAACTTGGGTACGTGACCGCTAATCGACAGGCCGAGCATGTCGTGCAGGACCAGCACCTGACCATCGGTGGCGGAGCCGGCGCCAATGCCGATTACCGGCACTTTGACGGCCTGGGTGATTTCTGCGGCCAGTTCGCTGGGGACGCACTCCAGCACAATCATCGCGGCACCGGCTTGTTCCAGGGCGATGGCATCGGCGCGCATCTGGCGCGCCTGGGCTTCATTGCGACCCTGTACCTTGTAGCCGCCGAGGATGTTCACCGACTGCGGGGTCAGGCCCATGTGTGCACATACCGGTACACCGCGTTCAGCCAGCAGCCGGATCGACTCGGCCAGCCACACGGCGCCTTCGACTTTGACCATATGGGCGCCGGCCTGCATCAGCTTGCCGGCGTTCTGGAAGGTTTGCTCAAGCGTGGCGTACCCCATGAACGGCAGGTCGGCGATGATCAAGGCGCCGTCGTTGCCACGCTTGACGCTGGCGGTGTGGTAGGCCAGTTCATCCGTGGTCACGGGCAGGGTGCTGTCATTCCCTTGAAGAACCATGCCCAGGGAGTCGCCCACTAACAACACTTCAACCCCGGCCTGGCAACAGGCGTTGGCGAAGGTGGCGTCATAGCAGGTCAGCATGGTGATTTTTTCACCCTTGAGCTTGAGGCTCTGCAAGGTGGTCAGGGTAATGTCTGGCATGAAAAGGGTCCTCGTTCAGGCGCTTGGAAACAGCGAGTAACGCGCGTGAGTCTTCGTTTATACAGGCGCACTGTCTTGAAAGCAGTGCTTATAAGGCCTGGATTGCGCCCTGTAGCGCCGGGTTGGCGGCAGCGGGACGCCTATAGTCGTGAGGAGGACACGGGAAGTCAATTGGATGTGTTACCGCATTGTTACGATGGCGGTGTTACCGCTGTTACTGACGCGATTGCGCAACTTGTGCGCGGTTTACGGCAGCGCAGATCAAATGTGGGAGCTGGCTTGCCTGCGATGGCATCCACGCGGTGTGGCTGATACACCGAGTCGCTTGTATCGCAGGCAAGCCAGCTCCCACATTGACCGAGTCATTCTTGCGGTAAGCGTTCCAGGCCGACGAATGGGCAGGCTGTGAGCAGGGTGCTCAAGCGTTGGCCGTCAGGCAGTTGCAGGTCGGTTGACGCCAATTCAGCCAGCGGATACAGCACAAAGGCGCGCAGATGCATCTGGTAGTGCGGCACCTTGAGGCGCGGTTCGTCGATCAGGCGATCACCGAACAGCAAGATATCCAGATCCAGTGTGCGTGGGCCCCAGCGCTCAAGACGTTCGCGGCCCTGGTCATTCTCGATGGCTTGCAGTGCGTCGAGCAGGTCCAGCGGCGCCAGGCTGCTGTCCAGTGCCGCAACCGCGTTGGTGTAGCGCGGTTGGCCCGGGAGCAGGGAGTCACTTTGATAAAAGGCAGACACACCGGCGAGGTGGGTGCCAGGCAGTTGCGCCAGCGCCTCGATCGCGCTGCGCAATTGCTGTTGCGGGGCAGCCAGGTTGCTGCCCATGCCGATGTAGATACGTTCCACGTTTATTCGCCCGCGGCGCCCGAGGCATCGGCACTGCTGCGTTTACGCTTGCTGCCGCTGCGGCGACGCTTTTTCGGCCCTTCACCGGCACCATCGCCTTTGCTGCCAAGCTCACGAATCATTTCGCGACGTTGGCTGTCATTGGCATCCTGATAGTCAGTCCACCATTCGCCCAGGCCATCGGTCTGCTCACCGGCGCTTTCGCGCAGCAGCAGGAAGTCGTAGCCGGCACGGAAACGTGGGTTGTCCAGCAGCAGGTCAGCACGCTTACCGCTGCGACGCGGCAAACGTTCCTGCATGTCCCAGATTTCGCGGATCGGCATGGTGAAGCGTTTCGGGATGGCGATGCGTTGGCACTGCTCGGCGATCAGTTCGTGAGCGGCTTCCTGCATGGCCGGGATCGGCGGCATGCCACGGTCCTGCAGGCGCAGTACGCGCTTGGGCAACGCTGGCCACAGCAGGGCGGCAAACAGGAATGCCGGGGTTACCGGTTTGTTCTGCTTGATGCGCAGGTCGGTGTTGACCAACGCTTCGCTGATCAGCGTGTGGGTGTACGTGGGGTTGTATTCCAGCGCCTCGGCACTGGCCGGGAACAGCGGGTCGAACAACTGCAGGTCGACGAGCATTTCGAAGGTGTCGGCGGCATACCCCGAGAGGAACAACTTGAGCACCTCTTCGAACAGGCGTGCCGAGGGGATTTCCCGCAGCATGGGCGCCAGCTCGCGAATCGGCGCGGCAGTGTGCTTCTCGATACCGAAGTTGAGTTTGGCCGCGAACCGCACGGCGCGCAGCATACGCACCGGATCTTCCTGATAGCGCTGGGTCGGGTCACCGATCAGGCGGATCAGGTTATTGCGAATGTCGTGTACGCCATTGGCGTAATCGAGGATGCGCTCGCTGACCGGATCGTAATAAAGGGCATTGATGGTGAAGTCGCGACGTTGCGCGTCCTCCTCCAGGGTGCCGTAGACGTTATCACGCAGGATGCGCCCGCTCTCGTTGCGGGAAGACTGATTGGTGTCTTCCTCTTCATCGTTTTGCGGGTGGCCGGCGCGGAAGGTCGCAACCTCGATGATTTCGCGACCAAAATGGATATGCACCAGCTTGAAGCGCCGGCCGATGATTCGTGCGTTACGAAACTCGGCGCGCACTTGTTCAGGCGTGGCACTGGTGGCTACGTCGAAATCCTTGGGCGTGATATTGAGCAGCATGTCGCGTACGCAACCACCCACCAGGTAAGCCTGGTAGCCGGCGTTCTGCAAACGTTCGACGATGTTCACTGCATAACGGCTGAATTGAGCGCGCTGCAACGAATGCTGGCTGCTGTTGAGCACTTCAGGCGTGCTGCGTTTGTGTTGCGTACGACGCAAGGGAGAACGGAATGACTGGAACAACTTCTTCAGCATGGGATGCACTGTTTGAAGGAATGTTCGGCCATAACGAAGAATGACCGCATGATGGGCGGGGATTCTAGCATTTAGTCAGGGGATGGTGTAGGAACAAGCTACAGGCATTGCGCCTTAAGCGTTTTGGAGTCAAATCCCGGAAACTACAAGGGGAGCCGAAGCTCCCCCAGAAGTAGTTGCGTGCTCTATTTTTATTATTGATTTCGGGCTTCTTGTTTTTGTTGATCGCCCTCGCCATGAAGCTTCACCTTCATGACACTCCCAATCGAGAGTCAAGAGCAAACGGATTGCTTTGGTCGCTGTGTTGCTGATCTACGATCCAACCAGTTCAGGCTCTGCCTTAGGGCAGTTTTTGTTGTTCTCGGCCTGGTTGCGGGGCAAGCCCCAAATGCAACGCCTCTCCAAAAGAATCAGTTAGCTGCGCCTCCGCCGTGTTGTTTTTGTTATGCGTGAGTCGATTCGTCTTATTTTTATTGTCTTGTACATAGCTTGTTATTGTTTTTGTACTAAGCATATAGCAGGGTGCGTGCCAACTTTTGTACCGGCCAGCAAAATCAGGGGGTTGAGGTGGTTTTGCAGTTTTCGAGGGCAAAAAAAAGCCGGGGCTTCGTTACCGTAAGCCCCGGCTTTTGTTACGTGAAAAGTCAGCGGTAACAGTTTTTTCACATCAACAGGTGTTACCCATGGGGGCGCACCCTCAGCTCTCGCTGGCAACCCCGGTCTTGCGCCGCGGAATGCCCAGGCGCTGGCGCCGCTCCCACAGGCACTTGCGACTCACACCCAGTTTGCGGGCCAGTTCGGTCTCGGTCATATGGTCCTGATGTTCCAGGACGAAATGCTGGAAGTAGTCTTCCAGTGACAAATCCTCCGTCGGCTCATGACTGGTATTGCTACCGCCGCCCTGTTGTGGGGCCAGGCCGATGAAGTCATCGTCTTCCAGGTCACTGAGCTCGATATCGATGCCCAAAAGCTCGGCGGAAATCTCCGGGCTTTCCGACAGGATCACCGCGCGCTCCACGGCGTTCTCCAATTCCCGCACGTTACCCGGCCACGAGTAATGCCGGATTGCCTGCTCGGCGTCCGCGGCAAACTTCAGGTCGGTACGGTTGATGCGTGCGCTCTGGCGTAACAGGAACGCACTGGCGATCTCGTTGACGTCGGCGCCGCGCTCGCGCAGGGCCGGCAATTTGAGGGCGATCACGTGCAGGCGGTAATACAAGTCTTCACGGAACTGGCCGATCTTGGCCAGGCTCTTGAGGTCACGGTGCGTCGCTGCAATAAGCCGCACATCAACCTTTTGCGATTGCACCGAACCGACTCGGCGAATCTCGCCTTCCTGCAACACCCGCAACAAGCGCGCCTGGGCTTCCAGTGGCAGTTCGCCGATTTCATCGAGGAACAAGGTTCCGCCGTCCGCCGCTTCAACCAGGCCAGCACGCCCGGCGCTGGCGCCGGTGAACGCGCCTTTCTCGTGACCGAACAGTTCGGACTCGATCAGCGATTCAGGGATTGCCGCGCAGTTCACCGAGATCATCGGTGCCTTGGCGCGCTTGGACAGGTTGTGCAGGGCGCGGGCAACCAGCTCCTTGCCAGTGCCCGACTCGCCCTGGATCAATACATTGGAATCGGTCGGCGCCACTTTGCGGATCTTGCTGTACAGATCCTGCATCGGCGGGCAGGAGCCGATGATGCCGATCTCGCCATTGCTGTTGTCCACACCGGGCTTGTCGGCGCCGTTGGTCGCTTTGCCGACTGGACGCTGTTCGGCAGGCGCGCTGCTGGCCGACTGACGGTCACGCAGGATGCGGGCCACGGCTTGGAGCATCTCATCGTGATCGAAAGGCTTGGCGATATAGTCCACCGCGCCCATCTTCATCGAGTCGACCGCCGAGCGCAGGCTGGCGTAGCTGGTCATGATCAGCACCGGGGTGCCTTGGCCCAGCTTGATCAGCTCGGTGCCCGGAGCTCCAGGCAGGCGCAGGTCGCTGACAATCAGGTCGAACGTGGGGATGCTGAACCGCTCCTGGGCTTCCTGCACCGAGCCGGCTTCGCTGACCTGGTACTGATTTCGTTCAAGCAGGCGACGCAAGGCAGAGCGGATAATGGTTTCGTCTTCGACGATCAAAATGTGCGGCATTGATTCAATTCTCTCGACGGTCTCAGTTCACAGCGGACGTCGCTTCGACATGACGCGGCAAGGTCACCCGGATACGGGTGCCGCGTTGGCTTTCGGTGTCAGCCGGGCTGTCGATGGTGATTTGTCCATAATGCTCTTCAACGATGGAATAGACCAGTGCAAGGCCCAGACCGGTACCTTCACCGGGGTCCTTGGTGGTGAAGAAGGGTTCGAACAATCGGTCCATGATGTTCTGTGGGATGCCGCTGCCTTCGTCCTCCACGATCAGGTCGACCGTGTGCTCGAAAGCCTCGCTCTTGACGCGTACAGCGCTGCCGGCCGGCGATGCATCGCGTGCGTTGGACAGCAGGTTGATCAGCACTTGGGCCAGGCGTTGCGAGTCGCCATCGACCCAATGTTCCGGATCACACAGATTAAAGAACTGTACTTCGAAATTGCGCCGATTCAAGGCCAGAAGTCCAATGGCGTCCTGCGCGACCTCGGCCAGACACACCGCTTCGTCCTGGTTTTGATGCGCGCCGGAGTGGGCGAAGCTCATCAGCGACTGCACGATGCGCGAAACGCGCTTGGTCTGTTCAAGGATCTGCCCGCTGATTTCAGTGATTTCACCGTCTTCCTCGCGCTCTTCGCGCAGGTTCTGCGCCAGGCAGGCGATACCGGTGATCGGGTTGCCGATTTCGTGGGCCACGCCGGCTGCGAGACGACCAATACTGGCCAGGCGCTCGGAATGCACAAGCTTGTCTTCGAGCATCTGCGTGTCGGTGAGGTCTTCCACCAGCAAAACCAGGCCGCTGTTACCGGGGGCCAGGGGCTCATCAATGGCGGCTTTGTGCAGGTTGAGCCAGCGGGTCTGGCCATCGAGGGCCAGGTGCTGCTTGTGCAAGTGCTCGTCGGGCAGGTTGATAAACCCCTGAAGCAGTTCTTTCCACGGATCGGCCAGGGTATTGAGGCGCGAGCCCACTACCCGCTGGGCGGCGATGCCGGTGAGTTCTTCCATGGCCTTGTTCCACATCAGGATTTCCTGGTCCTTGGCCAGGGAACAGACACCCATCGGCAGTTCCTGCAAGGTCTGGCGGTGGTAACGGCGCAAGGCATCGAGTTCGGCGGCCAGGCCGGTGAGGCGTGAGTGGTAATCCTCCAGCCGGCTTTCGATGAAATGGATGTCTTCGGTCACGTAGCTTTCGCCGCCCGCCTTGTAGGGCAGGAAGGTTTCGACCATGTCCTGGGACACGCTGGGGCCCATCAGGCCGGAGAGGTTGGCCTCGATACGGTCACGCAGACGGCGCAGGGCATAGGGGCGACGCTCGTCGAACGGCAGGTAGAGGTCACGCAGCGCTTGCTCGACCTCCTTTTGCGCCGCCTTGGCGCCCAGAGGCTTGGCCAGTTGCGTGGCAAACTCCTGGGGCGAGGCTGCGTGCAGTTCGCGGCGTTGCGGGCGACGCACGTTGTCCACTGCGCAGGCTTCGGCGGCGCTGGTTTCTTCGGCACTGGCGTTGGTGAACAATGAGATCAGGGTAAACATCAGTACGTTGGCGGCCAGCGAGGCAATGGCCGCCATGTGCCAACTGGTGTCGTCGAGCACGTAAATCATGTTCAGCAACGGGATGTAGAAGCCCTGCAAGTTGCCGACCAGTGGTAGCAACATGGTGACGATCCACACCAGGATCCCCGCCAGCAGCCCTGCGATAAAACCACGGCGGTTGGCGGTCGGCCAGTACAGCACCGACAACACCCCCGGCAGGAACTGCAAGGTGGCGACAAACGCGACAATGCCAAGGTTGGCCAGGTCTTGCCCGGCGCCGAGCAGCAGGTAGAACCCGTAGCCGGCGGTAATGATCGCAACGATCAGCGCGCGGCGGGTCCATTTCAACCAGCGGTAGATATTGCCCTCAGCCGGCGGCTGGTACAGCGGCAGCACCAAGTGGTTGAGTGCCATGCCCGATAGCGCCAGCGTGGTGACAATGATCAATCCACTGGCCGCCGACAAACCGCCGACATACGCCAGCAGTGCCAACGCCGGGCTGTTGGCGGCAATGCCGATGCCCAGGGTGAAATACTGAGGGTTGGTGGTGGCCCCCAGTTTCAGGCCGGCCCACAGGATCAACGGCACCGCCAGGCTCATCAGTAACAGGAACAGCGGCAAACCCCAGCTCGCACTCACCAGTGAGCGTGGGTTGAGGTTTTCGGTGAAGGTCATGTGGTACATGTGCGGCATTACGATCGCCGAGGCGAAGAACACCAACAGCAGCGTGCGCCATGGGCCTTCCTGCAAGGGTGTGTGCAGCGCGGCGAGGGCAGTCTGGTTTTGCAGCAGCCACAGCTCCAGCTGTTGCGGGCCGTCGAACACGCCGTAGAGCGCATACAGGCCGACGCCGCCAATGGCGATCAGCTTGATGACCGACTCAAAGGCAATTGCGAACACCAAACCTTCGTGTTTCTCGCGGGTAGCAATATGGCGCGAGCCGAAGAAAATTGTGAACAGGCTGATCAGTGCACAGAAAGCCAGGGCAACACGGTGTTGCACGGGTTCGCGGGTCAGGATGCTGATGGAGTCTGCCACTGCTTGAATCTGCAGGGCCAGCAACGGCAGTACGCCGATCAGCATGAAAATCGTGGTCAGCGCACCGGCCCAGGTACTGCGAAAGCGGAAGGCAAACAGGTCCGCCAGGGATGATAACTGGTAGGTACGAGTGATTTTCAGGATCGGGTACAGCAACACCGGCGCCAGCAGGAACGCACCGGACACCCCCAGGTAACTGGACAGAAAGCCGTAGCCGTACTGATAGGCCAGGCCCACCGTACCGTAGAACGCCCAGGCGCTGGCGTACACGCCCAGGGACAAGGTGTAGGTCAGCGGATGGCGAATGATCGCCCGCGGAATCATTCCGCGCTCACTGATCCAGGCCACGCCGAACAAAGCAGCCAGGTAGGCGGCGCTGATCAGCAGCATCTGGGTGAGGCTAAAGCTCATCGGCATCTTTTTGGCTCTGCAGGATGAAGGTCACGACGATCAGGATCAGCCATAGCAGATAAGGGCGATACCAGGCGCCCGTGGCGTCGATCCACCAATCCATGATGGCGGGGGAGAACAGGTAGATCCCGACGACCAGCAACAGGACCAATCGATAGATGTACATATTGGCCTCTGATTAAAAATCTGCGGCGATGGTAACGGATGGCGGGCAACCTGCAAGCGCCTTCAACTCAATTGCGCTTCGGCCAGCGTGAGTGTGCGCGGGATCTGCGTCGCGTCCCAGTGCGTAATGCCCCAATCCAGCAGTTCCCGTGGGCTTGCGTAAAGCAGTTCGTTACCGGCTGGCTGGCCGAGGGCGCGCAGTGCGCGAAGCAGCAAGGGCGTGGCCTGGTCGGCGGTCAACGGTGGGGAGCGGTAGGATTTTCCCAGTTTGTTGCCGTCCGGCTGCACAATCAGTGGTACATGCAGGTAACGTGGCTGGCGCAGGCCGAGCAGCTCTTGCAAGTAAAGCTGGCGCGGCGTGGAGTCCAGCAGGTCGGCGCCGCGCACGATATCGGTAACCCCTTGCCAGGCATCGTCGAGGACCACGGCCAACTGATAGGCGTAGAGGCCGTCGCGGCGCCGGATGATGAAGTCGCCCGCGTCGCGGCCCAGATGCTGTCGGAACTCGCCCTGCACGCGGTCGGTAAAGTGGTATTCCAGTTCAGGCACACGCAGACGGATGGCAGCATCCTGCTGGTCGTGGCCGGCATTGCGGCACAAGCCTGGGTAAATCCCGTTGTAGGGTTCCAGTTGCTTGCGCGAGCATGTGCAGGCATAGGCCAGGCCATGGTTGAACAGGTCATTCAGCACTTTGGCGTAGGCGTCATGCCGCTCGCTCTGCCGAACCAGCTCGCCATCCCATTCAAAGCCGTAGCTTTGCAGGGCATGCAGGATCGCTGCTTGGGCGCCGGGCTCTTCACGGGGAGGGTCAAGGTCTTCCATGCGCATCAACCAGCGGCCATGTTGGGCGCGTGCGTCGAGGTAGGAGGCGAGGGCAGCAACCAGGGAGCCGAAGTGCAAATGGCCGCTGGGCGTGGGGGCGAAACGCCCGATATAGGTAGAGGCTGTCATGGGCGGATACTACTGCAAAACCGGTAAACGCCAGAAACAAAAATGGGGCGTTTGCACGCCCCATTCGTTCAGTTCGGCAGGGTTACTTGCCGACCTGTTTTTCCTTGATTTCAGCCAAGGTCTTGCAGTCTACGCACAGGTCCGCAGTCGGGCGGGCTTCGAGGCGGCGAATACCGATCTCGACGCCGCAGGATTCGCACCAGCCATACTCTTCGTCTTCGATCAATTGCAGGGTCTTGTCGATCTTCTTGATCAACTTGCGTTCGCGATCACGAGCGCGCAGTTCAAGGGCGAATTCCTCTTCCTGGCTGGCACGGTCTGCCGGGTCCGGGAAGTTGGCTGCTTCGTCCTTCATATGGTCAACCGTGCGGTCGACTTCCTGCATCAAGTCCTGCTTCCACTGCTTCAGGATTTTGGAGAAGTGCTCGCGCATGGGCTTGCCCATGTATTCCTCGCCCTTGGATTCAACGTAGGGCTGGAAACCGCTGATGCTCTGTTGCTTTGCTTGGGTGGACATGAATAGACCGCCTCTCACTCTTCTAATCCATTGCGCAGGATTGCAACGTCACCGACACCTGCCGGCCCTGCGGCTGCAAGCGGGCGAACTTACCAGATAGATTCAGGGTGCGCTACTCCCGGTTGTCGAGCTCCAGGGCAAAGGGGTTGCAAACTGCAGCAGCCCGCCATGACTGGGTATGTATCGCCTCGAATGTTGATTTTAGCTGTTTTACGAGCGTGCGCAGGGTGCACTTGCAGCCCCAATCAGGCAATAGAGCATGTTTTACCGCGAGGGTTCGGTAGAATCCTGATTTTGTCCTCACCGTTAAGGAAGGCTAATGGCTCAGCCCTACAGTGCGCGCAGTCGCGCCATCGAACCTTTTCATGTCATGGCGTTGCTGGCACGCGCCAATGAGCTGCAGGCTGCCGGCCACGACGTGATCCATCTGGAAATCGGCGAACCGGACTTTACCACCGCCGAGCCGATCATCCAGGCCGGCCAGGCTGCGCTGGCCAACGGCAAGACGCGCTACACGGCGGCCCGTGGGGTGCCCGAGTTGCGCGAGGCCATCAGCGGGTTTTACCAGCAGCGCTACGGCTTGAGTGTCGATCCCGAGCGTATCTTGATTACGCCCGGTGGCTCCGGCGCGTTGCTGTTGGCCAGCAGCTTGCTGGTCGACCCTGGCAAGCACTGGCTGCTGGCTGATCCAGGCTACCCCTGCAATCGACACTTTCTGCGGCTGGTAGAGGGCGCGGCGCAATTGGTGCCGGTGGGGCCTGAGGTCCGCTATCAGTTGACCGCCGATCTGGTCGCCAGGCATTGGGACCAGGACAGCGTGGGCGCGCTGGTTGCGTCACCGGCCAACCCTACCGGCACAGTCCTCACGAGGGACGAACTGGCAGGCTTGTCGAGTGCAGTCAAAGCGCGTAACGGCCACTTGGTAGTGGACGAGATCTACCACGGCCTCACCTACGGCACCGATGCCGCCAGCGTGCTGGAAGTCGACGATGACGCCTTCGTCTTGAATAGTTTTTCGAAGTATTTCGGCATGACCGGATGGCGCCTCGGTTGGCTGATAGCGCCTCCTGCTGCGATCAGCGAATTGGAAAAACTGGCGCAGAACCTCTACATCAGTGCGCCGAGCATGGCCCAGTACGCTGCCTTGGCCTGTTTTACCCCGCAGACCCTGAGCATTCTTGAAGAGCGCCGCGCCGAATTCGGCCGGCGTCGTGACTTTCTGCTGCCGGCGCTGCGCGAGCTTGGATTCGGTATCGCCGTGGAGCCGGAAGGGGCGTTTTATTTGTATGCCGATATCAGCGCGTTCGGCGGCGATGCCTTCGCGTTCTGCCGTCACTTTCTGGAGACCGAGCACGTGGCTTTTACACCCGGGCTGGATTTCGGTCGTTATCAAGCGGGCCACCATGTGCGTTTTGCCTACACGCAAAATATTGACCGGCTGCAAGAAGCGGTGGAGCGCATCGCTCGTGGCCTGCGGAGCTGGCAAGGCTGATGCGCTTTTATCCTCCTCTTGAAGAAGGGCGGCTGATCCGCCGCTACAAGCGTTTTCTCACCGATATCGAAACCGTTACCGGCGAGTTGCTTACCATTCATTGCCCGAACACCGGCTCGATGCTCAATTGCGTGGTCGAAGGTGGCCAGGTCTGGTTCAGCCGTTCCTCGGACCCCAAGCGCAAGTTGCCAGGCACCTGGGAAATTGCCGAAACGCCCCAGGGTCGGCTGGCGTGCGTCAACACCGCGCGGGCCAATCAGTTGGTTGAAGAGGCGCTGCTGGCTGGCGTGATCACTGAACTCAATGGCTTTACGGCGCTCAAGCGTGAAGTGCCGTACGGTCAGGAGAAGAGCCGCATTGACTTCCGCCTGGATTACCCACAGGGCGCCGCCTTCGTGGAGGTCAAAAGCGTCACCCTGGGTTTTGACGCAACCTCGGTGGCGG
Source organism: Pseudomonas sp. GZJR-8 (assembly GCF_002916705.1). NCBI lineage: Bacteria > Pseudomonadati > Pseudomonadota > Gammaproteobacteria > Pseudomonadales > Pseudomonadaceae > Pseudomonas > Pseudomonas sp. GZJR-8. The sequence continues at coordinate 16,132 of NZ_JXSI01000009.1, read as the reverse complement.
CTTTTCCTGATGCAGTGACGCAGCGCGGTGCCAAGCACTTGCGCGAACTGGCTCACCTGGCGCGTGAAGGCGTGCGGGCGGTGCAGTTGTACTGCGTGAATTTGTCGGGCATCGATGCGGTTCGCCCAGCGGTGGAAATTGACGCCGGTTACGCTGCGGCGTTACGCGAGGCCAAGGCCGCGGGTGTGGAGGTGCTGGCTTACGGCGTACGGGTCACACCGCAAGAGATGTATGTCGAGCGTCGACTGAAGGTGTTGTTGGGCGACTAGAGTTCTACCCACAAGCCTTGTTCATCCTCATGGCCGGGCAGGGCGGTGAGACTCTGGCCTGCGCACGGGCCGGCGATGCACTCGCCGCTCTCGATCAGGAATAGGGCGCCATGGGTGGCGCATTGGATCAGGCTGGCGCTGGCGTCGAGGAAGCGGTCGGGCTGCCATTCCAGCGGGACGCCGCGATGGGGGCAGCGGTTGCGATAAAAGTAGGCAATGCCGTCTCGGCGCACGGCCAGCAGTTTATGGCCATCGATATCAAAACCGCGGCTGCTGTCGGGTGCGAGGTCGCTTGAGGGGCAGAGAAACTTCATTTCAATCCTTAAGTGCCTTGACGTTCAAATGCAAACAATTATCAAATGGCCGCTTCGCCCGTCAGCTGACTGGGTGCTTAATACGATGTCCGGCAGCAATGTTCTGTCACATTGATGAGTGCCTGAATGGCCCTGCCCTAGGAAGGAAACCCTGTTATGCGCCTGAGTACCAGCGCTATTGCGCTTGTTGCCTCATTACTGGTCAACCACGGGGCACACGCCTCTGAACTGCCACAACGCTGGGTCAGTGCTGGAGGGGCGCTATCGGAATGGGTGACGGCTTTAGGCGGCGAATCGAAATTGGTCGGGGTCGACACCACCAGCCAGCATCCGCAGTCGCTCAAGGCGTTGCCGAGCATTGGCTACCAGCGGCAGCTGTCGGCTGAAGGCATTCTCAGCCTGCGCCCGCAAATCCTTGTGGGCACTGAGGAAATGGGGCCGCCGCCGGTACTGGCGCAGATTCGCAATGCCGGCGTGCAGGTCGAGATGTTTTCGGCCCAGCCGGATTTGCCGACATTGAAGGGCAACCTTGAACACTTGGGAAAACTGCTGGGCAGTGAGACCCGGGCAGACGCACTGTTTGCCAAATACGGGCAGGCGCTGGAGCAGCAAAAAAGCTGGGTGACCAAGGCCCAGGCGGCGCAAAAGGCTCCGGGCGTGCTGTTGTTGCTGGGCCATGCCGGTGGCAAGCCGCTGATCGCGGGCAAGGACACGGCCGCCGATTGGATATTGCAGCAGGCGGGCGGACGTAACCTGGCCACGCACTCGGGCTATAAGCCCTTTTCAGTCGAGTCTTTGGCGGGTTTGAGTCCTGATGTGCTGGTGTTTGCCGATCGCGCGCTGACCGGTGATGCGGCGCGTGCTGCCTTGTTCAAGGAAAACCCGATTCTCGCGTCGACACCGGCAGCCAAGCGTGGGCGAGTGTTTGAACTGGATCCGACCTTGCTGGTGGGTGGCCTGGGGCCGCGATTGCCAGAAAACCTGGTGAAACTGTCCGCTGGTTTTTATCCGTCCCAGGCTAAATCGGCTCCATGACCACTCTGCTTAAGCCCAAGACACTGTTTATTGGCCTGTCGCTGCTGTGTGTGTTGGCGATCTGGCTTTCATTGGCCCTCGGACCGGTCAGCTTGCCGTTGATTGATACGCTCAGAGCCGCGTTAAGGCTATTGGGCGTGCCGATTGAGGCGGCGGGGTTGGAGCAGGCTGAATTGATTCTGGGGCAGATTCGCCTGCCGCGGACCCTCTTGGGGCTGGCCGTCGGCGGTGTCCTTGCGTTGTCGGGCGTGGCGATGCAGGGGTTGTTTCGCAACCCGCTGGCCGATCCTGGGTTGGTGGGTGTGTCCAGCGGTGCGGCGTTGGGGGCAGCGGTGGCGATTGTCGGCGGTTCGTTCTTCGGTGGGCTGCCGGATGCGTTCGGTCCCTATTTGTTGTCGCTGTGCGCATTTCTGGGGGGGCTGGGCGTTACCGCACTGGTCTACCGGTTGGGGCGTCGCAATGGCCAGACCAATGTCGCGACGATGCTGCTTGCCGGTATCGCGCTGACGGCACTGGCCAGCTCAACGGTGGGGCTGTTTACCTATCTGGCCGACGATGCCACCTTGCGCACCCTGACGTTCTGGAACCTGGGCAGCCTCAATGGCGCGAGCTATTCGCGGTTGTGGCCCTTGCTGTTGGTAAGCGCGGGCGTCGCGCTGTGGTTGCCGCGCCGGGCGAAAGCGCTGAACGCATTGCTGCTGGGTGAGTCGGAGGCCAATCATCTGGGCATTGATGTTGAGGGGCTCAAGCGCGAGTTGGTGTTCTGCACGGCCCTGGGCGTTGGTGCAGCCGTGGCGGCTGCGGGCATGATTGGTTTTGTCGGTTTGGTGGTGCCACATCTGGTGCGGCTGCTGGCGGGGCCGGATCATCGGGTGCTGTTACCGGCGTCAGTGCTGGCGGGCGCGAGCCTGCTGTTGTTTGCCGATCTGGTGGCGCGCTTGGCGTTGGCGCCGGCGGAACTGCCGATCGGTATTGTCACTGCATTTATCGGTGCGCCATTTTTCCTCTATTTATTGTTACGAGGGCGCGCCTGATGCTGCGGGTAGAAGCGTTGCAGATTCGGCGCGGTGGTAAAACCGTGTTGTCCGATGTCACCTTGGACCTGCTGCCGGGCGAAGTGCTGGGCGTGCTGGGGCCCAATGGTGCGGGCAAAAGTACCTTGCTCGGAGCGCTGTGCGGGGAGTTGTCGCCTGATCAGGGCAAGATCTGGTTGGACCAGCAAGAATTGAAGAGTCTGGGAGGGGCGCAACGTGCCCAGCGTCTGGCGGTGTTGCCACAGACGTCCACCCTGGACTTCGCCTTTCGTGTCGAAGAGGTGGTGGGCATGGGGCGCTTGCCTCATCAGACCGGGCGAGTGCGCGACGATCAAATCGTCCGCGCGGCGCTGCACGCGGCCGACGTGGGCCACCTGAGTGGCCGCAGTTACCTGGCCTTGTCGGGCGGCGAGCGACAAAGGGTGCACTTGGCGCGGGTGTTGGCGCAGTTATGGCCAGGTGAGGCGGGGCAAACGTTGTTGTTGGACGAGCCAACGTCGATGCTTGATCCCCTGCACCAGCACACCACCTTGCAGGCGATTCGCAGCTTTGCCGACAAGGGGGCTGCGGTGCTGGTGATCCTGCATGACTTGAACCTGGCGGCGCGTTACTGCGACCGGATCCTGCTGCTGGAAGGCGGACGCCCCCATGCTCTGGATAGGCCCGCAACAGTCCTGCAACCTGAGCCACTCAAGGCTGTATTTGGTCTGGATGTGCTGGTACAACCGCATCCGGAGCGGGGGCATCCGCTGATCATTGCGCGCTGAAGTCAGTAATTTGCAGGCAAAAAAAGACCCGGCAAGAGCCGGGTCAAATAACCGTGATTAGCCTGATGAGGAGATAATCTGAGAGTCCGAACCAATGGTCTTTCAGTTATCGGCTGATCTCGCGACCAGTTGTGATAATCATAACGATTCTCATTTGAGAGTCAACTATTGTTTTATCTGCTCATCCAGTTTTTCTCAAACGCTCGTTTGTAATGCCTGTAAACATTGGGCTTGAGGGCCGATCTAGTTTTTCTGCCGCGCTGACAGGGCATCCAACTGGCGGTTCAGCGCCTCCTTGCGTTCAGAGGGGAGGTCGTTCCAGTGCACATCCATCAATGCGCCTTCAATGGCGTACAGCAGAACTTTCGAAGCTCGGAAGCCGCGAGTCCGTACGGCTCGGTAAGCATCGACCGCGCCCAGGCGGCGCAAGTCAGACGCGCTGTGGATACCCACCGCATGCAGCCACTGCGCTGATGTCTTGCCGAGGTTTTTCAGGTGTTGCAGCTCATCGTTCATCAAGCCTCCTTGCGACGGCCGAATGGTGCGGTGGGTATCGTGACCAGGCAGCCTGAAAATGAGTGTAGCGCTCAGTAGGAAAAACGCAGTTCTTTGGGCAGGAACGGCTGAAAAGCTTATAAGAATGTGGCGATGCTTTAGCTGACGGGCAGGCGTGAAACGCCCGGCACGCTTGAGGCGAAGCCGGGGTTCAGAAGGTGGATTACTTGGTGCGGTAGCGTAGGCGAGTGCCGAAGTTGACTGACATCAGGATCTCGTCAGCCGTGAGCTCGGGTGGGAAGTAAGTGCCGGAAATCTGCGCGTGGGCCAGGCTCGCGCCTTCCATCGAGCAGTCGCGTAAATCCAGGCCGCGCAAGTCGGCAGAGCGAAAATAGGCGTCGGTGAAGTCAACGCCTGCGGCGTTCAGATCTCGCAGGTCCAGCCCTCGGAAGTCGCCACCGCGCATATCGATGGTGCCGTCTTGAGGGCGCTGCTGGTTGAAGCCGCGGATGTCATCCTTGTGCAGGAGCGCATAAAGCGGGGTATCAAGAAGCTTGGGCTGACTCACGATAGCGACTCCTGTTAGGTGGTGATGTCATTATAGTGGCTATATTGCCGGGTCGTGCGCCATGTGGGCGACACGACCAGGAAATATTGCTTACAAGCCCGGGAGGCGCTGGCGAATATGCGCGACCAACGCATCCAGCGTTCCGCTTTCATTGGTTTCCACGCGCTTGCTCAGCAACAGCTCTTGCGCCGTCAACGGCTCACGACTGGCTTGCTGCTCTTGGATAACGCTCAGCGTTGCGTCGGACGGATCGTTTTGATCCGCCTGACGTTGTGCCAGCCAACTGCTGATAACCGCTTGAGGTGCGTTGCAATCGAGGATCAGGAATGGCGCGCCGGTGGCTTCGGCGATCTGGGCTGCCGCATCACGTTGAGCGCGTTTCAAGAAGGTCGCATCCAGCACCACCGGGTAACCTGCGCGTAGTACGGTCTCGGCAATTTCGTTCAAGCGTGTATAGGTGGCAATGCTGGCGTCCTGATTGTAGATGCCGGCCTGTGGCGCGTTTTCGACCTGCTGCTCGCCAAACAGACGCTTGCGCTCCACATCCGAACGCAGGCGTACGGCGCCCAGGGCCTCGACCAGGCGCATGGCTACATGGCTCTTGCCTACCGCTGAAACACCATGGGTGATTGCCAGAAAGCGCGACGGAATGGTGCTGTAGCTTTCCGCCAGGTTGGCGTAGTTGCGGTACTGGCGCAGGGTAGTGGCGCGCTGCACCGGGCTTGCCTCGCTCGGCATGCTGAACAGCGCAACCTTTGCACGTACCAGCGCACGGTAGGCTTTATAGAAATTCAGCACTTCCAGGCCTTGATAGTCGCCGGTCAGTTCCAGGTACTGGCTGATGAAGCGGCGCGCCAGAGACTTGAGCCCACGGTCTTCAAGGTCCATGGCGAGGAAGGCGGTATCGGCGTACACATCGGTAAAGCGGAAAGGCTCGTTGAACTCGATGCAGTCGAAGATCACGACGTGGCCGTCAATCAGGGTGGCGTTGCCCAGGTGGATGTCACCGTGGCATTCGCGAGTGAAACCATCGAGCTTGCGTTGTTCAAGCAGCGGCTTGAGGCGCTCGAAGCTGCTTTCGGCCCAGGCTTGCAGGGCCTCAAGTTGAGTCAGGTCAGCTTTGTCGCTGAGGAATGGGCGAATCTGGTCGAAGTTCTGGCGTACCGGCGCCATGACTTCATCCGGCGTGCCGGCCGGGTGCTCTTGCGGGACCTTGGGGGCAGTGAGGTGAAAGTGCGCAATCTGACTGGCCATCTCGTCGATGTGGGCGTTGGTCAGTTCGCTGTTGGCTTGCAGGGTGCTGAGCATCTGGCTTTGCGGGAACTGGCGCATTTTCAGTGCGTACTCGATGACCGGGCCGTCGCCGCCCAACTGCGGCGCGTCGGCCGTGCCGGTAATCGGCAACACTTCAAGATACAAATCTTTGGTCAAGCGCTGGTTGAGACGCAGCTCCTCATTGCAGAAGTGGCCACGTTTTTCCAGATCGGTGAAATCCAGAAATCCGAAGTTCATCGGTTTCTTCAATTTGTAAGCATAGGGACCTGTCAGAACCACCCAGGAAATATGGGTCTCGATGACTTGAAATGCTTCAACCGGATGAGGGTATAAAGCCGGGTTTTGCAGGGCAGCGATCAGGGACTGGCTCACGGGCGATCCTTCAAAGTCTGGGAGAAATCATCGTGGCCATTATGGCTGCTGATGCCAGTCGTGCAAACCGCTGTCCGGCTCATGTTGATCATCAATAAAGTGCGTATAATCCGCCGCCATGACTCGAACCCGATCTCCCCGTTCCCGTAAAAAACCTCCTTCCCGCAGCTTGCGCCCCTGGTTGAGCTGGGCGCTCAAGCTGGGCCTGGTTGGCCTTGTGGTGGTCGCCGGCTTTGCGGTGTACCTCGATGCCGTGGTGCAGGAAAAATTCTCTGGCAAGCGCTGGACGATTCCGGCCAAGGTGTATGCACGCCCGCTGGAACTGTTCTCCGGGCAGAAGCTGAGCAAGGAGGACTTCCTTACCGAGCTCGACGCACTGGGCTATCGCCGCGAACCTGTGAGCAATGGCCCCGGCGCCGCAGCCGTCAGCGGCAACACCGTCGACCTGAACACCCGTGGGTTCCAGTTCTACGAAGGCCTGGAAAAAGCTCAGCCGGTACGCGTGCGTTTCTCCGGCGATTATGTGGCTGAACTGTCCTCGCTCAATGGCTCCAAGCTGCCGGTAGTGCGCCTGGAACCGTTGATGATTGGCGGTATTTATCCGAAAAACCTAGAAGATCGCATCCTGATCAAGCTTGATCAGGTACCGCCTTATTTGCTGGAAACCCTGGTGGCGGTCGAAGACCGCGATTTCTACAGCCATTGGGGCGTCTCGCCGAAGTCGATTGCCCGCGCTGTCTGGGTCAACACCTCCGGTGGCAAGATGACCCAGGGCGGCAGTACGCTCACGCAACAATTGGTCAAGAACTTCTACCTGACCAACGAGCGCAGCCTCACCCGTAAACTCACCGAAGCCATGATGGCGATGTTGCTGGAGCTGCATTACAGCAAGCAGGAAATCCTTGAGGCGTACCTCAACGAGGTATTCGTCGGTCAGGATGGCCAGCGCGCGGTGCACGGTTTCGGTTTGGCCAGCCAGTTCTTCTTTGGGCAACCGTTATCCGAGTTGAAGTTGCATCAGGTCGCGCTGCTGGTGGGCATGGTCAAGGGGCCGTCCTATTACAATCCGCGTCGCAACCCGGAGCGTGCGCTCGAACGTCGCAATCTGGTACTCGATGTATTGGAGCAGCAGGGTGTCGCGACGGCTGAACAAGTGGCCGCCGCGAAGAAAATGCCGTTGGGTGTGACCACTCGCGGCAAGTTGGCCGATAGCTCGTTCCCCGGCTTTATCGATCTGGTCAAGCGCCAGTTGCGTGAAGACTACCGCGACGAAGACTTGACCGAAGAGGGCTTGCGGATTTTCACCAGCTTCGACCCGATCCTGCAGATGAAGGCCGAGGCGTCCGTCAACGACACCTTCAAACGCCTGACCGGCCGTAAAGGCTCGGATGAAGTTGAAGCCGCCATGGTCGTGACCAACCCGGAAACCGGTGAAGTCCAGGCCATGATCGGCAGCCGCCAGGCCAGTTTCGCCGGCTTCAACCGCGCACTGGACGCCGTGCGGCCGATTGGCTCGCTGGTCAAGCCTGCGGTCTACTTGAGTGCGTTGGAAAAACCCAGCAAGTACACGCTGACCAGTTGGCTGTCGGATGACCCGTTGTCGGTCAAAGGCGCGAATGGCCAGGTATGGACGCCGAAGAACTTCGATCGCCGTTCCCACGGCACGGTGTTCCTGTATCAGGGGCTGGCGCATTCCTACAATATTTCCACCTCGCGCCTGGGGCTTGAGGTCGGTGTGCCAAATGTCCTGAAAACCATCGCGCGACTGGGGGTGGAGCGTGAGTTCCCGGCATTCCCGTCCATGCTTCTGGGCGCTGCGGCCATGACCCCGATGGAAGTGGCGACCATGTACCAGACCCTCGCCAACGGTGGCTTCAATACACCGATGCGCGGGATCCGCAGTGTGCTGACCGCCGAAGGCGAACCGCTCAAGCGCTACCCGTTCCAGATCCAGCAGCGTTTTGACGCGGGCTCTATCTACCTGATCCAGAACGCCATGCAGCGTGTGATGCGTGAGGGTACAGGGCGCTCGGTGTACAGCGTGCTGCCGTCGAACCTGACGCTGGCGGGCAAGACCGGTACCAGTAACGACTCGCGTGACAGCTGGTTTGCGGGTTTCGGCCAGGATGTATTGGCCGTGGTGTGGCTGGGGCGTGACGATAACGGCAAGACGCCGTTCACCGGTGCGACCGGCGCGCTGCAGGTATGGACCAGTTTCATGCGCAAGGCTGACCCGTTGCCGCTCAACATGCCCCAGCCGGACAATATCGTGCAGGCCTGGATTGATCCGCACACCGGCCAGGGCTCTGATGCCAACTGTCCGGGGGCGGTGCAGATGCCGTATATTCGCGGCAGCGAACCACCACCCGGCCCTGCGTGCGGTGGCAGTGCCCCTGCTGACGCGGATTCGGTGATGGATTGGGTCAAGGGCTGGATGAATTAAGCAAAGAGGGTTTCAAGTGAACAAGTTGTGGATTCCAGCAATTACGGCTCTGGCTTTGCTCGGCGGTTGCTCCAGCGTGCAGCGCGGCTCCATCCCTGTGGTGGACTCAAGCACGTCCGTCTCCAATAACGACCGCATTTCGGCCAATGGCGGCTTCCGTCAGACGGTAGTCAAGCGGCCTGCCCAGGCTGCAACCCAGGCAATTCCCCAGGACTCCGGCGTCGTGGTGATGGTGCCTGGCAGTGGTGCTGCAACCTCGGCGCCTATCAGCGCCGAGCCATGGACCCCAGGCCCTAGCACTTCCGGGCCGGTTAACGCCACGCCGATTCAAACCGCGCCGGTCAACCAGGGCACCTACAACATGCCTTCGACGCCGAGCGGTATTCCGTCATCGTCCAATGCGGGCGGGTTGTCGGCTGACGAACAACTCGATGGCCCGGTGCTGGCGCTGCTCACCACCGCTCAGCAGCAGCAGGCGGGTGGCGATTTGAATGGCGCCTCGTCGAGCCTTGAACGTGCCCAGCGCGTGGCGCCGCGTGAGCCACAAGTGCTGTATCGCCTGGCCCAGGTGCGCATGGCCCAGGGCGATGCGCCCCAGGCGGAGCAATTCGCTCGCCGTGGCCTGAGCCTGGCCAATGGCCGCCCAGACCTGCAAGCCAGCCTTTGGGCCTTGATCGGTGATGCGCGTGCCGCCCAGGGCGATGCAGCGGGTGCCGCCCAGGCGCGACAGAAAGCCAAGGTCAGCCTCTGATGGATGCACGTTTCCCAGCGATCGCCGAACAGCTATTGCTGATCGAGCGAGAACTGCGCGTGCAGGGCAGGTGGGATGAAGAGTCCCCCGGTGCTGAAGCGCTCAGCAGTGTCGAACCCTTTTCAGTCGATACCCTGGACTTCCACCAGTGGCTGCAATGGATCTTCCTGGTACGCATGAAGCAGATCCTTGAACAGGACCTGCCCTTGCCGAATGCATCGGGGATCCTGGAAATGGCCGAGATGGTCTATGCCGACCGACCGCGGGAGAGCCTCGGCTTGCGTAACGCGCTGAAAAAGTTCGATCAATTGATCGTCGACGCTCGTTAATTGCCTGACTGCCGGGTTTTCCGGCAGTCTTGCGCACATTTCTACCGCTTGACGACATTCAGGCGAGTTTTATCCCTCCTCAAAGCCCTTTCTTCTACGTTCTCATGCGCTTAGTTGGAAAAAAGCGCAATTATTGCTTGACTTGAAGGGCCTGAAACAGAAGAATCCAAAGTCCGCTGTATCGGGACTGCCAGAAGCAGGCCCGCTCAGCAGATCATGAGGCGCACACCCGTGCCGACCTGTAACACCCGCAACGCGTTACCTCGCGCTGGGTGGGAAAAGCCCGCAACACTTGGGACGATCCCAATACTTGCTCAGTCAGTGCTGACGTAGTCGGCGACCACCGTCGCTCATGCTCTGTTGAGAAGTAAACCTATTAAGACCCGTCGGTTTTTAACGGACGGTATTCTGGCGTTTTAGAGGTGAACAACGTGGAGCTTTTATCTGGCGGTGAGATGCTCGTCCGCTTTTTGCGTGACGAAGGCGTCGACTATATCTACGGGTACCCAGGTGGTGCTCTGCTGCATGTCTACGACGCACTGTTCAAGGAACCGGCTGTTACCCACATCCTGGTTCGCCACGAACAGGCCGCGACCCATATGGCTGACGGTTACGCCCGTGCCACCGGTAAAGCCGGCGTGGTACTGGTAACGTCTGGCCCAGGCGCAACCAATGCCATTACCGGTATTGCGACTGCGTATATGGACTCCATCCCGATGGTGATCATTTCTGGCCAGGTGCCAAGCACCATGGTCGGCACCGACGCTTTCCAGGAAACCGACATGATCGGTATTTCCCGCCCGATCGTGAAACACAGCTTCATGATCAAGCACGCGTCGGAAATCCCGGAAGTCATGAAGAAGGCGTTCTACCTCGCACAGTCCGGTCGTCCGGGCCCTGTGGTGGTGGATATCCCGAAAGACATGACCAACCCGGCCGAAAAATTCGAATACATCTTCCCCAAGAAAGCCAAGCTGCGTTCCTACAGCCCGGCCGTCCGCGGGCACTCGGGGCAAATCCGCAAGGCGGCAGAAATGCTCCTGGCAGCCAAGCGCCCCGTGTTGTACTCCGGCGGTGGCGTGATTCTGGGCGGCGGTTCCGCTCCGCTGACCGAACTGGCCAAGCTGCTCAACCTGCCGGTGACCAACACCCTGATGGGCCTCGGCGCATTCCCGGGTACGGACCGCCAGTTCGTCGGTATGCTCGGTATGCACGGCAGCTACACCGCCAACCTGACCATGCACCACGCTGACGTGATCCTGGCCGTGGGCGCGCGGTTCGATGACCGTGTGATCAATGGTGCGAGCAAGTTCTGCCCGAATGCCAAGATCATCCATATCGACATCGACCCGGCGTCCATCTCCAAGACCATCAAGGCCGATGTGCCGATCGTGGGGCCGGTGGAGAGCGTGTTGACCGAAATGGTCGCAGCGCTCAAGGACATCGGCGAGGCACCGAACAAGGAGTCCGTTGCCAGCTGGTGGAAGCAGATTGACGAATGGCGTGGTGATCGCGGCCTGTTCCCTTATGACAAGGGCGACGGCAGCATCATCAAGCCACAAACCGTGATCGAAACCCTGTGCGAAGTGACCAAGGGCGACGCCTTTGTAACCTCCGACGTGGGCCAGCACCAGATGTTCGCGGCGCAGTATTACAAGTTCGACAAGCCTAACCGCTGGATCAACTCCGGTGGCCTGGGCACGATGGGCTTTGGTTTCCCTGCGGCCATGGGTGTGAAACTGAGCTTCCCGGATGCCGACGTTGCCTGCGTCACCGGCGAAGGCAGCATCCAGATGAACATCCAGGAGCTGTCGACGTGCCTGCAATATGGTCTTCCAGTGAAGATCGTCTGCTTGAACAACGGCGTGCTCGGCATGGTTCGTCAATGGCAGGACATGAGCTACGGTAGCCGTCACTCCCACTCCTACATGGAATCGTTGCCGGATTTCATCAAGTTGGTTGAAGCCTATGGCCACGTCGGCATTCGCATCACTGATTTGAAAGATCTGAAGCCGAAGATGGAAGAAGCGTTCGCCATGAAAGACCGCCTGGTGTTCATCGATATTCAGGTCGATACCAGCGAGCACGTCTATCCGATGCAAATCAAAGACGGCTCCATGCGCGACATGTGGCTGAACAAGACGGAGCGTACTTAATCATGCGGCATATTATCTCCCTGCTTCTGGAGAACGAGCCCGGCGCCTTGTCCCGTGTTGTCGGCCTGTTTTCGCAACGCAACTACAACATCGAAAGCCTGACCGTGGCGCCGACCGAAGACCCGACCCTGTCGCGCCTGACGTTGACCACTGTTGGCCACGATGAGGTGATCGAGCAGATCACCAAGAACCTCAACAAGCTGATCGAAGTGGTCAAGCTGGTCGACCTGTCGGAAAGCGCCCACATCGAGCGCGAACTGATGCTCGTCAAGGTCAAGGCCACGGGTGCCCAGCGTGCCGAGATCAAGCGCACTACCGATATTTATCGCGGGCAGATCGTCGATGTGAGCGCCAGCGTTTATACCGTTCAACTGACCGGTACAAGCGACAAGCTGGACAGCTTCATCCAGTCGATCGGGACAGCCTCGATTCTGGAAACCGTACGCAGTGGTGTCACCGGGATTGCCCGTGGCGACAAAGTACTCAGCATCTAACCCAAATTAGCGAATGGCCTTACGGCCTGGATATATAGAGGAACCTCATGAAAGTTTATTACGATAAAGATTGTGACCTGTCGATCATCCAGGGCAAGAAAGTCGCCATCATCGGCTACGGTTCCCAGGGCCACGCACAAGCGTGCAACCTGAAAGATTCCGGCGTGGACGTCACCGTTGGCCTGCGCAAAGGTTCGGCTACTGTTGCCAAGGCTGAAGCCCACGGCCTGAAAGTGACCGACGTTGCTTCCGCCGTAGCGGCTGCCGACCTGGTCATGATCCTGACCCCGGACGAGTTCCAGTCCTCGCTGTACAAGAACGAAATCGAGCCGAACATCAAGAAGGGCGCCACCCTGGCCTTCTCCCACGGCTTCGCGATTCACTACAACCAGGTTGTGCCGCGCGCTGACCTCGACGTGATCATGATCGCGCCGAAAGCGCCGGGCCACACCGTGCGTTCCGAGTTCGTCAAAGGCGGTGGTATCCCTGACCTGATCGCGATCTACCAGGACGCGTCGGGCAACGCCAAAAACGTTGCACTGTCCTACGCTGCTGGCGTCGGTGGCGGTCGTACCGGCATCATCGAAACCACGTTCAAGGACGAGACCGAAACCGACCTGTTCGGCGAGCAAGCCGTTCTGTGCGGCGGTACCGTTGAGCTGGTCAAGGCCGGTTTCGAAACCTTGGTTGAAGCTGGCTATGCGCCGGAAATGGCCTACTTCGAATGCCTGCACGAACTGAAGCTGATCGTTGACCTCATGTACGAAGGCGGTATCGCCAACATGAACTACTCGATCTCCAACAACGCCGAGTACGGCGAGTACGTGACCGGTCCGGAAGTGATCAACGCCGAGTCCCGCCAGGCCATGCGCAACGCCCTGAAACGTATTCAGGACGGCGAATACGCCAAAATGTTCATCAGCGAAGGCGCTACCGGCTACCCTTCGATGACCGCCAAGCGCCGTAACAACGCCGCTCACGGTATCGAAGTCATCGGCGAGCAACTGCGCTCCATGATGCCGTGGATCGGTGCCAACAAGATCGTCGACAAAGCCAAGAACTAAGTCGTACGCATCAAGGGAAAACGCGGCTTAGGCCGCGTTTTTTCGTTTGAGGGGCCGGTTCTGGTATAAAGCTGCATCGTTTGCGGGCGAACACTCGCCGCAAGTATCTGTCGAATTTTTTTCACACCGTTGCAAGGTAAAGTCCATGAGCGAACGTCCCGAAGAGCCAAACCAGGCTTCCGACGCCGAAAGCATGCTGCCGATCGATGAACATGTCGAAGAAGGGCATGACGCCGAAGGCCGTAAGGTCCGGCATCGTGGCATCTATCTTCTGCCCAATCTGTTTACGACGGCGAACCTGTTTGCCGGCTTTTATTCCATCATCAACTCCATGAGTGCCCAAAGTGCGCTGGCGGCAGGTGATGCGGCGAGTGCCAGCAAGTACTTTGGTTTTGCTGCCATCGCAATCTTCGTGGCCATGGTGCTCGACGGCCTGGATGGGCGCGTAGCGCGGATGACCAACACCCAAAGTGCTTTTGGCGCCGAGTACGACTCGCTGTCGGACATGGTTGCCTTTGGTGTCGCCCCTGCGCTGCTGGCTTTTGCTTGGGCATTGGGTGACATGGGCAAGGTCGGCTGGATGGTTGCCTTCATCTATGTCGCCGGTGCCGCGTTGCGACTGGCGCGTTTCAATACGCAGGTGGGCACTGCCGACAAGCGTTACTTCATCGGGCTTGCCAGCCCGGCAGCCGCCGGCGTCGTGGCGGGTATCGTCTGGGCGTTCAGTGATTACGGCATCCAGGGGTCGAAGATGTCGTTCCTGGTAGCGTTGATGGTTGCAGCGGCCGGGATGCTGATGGTCAGCAATATCAAGTACAACAGCTTCAAGGAGCTGGACCTCAAAGGGCGCGTGCCTTTCGTGGCGATCCTTGTGGTGGTGCTTGTGTTTGCAGTGGTGTTCAGTGATCCGCCGCGGATTCTGCTGCTGGCGTTCCTGGTTTACGCCGCGTCTGGTCCGATTCAGTATTTGCTGCATCTGCGCCGGGACAAAACATTGCCTTAATGTAATTTCCCCCATACTCCGCAGTCTATTGGTGCATCAGTTCTCCAATGCTGCGGAGTTGCCATGTTAATCAAACTACCCAAAGCGTCCGATTGCCATGAATCGGATGTCACGCCTGAATCCCTCTATTTCTCTCGTCGCAGTTTGCTCGGTGGTGCGCTGGCCGGTATTGCCGCCAGTAGCTTGCCGCGTTGGGCCAGTGCGGGCGATGCGGCGCGTTATGCCGATGTCGAAGCGGGCAGGGCGCCCAACTGGTTTGCCGAGAAGCTTCCTGGTACGAAATGGCAGGCGGTGACGGTCAAGGACGAGGCGATCACGCCGTTCAAGGATGCAACCCACTACAACAACTTTTATGAGTTCGGTACCGACAAGGGCGACCCGGCGGCGAATGCAGGTGCGCTCAAGACCGAGCCGTGGAGTGTTGTGATCGATGGTGAGGTGGTAAAGCCTGGGCGTTATGCCTTGGAAGACTTCATGAAACCCTATGAGCTGGAAGAACGGATCTATCGATTGCGCTGCGTTGAAGCCTGGTCGATGGTGATTCCGTGGATCGGTTTCCCGATCTCGGCCTTGCTCAAGCAGGTTGAACCTACCTCCAAAGCGAAGTACATCCGTTTTGAAACCCTCCAGGACCCGAAGAGCATGCCTGGGCAGCGCTCCAGTTTCGGCTTGATCGACTGGCCTTATGTAGAAGGGCTGCGTCTGGACGAAGCGATGAACCCGCTGGCGATTCTCGCCGTAGGTATGTATGGGCGCGAGCTGCCTAATCAGAATGGTGCGCCGTTGCGCTTGGTGGTGCCGTGGAAGTACGGCTTCAAAAGTGTCAAATCCATCGTGCGGATCAGCCTTGTCAGCGAGCAGCCGAAAACCACCTGGCAGAGCATTGCGGCTGATGAGTATGGGTTCTACGCAAATGTGAACCCTACGGTCGATCATCCGCGGTGGACCCAGGCGCGGGAGCGACGTCTACCCAGTGGCCTGTTCAGCCCGAACGTGCGCGATACGCAGATGTTCAATGGCTACGCGGATGAGGTCGCGTCTTTATATACAGGTCTCGATCTGCGGAAGAACTACTGATGCGCTTTCCAATCTGGCGCATTGGAGTCTTTATAGCTGCGGCGGTTTGGCCATTGCTCTGGTTGTATGAAGCATGGAGTTTTGCCCTGGGGCCTGATCCGGGCAAAGTGCTGGTCGATCGCTTGGGGCTGGGTACGTTGATCCTGCTGCTGATCACGCTCGGGATGACGCCGCTGCAGAAGTTGAGCGGTTGGGCAGGGTGGATCGCGGTACGCCGGCAGTTGGGGCTGTGGTGCTTCGCCTATGTAGTACTGCATTTGGCGGCATACTGCGTGTTCGTCCTTGGGCTCGATTGGTCGCAGCTCGGCGTAGAACTGCGCAAGCGGCCCTACATAATTGTGGGGGCGCTGGGGTTTATGGCTCTATTGGTGCTGGCTGTCACATCCAACCGCTATAGCCAGCGTCGATTGGGTAGCCGCTGGAAGAAGTTGCATCGCTTGACCTATGTGATCCTGGGCCTGGGTTTGCTGCACATGCTCTGGATAGTTCGGGCTGATCTGAAGGAATGGGCTGTCTACGCTTCCATTGGTGCACTGCTTCTTTTGTTGCGGGTGCCACCGGTGATGCGCCGAATCCCTCGCCTTATTGCTAAAAAGACACCTTCTGCCACAAAAGTGTAATTAACCCTTGACGGCAGATTCTGGAAGCCTATAATTCGCCCCACTTCCGGCGCAGTCGAAACGGAA
>NZ_JXSI01000008.1:230537-265173 GCF_002916705.1 Pseudomonas sp. GZJR-8 | reverse complement strand
TCAACAACTTCAACCACTTGCGCTTAAGATCTCTCCGAAGCGGGAGGCGAATTCTACAGGGATTTGCATGTGCGTCAACCCCATTAAATCAAAAAACTCAAAACTCCCATTTGACCTGCCGTGCACCAGGCCTGGAGCCTCTGTGAATCTCTATATATAGAGAAGGGAGCCAGCGCATTGCCCGCACTGGATCCTCCTGACGCAAAAAACAACCTGCAACAAATGCCAGGCTATCAACAGATAGCAGGATTCAGATCGAAGGAAATGCAGCAGAGAGAAAAGCGGATGTCTTGTAGATAGCACTAAACGCCATGGCAGGCGTTCAGTCTATAAAGATGGTGTCCCAGGGCCGGTTCGAACGGCCAACCTTCCCCTTAGGAGGGGGATGCTCTATCCAATTGAGCTACTGGGACAAATGACAAGCGCGTCGCGGATGAGACCAGCGACAGACGGCGTGCATATTAACGGTCGAGGTAGTTTTTGTCATGTCGTCCTTAGGCATTTTGCTTGTAGGGCGATCCTTGCACATATCTTTATAGCTTCACCCAGTAAACACGGGGACTTGCGGTGATCGTGCAAATTGCATTACCTCAAAATGCCATCATTGCAAACTGCAACCCGAAACCACCACATAGGCAAATCAACTAATTGATTTTAAAGGGAAAATAGTTTGGCACGGCATCTGCAATGTTCTTTGCATAAACCAAGCGAACCAAGCACCGCGGAGAACATGACCATGAATAGCATCCTACTATTAGCTCTCAATGCCGTAGCCCTGGCCGCACTGGTGATATTTCATTTCCAGCCAGTCAATACTCAAGATGCCGCACTGGCCAGCCAAGCAGTTCCCCATCATCTGCAACAACGCCCCCAGCTGGCGGTAGTCACTGCTACCGAGCAGTCACCCGTTCTCCTGACCCAAGAAACACAAGCAGCACCTCCATCCGAGCACTGGGTTTTCTGAGATAACTATCAATGTCCAAACCTGCCTGGCTTTTTCTATGCTTGACCCTCATGGCAGGCTTTCTGGCCCTCGCCACTGACTCCCCTGGAGTTCAAGCCACCGCCTTCATCGTCAGCGCCGTGTTTGGTAGCCTACTGATGTTGGCCCTCATCGCCGGTCGCCGAATCAAGTTCGATCCATTGCTGCGCTAACCCCCTCCCCCCCTACCTTATGTCGAATCACCCTAGCAAATCGGCAAACTGCCACTAGGCTTAAGACTGAGGGCAAAAGGCCATATTGCGCTGCGCCCTTCAACCCAGATGCGCCGTAGCCCTGCGCGTTGATGGACTAGCACTGCATCAGCGCCAAAGTTTTCAAACCAGTCCGCAAAAATGCAATTCAGTACTGGCACAAAGCCTTTAGGCGGTTCAATATTTGTCACAGAATTGACGCCAATGAAATGGCAAATCTGAGGCATGATGCGGCCTCTTTGCAATTCGGGTTGAACTTTGGTCGTGAGCCTTGTCTTAACACTCATCTTGCGGCCAATTCCAGAAACCGCTCCCCTGAACTAACCGGTTAAATATATGCGCCCATTGAAACAGGCAATTTATTCCAGCCGTACGGCTGACAAATTCGTCGTACGTCTGCCAGACGGAATGCGGGAACGCATTGCCGAGGTGGCTCGCAATCATCACCGCAGCATGAACTCTGAAATCATCGCACGCCTGGAACAAAGCCTTATTCAGGAAGGTGCCTTGGGTGAAGAGTTGAGCATGCGCCTGGATAGCCCGGAGCTGTCACTGCACGAACGCGAACTGCTGCAGCGTTTTCGTCAGCTCTCCCACCGCCAGCAAAACGCCCTCGTCTCGCTTATCGCTCACGATGTTGAGGCGGCCGCAGAAGCCAATTGATTGACACTGAAAGCCGAAGCCAGCCATGTGCTGGCTTTTTTTTGCCTGAATTTTGGAGATGGGGAGCAAAGCGGGGGCAGACATGCCCCCGCAGAAAGGATCAGAGCAGGAAGATCGTTGCCAGGCCCAGGAAGATGAAGAAGCCACCACTGTCAGTCATGGCAGTAATCATCACGCTGGCTCCCATGGCGGGATCGCGACCAAGGCGCGCGAGGGTCATAGGGATCAACACCCCCATCAAGGCAGCCAGCAGCAGGTTGAGGGTCATGGCGGCCGTCATCACTACGCCCAAGGACCAACTGCCATAAAGGAGATAGGCCACCACACCAATCACTCCACCCCACACCAGGCCGTTGATAAGGCCCACAGCCAGCTCCTTGCGCAGTAGGCGTGAAGAGTTGGCCGTACTCACCTGATCCAGCGCCATGGCCCGCACGATCATGGTGATGGTCTGGTTACCGGAGTTACCGCCGATACCCGCCACAATCGGCATCAACGCTGCCAATGCCACCAGCTTTTCGATTGAACCTTCAAACAACCCGATGACACGAGACGCGATAAATGCCGTGATCAGGTTAACCGCCAGCCAGGCCCAGCGGTTATGCAGAGAACGCCAGACTGACGCAAAAATGTCTTCCTCTTCACGCAAACCCGCCATGTTGAGGACTTCGGTTTCACTCTCTTCACGGATCAAGTCAACGATTTCATCGATGGTCAGACGACCGATCAACTTGCCGTTCTTGTCGACTACCGGAGCCGAGATCAAGTCGTAACGCTCAAAGGCCTGGGCCGCGTCGTAGGCATCTTCGTCAGGATGGAAGCTGACGGTATCGCTGGCCATCAGGTCAGCTACTTTCTTCTCTGGATCATTTACCAGCAGGCGCTTGATCGGCAATACGCCTTTGAGAATTCCCTCGTAGTCGACCACGAACAGCTTGTCGGTATGGCCCGGCAGCTCTTTGAGGCGACGCAAGTAACGCAGTACCACTTCCAGACTGACGTCTTCGCGGATGGTGACCATCTCGAAATCCATCAGCGCACCGACCTGGTCCTCGTCATAGGACAGCGCCGATCGCACGCGCTCACGCTGCTGCGTATCGAGCGCCTCCATCAACTCATGGACAACATCCCGGGGCAGCTCAGGTGCCAGATCGGCCAGTTCGTCCGCATCCATCTCCTTGGCGGCGGCCAGGAGCTCATGATCATCCATGTCGGCGATCAGCGTTTCACGGACCGAGTCAGACACCTCCAGGAGGATGTCACCGTCGCGATCGGCCTTGACCAACTGCCAAAGGGTCAGTCGATCATCCAGCGGCAAAGCTTCGAGGATGTAGGCAACGTCGGCGGAGTGCAGGTCATCGAGCTTGCGTTGTAACTCGACGAGGTTTTGCCGGTGAACCAGGTTTTCAACGCGGTCGTGGTTCGGACCTTCCTGGCGGTGCGTGAGGTCTTCGACCACGCGCTGGCGCTGCAGCAGCTCGATGACTTGAGCCAGACGATCCTGCAGGCTTTCTTGTGTTTTCTTTACTTCTACTTCGGTCATAGGCGAACTCCACTCCCAGCAGCGGGGCACGCCGGAAGGATCAATCAGTCAATTCATGATTGGTAAAACGGGGTACTGAGTCACTACTGGGTAAGTCCATGGAGGTATTCCACAAGCCCCGACGGGGCTGACCGGCGCATGATACACCGCCCGGCCGTTTTAAACGTTAAAAAACTGGAAAGAACAAGCGCTTGCGAGCCAATGTTCAGTATTGGCTGCACCTATAGAAATGCGACGACACGCAGGAGAGGGAAAACACATGGGAAAGATAAAAAGACCCACACCAGGATAAAACCTACATAAACCCCAGACGGCAAAAAGCCCGCACTAGGCGGGCTTTTTGTTTGTATGGTGCACTCGACAGGATTCGAACCTGTGACCGCTCGGTTCGTAGCCGAGTACTCTATCCAGCTGAGCTACGAGTGCAGATTGTGTTTTTAGACCAGATCACAACTGGTTGAAGCCGAGCTACCTGCATCGCTGCAACTAACTCTTAAATGGTGCACTCGACAGGATTCGAACCTGTGACCGCTCGGTTCGTAGCCGAGTACTCTATCCAGCTGAGCTACGAGTGCATTTGTTGCCGCGCATTATAGGCCGTTCAATCTCTATGTAAAGCTATTTTTTCGAGTATTTTCAACAACTTACCGAAAAAACCAGATTGCAACGTACTAAGCAAATAATGGCGGAGAACGGGGGATTCGAACCCCCGACACCCTTTTGAGGTGTACTCCCTTAGCAGGGGAGCGCCTTCGGCCACTCGGCCAGCTCTCCGCAACACGGGGCGTATATTAACCACGTTCATCCCCGTTTGCAAACATAAAAAACGATAAAAATTAAAGGCTTGGTTCTTCGTCCTTCTCTTTCTTGATCCGCAGGTAGATTTCCTCGCGGTGAACCGCTACCTCTTTTGGAGCGTTAACCCCAATACGCACTTGATTGCCTTTGACGCCGAGCACGGTCACGGTGATTTCGCCATCACCGATAATCAGGCTTTCTGCGCAACGACGAGTCAGAATCAGCATGCCTTTCTCCTCACGCATTTCAGTTCAGGAACAACAGTCTGCAAAAAAAAGGCATTCGACCTACAACCCAAAAGCCGTAGCCCTACACACCTAAGTATTGTCGAGCCCACGCAAAAGAACATGCGCCCCACAAAAAAATGAAAGGCGCGGTAAACCGCGCCTTCCTGGCAACACATCACTCGCCCTGTCGGGCCGGAGCGTCAAGCTCAAAAGCGGTATGCAGCGCGCGTACAGCCAGTTCCAGGTACTTCTCTTCGAGCACTACCGAGACTTTGATTTCCGAAGTGGAAATCATCTGGATGTTGATACCCTCCTTGGCGAGGGCCCCGAACATACGGCTGGCAACGCCGGCATGGGAACGCATGCCCACCCCTACGATCGATACCTTGGCAATCTTGGTATCGCCGACCACTTCACGGGCGCCAATCTCGCTCGCTGTGTTCTGCAGGATTTTCAATGCCGCATCGTATTCGTTGCGGTGCACGGTGAAGGTGAAATCGGTGGTGTTATCGTGCGAAACGTTCTGCACGATCATGTCGACTTCAACATTCGCATCGCTGACAGGACCCAGAATCTTGAAAGCCACGCCCGGGGTGTCTGGCACGCCACGGATCGTCAGCTTGGCTTCATCGCGGTTGAAAGCGATGCCGGAAATGATCGGCTGTTCCATGGATTCCTCTTCATCAATAGTAATGAGGGTGCCCGGACCCTCCTTGAAGCTGTGCAATACGCGCAGCGGAACGTTGTACTTGCCGGCGAACTCCACCGCGCGAATCTGCAGCACCTTGGAACCAAGGCTGGCCATTTCCAGCATTTCTTCAAAGGTGATCTTGTCCAGGCGCTGGGCCACTGGCACGACGCGCGGGTCAGTGGTGTAGACGCCATCCACGTCGGTATAGATCTGGCATTCGTCAGCCTTGAGCGCTGCCGCCAGTGCCACACCCGTGGTGTCAGAACCGCCACGCCCGAGGGTGGTGATGTTGCCTTGCTCGTCCACACCTTGGAAACCCGCTACAACTACCACGCGCCCAGCCTTCAGATCAGTACGAATTTTCTGATCATCAATCTGCAGGATACGCGCCTTGGTGTGCGCGCTGTCGGTGAGAATGCGCACCTGGCTGCCCGTGTAGGACACCGCCGGCACGCCACGCTTGTTCAGAGCCATGGCCAACAGCGCAATGGTTACCTGCTCGCCCGTGGACACAATCACATCCAGCTCACGTGGCAACGGCTGTTGATCCCCACTGATAGCCTTGGCCAGGTCGATCAGGCGATTGGTCTCGCCGCTCATGGCTGACAGCACCACAACCAGGTCATCGCCGGCATCGCGGAATTTCTTAACCTTGTCGGCGACCTGCTCGATTCTTTCTACAGAGCCGACCGAGGTGCCTCCAAATTTCTGTACGATCAAAGCCATTTCCAAGCCGCCTCAGCCCGTAAAGGGGCGCCTAATATCCAATCCACCCGCACTGAACAAGCCCGTGACTAGACCACGGGCCGATTAACAGTGCCTTAAATACCTGCCTCGACAAACGGCACGGTCAAGGCCAGGGCCGCATCCAAGGCACCGGCATCTACACCACCGCCTTGTGCCATGTCCGGACGACCACCGCCCTTGCCGCCCACTGCCGCAGCGGCTTGCTTCATCAAATCACCGGCCTTGAGTTGGCCAGTCAGGTCTTTGGTTACACCGGCAACCAGAACGACCTTATCCTCATGGACACTGCCGAGCAGGATCACTGCGCGGCCGAGCTTGTTCTTCAACTGATCGACCAAGGCCAACAACGCCTTGCCGTCCTGACCGTCCAGGCGCGCCGCCAGAACTTTCACATCCTTGACGTCAACCGCCGAGGCCGACAGATCATCGCCCGCAGCGCTGGCCGCCTTGGCCTGCAACTGCTCCAGCTGTTTCTCCAGCGCACGGTTGCGCTCCAGCACGGCAGACAGTTTGTCGATCAGATTGTCACGGCTGCCCTTGACCAGACTGGCCGCTTCCTTGAGTTGTTCTTCGGCGGCATTGAGGTAAGCCAGGGCCGCAGCACCGGTCACCGCCTCGATACGACGCACACCGGACGCCACACCACCTTCGCTGATGATTTTCAGCAGGCCGATATCGCCGGTACGGTTAGCGTGGATACCACCACACAGCTCGACCGAGAAGCTACCACCCATGCTCAGCACGCGAACTTCGTCGCCGTACTTCTCGCCAAACAACGCCATGGCGCCCTTGGCCTTGGCGGTTTCGATGTCAGTTTCTTCAGTTTCTACCGGCGTGTTCTTGCGCACCTCGGCATTGACAATATCTTCCAGCGCCTTGATCTGCTCAGGCTTGATTGCTTCAAAGTGGCTGAAGTCAAACCGCAGGCGCTGGCTGTCGACCAACGAGCCCTTTTGCTGAACATGCTCGCCCAGCACTTGACGCAAGGCAGCGTGAAGCAGGTGAGTGGCCGAGTGGTTCAACGCAGTTGCGTGCCGTACGTCGGCATCGACCTGGGTATCCACTGGTGCGCCGACGGTCAGGCTGCCCAGCACCAACACACCGTGATGCAGGAAAGCACCGCCGGTCTTGGTGGTGTCGCGCACCTCGAAACGGCCGGACGTCGAGCTGAGGAAACCACAATCACCAATCTGGCCACCTGACTCGGCGTAGAACGGGGTCTGGTCCAGCACCACCACGGCTTCTTCGCCTTCGCTCAATACATCGACCGACTTGCCGTCTTTATAGATGGCAACGATCTTGGCCGAGCCGGCGGTAGCCTTGTAGCCGATGAACTCGGTGGGCACGTCAACCTTGACCAGGGTGTTGTAGTCCAGGCCAAAGGAGCTGGCGGAACGCGCACGCACACGCTGGGCTTCCATCTCACGCTCAAACCCGGCTTCATCGATGGTCAGCTCGCGTTCACGGGCGATATCGGCGGTCAGGTCCATCGGGAAACCGTAGGTGTCGTAAAGCTTGAACACCACGTCGCCCGGTACCACAGAGCCTTTGAGCTCAGCCAGGTCCTGCTCGAGAATCTTCAGGCCGTGCTCCAGTGTCTTGGAGAACTGCTCCTCCTCGGCCTTGAGTACGCGCTCGATATTGCTCTGCTGCTGCTTGAGTTCCGGGAAGGCATCGCCCATCTCGGCAACCAGTGCAGCCACGATTTTGTAGAAGAAGCTGCCGGTGGCACCCAGCTTGTTACCGTGACGGCAGGCGCGACGGATGATGCGACGCAGCACGTAGCCACGCCCTTCATTGGACGGCAACACACCATCGGCAATCAGGAAGCCACAGGAACGGATGTGGTCCGATACCACTTTGAGCGACGACTGGCCTTCATTGGTGCAACCAATGGCCGTAGCCGAAGCGCTCAGCAGGTTGGTGAACAGGTCGATTTCATAGTTGGAATGAACGTGCTGCATGACCGCACTGATCCGCTCCAGGCCCATGCCGGTGTCCACCGACGGCGCCGGCAGCGGATGCAACACGCCATCGGCGGTGCGATTGAACTGCATGAACACGTTGTTCCAGATTTCGATGTAACGGTCACCGTCTTCATCCGGCGAGCCGGGTGGGCCACCCCAGATGTCCGCACCGTGATCGTAGAAGATTTCGGTGCAAGGGCCGCACGGGCCGGTATCGCCCATGGTCCAGAAGTTATCGGAAGCATAAGGCGCACCCTTGTTGTCGCCGATACGAATCATGCGCTCGGCAGGTACACCGATTTGCTGGGTCCAGATGTCATAGGCTTCGTCGTCCGTCGCGTAGACGGTAACCCAGAGTTTTTCCTTGGGCAGTTTCAGCACGCCGGTCAGGAAGGTCCAGGCGAAGGTAATCGCATCCTTCTTGAAATAGTCGCCGAAGCTGAAGTTACCCAGCATTTCGAAGAACGTGTGGTGACGCGCGGTGTAACCGACGTTTTCCAGGTCGCTGTTCTTGCCGCCGGCGCGTACGCACTTCTGGCTGCTGGTGGCGCGAGTATAGGCGCGCTTTTCCTGGCCCAGGAAACAGTCCTTGAACTGGTTCATCCCCGCGTTAGTGAACAGCAGGGTGGGGTCATTGCCTGGGATCAAGGAGCTGGAGGCTACACGGGTGTGACCTTGCTCTTCGAAGAAGCGAAGGAAGGCTTCACGGATTTCTGCGCTTTTCATTAGGTTCTTCCACGGAGGCTGCGGCCAAAGGCCAGTGCGCAACATCATCAGACGGAGCGACGGCAAAGGGCCGCATTATATCGGCCCTTCGCCGGTGGTACAGCGTGTTTATGTGATAGAAACAGTCAATTAGACGGTCTGCACTGTCATTTCTGCGAAAATGCGACGAATGTCTGCACGACTTGCTCGATCTGTGCCCGGCTGACATCCAGATGGGTGACCATACGCAGGCGCGGCGCGGCACTCAACTTGATCCCGCGCTCTGCGGCAAAGGCTTTCAACGCCTGCGCCTGCTCGCCAATTTGCACATAGACCATGTTGGTCTGCACCGGCTCCACCGTGTAACCGACCTTGCGCAGCTCATCACCCAGCCACTGCGCGTTGGCGTGGTCCTCGGCCAGGCGCTGTACCTGATGATCCAGGGCATACAGCCCCGCTGCCGCCAACGAACCTGCCTGACGCATTCCGCCACCGACCATCTTGCGCAGGCGCCGGGCCTTGGCGATCAACGCCGTGGAACCGCACAGCACCGAGCCGACCGGTGCGCCAAGGCCCTTGGACAGGCACACCGACACCGAATCGAAATGCTTGGCGATGTCACGCGCATCCACCCCCAGCTTGATCGCTGCGTTGTAGATCCGCGCCCCGTCCAGGTGCAAGGCCAGGCCATGCTCACGGGTAAACGCGCGCGCCTTGGCCAGGTACTCCATCGGCAGGACCTTGCCTTGCATGGTGTTTTCCAGCGCCAGCAAGCGCGTGCGGGCAAAGTGGAAATCGTCAGGCTTGATCGCCGCCAGCACGTGGTCAAGGTCCAGGGAACCGTCCGCTTGCACTTCCAGCGGCTGCGGCTGGATCGAGCCCAGCACGGCCGCCCCGCCGCCTTCGTATTTGTAGGTATGGGCCTGCTGGCCGACGATATATTCCTCGCCGCGCTCACAGTGGGCCATCAATGCCAGCAAATTGCTCATGGTGCCAGTGGGCACGAACAGCGCGGCGGCGAAGCCCAGACGCTTGGCCAGTTCCGCCTCCAGCTTGTTGACGCTGGGGTCTTCGCCATAGACGTCATCACCGCTGACGGCGCCGGCCATCGCGTCGAGCATACCGGGGGTGGGTTGGGTCACGGTGTCGCTGCGCAGGTCAATCACGGTCATGAAGGGGGCCTCTAACGGAATGGATAAGTCCTTTTGTGTGTGATTACTGCGGGCAAAGCCACGCAATATCAAGCCCCCACTGCATTCAATCGAATACCAACCAAACAAACCGATATAGCTTATCGATACGGCAACCGTGCAGTTTTTGAAAAACCGTGTTAAAAACTCTCCGCCGCCAGGGTTCTGGCGGCAACGTTCTCAGGGCGGGGTGCAATTCCCCACCGGCGGTAATTGCACGCAATGTGCATAGCCCGCGAGCGCTTGGCGCCTCGAACTGCTCAGGCAGGACGGCGACAAGGTCAGCAGACCCGGTGTGATCCCGGGGCCGACGGTCATAGTCCGGATGAAGAGAGAACGGGATTGGCACCTAAGGGCCGCGCACTGACCTCATGCTTGCATGACGCCGTTGTGCATACCCTTAAATCCCATTCGATTCATAACGCCCTGTTTTTTTCTTAAACAGGAGTCAGAACATGCAACCCACCGCAATCGACAGCAAAAGCAAAAACCATCACGGCGAGCGCGTCGCGTTTATCCAGGCCTGCTGGCACAAGGATATCGTCGACCAATCGCGCAAAGGCTTTCTTGCCGAAATGATCGCCCAAGGCTATCAGGAATCGGACATCGACTTCTTTGAAGTCGGCGGTGCCTTTGAATTGCCCCTGCACGCCAAGTTGCTGGCCAAGACCGGTCGCTATGCCGGCATCGTCGCCGCCGCGCTGGTGGTGGATGGTGGCATCTACCGGCACGAATTCGTGGCCCAGTCAGTGGTCAGCGGTTTGATGCAGGTTCAACTGGAAACTGAAGTGCCGGTGTTCTCGGTGTCCCTGACGCCGCACCACTTCCACGCCGGCAGCGAGCACACTACGTTCTTCTATGAGCACTTCGTGCACAAGGGTCAGGAAGCTGCGCGTACCTGCGCCGATACCCTGCACAAGGTGCGGGCGATCCGCCGTAGTGAGCCGCGTGCTGTAGCGGTCTAAGCAACACTGCAAAACAACATGTGGGAGGGGGCTTGCCCCCGATGGCGGTGAGTCAGCTGCAGATGGGCTGACTGGTATACGGCTATCGGGGGCAAGTCGAAACGTCGCACCGCCCCTCCCACATTTGGATCCAGTTGGACTTAAGATTTAAGCCAACCCAGCATCCGTGGCAGGCACGATAAGAATCCCTGCGCGCAAACCATTCTTCACCTTCGGGTTGGGGAAGATGATGCGGGCACCCTCCTCCTCGATCACCCAGCGCGTCTTGGCCACGTCTTCGGCCAGCAGATAACCCTTTTCCAATTGCGAAAAGTTTTCCACATCCGCCGGCAGGTGCATCAGGAAGGCGTCGCTGTGCTTGATGACCTCGCGAGAGACGGCAAACAGTTGCAGGCCGTCCAGGCTTTCTGTCGGCGGCTCATCGCCTTCAATGATGTGCTTGAGGCGCGCCTCCAGCCGGGACACGTCCACGCTCTGGTTCTGCCCGAACGGCCGGGCCTTGCCCAGTTCCAGGGTGAAGGCTTCGGCTTCCAACTGTTCGTAGGTAAACGCAGTGAAAGTGATCGAGGTTTTGTTCTGCAGCAATACCGCTTGCATACCGCCGGCGTTCAGGCGCGCCAGTTCACGGCGCGAATGCTGACGCCCCTCCTTCCACGGATAGAGGGCAAACTGCTCGATCTTAGAACCACGAATCGCGGTGTGCAGGTCGTAGTGCAGGCGTGATCGACCGGGCTGGCTGAAAAAACTGCGCGCCAGTTGCTCGAGTTCGGCAGCGCGCATGGCCTCGGGGCCGATGTTGCTTTCATGCCGGCCGTTGAACAGCCGGTTGATGTCCAGTTCGAGATAACGCTCGCCGCGGCGCATGGCCTCGGGGTTGCCGAACAGGAACAGAATACGGGAGCGGGGTTTGATTTCCCCACGGGCGATGCCATGCAACAGGCGATCAAGCAGTTCGATCGGCGCGGTTTCGTTGCCATGAATGCCGGACGACAGCAGCAGGTCGCTGCCATTGTCCCGAGCCTCAGGGGGGCGCACTTCGAGCGCGCCCTCGCTGAGCCAGCGCATCTGCACGCCGTCGACAGTCAGTTGAATTTTTTGCGCCGGTTCGCGACCGGCGAGGGTCAGTTCAAGCAGTTTGCCGAGGGCGAGCATAAGCAGCTTCCTTAGTGGTTGCAGCCAGGACCATGGACGTGATCGTCGTCATCACCCTCAACGTCGGCCGGTTCCATTTCCAGTTGCAGGCTCATCAGGTTGGTCGCCAAGGGACGCATCAGCAGATTGGCGTACTCGGCGTCGCCCTCTTCGACGTCCACACCAATCAGCAGTTGGCCACGGCCGTCGTGCTGGATCCAGATCTCCTTGCCCTGCCAGACCACGGCAACGCGGGTGCAGGACGTTTCCAGCTGGGTGCCGTCGGTGTCTTCAAGGATCAGCTTCAGGGTGTCGGTCATAAATAAAATATCTCAGCCGTATGGCGTTAATTGATCTGGAAAGGATAAACCGAGCCCAGTTTAAGGATTTGCGTCAGTTCATCCAGTGCCGTCCGGCACTCAAGCAGCAACTGCGGGTCAGCCAGGTCGGTTTCGCGCAGGCTGTCGCGGTAGTGCTTGCCAACCCATTGGGTCAGGGTTTCGTACAGTGGCGCGGTCATGATAACGCCTGGATTCACCGCCGCCAGTTCGGTTTCGTTCAAGGCGACGCGCAAACGCAGGCACGCCGGGCCGCCGCCGTTCTGCATACTTTGCTTGAGGTCGAACACTTTGACTTCGCGGATCAGCCCACCGGAGTTGGTCAGGCCCTGCAGGTAGTGCCACACACGCTCATTGCTGCGGCACTCTTCCGGCACAATCAGCAGCATCGAACCGTCAGGGCGGGTCAGCAACTGGCTGTTGAACAGGTAGGAACGCACCGCGTCCTCGACATTGACCTGGGCACGGGGTACGCAGACGGATTGGAAGTTGCCGCCCAGCTTGCCCAACTTGGCTTGCAGCTCGGCGAGCATCTGTTCAGTGTTGAGGAATGCGTCCTCGTGGTAGAACAGCATCTCGCCGTTGCCCACCGCGATTACATCGTTGTGGAACACGCCGGCATCGATCACCGCCGGGTTCTGCTGGGCGTAGACCACACCGTCATCCTTCAAGCCGTGCAGGCGCGCGACTGCCTGGGATGCTTCAAGGGTCTGGCGCGCCGGGTACTTCTGCGGGGCCGGGTAACGGCTGTCGAAGGCACTGCGGCCAAACACGAAGAACTCAACACCGGCCTCACCGTACTCACGGCAAAAGCGCGTGTGGTTGGCCGCGCCCTCATCACCGAACTGCGCCACCGCCGGCAAGGCGGCGTGGTGGGCAAAGTGCTTTGCATCGGCGAACATCGCGCCCAGCACGCGGCTGGTGGTGGGGTGTTCGATGCTGCGATGGTACTTGCAGTTGAGGTTGGCGGCGGTGAAATGCACGCGACCGTCTGCGGTATCAGCGCTCGGGCTGACAGTGGCCGCGTTGGCTACCCACATGCTGGAAGCCGAGCAGCTCGCTACCAGCAACGGCATGGCCTGCTTGGCCGCTTGCTGAATTACCTGGGCGTCGGTTCCGCTGAAACCCAGGTTGCGCAAAGCAGCCACATCCGGGCGTTCCTGGGGCGCCAACACACCTTGCACAAAGCCCATGTCCATCAGGGCTTTCATTTTCTGCAGGCCCTGCAACGCCGCTTCCTTGGGGTTGGAATGTTGCTGGCTGTTGCTTTGGGATGCGACGTTGCCGAAAGACAAACCGCCGTAGTTATGGGTCGGCCCCACTAGACCGTCAAAATTGACTTCACAGGATTTCATCGGCGAGGCTCCACGAACATCTGTTTTTATAGGCATCAAATTACTGAATACACCACAGTTCAAATGTGGGAGGGCGCTTGCTCCCGATAGCAGGGTGTCAGTTGACTAATTAGGTGACTGACACACCGCCATCGGGAGCAAGCCCCTCCCACGTTCAGATCAGTGTAATGCCAGGGGTCAACGTGGCTGGCATCACCAGACTCGGCGTTTCCAGCGACGCCACCGGATACGCACAATAATCGGCCGCGTAATACGCACTGGCCCGATGGTTACCCGAGGCCCCTACCCCGCCAAACGGTGCGGTACTGGCGGCGCCGGTCAACTGCTTGTTCCAGTTGACGATACCGGCACGGCTTTCCAGCCAGAACTGCTGGTAACGCGCTTCGCTATCCGACAACAGGCCAGCGGCCAGGCCGTATTGGGTGTTGTTGGCCTCTGCGATTGCCTCGGCGAAATCCGCGTAGCGAATCACCTGCAACAGCGGGCCGAACAGTTCTTCGTCTTCACGCTCGGTTACGCCGGTCACGTCGATGATGCCTGGGGTCAGCAATGCGGCCTGATCCTGTGGCTGGGTCATTTCCAGCAGCGCTACGGCGCCATTGGCCAACATCAATTCCTGGGCGTCCATCAAGGCTTTCGCCGCGCCAAGGGAGATTACCGAGCCCATGAACGGCGGTGGTTGCTGGTCGAACGCACCGACTTCAATCGTTGCGCTCACCGCCACCAACCGCGCCAGCAATGCATCGCCCCAGGCGCCTTCCGGCACCAACAAGCGACGGGCGCAGGTGCAACGCTGACCAGCCGAGATAAACGCAGACTGGATGATGGTGTAGACCGCCGCATCCACATCGGCCACTTCATCCACGACCAGCGGGTTGTTGCCGCCCATTTCCAGAGCGAGGATTTTGTCCGGGCGCCCCGAAAACTGCTGATGCAGATGATTGCCGGTGCGGCTGGAGCCGGTGAAGAACAAGCCGTCTATGCCGGGGTTGGCGGCCAGGGCGATGCCGGTTTCCCGCGCGCCTTGCAGCAGGTTCAACACGCCCGCCGGCAGCCCGGCTTCGATCCAGCATTGCACGGTCAGCTCGGCAACTTTCGGGGTCAGCTCGCTGGGTTTGAACAGCACGGTATTACCCGCCAGCAAGGCCGGGACGATATGGCCGTTGGGCAAATGCCCGGGGAAGTTGTACGGGCCGAACACCGCCACCACGCCGTGAGGCTTGTGACGCAATACCGCGGTGGCGTCACCCAATGGGCCGCTCTTTTCACCGGTGCGCTCACGATAACTCTGCACCGAGATGGCGATCTTGTTGGCCATGCTGGTGACTTCGGTAGCCGATTCCCACAAGGGTTTACCGGTTTCCTCACCAATGCATCGGGCGATTTCATCGGCACGGCTTTTCAGGGTGTTGGCAAAGGCTTCCAGCACGCTGATGCGTTCTTCCAACGGCAGACGAGCCCACGCGGGGAATGCCTGGCGTGCCGCCTGCACGGCGGACTCGACCTGCTCGACGGTGGCGCCGTTGCCGGCCCACAATACCTGCTGGGTCACCGGGTTGCGCGATTCGAACAACTCACCCTGGCCGGCCAGCCAGCTACCTGCGATATACAGCGAATTCATTACTTGGGCTCCCGAGCAGCAGACAACGGTACGGCACGCACTTGATCACCCACTACCAGCTGCAGGCGCTTGGCGGTCTGCGGATCGACCACCAGGGTACCTGCCGCCAGCCGGGCCGGAGCAGCAGTGATACGGCACTCCTCGCGCTTGCGGTTATGGATCAGGAACGGCGTGGCGTCGTCCCCCGGCGTGCCGATGGCCAACACCAGCGACTGGCTGTCGCGCACCGCACGGATTTTGCTGGTTTCGCACTCTACCGCTGGGCCTGCATCGAAGATATCGACATAGCCCTGATAGCTGAACCCTTCGCTCTTGAGCATGCTCAGGGCCGGCTCGGTGTCCGGATGGACCTTGCCGATCACGTTGCGCGCATCCTCGGACAGGAAGCAGCTGTACAGCGGAAACTTCGGCATCAGCTCGGCGATAAACGCCTTGTTGCCCACACCGGTAAGGTAGTCGGCCTGGCTGAACTCCATTTTGAAGAAGTGTCGACCCAGGCTTTCCCAGAACGGCGAACGCCCGGCGTCGTTGGATACGCCGCGCATCTCGGCAATGATCTTGTTGCCGAACAATTGCGGGAACTCCGCGATAAACAACATGCGCGCCTTGGCCAACATGCGGCCGTTAAGACCGTTGCGATAATCGGCATGCAAAAACAACGAGCACAATTCGGAATTGCCGGTGAGGTCGTTGGCCAGAAACAGCGTCGGAATCTCGCGGTAGATATTCAGCTCCTGGGAGGCGCTGACGGTCAGCCCGACCCGGAAGTTGTACCAGGGCTCACGCAGGCCCACGGCACCGGCAATGGCAGAAATGCCGACCACGCGGCCTTCATCGTTTTCCAGCACGAACAGGTAGTCGGCATCGCCGCGCCCGGCTTCGCCGCGAAAGGTTTTTTCCGCCCAGCCAACCCGGTGGGTCAGGCGCTCTTCGTTGGCCGGCAAAGTGGTGAGGCCGGTGCCGGTGCTGCGCGCCAGATCAATCAGGGCCGGTAAATCGCTGCTGCGTACGGGACGAACGATCATGCTATCTCCTCGAACGGGCCGCTGTTGTCAGCCACCCGCGAAACTCTGTTTTTATACCGCGACCAAACGCACGCTCGCGCCTTCGCCAACGCCCAGGGCTTCGGCGGCCGCCAGGTCCAGGGTTACTGGCTTGCCTGGCGCATAGTCCAGCTCCAGCATCACCGCGCGGTAATCCTGCAACTGCGCGTTACTCACCAGGTACTGGCGACCGACGCCCTTGACCATCTCGCCGATCTTCACCGGTACCACGCGGCTCTGGGCGATCGAGCGAATACCCGAAACCCGTGCATGTAGCGTCGGGCCACCGTCGAAGATGTCGATGTAGTGATCAGTCTCGAAACCTTCGCGCATCAGGATATCGAAGGTGATCTGCGCACGCGGGTGCACCTGGCCCATGGCTTCCTGGGCCTCGTCCGGCAACAGCGGCACGTAGATCGGGTAATGCGGCATCAACTCGGCGAGGAAGGTGCGGCTTTTCAGCCCGCACAGGCGCTCGGCGGCGGCATAGTTGAGGTCGAAGAAGTTGCGACCGATGGCGTCCCAGAACGGCGAATCACCGTTTTCGTCGCTGTAGCCGACAATCTCGGTTACCACCGAATCGGCAAAGCGCTCGGGGTGGCTGGCAACGAACAACAGGCGGCCACGGGAGTTGAGTTCCGACCAGGGCGATCCGACCAATTCCGGCACCACGTAGAAACTGGTGAGCAGGCTGTTACCGGTCAGGTCATGGCACTGGGAAAGCACGTGGATCTTGTTATGGATCTTCAGCTCTCGGGAGGCGTGCACGAAGGTTTCGTTACGGAAACTGTAGAACGGCTCGGAGTAGCCGGCTGAAGCAACGATGGCCGAGCAACCGGCGAGCTTGCCGGTATCGGTGTCTTCAAGCACGAAGAAATAGCTCTCTTCACCGTTGAAGCTTACCTCGGCCGCGAAAGAAGCTTCGCTGGCGGCGATTTTGTCGCTCAGGCGTTCCACATCGTCTGGCAAGGACGTAACACCAATCGGGCTGTCTGCAGCCAGACGCTGTACCTCGCCCAGATCAGCCATTTGCGCGGGGCGCATCACCAGCATGGTGTTACTCCTTAACTCGAAAAACTCATAGAAAAAAATACCGGACAGGTCAGGAACAACACTGTTCCTAATGTGGGAGGGGGCAAACCCCCTCCCACATTTGATCCGGTCCGGCAGATAGATTTGTATCAGGCTTGAGTCAACGTCTTCACAGCACGCTCAAAACGATCCAGCCCTTCGTTGATATCCGCCTCTTCCACCACCAGGCTCGGCGCAAAACGCACCACGTCCGGACCAGCTTGCAGGATCATCAGATTCTCTTTTTCGGCCGCGTTGAACACGTCCTTGGCCTTGCCTTTGAAGGCATCGCTGAGCACGCAACCGATCAGCAGGCCCATGCCACGCACCTCGGTGAAGATGCCGTATTGCGTGCCGATCTGCTCCAGGCGCGCCTTGAACAAGTCATGCTTGGCGTTAACGCCGGCCAATACTTCTGGCGTGTTGATCACGTCGATCACCGCTTCGGCCACTGCGCACGCCAGCGGGTTGCCGCCGTAGGTGGTGCCGTGGGTGCCGACCACCAGGTGCTTGGCCAGGTCTTCACGGGTAAGCATCGCCGCAATCGGGAAACCGCCGCCCAGGCTCTTGGCGCTGGTAAGGATGTCCGGCGTCACACCGTAATGCTGGTAGGCAAACAGGTGGCCGCTGCGGCCCATGCCGGTTTGCACTTCGTCGAACACCAGCAGCGCGTCGTTCGCGTCGCACAGTTCGCGGGCACCTTGCAGGTAAGCCAGTTCAGCCGGCAGTACGCCGCCTTCACCCTGGATCGGTTCCAGCACTACGGCGCAGGTCTTGCCCGACACAGCGGCCTTCAGCGCAGCCAGATCGTTATAAGGAACGTGGGTGATGCCGGTGATTTTAGGCCCGAAACCATCGGAGTACTTGGACTGGCCGCCGACGTTGACGGTGAACAGGGTACGGCCGTGGAAGCTGTTCAGCGCGGCGATAATCTCGTATTTCTCGCTGCCGAAACGGTCAAAGGCCACACGACGGGCCAGCTTGAACGCAGCCTCATTGGCCTCGGCGCCGGAGTTGCAGAAGAACACGCGATCGGCAAAAGTGGCGTCGATCAGCTTGTGGGCCAGGCGCAGCGCCGGCTCGTTAGTAAAGACGTTGGACACATGCCACAACTTGTTGGCCTGTTCGGTCAGTGCACCGACCAGCGCCGGGTGGGCGTGGCCCAACACGTTGACCGCGATGCCGCCGGCAAAGTCGATCAGCTCACGACCTGCTTGATCCCACACGCGCGAACCTTGGCCACGCACAGGGATAAAGGCGGCAGGTGCATAGTTAGGCACCATTACTTGGTCGAAATCGGCACGTTGCACCGGGGCTTGCTCAACGGACATCGGAGTCTCCTGAAGAGGAACGCCTGCCTGGAACTGGCAAGCGATGCAGGGATTGTAAGGACAGTTTTCAGTAGGGCCTTGCCGCCAAGCGACAACTTCTTATAGCGCCAACCCGCGTTTTTAGCGGGTTTACGCCAATGCGACAAATAGCGTCGCAATGGCGCAGTTTAAACGCTGCGCCAGGTTTGCGTCAGGGTTATCCAGTGAAAGGGTTGCGCCCCCTAACTATCTAAAGTCCCCCCTCTGCAACCGGCTGGTTTACTGCGGGCTTCATGACTTGCACGGACCCGCTCCATGACGAACCTCGATTATTCCGATACCCGCCTGCCCGACAGCCACTATCAATTGTTGACCGACACCCTGCCCTCCTGGCTCGGCAATGCCTGCGCCGACAAACGCCAGGCACTTGCCGCCACCCAGCCACAACAGCTGCCGGGCAGTGCCGAACAACGCGCCGCGCTCGCGCGACTGACCGGTGCCCACTGGGAGGCACAGAACAGCGTAGATCGGGCATTGCAGCACCTGCAGGACGCCAAGGCGTTCGCCAAGCCGATCCTCGAACAGGCATTGAAAGCCGATTACGGCCTGGACCTGAACGTCGAGACAACCTATTTACGCCTGTATATCCCTGATCGTACCCCCTGGTTCCCGATACGCTCCGGTGCAGCGCGCACCTGGACGGTTTCGCTGCTCGACGCCGCCCTGCATAACTTTGAGCTCAAGGAAACCCTGGCCGACGCCTACGAGCCGGCCTCGACCTTTATCACGCAGCCTTCGGCCAGCGGGCAATTCGACACTTTGCCGCAGATCAAACGTGTGCTATCGATCCAGGCATTCGCCAGCCTGTGCCGTGACCTGGACATGGGTGCCCGCTACGCCCGCTACCTCAACGATGAGCTGGGCATGTCCAACCCGGTTGCCGCTGCGGTATTGCGCCTGAAGGTCGACGCCAGCCAGAAAGCCGCCCTGCATGCAGCCGTGCAACTGGCACGTATCAAGGACGATATCAGCGACGACTATGCTGACTTGATCGAAGGGCTGGTAGCTGGCACGCCCAACCTCAAGCTCAACGACCAACCGTTGCGCTGTCAGGAGCTGCGCATGATGGACATTGCGCTGACTGGCATTCAACTGTTCTCTCCCGACCTTGAGAGTCCGCGCTCGCCGCAACGCCTGGTGGCATACGTTCCAGATGATCCGCAGCACCCGCTCAAGGAATACGCCTCGCCTTTGGCATTCAAACAGGAACTGACCCGGCAACTACGCGACCGCGATTACCAGACCTTCTTCAGCCGCTTTGTACCCCACGCCCAACGCGGGGTGTTTTTTTCCGGCTTGAGCCAGCGCCTGGCGCGCATCACCTGGCACCCGCCGGTCAGGGGCAGCGGCCAATCGCCCTGGCGCAGCACCCCCATCGAAGACCCCAAGCTACAGTTTGATGCGCAGCCTGTCTGGGGCGACCCCTGGTTGCATCTGTACCGTCGCAAACTCGACAAGATTCTCAACGACGCCCGCACACTGGCCGTCTCCACCGCCAGCGTCGATCGTGAGGCGCGCTGGCGGCTTTGGGACTCTTTCGTCGATGTGGCTTCCTCTATCCTCAACGCCGCACTGATGGTGGTCGCCCCCTTCGTGCCGGGCCTGGGCGAATTGATGCTGGGCTACATGGCTTATCAACTGCTCGATGACGTGTTCGAAGGGGTGATCGACTGGGCCGAAGGCCTGGGCAAGGAAGCCTTCGGTCATCTGATGAGCGTGCTGGAATCCCTGGTGCAGATGGGTGCTTTCGCTGCGGGCACCCAAATTGGCCCGACCGAACTGCGTAAAGTGCTGCCCGAAAACGTCCTCGCGTACATTGACAGCTTCAAACCGGTGAGCCTGGCCAACGGCGCCAAACGCTACTGGAAACCGGACCTGGCGCCCTATGAGTACCCATCATCGTTGCCAACGCGCCTGGGTATCAACGAGCTGGGCCTGCACGAGGTACGCAAGGAAACAATCCTGCCACTGGAAAACAAGCTGTACACCGTGGAAGAAAGTCCGGACAGTGATTTTTACTACATCAAACACCCCAGCCGCCCTGACGCCTATCGCCCGATTGTGCGACACAACGGCGCCGGCGCGTGGCACACCGAACTCGAACAGCCCTTGCAGTGGGACAAGCACACGTTGCTGCGCAGACTGGGGCACAGCGTGCAGGATTTAAGCGAAGCGGACCGGGAACTGGGCTTGCACATCAGCGGCGTGGATGAGGGTGTCGTGCGCAAAATGCACGTCAACAGCGAGCCTCTATCGCCGCTACTGGACGATACCTTGAGTCGTCTGCGCATCGACCGCAGCATCCAGCGGCTGATCGATCAGCTACGCAGCGACGACCCGGCGGTGTACCACCTGATTGACCCACAAGACACCTTGCAAGTGTTGACCACCCACGGCTCGTGGCCGCCCACCAAAGCCTTGCGCATCGTCGACGACAAGGGGCAAACAGCCTGGGAGTTCGGTGATGAACGCATGCCAGTGATTCAGGTATTTGAGGCCCAACTGGAGAACGGCGACTTGCTGAAAACCGTCCTGCGTGGGATGAGCAGCGAAGAAATCCGTGCGCCGTTCGGTGAGCGCGCCAGCGATCCCGAACTCAGCCTGGATCGCCGCGCCCAACTGCTACGCCATAAGCTCGCGGACATTGCCGATAGCCAGCGCAGCGCGTTGTTCGACTCGCGTTATGCGACGTTGCAAGCCACCACCGAACCGCTTACCCAGCAATTGCTCACCACCACGCCTGAACTGCCTATAAGCGTTGCGAAAACACTTGTGAGCGAGGCCAGCGGTGCAGAACTTGAAGCACTGCATGAACGAAACACGCCCCCGCGCCTGGCCGAACTGGCACGCACCGCGTTGAATGAAGTACGGATCAACCGTGCCTATGAGGGTCAGCACTTGAATACGCCGCCCTCCCTGGACACTGATCGCCTGGCACTGAACTCCCTGCGCACACTGCCAGGCTGGTCTGGCGAGGTACAGCTAGAGGCTCGTCACCACTCGCAAACCGGACCGAGCTGGCTGCGGATCGGTCCAGATGACGCCCCGATCCAGCGCACGTTGGTGCGTACTGAAGCCGGCCGCTACCAGCCCCACAATGAACAGGGTGCCCTCTCCAGCGAGACCGACCTGTACTCAGCCGTTTTAAGTGCCCTACCCGATAAACAGCGTGACCAGCTCGGCCTTGGCATCCACGACGGCGCACAACTCAAGCAGCGCCTGCGGCAAGCGCCGCTGCCACGCAGTGAACTGCGCACACTACTCACCCCTGATAGCAAGCCGGAAAGTGTCACTGAAGCCCTGCGCCTGCTGGGCAGCGACAACGGCTATCGTGCCCAGGCGCCGGCGCCATTAAGACCTGTGAACTTGCTTCAACGCGCGCAC
This sequence comes from Pseudomonas sp. GZJR-8, assembly GCF_002916705.1. Lineage (NCBI taxonomy): Bacteria > Pseudomonadati > Pseudomonadota > Gammaproteobacteria > Pseudomonadales > Pseudomonadaceae > Pseudomonas > Pseudomonas sp. GZJR-8. The sequence goes on along the minus strand of NZ_JXSI01000008.1, from coordinate 243,170 downwards.
GACCTGTACCCCAGACTTCGCGAACGCCAATTGACTACCCTGGTGAACCACTTGCACTCACAGCCTGGCGGTGCACTCGCGGGCCTTGAGGCGCTGCGCATCGAATACAACCAACTGGAACATGACCTGAATGCCTGGCAACGCGACATTCCGCTTCGGCCCCCCGGAAACGGCGCCCTACTCAGCGCACACCAGCGTCTGTACGAGCAACGCAATCGCAGACTCATTGCCCGCGAACTCAAACGCTGCTGGCGCAGGGAGTTACCCCTCGATGACTACTTCGAAGACCCGGCGCGCGACGGCTACCGACTGAACCTGCGTTACCCTATTCGTGGCGAACTGCCGCGACTGTCCGCCAACTTCGATCACGTATCAATGCTGACGCTGTCAGGCAGCAACCACACGCAAGGAGCCGCCGCGTTCCTGGGCAACTTTCCCCGACTGCGTCACTTGACCGTTGACAGTATTCCCTTGGGCAACCTGCCCCCAGCCGTACTTCAGATGCGCAGCTTGAACGCATTGAGCCTGAGCGACTGCGCAATTACCCTGACGCCGCACAGCCAAACCCAGCTCGCCTCGATGACCCAATTGCAAACCCTGGACCTGCATCGGGTGCCCACTGTGGAAGCGATGACCGAGCTGAACACACTGGACCTGTCCGAAACCGGCATCGATCGCCTCCCTCCCGGTTTGCTCACCCGCAACGACCTTAGCGCAGCCTTTCTCAGCGGCAACCAGATCGGAGAATTACCGGAAGCACTGTTCGATCTTCCGTCACATACCAGCGCTGCCTTCGACCTATCTGACAACCCACTGTCATCGGCCACCCTCGAGCGCGTTAAAGCCTATTACCAGCAGCATGGCACCTACTGGGAGGCCGATGCTCCGGCAGTGGATGTGCGCGACGCAAAAATGCTGTATCCCTCACTGGACACCGACCAGATCAACCAGTTTATCTACAGCCTCCCAGGCGACCTGGAAGCGGGTAGGCGCGAGCTGGCAAGGTTGGCCGGTGAATTGGATACGCTAAAGTCCGAGCTCAACCACTGGACGCAACAGCCGCAGTTGCAGCCATCGGAAGCCACCCGGCGAAGCGAGCTCAGCACATTACTTGAGCAAAGCTGGCGCAGGGAAACACCCCAGGACACTCAATTCGTCCATTTGCTGGAAATCCCCGCGACGCTCGCAGGCGAGCTGCCCACGCTGAGCGCGCACTTCAAGCATGTTGGCTCACTGACCATCAAAGGCAATGGTAGCCCGATGGGGTCGACCGCCTTTATCGACAGCTTCCCGGCCCTAAGTATCCTGGACATCAACAACGTGAGGCTCGGCGACATCCCTGCCCAAGTGCTCAACCGGCAGGCACTATCCATTCTGGGGCTGCCACGCTGCTCAATAGAACTCAGCCCTACCAGCGTAGCGGGGTTGCAAGGCATGACCAGCCTCGAATATTTATACCTGGACCACAACCCGCTGGGCCGTACTCCGGATTTCAGTCACCTGCCCAATCTGAGCACAATCTCGCTGAAAGACACCGGTTTGACACAGCTACCCCCTAGCCTGCTGGGCGACCCGCCACGCCAGTCGGTCAACTTGAGCAAAAACGCCATTGAGCAACTGCCCGAGGCACTTTTTTCCATGCCGGCCTCAACCACCAGTGGCCTGGTCCTTTCCGCAAACCCCTTGACACCCCAAACCCTGGAGTCGATCAAACGCTACTGCCAGCGCACCGGGGAGAGTTTCGCCGCCCAGGCATCCGAATCACAACGCATGCGCACGCAGCGGCTATACCCCTCGTTTCTGGATAACGAGGCAGACCGTTTCATCTTCCGCCTGCCCGGCGACATGGCGGCAATCGAACCGACGTTGACGCGCCTGGAAGCTGAATACGAGCGACTGAACAACGACCTGCAGGTGTGGGTGCAGGCTGTACCGGATCGGCACCCTATCCTGGATGTGCCTATTGACGAACAAACCCGCGCTCAGGACCAACTGAGGCGGCGCAACTTCAAGACACTGCTGGAGCAGGCGTGGCGACGAGAAGCCCCCGAGGATGAAGAAAGCCTGGACGATGAGCTGACCCACCAGGTCTTACTCGACACACCAGTGTTGGGCGACTTGCCGGAATTGAACGCCAACTTCGACCACGTGACCTTGTTCCAACTGGACGGCAGCGGCACCACGACTGGTGTCGACGGTACGTTGCGCAACTTCAGCCATTTGCAAACCCTCAAACTGAGCAAGTGCTCCCTGGGCAGCCTGCCTGAGGCGATCCAGCACATGCCCACACTGTCCACATTGGATATAACGGAATGCGCAATCCGGCTGACACCCGAAACCCGAGGCGTGCTGACGGGGTTGACCGAACTTGAGTTTGTTAATTTGAGCAACAACCCCCTGGGTCACGCCCCTGACGTCGGCTCGCTGAACCAACTGGTTGCGCTGTATCTGAGCAACGCGGCACTGAGCGAAGTTCCAGAGGGCGTATTTGGCCTGGATCAACTGCAAACGCTGGACCTGAGCAATAACGCGATCCGGGAGATACCGCAGGACTTGCTGGAGACGTCAGCAACCTTCAATGGCGACAGCGACTTGAGCGGCAACCCACTGTCGGCGCAAAGCATGGAGCGCTTGCGTCAGTACTACCAACGCACAGGTGTGGACTTCCAGGTCGCGGCCGCCACCGTGGACTCCCAAGGCACACCGCTGGTGGCAGCTCTGCCAGTACCAGAAGAAGACTAACTGTTGAATCAGCCGCGCTCTGAGGGCACCGACGACAACTCGAAGGGACTGCTGCTGCGCCGCTGGTTGCGGTCTTCGCGCGGCGTGGCGCCAAAGAAATTGCGGTAAGCGCTGGAGAAATGCGGCCCCGAGGAGAAGCCGCACGACAAGCCGATCTGGATGATCGACTTGCTGGTTTGCATCAACATCTGGCGCGCCTTGTTCAGGCGCAGTTCCAGGTAGTACTGGCTGGGGACGCGATTGAGGTATTGCTTGAAGATCCGTTCCAGTTGTCGTCGCGACACGCACACGTGCTGGGCGATCTCGTCGGTGGTCAGCGGCTCTTCGATATTGGCTTCCATCAACAGCACCGCCTGGGTCAGCTTGGGATGGCTGGAGCCCAGGCGGTTTTGCAGTGGAATACGTTGGCGCTCACCGCCTTCGCGGATGCGCTCCACCACCAATTCCTCGGACACAGCACCGGCCAACTCCGCGCCGTGATCGCGGGCCAGCACCGCCAGCAGCAGGTCGAGTACCGACATGCCGCCACAAGCGGTCAGGCGATCACGGTCCCAGTCGAACAAATGGCTGGTGGCGATGACCTTGGGGAAGCGCTCGGCAAAGTCATCCTGCCAGCGCCAATGCACGGCAGCACGATAACCATCCAACAGACCAAGCTGGGCCAACGGGTACACACCCGCCGATAACCCACCGATCACGCACCCGGCCCGAACCAGCTGCTTGAGCGCAGTGCTGAGCTGCGACGCAATGACGGTAGGCGGTTCATCCGCCAGCAGGAACAGTTTCTGAAAGCCTTCCAACTTGCCGGCCCACGGCTCGCCCGGCAACTGCCAGGCCCCCTCGGTTTGCGGCTCGGCCTGCAGAAAAGACAACTCGTAGACCACATCCGGATGCACCCGCTGAGCAACGCGCAAGGCCTCCTCAGCCAGCGCAAGCGTGAGTGCTTTTGTGCTGGGCCAAATCAGGAAACCAATTTTGTGGGCGGTCATGGAGTGCTATCCGGAGCGAAAACAGTGAAAGAAGCCGTGGGCCAATGCTAGCCCGTAATCAACTACAAATCCCAAAACAAACAGAGATCAAAAGTGGGAGCTGGCTTGCCTGCGATGACGATGGGTCAGTTAACACATCATTGACTGATGCATCGCTATCGCGGGCAAGCCAGCTCCCACAAGAGATCGGGGCTAACCTCAAGACTGCGGAGCATGCACTATCCCGGTGCACAAAAGCAGCCTTGATTATTTCAAACTGCCAGAGAGGAACTGCTGCAACCGTTCGGACTGCGGGTTCACCAACACTTCCCGCGGATTACCACGCTCTTCAACAATGCCTTTGTGCAAAAACACCAACTGGTTCGACACTTCACGGGCAAAGCCCATTTCGTGGGTCACCACTACCATGGTGCGGCCTTCCTGGGCCAGGTCCTGCATGACCTTGAGCACTTCGCCCACCAGCTCCGGATCCAGCGCCGAAGTAGGCTCATCGAACAGCATCACCTCGGGTTCCATCGCCAAGGCACGGGCAATCGCCACGCGCTGCTGCTCGCCACCGGACATGTGGCCGGGGAACGCATCCTTACGATGGCCCACGCCGACCTTGGCCAGGTAATGCTCGGCCTTTTCACGGGCCTCTTTCTTCGACATGCCCAGCACGTGCACCGGGGCTTCCATCACGTTTTCAAGCGCGGTCATATGCGACCACAGGTTGAAATGCTGGAACACCATGGACAGGCGTGAACGCATACGTTGCAGTTGCTTGGGGTCGGCAGCCTTCATGGCGCCATCCTTGTTGGCCACCAGTTTCAGCTCTTCGTTATTGAGCAGAATCTTGCCGGCGTGGGGCTGCTCCAGCAGGTTGATGCAGCGCAAAAAGGTACTTTTGCCCGAACCGCTGGAACCGATGATGCTGATCACATCACCGGCCGCTGCGGCCAAGGACACACCTTTGAGCACTTCATGACTGCCATAGCGTTTATGCAGGTCTTGGACTTCAAGCTTGTACATGCGGTCGGTTCTCACAAAAACAGGTGGTCAGTCGTTGAGCAAGCGCCCGTGACGCAGCGCTTCGCGCCCCGCCACCTTGGCCAGCCAGAAACCCGCTTGGGCATAACGTAGCCGTTCAACGGCAAACAACACCCCTGAGGTACCCGCACAAATGGTGCTTACGCGGTCGGTCAGGGGGTCAATCACTTCAAAAATCTCGTCGCCGGTTTCTACCCAGTCGCCAGCTTTACGCAGGTAACTGATCACACCGGCATGGGGGGCGAACAGCAACTCGGTGCCTTCAAAGGGCATGCCTTCACAAGGTTCATGTTGCGGTGCGGGCCATTGGCCCCTGATCAAGCCCTGTTCGGCGAGGAATGCCAGAATGCCTTCGGCGTGGAAGATCGCTTCATCACGGCCGGTGTCGGCCTGGCCGCCCAACTCCAACGTTGTCGCCAGACAGGCCAACGGAATCTGGGCCTCGGGGAACAGGCGCGATAAACGCAGCCACGGCAACGAGCACGCCTCGTCAAACGAACTGCCGCCGGAATCTTCCGCCAGCAGGCCGACCTTCACATTCAAATGCGCTGACAGCGACCGCCACTGCGGCCAGTGCTGCGGCAGCGCATACATGTGCAGCGCGGCTTCGGCATCGCAATGCAGGTCCAGCACCACATCGGCGGTGCAGGCATGGCTCAGCAGAATGCGCTGCATGCCTTGCAACTGGCTGCTCGGCTCGGGCAAGGCGGTGAGCGTATCGCTCATGGCCTGGCGAATCATGCGCACATTGGCGTGCGGGTCATCGCTCAGTTTGTCTTGCAGCAACGCGGCGACCGGCTCACTCAACTCAACGAAGTCGCGATTGAAATTCTTGCCGCTGCCCACTTCGAAACGCCCCTGATGGCTGCCTTGCAACAGCTGGCCAAGGCCCATCGGGTTGGCTACCGGCACCAGCTCGATCACGCCGTTGAGGGCGCCCTGCTGTTCCAGCTCGGTGAGGCGTTTTTTCAGTTCCCATGCGGCACGCATACCCGGCAACTCATCAGCGTGCAGGCTGGCCTGGATATAGGCCTTGCGCTCGCCGCTGCCGAAGCGAAATACGCTCAGTTGGCGCTCACAGCCCAGGTGCCCCCAGGGCAGCAGATGATCGATACGTTCCATATCAGTGCTTCCGTGGAGCCAGATAGCTCAGCCAGCGGCGCTCGGCCAACTTGAACAGGCGCACCAGAATGAAGGTCAGGCACAGGTAGAACACGCCGGCGGTGATGTAGGCTTCGAACGGCAGGTAATACTGGGCATTGACCGTACGCGCGGCACCGGTGATGTCGATCAGCGTGACGATGGACGCCAGGCTGGTGGTCTGCAGCATCATGATCACTTCATTGCTGTACTGCGGCAGCGCACGGCGAAGGGCCGATGGCAACAGGATGCGGCGGTACAGCTTGTAGCGCGACATGCCCATGGCCTTGGCCGCTTCGATCTCACCGTTAGGCGTGGCCTTGAGGCTACCGGCGATAATCTCGGCGGTGTAGGCGCTGGTGTTGATCGCAAAGGCCAGGCAGGCGCAGAAGGTCGCGCTGGACAGCAGTGGCCACAGGAAGCTCTCGCGTACTGTTTCGAACTGTGCCAGGCCGTAGTAGATCAAAAACAGCTGCACCAGCATCGGCGTGCCGCGGATCACGTAGGTGTAGAGCCAGGCCACGCCGTTGACGATTGGCTGCTTGGACACGCGCATCAAGCCCAGGGGCAAGGCCGCGAGCAGGCCGAAGAACAGCGAAATGGCAAGCAGTTTCAGGGTGGTCAGCAGGCCGCCAAGGTACAGCGGCATGGCCTCCCAGATGACGTTGTAGTCGAAGATCATAGATCAGCCGCCCTTACGCCTACCGAGTAGCGCTTCTCAAGATGACGCAAGGCCAGCAACGACACACTGGTGATCACCAGGTACATCGCCGCCACTGCGAGGAAGAAGGTAAAAGGTTCGCGGGTGGCATCGGCCGCCTGCTTGGCCTTGAACATCATGTCTTGCAGGCCCACCACCGAAATCAGCGCGGTGGCCTTGGTCAATACCAGCCAGTTGTTGGTAAACCCGGGGATCGCCAGCCGAATCATCTGCGGCACCATCACCCGGAAAAACACCTGGAAGCTGCTCATGCCATACGCCAGGCCGGCTTCAGCCTGGCCCTTGGGAATGGCCATGAAGGCGCCACGGAAAGTTTCCGAAAGGTAGGCGCCAAAGATGAACCCCAGGGTGCCGATACCGGCGGCCAAGGGGTTCAAGTCGATATAGTCGTCAAAGCCCAATAGCGGCGCGACGCGGTTGAGCAAGTCCTGGCCGCCATAGAAAATCAGCAGGATCAGCACCAGGTCGGGGATCCCGCGGATCACCGTGGAGTACAAGTCACCCAGCCAAGCCAACCAGCGCACCGGCGACAGGCGTAACGCGACCCCGATCAGACCCAGAACAATGGCCAAGGCCATGGACGACAAGGCGAGCTGAAGCGTCAACCATGCGCCATCGAGGATAACGGCCCCGTAGCCTTTCAACATGATTCAGGTCCTCGAAAAGGGGGATGAAAAAATGGCGCAAACTTCAGAATGACTGGTGCTTGCGCCATTTCGGACAGACAGCTGCGACTATTTACTTGGCATCAGCGCCGTAGATATCGAAGTCGAAGTATTTGTCTTGGATTTTCTTGTATTCGCCGTTGGCACGAATCGCGGTAATCGCTGCGTTGATGCGCTCAAGGTTTTCCTTGTCGCCTTTGCGCACTGCGATACCAATGCCGTCGCCAAAGTATTTGGCTTCGGTGAACGACGGGCCTACAAAAGCGTAGCCTTTGCCGGCGTCGGTTTTCAGGAAGCCGTCCTGCAGCAGGGTAGCGTCAGCCACGGTACCGTCGAGACGACCGGCGGCCACGTCCAGGTAGATTTCGTTCTGGGTGCTGTAACCCTTGATATCCGCACCTTTTGGCGCCAGGACTTCACGAGCGAAACGGTCGTGGATCGAACCGCGCTGCACACCGATCTTCTTGCCCTTCAATTCATCCAGGCTGTCACTGACGGTGGTGCCTTCCTTCATCACCAGGCGCGCTGGGGACAGGTAGTAGCGAGTGGTGAAGTCCACGGACTTCTTGCGGTCTTCGGTGATGGACATGGACGACAGGATCGCGTCGATCTTGCGCACTTTCAGTGCAGGGATCAGGCCGTCGAACTCTTGCTCGACCCAAGTGCACTTGACGTCCATCTGCTTGCACAGCGCATTGCCGATGTCGTAGTCAAACCCGACGATGCTGCCGTCCGGTGCCTTCGAAGCAAACGGAGGGTAAGCTGCTTCGATACCAATTTTCAGTGGCTTGCCTTCGGCGAAAGCCTGCATGGACAGCACGGACAGCGCCAGGGCGCCCAACAGCACGAGTTTCTTCATCTTGGGACTCCATCGGTATAGGGCAAAAACAGCAGTATGAGCCATGGCCCACGATGCGCGAAGGTGTAACCGAATAGCGGGGCTGCGTCCTGCGCGGGCGACACCTGCGACGACGAGCGAGTGATCGGCATTCTAACGACAGGCCGGAAGCCGATATTTCCTCAATGCGACAACAATTTACAGAAGCACTGAGAAAGCGGTTCCAGCTCATTGACAGCCTCTGAGTTTTATGCAGAGACAAAAGATATTAAACCTGATGATGCTGCAAATTACGGGCCTATTATTCGCAAACCCTTCTAGCACGGCAAGTGTGGCGTTTAATCTAATTTATCAGGGGGTCCAAAACGCGGTTTTCAGGGGCGCAAGCGTGGTCCATCGCCTCAGGTTTTGATGCGGGGTTACACATTTGCACCAGCCGGTAACATTCTGAAACGTCCCACAGCAAAAACCGATATTTATTGGCTTGGTGGTTGAAATGCGCTCCAAATGTGAGAGGGGGCTTGCTCCCGATAGCGGCGGGTCAGCCAGTATATTTGGCACAGACCTGATGCTATCGGGAGCAAGCCCCCTCCCACACTGGATATCTGGTGATTGTTAGATCCCGTAGAAAAGCCCCATCCGGCTTAAACCGGATGGGGCTTTATTTGACTATCCGCGCTTACGCGACGTTCATGGTCTTGTGCGTCTCAATCAAATGCGCCACCACACTTGGATCCGCCAGGGTGGAAATATCCCCCAGCCCATCGTATTCAGCCGTAGCGATCTTGCGCAAAATGCGGCGCATGATTTTCCCCGACCGTGTCTTCGGCAGCCCCGGCGCCCACTGGATCACATCCGGTGAAGCAATCGGGCCGATTTCCTTGCGCACCCAGTTTTTCAGCTCCAGGCGCAGCGCTTCGTTGGGCTCTTCGCCATTCTTGAGCGTGACATACACATAGATGCCCTGCCCCTTGATGTCGTGCGGCACACCCACCACCGCGGCTTCGGCGACTTTCGGGTGGGCAACCATGGCGCTTTCAATCTCGGCAGTGCCCATGCGGTGGCCGGACACGTTCAACACATCATCCACACGACCGGTGATCCACCAGTAGCCATCTTCATCGCGACGGGCGCCATCGCCAGTGAAGTACATGCCGCGGAAGGTCTTGAAATAGGTATCGACAAAACGGTCATGGTCGCCGTACAGGGTACGCGCCTGGCCAGGCCACGAATCGAGGATCACCAGATTGCCTTCGGCAGCGCCTTCAATAATGTTACCGAGGTTGTCCACCAGCGCCGGCACTACACCAAAGAAAGGCCGCGCGGCCGAGCCTGGCTTGAGCGCGTGGGCGCCCGGCAATGGGCTCATCAGGGTCGCGCCGGTTTCAGTCTGCCACCAGGTATCGACAATCGGGCAACGGGATTGGCCGACATTCTTGTAGTACCAGTCCCAGGCTTCTGGGTTGATCGGCTCGCCCACCGAACCGAGCAGGCGCAGGCTGCTACCGTCGGCGCCTTCGCAGGCGGCAGTGCCGGAGGCCATCATGGCGCGGATCGCAGTGGGTGCGGTGTAGAGGATGTTGACCTTGTGCTTGTCGACGATCTTCGCCACCCGGGTGATGTCCGGGTAGTTCGGCACGCCTTCGAACAGCAGCGTAGTCGCGCCATTGGCCAGCGGGCCGTAGACAATATAAGTGTGGCCGGTGACCCAGCCGACATCCGCGGTGCACCAGTAGATTTCGCCGGGGCGGTAGTCGAACACTCGCTCGTGGGTCAGGGCGGCATACAGCAAGTAGCCGCCGGTGGTGTGCTGCACGCCTTTAGGCTTGCCGGTGGAACCGGAGGTGTAGAGGATGAATAGCGCTTCTTCGGCGCCCATCTCTTTTGGCGCACACACGGTGCCCGCCACTTTCATCAAGTCTTCGTACCAGATGTCGCGATGCTGGTTCCACTTGATCGCGCCATTGGTGCGCTTGCACACAATAACCTTCTGGATGCTGCTGGTTTCCGGGTTGGTCAGCGCATCGTCGACGTTAGCCTTAAGCGGAATCTTCTTACCGGCGCGGATGCCTTCGTCAGCGGTGATCACCACTTTCGACTTACAGTCGATAATGCGACCGGCCAGGGCTTCCGGGGAAAAACCGCCGAACACCACCGAATGGATCGCACCGATGCGGGTACAGGCCAGCATGGCGACCACGGCTTCGGGAATCATCGGCATATAGATAGTCACCACGTCACCGCGGTGCACATCCTGGCCACGCAAGGCGTTGGCGAACTTGCAGACTTCTTCATGCAGTTCGCGGTAGGTGATATTGCGGCTCTCGGCAGGGTCATCGCCCTCCCAGATGATCGCGATCTGGTCACCACGTTCGGCAAGGTGACGGTCCAGGCAGTTGTAGGAAACGTTCAAGGTGCCATCGGCAAACCATTTGATGTCGACATGGTGGTCGTCGAAAGAGGTCTGCTTCACCGCGGTGAAAGGCTTGACCCAGTCAAGGCGCTTGGCTTGCTCACGCCAGAAGCCATCGGGGTTGACCACCGACTGCTGGTACATGGCCTTGTAGGTCGCCTCGTCGGTCAGCGTGTTGGCTGCTACTTCGGGGCGAACAGGGTACAGGGAAGCCGCACTCATCTTTCTTACCTCGGTGACAATAGTTGTTGTTGTATGGCCCCTGTTGTAGCCGGGGTGGGCCTATAGAACCATTCGACGATGGTAGTAACAAGACCCTACAAATTGCCCTGCTATGCCGGGTAACCGCTCTGGCCCACAGCCTGTGGCGCTTTGCGGGTGGCTGAAAAAACTTTGATCGACCGATTGTTACAAAAACCGCCAAAGGTGTTTATCAAAAGCACGGGTATATGAATATAACGCGCAGGCTTAGAATCACTTCCGCCAACCAAGGCACTGTGATTAACACCGTAACAGCCCCCACGAAGGCACGTTAATCCGAACTTCCCAACTTTTAAGTTACACACGCGGCCTCACAAGGGCCCCGTGCCCCCTTTCGCCCTGAAGAAGGTAATGAAGAAATGAAAGCTCTATTAGTTATGGCCCTCAGCAGCTTGTGCGCCACCGCCGCCCTGGCCGACGAAGCCCCGACTGAGCTGGCCGGCCAGAATGCACCGATCGTTGAGGACTACACCTATAGCACTCACTTGGATGTGGCTAAAGTATTGTCCATGAGCAGTATTCCGGAAGTCTGTGAAGTTGTTCCGGTAAAGATGGAATATGAAGACTCCCAAGGTCAACGACACATCCTCAACTATCAAGTGATGGGCAATGGTTGCTCTAACGGATAACAACTTGGTTATTTAGATTCAACCCGGATCTTGGTCGCCGCAAGAAATCAATCTTGCGGCCAAGAACCCACCTCGAATACACCGCAAATCAAATGTGGGATCTGGCTTGCCTGCGATGGCGGTTTCAGCCACGACGTCCCATACAGCCCTTCTCACCTGCTCCCTCCCCTCCCCATAAAATTTCTCCCAACACCCGCCAGAAATTTCCATCCCCAGCAAAGCCTTGCAAACACTCGCTCTGGCCGAAAACCACGTCATTTTGGCGCGCTCAAGTGACCATCCGCCGCAACACAAACCCAAATTTTTCCCTATAATGCGCGGGTAAATCGGGCCTGCAATATCCCTTTACACTGGGACGAAGAGCCAGACCTGAGGCATCCCGCGCGAGCTTGCACCTACCGCTGCGCACCTCAAGCCTCACGCAGAGCACCCGTAGCCCTATTCCGTTTAATGCGTGCGCTAGCTGCAACAAACGATTCCTTAAGATCCACCGCGGCCATTGGGCCGTGTGAACACCCAACCATCCGGTTTCACACGGGCACCTTTGAGCCCTCACGCAGGAGACGACACGTCATGCTGAGCTGGGACGAATTCGACAAAGAAGAAGAAGGCGAAGTAGCCACCAAAGGCGCCAACGCCGGCCACGCCACCGAAGCCAACATGGACCGCCTCGACGGTGCCGGCGCCGCTGCCGCCATCGAAGCCCGCGCCGTCACCGCCAGTGATTCGGCCGCCATCGTGCGCGCCAAGGCCGCCCTGGACAAACTCGACGTCGCCGAAGGCCTCGCCGAGCTGGAAGGCTCCGCCGCCCGCGTCGCCGTTGACGAAAAACGCATGATCAACTGCCGCGCCGACCTCAACCAACTCGTGCCCTTCAAGTACGACTGGGCCTGGCAGAAATACCTCGACGGCTGCGCCAACCACTGGATGCCGCAAGAGGTCAACATGACCGCCGACATCGCCCTGTGGAAAAACCCCGAAGGCCTGACCGACGACGAACGCCGCATCGTCATGCGCAACCTGGGCTTCTTCTCCACCGCCGACTCCCTGGTCGCCAATAACCTGGTGCTGGCCGTGTACCGCCTGATCACCAATCCGGAGTGCCGCCAGTACATCCTGCGCCAGGCCTTCGAAGAAGCGATCCACACCCACGCGTACCAGTACTGCATCGAATCGTTGGCCATGGATGAAGGCGAGATCTTCAAC
>NZ_JXSI01000008.1:0-230519 GCF_002916705.1 Pseudomonas sp. GZJR-8 | reverse complement strand
CCATCGGTCGCTAAAAAAGCCGCCTGGGGCCTCAAGTACACCCGCTCGATCTCCGATCCGAAGTTCGAAACCGGCACCGTCGAGACCGACAAGGAACTGCTGCGTAATCTGGTCGCCTACTACTGCGTACTGGAAGGCATCTTCTTCTACTGCGGTTTCACCCAGATTTTGTCCATGGGCCGCCGCAACAAAATGACCGGCGTGGCCGAGCAGTTCCAGTACATCCTGCGCGACGAGTCGATGCACCTGAACTTCGGTATCGATGTGATCAACCAGATCAAAATCGAAAACCCGCACTTGTGGGATGCCGAGATGAAGGAAGAAGCGACCCAGATGATTTTGCAAGGGACTCAGCTGGAGATCGAGTACGCTCGCGACACCATGCCTCGCGGCGTGCTGGGCATGAACGCGGCGATGATGGAGGATTACCTCAAGTTCATCGCCAACCGTCGCCTGTCGCAGATTGGGTTGAAGGAAGAGTATCCAGGGACAACTAACCCGTTCCCTTGGATGAGCGAGATTATGGACTTGAAGAAAGAGAAGAATTTCTTTGAGACTCGGGTTATTGAGTATCAGACGGGTGGGGCGTTGAGCTGGGACTAATATCCAGCGCACACTTTATATATAGCTAAAACAAAAGCCCTGATTTACACAGGGCTTTTTATTATTTATCTAAAACCATTACTGGATGTGCTCTACCAGCACCTGCTCCTATATGAGGAGAAAAAACAACTTTCGCGCCTTGCTCTATTTTTGCTGGCCCATAAACACTGGACCTGTGAAAAAAAACCGTTTCTCGAAGTGGCTTGATAAAGCCCCAAGCGTTGTGTCTATAGTCATAAATCACGCCCTCAACTCGAGGTGATTGAGAGTAGCAAAGTGCACCGCACATGGACACCAAACGATCAGCAGACGGTCTCCGCACAGAATCTTTATTTAGGCACTCCAGAGAAATTTTTAGCAACTCGTTTGATAGCGGACTGAACTGAGGATTAGAAGTAACGAAGCTCGGAGCAGGTAAAGGATCCTCCTGAAGAATCCGCAACACCGCTTTAAGCCCATTTCCAAACGGAAGCTGACCAGTAATCAGCTGATACATCATAGCCCCCACGGACCATATATCAGCGGGGTGCGAAACCTCTCTAGGTTTTTCAATCGCCTCAGGCGCCATATAAGGTAAGGCGCCTACCGCTGTTTGAGAAGCAGTCATGGTTGAGTCCCCCCCTTCAGCCGCATCAACTAGTTCCTCACCAGCCATTTTCGCGATACCGAAATCGGTTATTTTTATAGCTTCAAGATTATACCCACCAACAATCATTATATTAGTCGGTTTTAGGTCGCGATGAATTACATTTGCATGGTGGGCAGCTGCCAAACCCTTTGCTAAATTATGGAATAATTTTGCAGCGAGATAGGGGTCCACAAAAGATGCACGATCTAATATACCTTGCTGGAGATCCTCGCCCTCTACAAACTCCTCAACCAAGTACCGACTATCACCTTCCCTCAGATAATCAAGAGTTTTAGCAACATTATGATGATTAACCTTAGCAGCTACCACAGCACTTCTTTTAAATCGCTTAGTTGCAGAATTATTCTTGGGAGTCTTCAAGGCCACTATACGCTGCATTAACGTATCATGTGCCTTGTACACATACTGCATACCGCCCTGCCCCACAAAACCTATTACAACATACCTTGACCCAATTGTGTCGCCATTACCATGAGGTCCGTTCATAGCACAATTTCCGGATGCGATAAATCAAAAGTAACAAAGGTACGCTCGACGTTTTTTCGCCAGCCACCACCTAACGCAACTACACAACTTCCCGGCAAGACATAACCAACATTGACCGCCTCATTATTTATAAAAACCTCTCCAGAAATCCGCGTAACCGAGAAGCTAAGACCGTCATAGCAAATATCAACATCACCGATGTTTGCAACTTTTAGATTAATTGACCTACTGCCACTCCCCAGATACTTCGCCTGCCCTTTATATACAACCAGCGCTTGATGAGCGTCGTGAAGAATATGCTTTTGCAATTCATCACGGACCATTAATATTGAAGGTCTCTGAGCCGGATCCGAATGCAAGCAGCTGTTTAACAAACCAGCCAAAATCGCAGGAATAGGAAATCTTGTCGTACAGAAATAGTCCACCGCCCCACTAACTTGATAAGGTTTCATCATTTGAGCCGGCAATCCACCTATAGCCATATGCAGAGCGGTAGCAGCAAAAGAGTAAACGTCGATCGCGTTAGTAAAATCAACGGTTGCCGAATAAAGTTCTGGGGCAGCAAATCCGTGCGTTCCAATAAAACCCATAGTTGAAGCATCACAGTCATTCCTTGCCAACCCAAAATCAAATATCTTCAGCACCCCTTCAGGATCAACTTTAATATTATTAGGTTTTATATCTCGATGTATTACACCAACGCTATGAATATCGGCAATCCCTGAAGCGACTTGCCAAATATTTTTATAATAATCATAGATCGTTAAACCAGAAAAATCCACTTCAAGTAAATCACGCCCTTCAACAAACTCTTGTACAATGCCTAGCCCACGCCCATGAAACTGCAAATAATCGTAAACCTGAACAACATGTTTCGATCGGACTCTCATCAGAGCCGAAAGCTCGTCAAAAATACGACGCTGATCTATATCCCCCTGAAGAACCTTTATAGCAACACACCGTTCTAATATCGTATCCTGACAAAAAACAACCTCCCCCATACCGCCTAAAACCACATCCCCTAGCGATTTATAACGTTCAGGCAGTTGCAACATGAGCTACTCCTTGCTCGGAAAAGACATCTTTAATTGTGGCATGCTATTTTCTTTTAATTCATCACTATCGCCATCTGAAGATTTTTTTTCAACCTCCACGTCGCGCCTCCCACCTAATTTCTTCCCTCCGCCATAATTTCTACGAGACTTAGTAGTTAGATTTTTTTTCTCTTTAACGGTTTTTTTCTGAACTAACTCGGCATCTGAATTCAAACCTAAAATTTTCTTTACATCAGCGAAGAATTTTTCCGGCTTATCCTGCGCCGCTATTTCACAGGAAATTTGCAAGTCACCAAACGAGTCCCATATCTCGTATAAATCACTATCCAAATCATCTGTTAAAATAGAACCGATAGAGGGTTCTACAGATACAATTACTGAACTGCAGTTGTCTCTACCACCACACCACTTGGCAACTTCAACCAATCTCCTTGCAGCAACACCAACGTCTTCAGCATTGACTATTAAATCCCGCATTAGCTCATTATTCAAGTAGTGCACCCCATCAGTTGTTAACACAAAAGATTTGAGTCCACTCGGCATAAAGCTTAAATAATGCGGATCTAGATCCACTCCCATACCGACGAATTGGAGCAGTTCATTTCGACCTTTTAAAGCTCCTAATTTATCCCCCAATTGACCTGCAAGAGTATCATCAACAGTCAGCTGCATTAGGCTAGATCCGTCGCACCCATAAACTCTTGTATCTCCAATATTTAGTATCCCACCACTACCATCCGACCTAAAAAGCAATACTGAAAGAGTAGCTCCCCCCCGACCAAGATACTGATCAAAAATCACTCTATTCGCGTCAAGCGCAGCACCGGACAGCCACTCGCTATGTTTACTACGGGTTTTACTTCTAATAAAAAAAGATGATAAAAATGCAGCCATAGCAATAGCAGCACAGACACCACCATCTTTCATTCCGCCCATCCCGTCACTAATCAGGACCAACGTATATGGTTTACCCTCACAATCAACCGAGCGCACTAATGCCGCCCTATCTTGATTTTCCTCTCGACCAATTCCAATATCGGATGCCACTGCACTAAATACTGGCCCCACACGTCGCACCCCGCTTGTGGGAGTTTTCCGTAAGAACCATTTCTTCAGCCTTTTATACGTCACCAACGATTCAATATTCATACTTTTCGCTCGACACAAGTCAAACAATTGATACCACTAATAAACGGAGAGCAGCAGAGATCAAGACACATAAATAAAATCAAAAAAATCACTTCTTTTAACAAAACCATGTAATTCATTCATACAAATTAGTCCTTTCATTAATTTATTCCTTCCTACGCTCACACTACAAGCAATCGCACCTTTCCACAATATTTGCACGACTTGACCATGGGACTCACTAGCTCTAACCTTGCGCATGAGCCTAAGAAACTCTACAACCAGAGCGGTCCTCCGCACCCGACAGCCATGCGGCTTTTTTTCGCCAGCGGTTTCTCTACGCCTGTGAAAAATCCCCGTTATGTCGGGAGTGGGCGAATACAAGACCCGAAAGGGGAATATGTCCGGCCCGTCTCTGGTGGGTTTCTTAGCTCCCGACACCCATAACGCATGCCCTAAGAAAGCAACCAGAGGTAACGGAAATGCCTGGATACTTTGCATCCACTGCGAAGGACGTTCGCAGCACCTGCATCATTTCTCAAACACGCTCCGGCTCGGAGGTGTGTCATGCATGAACCTACGGTCTTCACCCGCCACAACCTGCAACTGCACGCGCTGCTCCTTGAGAACCAGCCCTGGTTCTGTGCCCGCGATCTTGGCCGATTGACTGGTCTTTACTTGGACGAGCGCAAGGTCAGCAAACTCGATGAGGATCAACGGCAAACGCTGGAAATCCGCTATCACGGTCAGCCTGAGAACATGCTGATGATCAGCGAGTCCGGAGTGTATGCGTTGCTGGTGTATCACTACGCGCCTGGGCATCGCCTACTGCGGGAGTGGTTGACCCATCAGGTCGTACCGACTTTACGAGATGGGCAACAATCACGATCCACAGACCGTCCAATGCTGAGCTTGCTGGATTGGCCGGAGATGTCGCTGAGCCTGCTGCATTGGCAGGATGAAGGCTGGATTAGGTTGCGGGATATGCCCTATCTGTTGCTCAACAGGACTCGCCGCAGGGTGCCCCCGACCAGAACTTGGCTTCGGAAGGTAGCGGAATATTTCCGGTCTTCAGGTCATTCGGTACGTTGAACTTTCGTGTTTGGTTCGACCGAGCTAAGCTCGGACGAACCTTCTTATCGGCCTTCCTCTTTTTTTCGTTCAAAACTATCGCTAGTTTTCCATTTGACCGGAAGTGCAAATCCGTGAGCCAATATGCCGAAAAAGGCAATCCACTCGAGGATTGGATATTGAATAATAAAATCAGTCCTAACTCCAAAAAAAGGAAACTCGCAATACTTAATCACCTCTATATAGGACACCACAAAAAAGCCGTTAAATACCAAACACAAAAACAACTTCAAGCTATTAAGTCCCTCACCAGAAAGTCTAGACCTTAAAGCATACGCACCGCCCACACCAAAAACCAAAAATAAAAAAGCATAGAACACAATCAATCTACCACCCCCTTATACACCTGCTTCCCCGTCTCATAATCAATATATACCTCAACACCTAATGAAAACGTCCCCATTTTTTTGTAAGCCCTCTCCTTATCTGATCTTATATATCTGAACAACCGCCAAGCATCCGGCTTCAATACAAGTCTACGCAGACTGTAAAAAGACATGATCATATCTGTCCCACTGTAGACTAAATCACCTCCACTTTCGCCATACCCCAAGGACTGTGCAGCGCCGCGATATCCATTCCTGACCGGACCAACTGTATCGGAATGCCCCTCGAGCATATTCCTACCATTTTCGTACATGTTATTAGCGCCGTGCGCCATAATCGGGATGCCCGCCAGCAAACACAGCGTACCAACTGAGGCATAGCAAATTCCCGCCCCCGTCGCAAACTGAAGCGCCCCCGCGATTACCCCGATACCTTTCCTGCCCACCTCTAGAGATTGACTGATGAGGCTTTTTTGTTCGTGCTTTATTTCTTTCAATCCCTGATCAATAGTTTTCCTGCCTTCCTCAACATCCCTAACAATACTTCGCGCATAATAAGCCACCTCCCGATTGAACTGTAACCGAACAACCCCATCATTAATATTCCGAGCACTTATGGTACAAGCCTGGTTAGTCAGATACGCCGCAGCCTGACTAACCACCCAGATATCGTGAAACGTTGGGTTCTGTTTTTCGTCTTTTTTATTCACCGGCCTGTCTCCCAAGTACTGAAGCCACTTGTACCTGCCGCATGATGAGTCCAGATTATCTCGCGATATCTAAGCGCAACATGCTCTTGTGCCTCTGCATCGATATGCAAAACAGAATGCGGTACGTCGACGGTGAGGTCGGTGATGATGCAGCCTCTAATATCCACGCTGTAGTACTTTTCATGCCAGCCAGATTGGGCGATACGGTAAAAATTGATGACACAGTTGAGCTCTTCCCTATTGGAAAGTGCTACCGCCAGTAAGGGAGAAGATTTGTCGATATTTTTGGTAATCGCAATCGGCCCATGACTCGATGCCCTGACGTTGCCCCTGTTGGCCATATTATGGTGGAAGGACAGCACCATTATCTCGTCGCAGTGTCCCTCTTGCCACTTGTTGCCTATAGAGTCTTGAGTCGAACACTTTGCAGAAATTAGACCTTGGGATTTGCCGCTGATGGTCATGTAGCCGTGGTTTGCCATTAGGATAAGCGCCTTGTTGTTTTTAGCATTTACCATACGAGAAATAGCAAATAGGAAATATCGGAAAGTTCGCTTTAAGCGGTACGAGTTTTATGTAGGAAATTTAACTTACAGCTCTATCAGTCAGCCAAAACACTTGTAAGAACTAACTGCACTCGCTCTCGAGTGAGCGTGCCGGAACCTCAGAAGCCCCAATCCGGGCTCAGGGGTAGTAAACTCGTATCACCATAAACGCATGGACCGTCGCACGCACACAGAAGAGCGCAGAGGCTGACCCGCAGCGACCAGGCTGAACCGTCAACCTGAACCCCGACAGGCAAGCGCCAGTCACAACGCTATGAAACCGCCCTACCTGATAAGGACCACCCGTGAACCCAGACATGCTCGAAGCCGGCCCCATCGACGCCAAAGTACTCTCCGTCTTTGACTTCGACGGCACCCTCACCCACCACGACAGTTTCGTGCCCTTCCTCAAGTTTGCCTTTGGCCCCGGTGAGTTTTATGGGCGGATGGTCAAGCTGGCGCTACCTGGGCTGCGCTTCTTGGTGCGGCAGATCAGCCGGGATGAGTTGAAGGCGCAGTTGATTCGCACCTTTATGACCGGGGTGCAGAAGACGTGGGTGCAGCAGAAGGCCGAGGAGTATTGCCAGCGTAATTGGGCGCGGTTGATGCGCCCGGCGGGGGTGTTGTCGGTGGAGCAGGAGTTGGGCTCGGGGGCGGTGGTGACGTTGTGCTCGGCGTCGCCGGCGTTGGTGTTGCAGCCGTTTGCCGATCGGCTTGGGATCAAGTTGATCGGGACTGAGCTTGAGGTGGTCGACGGGGTGTTGACCGGCAAGCTCACCGGGAATAATTGCCGTTGTGAGAACAAGGTGCTGCGGCTTGAGGCGGTGTATGGGGATTTGGGCGAGTATCGGCTGCGGGCCTGGGGCGATACGCGGGGGGATAGGGAATTGTTGGCGGCGGCGCAGGATGCGCATTTTCGGCACTTTCATGCGAAGAAGAAACGGCGGGCTCGGTTGCAGCGGTGATGCGGGTGGGTGGGGTTGGCGGGGGGACCGAGGCGATCCCTTCGCAGCCTCGCAGGGGCTCGACAGCTCCCACATTTGATCCGTGCATCTCAGTGGAATGGTGTTTACGTTGTGGTTTTGGGGTCTACGCCGAGAGCCGTTGCAGACGCTTTTACCGTCAGGCTTCTTGAGCGGACGACGCGTTGCAGGTTCTTGCTGATATTTACACAGGATCCGGCTATTAATAGCCAAATTCCCACGGACCGAGCCCCATGAAATTCGACACGGCCTACAGCCTGGCTCTCGATGACAAGTTGTCGATCTACGACGTACGAGAGCTGAATTTCGACGAAACCGCTGACTTCGATTCCGACAAGGACCGCTTCCTCTGCCCCAACGACGCGTGCCGCGCAGCGTTCGACGCCGGCAATGTGTTGAGCACCTTCAACGCCAAGAACGTCAATTACCTGCGCACCCCACACTTCAAGAACAAACCCGGCACCCGGCATATCGAAGGCTGTCGCTATGCCAGCAGCCAAAAGACCGCGGCCGGTGAAAGTGAGGACGAGCGCGAGGACAACTTCCCATCGGAATTGGTACTGACACGCCGTCAGTACGAACGTAAAACACCTGCTGCCGGCATCGATGGAGGCGCCCCACAAGAGCCAACGAAAACGCCTTCAAATCGCGTTGAGAAATCCCATGTCAGCAGCGACACAACCCCGGACAAAACCAGCGTGTTCGCCCATCCGGTGGAATGCTATGTGTCGAACATCGATGACAAGGACAAGCTCAAGGCCATGCCCTTGAAGATTGGTGAGCACACGGCGACTTACTGGTCGTTCTTCAAGAAAATCGAATACCTGCAAGACAACAAGGGCCTGATCTACTGGGGCAAGATCAAGGAAATCAAAGACTACACCAGCAGCTTTCGCATCGATTTCGAAAAGAAAGTGTGGCTCGACAAGAAGCCTTATTCGGTCAACGTCTACCTGAACAAAAAGCTCATCGAAAGCTACCGCAAGCGCACGGTTTTCCTGGAGCAGATCAAGGCAGCGGCCAGCAGCGAGCGACCGCTGTATTGTTTCTTCTACGGAGTGACACCGGAACTCAAGCAGGTGCCCAGCAAGAAAAACCCCGAGCAAACGTTCGGGGTATTCAGTGCGAATATCGAGAACCTGGATCATCTGATTATCCGGGAGGCGTCGGGAATGGAATAACTGGGCGTTGAAACAGCGACGAAAAAATCCAGATGATGAGCGGTACAAACAACTGTACAAAAACACAGTATAGTTGCGCCTCCCCCGTCGAACCTGGAGAACCCCCATGTCCTCTCTGGCAATGAGCTCTTTCGTAGAACAGCAGATCGTCCTGCACCAATTCACCGCCAAACACTGCGCACAGGCCCGCGTTATGCTGGGCTGGAGCCGGGAACATCTGGCTCGCCAGGCGGGCGTGGCGGTAGAGGCGATTCAACAATTGGAGGCCCACGGCGAAGTCGACGATGAAACCCGCCTGATCCTGGCGTTTTGCCTGGAGGCGCAAGGGCTGGTGTTCTTCCCGGGGTTTGCGCCGGGGTGGGGCATGAGTGTGCGCCGGTTTGACACCGTAACCGCCGAGCCCACAGCACCAGGCCTCATTTCTCGGTTGATGGGTTCAACAACGGCGTCAGTTGATTCACCAACTCCTCAACCGAATGGTGCGTAGCGTCCAGCCGGATCACCGGGCAGCTCAACGGTTTCAACCAGGTTTCATGCCGACGCAGGCTACGTAGGCTGTGATTGCCAGTATCGTAGCGTGCGGCCCAGGTGAGAAAGGCGACACTGTTTTGATGGCGGCTGCCACCTTCCAGAATCTGCTCCCCGTAGCGCTGCGCTTCTCGCAGGCGCAGGCGTTGCAGGCGCACTTGCGGTTCTACGCGCAGGAACACCACATGGGTGAATAGCGGGATCATCGCGTCGCCCCAGCCGCAGAGTGACCCCGACAATACCCAGCCTTGATGGCCGGCGGTGTGTTCCTGCAACAGGCGGAGGCGTTCGTCCCGGAGCCGGGCGATGGAAAAGGGTTCGAGGGTTTGCTGCCAGTAATAGAAATCGGAGTCGAAACAGGCAATATTCAGGTGCTCGGCCAATACCTTGCCCAAGGTAGTGCAACCGGTGCCCGCTGCGCCGAGGATATGAATTCTGTATGCCATGGCGTCCCTCCATGGCATTGAGTGTAAACCGTGAAGTTTCAGGCCGGCAGGTTCAGTGCCCGGCACTCCTTTTGCGATGCAAAATGACCTGACCGATCAAAGCCCAGGCTTGGTTGCCGTTTGTGCGGCCTGCTCATACCCGTGGGCCACCGCCAACAACGTGGGCTCGCTCCAACGGGTGCCGAAGAAGTGGGCGGCCGTGGGTAAACCGTCTTCGTTCGTGCCGGAGGGTACGGTGATACCTGGGTAGCCGGCCGCTGCTACGCCGAAGTAACTGTTGGTATCAAAATCCGACACTATGGCGTCCAGTTTATAAGTCTTGATCGGCTCATCCACGCTGCTGCGAAAATCCTCGATCAGTTTTTCC
Organism: Pseudomonas sp. GZJR-8; assembly: GCF_002916705.1. Classification (NCBI taxonomy): domain Bacteria; kingdom Pseudomonadati; phylum Pseudomonadota; class Gammaproteobacteria; order Pseudomonadales; family Pseudomonadaceae; genus Pseudomonas; species Pseudomonas sp. GZJR-8. Next base: position 220,381 of record NZ_JXSI01000008.1, on the reverse strand, counting down.
CACGCCCTTTCGCGCTGTTCTGGCGCCAGTGTGGAGGCATTGATCTGCTTGAGCAGGGGCTGATGATCGGTATCCGTGCCGTCACGGTCTTCGTTGAACTTGATCAGCTCAGCCAGTGACTTGACTGGCAATCCCGTGCGCTTGGCCAAGTAGCCATTCAACTCTTCGTTTACATCCGATAACAACAGTTCTTCATAGCGTGACTCATCTGCCATACGCAGGTTAATCGGCACTAAAACCGCCCCTTGTGCCTCAAGCACCTCCAGTGCTTTGCTGAATTGCGCACTATTTTCCACAGCCTGAACTTCACCGTTTGCAGAAAACGTCTTGGGATATCCAATACGCTTGCCCTTCAACGCACCAGGTACCAATAACTGCGTGTAATCAACCCCTTCTGGAGCGCCCACGCTCGCCGGATCGTGGAGGTCGCGGCCAGACATGGCGTTGAGCATCAGCGCCGCATCGAACACCGACCGTGCCATCGGGCCCGGTGTGTCCTGGTGCTGGCTAGCCGGGATAATGCCATTGCGGTCCAACAAACCGACGCTGGGCTTGAGCCCAACCACACCATTAAACGCTGCGGGCACGATGATCGAGCCGTTGGTTTCGGCCCCCACCGCCAAGGGGGCCAACCCTGCGGCGACGGCTGCGGCCGAGCCGGAACTGGAGCCACCCACCTGCGCGTCCGGATGATGTGGGTTGCGAGTCTGACCACCGCGGGTACTCCAGCCATCGGGAGCGCCGCGAAAACCGGCCAGCTCCGTCATGTTGGTTTTACCGAGAATCACGGCGCCCTGGCTGATCAGGTATTCAACTAATGGAGCGTTTTTACCCGCCGCCTCCCCTACCAGAGCAAAGGCACCTGCACTGGTTTGCATGCCTGCAGTCTCAATGGTGTCTTTGAGCAAGATAGGTATTCCGTGCAGTGGTCCGCGCACCTTGCCATTGGCCCGTTCCTGGTCCAGCGTGCGGGCGCTTTCAAGCGCTTGCGGGTTGAGTTCAATAACAGAACTCAGCTGCGGATCCAGCGTGCGGATGCGCTCCTGAAAATAATTGACCAGCCCTTGCGAGGTGATGCCTCCCGGTCGCGACATCTGCTCAGCCAGTTCGCGCACACTGGCATATTCCGTCCCGGCGGGGATAGGTTTTGAAATCGCTGGCGACGATTGAACAGGCAAAGTGTTATGTGCGTAGTTAACAAAAAAACTTACACCAGAGCCGATACCAAACATGAAATATCTCCTGCGAGAGGAAGAAATGGCGAAGGATCCCGATTGACCCAGGTGCCAGTCTAAAAACTCCCCTCCCGCCAAGAAGCGCGACATCGGTAGTTCATCCTGTTGGATTGTTCAGCACCTCCTGTACTCCCAGACGTCGAGCACTGCGGTATCCCAGTACGAGTGCCGTAAGGGAATCCTTCGACCACCGCGCACCGTAGAACCACAACACTGCACCATCCTCAAGCGGTTCGTTAAGCCTTGGGTAGCCACTCCAGCATGCGTCGTGGAAGGCGGCGTTCTGGCTATCGGCCACCAGAGCGTCCAGTTGGTACGCGCGCACAAGCTCATCGATTTCATTGCCGCCAGGGCGCGGGTCATCGGCGTGGCGCGCAGGCACCGGGACCAAGTTGGTTCCGGCCCGGCGCAGAACATCCAACGCGCGCAAGAATGCCACCCCGTGTCCGATCGGTGTTTGATCATGCCCCCACCGCTGGGCGAACCCCACGCGCCTGCCGCTCAACGTCGAGGCAGCGCTGAAAGTGCTGTTGTTCTGTACCAGAGGCACCTCGACCATCACCGGCCCTGAGGGCTCCAGGCCGCTCAAGGCAATCAACGACAACGAGGGATCGCGCGTAGGTTTCAGGGGAAGAGCCGGTGCGTTATAGCCGGGGATTGGTATGCTGGTGGCCAAAGCAGGATCGGCACCAAAAGCGATGCTGCGTGAGTTTGTAGGGCCAGTAGCAGGATGGATACTCGCAGCGGGCTCCTCGAGCCCCGGCGCCAATTGCTTGGATGGGCACGCCATGCCGACTCGCCAATATTTGCTACATTCACTTTCCATCGGAACTACCCCGAAAATAGATTCTCGGAGATCATCGCACCCTTGACTGGCGCCTGTCGCAGCCTTGAAACAGCTTGAAAACTCCTTTTTCCGCGGCCATTGCTGTCAGCTGGCGAGGCGCTCCTGCGTACCCTCAGTCTCCACCTCCAACCACCACGCATGGCCGCGCTCGGGCTGGTTCAAGCGAAACGCCTGCCCCATCGCCGGGGTGGTGATCGATACATTGCGCTCCCAGGCCAGGGCCATGATGCGGTCGAAGGGTTCGTGCCAGGCATGGAATGCCAGATCGAAGGTGCCGTTGTGAATGGGCAACAACCAGCGCCCTTTGAGATCGATATGCGCCTGCAAGGTTTGCTCCGGTTGCATGTGCACATGGGGCCAATCGACGTTGTAGGCGCCGGTCTCCATCAGGGTCAGGTCAAACGGGCCGTACTGCTCGCCAATGCGCTTGAAACCATCGAAATAGCCAGTGTCGCCACTGAAGAAGATGCGCCGCGCATCGTCGATCATCACCCAGGAACACCACAGGGTCTGGTTGCTATCAAACAGGCCGCGTCCGGAAAAATGCTGTGCCGGGGTAGCGATAAAACGAATGCCATCGACTTCCGTGCCCTGCCACCAATCCAGCTGATGGACTTTATTGGCATCGATCCCCCATTTGATCAGCGTCTCGCCCACGCCCAGGGGCGCCAGGAAGTAGCGGGTCTTACCAGCCAGTTGCACCACAGCCTCGTGGTCAAGATGGTCATAGTGGTTGTGGGAAAGAATCACCGCCTCCAGCGGTGGCAACGCTTCAAGGCTGATAGGTGGGGCGTGGAAACGCTTGGGGCCTGCCCAACTGAACGGTGACGCGCGCTCGGCGAATACCGGATCGGTGACCCAGAATTTACCGCGCATCTTCAGCAGTACCGTCGAATGCCCAAGGCGGAACACCGTGTGGTCGGGTGCCGCCAACAACTGCTCGCGTGTCAGTGGCTGCACCGGGATCGGCCCCACTGGCCGCGTAGTGCGTGGTTTGTTGAACAGCATGTTCCAGAAAATGCGCAAGGTTTTGCCAAAACCGCCGTGTTGCACCGGGGCGTCATTGGTGAAGTGCCCCTGGTCCTGCCCGGCAGGCTGGAGCGCTGCAGGCGCAGGGTCGACACGGGTTGAAATCGTGGCCATTACCGAGTGACTCCTACAGTACGAAGAAGAATTACACTGCACAGTGTAGTTTCTACATTGCAACAAAATCCGGAGCAAGTAAACTGCTGAGTGTAATTTCCTGATTGAGTCGAATGCCATCCATGACTGCCCCCAAGCGCCTCACCGAGCGTAAACGCGACGCCATCGTGGCGGCGGCGATTGCCGAATTTCGCGAGAACGGTTTCGAGGTCACCAGCATGGACAAAGTCGCCGCCACCGCCGGCGTTTCCAAGCGCACGGTGTACAACCACTTTCCCAGCAAGGAAGAGCTGTTCGCCGAGATCCTGAGCCAACTGTGGGCCAGCAGCGTTGCCCAACTGGACGTGAACTACGCCAGCGACCAGCCGCTGCGCGATCAACTGCGCAAGTTGCTGGAAGCAAAAATGAAGATGATGTCGGACGCCAACTTCCTCGACCTGGCGCGCGTGGCCATTGCTGCCACCATCCATTCGCCCGAACGTGCGCAAGATATGGTCAATCGCCTCAGCGCACGGGAAGAAGGTTTTACCCAATGGGTGCGCGCTGCCCAGGAAGACGGCCGCCTCAACTGTACCGATCCAGCTTTCGCGGCTCACCAGATCCAGAGCCTGCTCAAGGCCTTTGCCTTCTGGCCGCAAATCACGCTCGGCCAGCCCACCCTCGATGTGGCCGCCCAGGCCAACGTCATCGAATCTGCAATCGACCTGTTCCTCGCCGGCTACGAAGTGCGCACCCCGCCCCTGCATCAGGACCTGTTGCCGGGGCGACATTAAAGGTCGCTTTTGGCGCATTCACCCGCTGTTTTGCGCAAATGGCCTGAAAGGACACTGATTATTCCTACAGGAATAATCGACAATATCGGCCGCTATTATCCGATCATCGACGCCGACCGTTGACGCACGCTGTCGCACCTGCAAAAACAAAAAACAGCTGACCCAGGACACTATGGAAAACAGACGAGGCAAAGGGCTTTCATTTGCCAGACGTATCTACAAGCCAAGGATCATCGGCCTGGGTATCGGTAGCATCAGCGTAATCGGCGCGTTGTATCCCTTGTCAATGCCAGGCTGGGTATGGGCGTTGTTGTTGTTCAATGGCCTTGCCTGGCCGCACGTGGCTTATCTGATCTCGACCCATTCGCCGTTTCCCTATCAAGCCGAACGGCGCAACCTGCTGTATGACTCATTGTCGGGCGGTTTCTGGGCAGCGGCCACCCAGTTTTCGCCACTGACGGCCGTCACCATTCTGTCGATGATGGCCATGAATAACGTCGCTGCCGGTGGCACACGCTTGCTCCTGCATGGGCTGCTCGCACAAGCCGCCGGCATCGCGATAGCCTGGAGCCTGTTCGGGGTCAAGTTCGATTCCAGCGTCAGCCTTTCCGAGGTCTACACCTGCTTGCCGATGCTGACGCTCTACCCGATGGCCATCGGCATGGTCTGTTATCAGTTGGCAATCAAACTGTCGCAACATAAACGCGCCCTCAGCGCCCTGAGCCGTATCGACAGCCTGACCGGCCTGCTCAACCATGGCTCATGGAAAGACCTGCTGAACCTCAAGTTCCATAAGTGCCAACAGCAACAAAGCCAGGCGACCATTGCCCTGATCGATATCGACCACTTCAAGCGTATCAACGATATGCACGGCCATACCGTCGGGGATGCGGTACTGCGCCAGTTGAGCCAGGAATTACGCCAGCACCTGCGCGAAGAAGACCTCGCCGGCCGCTACGGAGGTGACGAGTTCTGTGTGATCCTTCCGAAAATGCCCTTGCAAGATGCTGCGCGACTCATGGAACAGATGCGCGAAAAATTCAGTAACTACCGCACTGCGCACATCCCCGAATTACGCGTGAGCCTGAGCATCGGCCTGGCGGATTTTCAACCGGCCTTCAAGGATGCGGTCATGTGGCTCAACGCTGCGGATCGCGCGCTGTACGCTGCCAAGAACAGCGGCCGCAACCGCGTCAGGACCAGCGATCGAAGATCGCCTGTTCAGCCGCAGTTGTCTGATAACACCTCGTCCGAATCTTCGTCGGCGAGCATGCCGCAATAGCATAATGCCGCCATTGGTCGGCTACCCGAAAATGCCCCTGCTCAAGCAGCGAACTTCTGGACCGGCCGATCACTCTGAACCCCTTGTTCCACCCCCTCTGTCAGCATCAGGAAGCTGGCAATGAGCAAGTCAACCGTAAGGCCTGGGGCCCTACGGGGTCAGGCGCAAATACATGGATACCGCATATGCTTGCATGCCCGAGCCCTCTAACATGCTATTTAACACCCAAAAGAAAACCATCAGCACCCTGCAACACAGCATTGCCCAACAGGCCAGCCTGCTGGATGCCATCGAGCGCTCCATGGCCGTCATCGAATTCGACCTGCAAGGCACTGTGCTGCGGGCCAATGAGAACTTCTTCAAGACCATGGGTTACCGCGCCGAACAGGTCCTGGGCCAGTCCCACCGGATGTTCTGCACCCCCGCGTTCGCCCGCAGCGCCGAGTACAACCAGCTGTGGACGCAGCTGCGCAACGGCCAATTTCAGTCAGGCACCTTTGAGCGGGTGGGTGCCAACGGTGATTCGGTGTGGCTGGAAGCCAGCTACAACCCGGTACGCGATGAAGCCGGTCACGTGACCAAAGTGGTGAAGTACGCCATGGATGTCACCCCACGCCTGCAAGCCGAAAGTGAAGCCAACGCCAAGCTGCAAGCCATCGACCGCGCCATGGCGATGATCGAGTTCAACCTCGATGGCACCATTATCACAGCCAACGCAAACTTCCTGCAGCGCATGGGGTACAGCCTGACGCAGATCCAGGGCAAGCATCACCGCCTGTTCTGCACACCCGAACTGGCCAACAGTGCAGCCTACAGCGAGTTCTGGAAACGCTTGAACCAGGGCGAGCTGTTCAATGGCCAGTTCGAGCGGGTGGATAAAAACGGCCAGGTGGTGTGGCTGGAAGCCAACTACAACCCGGTGTACGACGCCAGCGGGCGCCTGTGCAAAGTGGTGAAGTTCGCCTCCGATGTTACCGCCCGGGTCCAACAACATGCCACCGAGGCACAGAGCGCGGCCCAGGCTTATCACCTGTCATTGAGCACCCAGGAGATGGCCGAAAAAGGCGCCGAGGTGATCCAGAAAACCGCTACCGGTATGCGCGAAATTGCTCGGGATATCGACACATCCTCGCAACTGATCGCCAAGCTCGGCGAGCGCTCGCAGCAGATCACCGCCATCGTCAACACCATTCGCGGCATCGCCGACCAGACCAACCTGCTGGCTCTCAACGCCGCCATCGAAGCCGCACGCGCCGGCGAGCAGGGCCGTGGCTTTGCCGTGGTTGCCGATGAAGTGCGGCAGTTGGCGGCGCGCACCAGCGGCTCCACCGCCGAAATTTCCGGCATGATCGCCATGATCCAGGACGAAACCCGCCAAGCCATCGACAGCATGGACGCCACCCGCGACCGTGCCGCCCACGGCGTAGAACTGGCCAACCAGGCGGGCACAGTGATCCTGCAGATTCGCGAAGGCACCGGCGAAGCGGTCCAGGCGGTGAGCGCGTTCGCCAACGACCGGGGCAATCGCTGACCGGTTCTTCATGTCGGTGGCTGGTGGGCTCGGTCTATAGTGTTGGTTGTCTTTACGCTAAGCACTCGAGCCCGCCATGACCCCAGACAAACCCGAATCCGCCCCCACTGACCACTTGCGTTTCCACCGCGGTCACGCGCACCTGGCGCCGACCTTTGGCAACGACACCTTTGCCCTCAAAGCCGAGGCCTTCGCACGCTTTTTTGGTACCCCGACCTTCCTGGGCGCACAAACCGCGATCGTCGTTTTGTGGGTGGTGTTGAATGTGACCGGCGTCACCCACTTCGACGTCTACCCGTTCATCCTGCTCAACCTGGCCTTCAGCCTGCAATCGGCTTATGCCGCGCCGCTGATCCTGCTGGCCCAGACGCGCCAGGCGGCGCGGGATAAAGCTCAGTCCGACGCCGACGCACAGCACCGCGAAGCCCTCGCCACCGCCAACACCGAACGCCAGGCCCAGGCGGCCCAGACCACCAAGCAATTGATGGAACTGCTGGAGCAGAATACCCGGCTGACGGAAATGACCAAGCAACTGACCGAGCGCATCGAGACCCTGACGTGCGAAATGCATGCGCAGTTTGTGCGTAAAGCCTAACTTCGCCGCCCGCGCACATGCCGCCCCAGTTCATCAAACAGCGTGACCACCGAGCGCAATGCTCGGCAATCAGGCCGTGTCAACAGCCACAGCGCGGTGTCGTGCCCTACCAATGCAGGGCTCAGTGCTTGCAAGCCTTCGCCCATTAGAAAATCCGGCAACGCCGCCACACCCAACCCGGCGCGCACCAGTTCAGTCACCGACTGCATGCTGTTGCAGCAATAACTGGGACGCACACCTGGCAAATGTTCACGGCGCCAGGCTACCGTGGGGTGGTCGGGCAAAAAGTCGTCCGGAGCGATCCAGGCCAGGTCGGCCAGCGCCTGGCCTGCATGCCGATGAGCATAGTCGGCACTGGCGTACACTTGGTACGCAACAGTTCCCAGGCAACGTCCGACCAGATGCTCCGGCGGTTTGCTGGTCAGGCGCAGGGCAATATCCGCATCACGACGGCTGAGGTTGGCGAAGTCATTGGACGTGCTCAGTTCCAGCACCAGTGCTGGATAGGCCGGCATGAACTGCGCCAGGGCCGGCAGCAGCAACCCTTGCAACACCGAGTCGGAGCAGGTCAGGCGCACGGTGCCGCTGATCACTTCTCCACCCTGCTCCACACCAATGCGCGCAGCCTCCAATGCGAGTTCTGCGCGTTCGGCCTGTTGCGCCAGGTTGCTCGCCAGGCTGGTGGGCAAGTATCCGGCGCGGCTTTTTTCAAATAAGGTCTGGCCCAGGGCCGACTCCAACCGCCGCACCGCACGGAACACCGTAGACACGTCCACCCGCAGCAACGCTGCCGCCCGTGCCAGGGTGCCGCCACGCACCAGGGCAAGGATCAATGACAGGTCGGGGTAGTCAAGTTGATAGTGCGTGGCTGCATTGAGCATGTGCGTAAATGCCAATATTGATTGCGCGAACGCCAATTTATAGTGGGTATCAGCACACCACAAGCCATGGGACATACACGATGACAGCCCCCGCCCTGCACCTCGCCCTGATCGGCGACTACAACCCTGATGTGATCGCCCACCAGGCTATCCCGCTGGCGCTACAGCAGGCCGCCGCCGCCCTGGGTCTGAGCGTCCAGGTGCAATGGCTCGACACCGACACACTCACCAGCACCTCTGCCCTGCACGGTTTTGACGGATTCTGGTGCGTCCCCGCCAGCCCCTATCGCGACACCGAGGGCGCACTGCGGGCAATCCGTTTTGCTCGCGAGCAAAGACGCCCTTTCCTCGGCACATGCGGTGGTTTTCAACATGCTGTATTGGAATATGCCCGCAACGTACTGGGTTGGGCCGATGCAGAGCATGGCGAGTTGGCTCCAGACGCTGAACGCGCCGTCATCACGCCCCTGAGCTGCTCCCTGGTAGAAGTGAACGACACCGTGCGCCTGGCCACTTACACCCGTATTGCCCAAGCCTACGCCAGCGTGGATATCCACGAAGGCTATCGATGCCGCTACGGCATCAACCCCACGTTTGCTGGCGCACTGCTTGAAGGCAACCTGATTCCCACCGGCCACGATTCAGCGGGCGATCTGCGCGCCGTGGAGTTGCTCGACCATCCGTTCTTCGTCGCCACCCTGTTCCAGCCTGAACGCGCTGCGCTGAACGGCATCACCCCGCCCTTGGCACTGGCCCTGCTCAAAGCGTGTCGAGGGGCATTGGTATGATCGCCAAGACACCGGCCCCGCCTTATTACGCGGTGATTTTCAGCTCACTGCGTACCGATGGCGACCAGGGTTATGGCGAGGCCGCCTCGCGGATGCTGGCACTGGCGGCGGAACAACCTGGGTTTCTCGGGGTGGAGTCGGCGCGAGAAGATGGGTTGGGGATCACAGTGTCCTACTGGACCAGCGAAGCGGCGATCCTGGCCTGGAAACAGCAGGCCGAGCATCGGCAGGCGCGTGAGCGAGGGCGGGCCACTTGGTACACAGCGTTTCACACGCGGGTATGCAAGGTAGAGCGGGCGTACACCTACCCTCGTTGAAACACTACCCCTCATTTGACCCTCACCGACCAGAAAAAGCTGCGGGCTAGCTCACCAAACTGCGCAACGCACTGATCTGCGGGATCTCCACCCGGCGCATATACACCCGCAACGGTTCGGTGATGTTGATGCGGTCATCGATGTTCTGGTCCAGCAGCAACTGTATGCGTTCGCGGCACAGGGTCATGGTGTGGTCGGCGGCCGGTAGCCAGACGAATTCGGCGGTGGGAATGATGCCGTCATCGGCCACGTCCATGCCGAAGGCATCTTCGCTGAAACGCACGATGTACTGGCCGGTCTTGCGATTGAGGCCGACAAAACCCTGGAGTTGGTCGGCGGCCTGGCAGATAAGTTCTGAAGTGATGCGCATGGTAAACCTCACTGAAAAGTCCCATAGGGACTGGAAAGATGGTTTACACGCGTGGCAAAAAATACTGCCCTCTGACGGGGCAGCTATGGCCAAGAATACTGCAATGCAGCACAAAAAAACCGACAAAATTGGCTCGCGCGCACGTTAATGTCGGTTTGGTGATAGCGCCTTTCGCAATCAATTGTTAAAAAGGACACCTTCTCAAAGTTACCTCCACGAAAGGACTTCGCATATGCCTGTCACGTTTACCAAGAGCGCCTTGCTGCTGGCGTTGATGCTCGGCCTTGGCCAGGCACAGGCTGCCGACCCGGTCAGCCCGGCTGAATTGGCAACAAACGAAGGCATACCCTACCCTGCCGTGATCGCTCACCGTGGTGCTTCCTACGACGCACCTGAATCCACCGCCGCCGCCTACAAGGTTGCACGCGACCTGGGGGCCGACTACCTGGAACTGGACCTGCAACGCAGCAAGGACGGCGTGCTGTTCGCCCTGCACGACAACAACCTGCAGCGCACCACCGACGTGGCCACCAAGTTCCCCGAGCGCAAAGACGCGCCTGCCAACGAGTTCACCTGGAAAGAACTGCAAACCCTCGACGCCGGCAGCTGGTTCAACGCCGCCTACCCGGACCGCGCGCGCCCAGGCTTCGTTGGCCTGAAGATCCTGAGCCTGGACGACATCATCAAGATCGCCGAAGGCAACCCCTCGCACAAACCCGGCCTGTACATCGAGACCAAGGAGCCCAAGCAGTTCCCGGGGATCGAAGCCGACCTGAAAAACAAGCTGCTGGACAAGGGCTGGCTGAGTTCCGCCGGCTCCAAGCTGGGCAAGAGCAACACCGGCGTCGGCCAAGGCCGTGGCCGCGTGGTGCTGCAAACCTTTGAAGTTGCAAGCCTGCAAGAGTTGCAGAAAGAAATGCCCAACACACCGAAGATCCTGCTGTTGTGGGTGGGTGAAGGCAGTATCGAGCCCAAATCCAAAGTCACCTTCGCCGAGTCCGGTGAAACAACCAAGGCTGCCTACTACGCCAAGCAAGAACCGAAAGACGCCGCCGAATTCGAAAAATGGGTCGACCAGGCCAAAAGCCTTGGCGCCATCGGCACCGGCCCGTCGGCTGAACTGACCGACCACGGCGACCAGAGCTACACCGACCTGGTGAAGCCTGAAATGAACAAGCTGACCCACGACAAGGGCCTGTTGGTGCATGTGTACACCGTGGATGAGCCGGTGGATTTCGAGAAAGTCATGAAGGCCGGCGTCGATGGCATCTTCACCAACCGTGCCGCCGAGCTGCTGAAGTTCTACAAACGCTGGCCGTCGTCCAGTGTTCAGGACCTGCTCAACGACCATAAGTACTAAGGGCATTGGTGTCAGTGAGCCATTAAGGATGAGTTAAGTTGCGCCGGTTAATCTGGCGCCACTTAAACAGTTCACCCAAGAGGACACACCATGAAAACTTTGACTGCCCTGTTCGCTGCCACCGCCCTGACCCTGACTGCCGGTCTGGCCCAGGCGGATGTTCGTCCGGATCACATTGAAGGCCTGCTCAAGTCCGGCGCTGTGATGTCTTTCGACAAGCTCAACGCAGCAGCCGTGGCAACTCACCCTGGTGCTTCGATCACTGACACCGAACTGGACACCAAACACGGCGTCGCCGACCAGTATGTCTACGAAGTGGACCTGACCGATACCACCGGCAAGCGCTTTGAAGTGAAGCTCGACGCCAAGACCGGTGCTGTACTGGAAAACAAGCAAGACACCTGAGTTGCATCCCCAAAAAACGCGCCACCTTCGAGTGGCGCGTTTTTTTATGCGCGCCTCAAACCGTCACATAACCGTCATACCGCCTTGCAATGATTCGCCTAGGAACCTGTGAAACGTCCTACAGGCCCTTTCTCTGCGAGCCGCTATGAATCACAGCATCGACCACGCCCATCAGGACCCCGACCTGTTTGGCCTGCTTTACGGTTTCCGCTTTCGCCCCGGCGAAAAAGGCCAGCAGATTGACTCAGCCACCGCCCTCGCCGCCTTGCAGCAGCCACAAGATCCGGAAGAGTTTCTGTGGCTGCACTTGAACCTCGCCCACGCCGCGTGCGAGCGCTGGATGCAGGCGCATTTGTCGCTGCCGGAGGAATTTTTTGAAGCGCTGCATGAAGGCTCGCGCTCCACACGCATCGAACATGTGGACTCGGCCTTGTTGGCGGTGGTCAACGATGTGGTGTTCAACTTCAGCAGCATGGTGTCGTCGGATATTTCCACACTGTGGGTATGCGCGCGCAGCCGCTTGCTGATCAGTGCGCGCCTGCAACCACTGCATTCGGTGGATAAATTGCGCTCGTCGGTAAAAGCCGGTGAACACTTTCGCTCGCCCCTGGAACTGCTGGTGCATTTGCTGCGCGACCAGGGCGAAGTGCTGACCCAGATCGTGCGCAAGACCAGTATCAGCGTCGACCATATCGAAGATCAGTTGCTGTCTTCGCGCCTATCCACCAATCGCGCCGAACTGGGCGCTGCACGCCGTGTATTGGTGCGCCTGCAACGCCTGCTGGCGCTGGAACCGGGCTCGCTGCTGCGCCTGCTCAACCGTCCGCCGCAATGGCTACAAAAGGAAGACGTGAAGGAGTTGCGCAAATCCACCGAGGAGTTTGCGCTGATCATCAACGACCTGACGGCCCTGGGCGAACGCATCAAGCTGTTGCAGGAGGAAATCGCCGCCAACCTCAATGAACAAAGTAACCGCACGTTGTTCACCCTGACGGTGGTAACGGTGCTGGCGCTGCCGATCAATATCATCGCCGGCTTTTTTGGCATGAATGTGGGTGGGGTGCCGCTGTCCCAAGACCCGGAAGGTTTCTGGATATTGGTGGCGCTGGTCGCGACTTTTACCTTGATTGCTGGGCGGTGGGCGTTCCGAAAGCGCAAGGACTACTAACATTGAAATGCAATCAAACTGTGGGAGGGGGCTTGCTCCCGATAGCGGTGGGTCAGCTAAAAACTCTCTGACTGATGCACCGCTATCGGGAGCAAGCCCCCTCCCACATTTAAACCGCACTGATTTGTAGACCGGCGGCACACGAGATTGCGCCAAACACTGATCTGTCGCAGCACCCTTGTAACATTCTGCAATGATCATTAAGGCCATCCTCCTCACACTGGATGCTCCGGCATGGCCACCCCTTCCCTGACTGCCTCCCCCCACGCTTCACCCTCCTCCCAACCCCGGCTGGACACAAAACCAGGCTTGTTGACGGTGATCATGTTCTTCGCCGTACTTGCGATGGGCCTGCTGTTCACCGCCTACAGCCTGATGCACGACATGCACGAAATGGGCGCCCAGCTCACCACCTGGACGCCATTCCTATTGCTCGGCGTGGCGTTGTTGATCGCTCTGGGGTTTGAGTTTGTCAACGGCTTCCATGACACCGCCAACGCAGTGGCGACGGTGATCTACACCAACTCGCTGCCACCGCATTTTGCGGTGGTGTGGTCGGGCTTTTTCAATTTCCTCGGCGTGTTGCTTTCCAGTGGCGCGGTGGCGTTCGGCATCATTGCCCTGCTACCGGTGGAGCTGATTTTGCAGGTCGGTTCATCGGCCGGGTTCTCCATGATCTTCGCCTTGCTGATCGCCGCGATCCTGTGGAACCTGGGCACCTGGTGGCTGGGCTTGCCAGCCTCGTCGTCTCATACCCTGATCGGCTCGATCATTGGCGTAGGCGTAGCCAATGCCCTGATGCACGGACGTGACGGCACCAGCGGTGTGGATTGGAGCCAGGCGATCAAGATTGGTTATGCCTTGTTGCTGTCGCCGCTGATTGGCTTTGCGTTTGCCGCCTTGCTGTTGCTGGCCCTGCGCGTCTTTGTCAAAAACCGCGCGCTGTACAAGGCACCCAAAGGCGACACGCCGCCGCCCTGGTGGATTCGCGGGATGCTGATTGTTACTTGCACCGGCGTGTCGTTCGCCCACGGTTCCAACGATGGGCAAAAGGGCATGGGCCTGATCATGCTGATCCTGGTGGGCACCTTGCCGATGGCCTACGCGCTGAACCGCACCATGCCTGCCGATCAGTCGCTGCAATTTGCCGCCGTCGCTGAAGTGACCCAGGCTGCCTTGGTCAAAGCAGCGCCGCAGCCGGCACCGGGCGATTCACGTGCCACCTTGTCGACCTACGTTCGCACCAAAGAGGCCACGCCGGAACTGGTGCCCGCACTCGCCGCCATCACCGGCCATATCGGCGAAGAAGTGAAAAGCTATGGTTCCCTCGCCGCCGTACCGGCCGAAGCCGTCGGCAACGTGCGTAACGACATGTACCTGACCAGCGAAACCATCCGCCTGATGGACAAAGGCAAGGTCGGCAACTTCGACGCCGACACCCAGGGCAAGCTGCAACTGTTCAAGCAACAGATCGACAACGCCACGCGCTTTATACCGCTGTGGGTGAAGATCGCCGTGGCCATTGCCCTTGGCCTGGGCACCATGGTCGGCTGGAAGCGCATCGTGGTGACGGTGGGCGAAAAAATCGGCAAGACTCACCTGACTTACGCTCAAGGCGCTTCGGCCGAAACGGTGGCGATGCTGACCATCGGCGCGGCGGATATGTTCGGGCTGCCGGTGTCGACCACCCATGTATTGTCCTCGGGTGTAGCCGGGACCATGGTCGCCAATGGCGGGGGGTTGCAGATGAGGACCATCCGCAATTTGTTGATGGCGTGGGTGTTGACCTTGCCGGCGGCGATTTTACTGTCGGGTAGCCTCTACTGGCTTTTTACCCAATTGTTCTGACACACAGAAAATCAAAATGTGGGAGCAAGCCCCCTCCCACATTTGGTTTTATGTTTCTTCAGGGTGTGAAGAGTCCGGCCATGGCCTTCAGGCGCTTTTTGTAGACCCGCCGCGCCTCCAGCGCTTGCTCCAATGTCACCGCCACGAACCCCGCTCGCTGATTGGGCTGCATCTGCCCGATCAAGTCCAGGTCGGCGCTGATCACCGTGCCGATCATCGCGTAGCCACCGCCCGACACCGCATCGCGATGCAGCACAATCGGTTCCAACCCCGCCGGTACCTGAATCGAACCAATCGGGTAGCAACTGTCGACGATGTTGGAGGGGTCGGAGCCCGCGCCAAACGGCTGTTCCCGCGGCTGGAAGCTCAATGCGCTGCCGCCCTTGAAGCGATAGCCGATGCGATCGGCCTCGGAGCCCACCGTCCACGGCTCGGCAAAAAAGCTGCTTTTTGCCGCGTCGGTCAAGCGCTCGTAGTACAGCCCCGGCACTACGCGCAACGTGACATCACCGCCCACCGAACGACGCAACGCCATCGGCAAGCTGTTGCCCGCACGCCCCGCACCGCTGGCCGTCCCGATAGGCAACAGATCGCCCTCCTGCAAGCGCCTCCCGTGAAACCCACCGAGAGCACCAAGGGTGTAGGTGGAGCGGCTGCCAAGCACCAACGGCACGTCGATGCCCCCGGCAACGGCGAGGTAAGTCCGCGCGCCGGCCACGGGAAACTCAAAGCGCAGCACCTGCCCGGCGCGCACGGCGAAGGCGGTGTCCTGATGCACCACTTCGCCGTCCAGGCGCGGCGACATCAAGGCGCCGCTCAACGCTATCAGCGCGTCGTGCTGGAACTCCAGCTCAGGCCCGATCAGCGTGCATTCCAGGCCAGCCGCGCCCACCGGATTGCCGACCAGATGGTTGGCTGCACTCAGCGCGTATTGGTCCAGCGCCCCCGATGGCGGAATGCCCAGGTGGTAATAACCTTCGCGCCCCAGGTCCTGCACGGAGGTGGCGAGGCCGGGTTTGAGCACCTTGATCATGCCAGCGCCTCCTGCAGGGTTTGCGGATAGCCAATGGGATCGGCGAGAAAGGCATCGAGGGAAAATTCGACCGGGCGTATGCGCAAATCGAAACGCCCGGCTTCCACTTCGGCGACGGCCAGGTCGTAAGCCTCCCGGTCCATCGGCTTGAACTGCACGATGTCGCCAGGACGGAAGAACACCATGTGCTCCTTGAGGTAGGCCAACTGCTGCTGCGGGTCGTAGATCGGTGCCGGGGTCACGCCGAACATCTGGTAACCGCCGGCACCGCGAACCGAATAGATACAACCAAAACAGCCGCCATGGCCCAGGGTCAGTTTCGGCGTGTCGGTGCGCGGCCGCAGGTACTTGGGCACCTGCAATTGCCGTTCGCGCTCGACCATCTGGAACATGAACGGCAGCCCCGCGACAAAGCCGACCATCGACACAAACCAGGGTGCGCCACTGTGAGCGGCGATAAACGCGTCCACGTCGGCCAGGCCGTTGATACGGGCGGCGTATTCCAGGTCAGTGCCGCTGGGGTCTTGGTGGCGGTCACGAAAACGCATCAGGGTTTCGTGGGTCCAAGGGTCGTTATAGAGCACCGGGATCTCGATGATGCGCGTGTGCAGCGTGCGCTCGGCCACCGCCTGGGCTTCGGCGCTTTGCACCGCGTCGAGCAGCACGTGGGGCGCGATGCGGTCGGGGTCGAAGCGAATCTGGAAGGATGCATTGGCCAGGCACACATCCAGCACGCCTTCCAGCGCCAGGCGTTCCACGGCGCGGGTCACCGCCATGCCCTTGAAAAAAGCCTCCAGGGACATGCTGTCGCTGACCTCGGCAAACAGGTGTTCATCACCGCCGAAGCTGTAGCGGATGGGGGACGTTTCAGCCATGTCTGTTCCTCTTGGAATCATTGTAGAAAGGCAGGCAAAAAAGTGAGGTACAGCTCTTATTGGGGGGGCCGGACTTCAATACCGGCCTGGTCCAACGCTTCGCGGGTGGCTTGCACCAAGTCCAGGGCGCCAGGGGTATCGCTGTGCAGGCAGATGGAATCGAATTCAATCACCAGGTCTTCGCCTTCCACGGTACGTACCAGCCCGCTCTGACAAGCGCGCAGGACACGGGCTGCAACGGTGGCAGCGTCCAGTGCACGCACATTGCGGGTGAACACGATGGAGCCGCTCAGATCGTACTCACGGTCGGCATAGAACTCGCGCACGACCGGCTGTCCCAGTTCCTTGGCAATGCGCCAGATCACCGAATTGGGCATGCAGTACAGCAACAGCGTCGGCTCGATGATTTGCAGGTTTTGCACCAATAGCCGCGCAGCCTCTTCATCGCGGGCCAGGTGCATGTAGAGCGCGCCGTGGGGCTTGATATGTTGCAAGGTCAGGCCTTGGGCGCGGGCCATTTCACGCAGCGCGCCAAGCTGGTAGAGCATATCGTCCACCAGCTCTTGGGCCGGTGCATGGATATGCCGACGACCGAAGCCCACCAGGTCGCGAAAACCCGGATGAGCGCCGATAGCCACGCCCAATTGCTTGGCGCGCTCGACAGTGCGGCGCATGGTGCCGGGGTCGCCGGCGTGAAAGCCGGTGGCGATATTGGCCGAGCTGATGTGAGCCATCAGCTCTGCGTCGACGCCGTCGCCGATAGTCCAGGGGCCGAAGCTTTCGCCCATGTCCGAATTGAAATCCACTGCCCGCATCAAGATTGCTCCGCCATAAGTGATGCCAGGAAAGTAGGCTCGGGCTTGACCCCTTGGGAAGATCTATTATCAGATGGCCTATCTTCTGAAAATCAGATACTGACCATGTCCCTTACCTTGCGCCAGGTTCGCTACTTCGTCGCCACCGCTGAAATCGGCCAGATTTCCCAGGCAGCGATTCACCTGAATATTTCCCAGTCGGCGGTGACCACGGCGATCAAGGAGCTGGAAGCCATGCTCGGCGTGCAGTTGTTCGTGCGCTCGGCCCAGGGCATGAACCTCACCGAAGCCGGTCGGCATTTTCTCAACCGCGCCTATGTGATTGTGCGCAGCGTGGAAGACGCCCTGAACAGCCCGCTGCCGGATTACCGCGCCAGCGGCGTGTTGCGGGTGGCGGCGAGCTACACAGTGCTGGGTTATTTCCTGCCGCACCATTTGCAGCGCATGGAGCATTGGCATCCGGACGTGACCATCGAGGTGTTCGAGCAGGAACGCCAGGCCATCGAACAGGGCCTGCTCAACGGCCAGTTCGACATGGCCGTGGTGCTCACCGCCAACCTCACCCACGCGGATATCGTCTCTGAAATCCTGTTCAACTCCGAACGCCGCCTGTGGCTGCCCAGCCATCATCCATTGTGTGAACGCGGTGCCGTCAGCCTGGCGGACGTGGCGCAAGAGCCCTACATCCTGCTCACCGTCGATGAAGCCGAACACAGTGCCATGCGCTACTGGGAGCAGGCCGGGCAAACCCCCAAGGTGCGGCTGCGCACCAGCTCGGTGGAGGCGGTGCGCAGCATGGTTGCCAACGGTAGCGGCGTGGCGATTCTGTCGGATCTGGTGCACCGGCCCTGGTCGCTGGAAGGCAAGCGCATCGAAACCCTGACCGTCACCGACCCGGTCACGCCCATGAGCGTCGGCCTGGCCTGGCACCGCGAGCGCGCGTTTACCCCGGCGATGCAAGCCTTCCGCGATTACTTCCACGATGCGTTCCTGGCGCCGCAGCAGTTGTCGGCGCGCCGTTAAAGATGGGCTTGCAGGGTGGCGATCAACCAGTCCATGAACACCCGCACCCGCAGCGGTAAATGCCGCTGGCCGGCGTACAGTAAATACACGTCCAGAGGCGGTGCCTGGTAATCCGGCAGCACCGCTACCAACTCGCCACTGGCCAATAAATCGCGGATCCCGAGTTGGGGCACTTGGGTAATGCCAAAACCCGCCAGGCACGCCGACTGATACGCATCGGTGCTGTTGACGGTCACCCTTCCTGCCATCGGCAAATGTTGCACCTTGTTGCCCACCAGGTATTCGAACCCTGCCGAGCGTGCGCCCAGGGGCCGCACGTAATGTACCAATTGGTGATTCGCCAGGTCAGCCAATGTCGCAGGCATGCCGTAACGGTGCAGATACGCCGGGCTCACGCAGTTGACCATCGGCATGCTGCACACCCGTCGCGCCACCACTGTTTGGTCGGGCTGGGCACCGACGCGCACGACACAATCGAAACCTTCCGCGATCAGGTCCACCTGGCGGTCCGAGCCGCTGATCTCGATGTCGATCAGGGGGTGGCGAGTCATGAACGTGGGCAAGTTCGGCACGATCAAACCCCGCGCCATGACATTGGGCATATCCACCCGTATGCGCCCGGCCAGTTGGGTTTCATCCTGGCGAAACAACCCTTCCAGTTCTTCCATATGCGCCAGCAGATCCTTGCTGCGCTCATACAACACACGCCCGTCTTGGGTCGCCTGCACCTTGCGCGTGGTGCGTTGCAACAGCCGTGCGCCGAGCAACTCCTCCAACGCCTGCACATGCTCGGATACCGTAGAGCGTGGCAAACCCAGGCTTTGGCCGGCCTGGGTAAAGCTCGATAACTCAGTGACGCGTACGAAGGTGCGCAGCAGCTCAAGCTTGTTCATTAGATTGTTCGCCTTATCCGGCCAGTGATTCCGATATCAGCCTGTTTATCACGTAATGACCGGACAAATACACTCAGTTCCACTAACTATCACTGAGGACTGCACCATGACCCGTAAAATCGCACTCATCACCGGCGCCAGCCGTGGCCTGGGCAAAAGCGCTGCGCTGCACCTGGCTGCGCAAGGCGTAGACATTATCGGCACCTACCACAGCGCCGCAGGCGAGGCCCAAGCCGTAGTTGCCCAAGTGGAGGCATTGGGTGGCCGCGCCGCCATGCTGCAACTGGACGTCAGCCAGAGCGCAAGCTTCGATGGGTTCGTCGGCCAGGTCGGCGCGTTGCTCAAGGATGTTTTCGCTCAGGATCATTTCAATTTTCTGATCAATAACGCAGGCATCGCTGCCCACGCCAGCTTCGCCGAGACCACCGAAGCCCAGTTCGACCAGTTGGTGGCGATCCACGTCAAGGCGCCGTTTTTTCTCACGCAAAAACTGCTGCCGTTGATCAGCGATGGCGGACGCATCATTAACATATCCAGCGGCCTGGCGCGGTTCAGCCTGCCGGGGTATGCAGCCTATGCGTCGATGAAGGGAGCGGTCGAAGTGCTGTCGCGCTACCAGGCCAAAGAGCTGGGCCCACGCGGTATTACCGTGAACACCCTGGCACCGGGCGCGATTGCCACCGACTTCGGCGGCGGCGCGGTGCGCGACAACAGCGATGTGAATGCCATGGTCGCCAATAACACGGCCTTGGGCCGCGCCGGTTTGCCGGACGACATTGGCGGGGCGATTTCGACATTGCTGGCCGATGGCAGCCATTGGATCACCGGCCAGCGGATCGAGGCGTCGGGCGGGATGTTCCTGTAGGCGCCCACCTACAGGGCTACTGGGGTTTTACCGACGATTTTCTCGCGCAACACGTCATAACCCCAGTGGTACACATAGGTGTACGGCAGGAAGAACAGCAGCACACCAATGTCGAGGATGAACGCCTCCAACAGGCTGATCTTCATCAAGGTCGCAATCAACGGCACTGCCAGCAGGATCAGGCCGCCCTCGAACAACAGCGCGTGCAGCACCCGGGTCCAGCCACTGTTGGCCAGTTGCAGGTGTGTTTTGAGGCGGTCGAACAGGCTGTTGAAAACCACGTTCCAGCTCAGGGCCAGCAGGCTGATGCCCAGGGTCACTGCGCCCATCTCCAGTGCCGGCCTGCCAGTGATCCATACCAACAGCGGCGTACAGATCAACAAGGCCAAGCCTTCAAAACCCAGGGCTTGGAAAACACGTTCAGTAATCGACTTGGTAGGGTTCATGACCCGGCTCCGTGAATGACGATGGTTGCCATGATCAGGCTTTGTCTCGATACTTCATAACCAGTAACCATCGAGCAAGGCGATAGTATGGCCTCCCACGAAGTGCTCCAGGCGTTTGTCCAGGCCGCTACCCAAGGCTCGTTTTCCGCCGCTGCGCGCAAGCTGGGCAAAAGCCAGTCGACTGTCAGCGCGGCGGTGGCCAGCCTTGAGATTGACCTGAACGTTGTGCTGTTTGATCGCAGCAGCCGCAAACCCACCTTGACTGCGGCGGGGCAGGTACTGCTGCAACGGGCCGAACAGGTGCTGGAGGCCAGCAGTCGCCTGGAGTTGGCCGCCAGTCAGTTATCCCAGGGGTTGGAGCCGAAGTTGAGTATCGCCATGTCCGATACTTACCAATCGGATCGATTCGAAATCGCCCTCACAGCCTTCGAGCAACGCTATCCGGACCTTGAGCTGGAATGCCTGATCGCCGAATGCGAAGACCTGATCGCGCTGGTACAAAGCGGCCGGGCACAGATTGCGTTTATCGAGAAACAAGAGATTTACCCGCCGGATCTGACCTTCTCCTGCGTGGAAGAACGCACGGAAATCGCGCTGTTCGTTTCGCCTGAACACCCATTGGCTGGCCTGGACAGGGTGCTTGCGCACGTCTTGCAGCAACACCGGGAACTGCGCTTGGCAAGCATCATCAACCCCAATGAAAACCGCAGCACTCAGCGTGTGTGGTCGGCACCGAGTTACCTGATGTTGATGGAGATGGCGCAACTGGGTTTTGGCTGGGCACCGATTCCACGCTGGCTGGTGGAACGTTTTGGCGGCAATCAGTTGGTCGAACTCAAGGTTCGCAGTTGGCCGCGCTCGGTGGCGGTGGATGCGTTGTGGTCACGCCAACACCCACCGGGGCCTGCTGGGAGTTGGTTGCTGGGCAAGATGCTCGACTGAGCCCCTCCCACATTTGGATAGTCATTGTCTGGGGGAATTGAGTTCGGCGAGGCGGCACATGATGAAGCGTTTTTCCGGGGTTTGCTGGGTCAGCGACAGGGCTTTTTCGTAAGCTGCACGGGCCTCTTCAACCCGTCCCAACTGCCGGCAAAACTCCCCGCGGGCTGAATGCGCCAAGTGGTAATCGTGCAAGTCACCGCGTTGCAAAATGCCCTCCACCAGCGCCAACCCCACCAATGGCCCCTGCTCCATCGCCACCGCAACTGCCCGGTTCAATTCGATCACCGGCGAGGGTACCGCTCTGAGCAGTACATCGTAGAGCCCGATAATCTGTCGCCAATCGGTTTCCCCGGCGCAGGCAGCCTCGGCGTGCACCGCCGCAATCGCCGCCTGCAAGCAATACGGCCCGAAGCGCCGGGTGCTCAGCGCCTGCTCCACCAGGTTGCAGCCTTCAGCTATCAGAGATCTATCCCACAGCCCACGGTCCTGAGCATCCAGCAGCACCAGTTCGCCGTTGGCCGAGGTGCGTGCGGGCCTTCGCGACTCATGCAACAGCATCAACGCCAACAAGCCCATCACCTCCGGCTCCGGCAGCAATTGCATCAGCAAACGGCACAGGCGAATGGCCTCCAGGGTCAAGTCTTCGCACGTCAGGTCCGCCCCAGTGGAGGCCGTGTAGCCCTCGTTGAACACCAGGTAAATCACGCGCAACACGCTATCCAATCGCTCGGGCAATTCGGCTCGGGACGGCACTTGGTAAGGAATTTTCGCATCGCGGATCTTGCCCTTGGCGCGCACGATGCGCTGGGCGATGGTGGCAGGTGTGGCCAGGAACGCGTGGGCGATTTGCTCGGTGCTGAGGTCGCAGATCTCACGCAGGGTCAGCGCGGCCTGGGCATCAGGGGCCAGCGCCGGATGGCAGCAGGTGAAGATCAGGCGCAGGCGGTCATCTTCCACGTCGTCATCGCTCCAGTCAGCTGCCTGCAGCGTGTCGGCCTGCTCTTGCAGCAACGGGGTAAACCGCGCCTGGCGGCGCAGGCGATCGATGGCTTTGAAGCGGCCGGTCGATACCAGCCAGGCCCGTGGGTTATCCGGTATGCCGTCCTCGGGCCAGCGCTGCACGGCGACAAAAAACGCCTCATGCAGCGCCTCCTCGGCCAGGTCGAAATCACCCAGCACGCGAATCAGCGTGGCAAGCACACGCCGTGACTCGCTGCGGTAAATGGCTTCGACCTGACCACTGAGCGTCATTGCGGCAGGTTCAGTTCGCGCACCGGGCGCACTTCCACACTGCCGACTCGGGCCGCCGGAATGCCACCCGCCACCTGTATCGCTTCGTTAAGGTCCCTGGCGTCGATCAGGTAGAACCCGGCGAGCTGCTCCTTGGTTTCGGCAAACGGCCCGTCGGTGATCGACACCTTGCCATCGCGCATGCGCACGGTGGTGGCGGTATTCACAGGTTGCAGCGGCTCGGCGGCCAGCATTCGTCCGCTGGCCTGGATCGCTTCGGCGTAAGCAAAACACTCCGAGTCGTGCGGGCTGTCGGCCGAGGTGTGCAACACCTGTTCGTCGCTGTAGATCAGGCACAGATATTTCATGGCGTTCTCCGTGTTCGGATGACTGACTATAGTTCGCGGCGCTCAGGGTTCCAGATCGAACAGTGCCGTGCCGCTTTGCATATCAAAGGGCGCCGACCAGTGTTCATGCACCACCTTCCATTGGCCATTGATGCGCTGGTACCCAGCGGTCACGCGCATCCAGCAGGCTTTCACCTCACCATCGGGCCCGGCACCGCCGCAGTGGGCCAGCCAGTGAGCGAACGCGCTGTCTGGCGCTTCGACGATATGCAGTTCATGAAACTCGAAGATACCGGGGCCGGGGCAATGCTTCATGCATTCTTCCCAGTGCGCGCGGTAGGCCGCTCTGCCTTTGAATTGCAAAGCGGTTACGGCATCGAACGAGACGATATCGTCGGCGTAAAAGCTGACAATCTTGTCGATATCGCGACTGACGACGGCTTGTTTCCATTGCTCGATCAGGCGGTTGATAGCAGTGCTCATGGCGACGACTCCTTGGGGTGGAAAATCACGTAGGACACTCTTAGTCAAATGGCCTTCGTGCCAATCGACACACCACGGAAAAATAATTTCCCATAGGTCAAACCCGATAAACTGAGCCCTTCTTTGCAGCCGTTCGGATAGCCCGATGCAAACCCGCCTTGTTGCCTACGAGGCGCTCAATGCTGTGCAACAACAGCAAGTGGGCGCCATCGAAGTTCATCCTGAACAATTGCCGTTTAGCGGAGATATCTACTGCGCCCTTAATACCTTGCTGGCCAACCCAAGCCCTGGGGTCAAAGGCTTTGCGTTTTTGGCAGACGACATTCCCGTGGCCTTCCTGCTGCTCAAGCGCCCCCCCTGCCTGCCCCATTGGGCCGATGAACACAGCGCCACGCTGCATGCGTTGCAGGTGGATCGCAGTCAGCAGGGGCTTGGGTTCGGCAAGGCGTGTTTACAGGC
Organism: Pseudomonas sp. GZJR-8; assembly: GCF_002916705.1. Classification (NCBI taxonomy): domain Bacteria; kingdom Pseudomonadati; phylum Pseudomonadota; class Gammaproteobacteria; order Pseudomonadales; family Pseudomonadaceae; genus Pseudomonas; species Pseudomonas sp. GZJR-8. The sequence goes on along the minus strand of NZ_JXSI01000008.1, from coordinate 196,427 downwards.
ACTACCGGCCATCGCGCTCGCGGCATGGCCGCAGATCAAAGGGTTGGAGTTGTCTGTGGACACGCACAACCTGGCGGCGATGGGGCTGTATCTCGGGGCGGGATGGGTGGACAGCGGCGAGGCCTACAAGGGACGGGTCGGGTATGAGCGCCGGTTGCGCTGGATATTCAGTTCATAACGGTAATGTCACGTAAACAGGACTTTCACGCGCGCCTGTCGTGTTTACGTGACATCGAATGCGGAGTCAGCCCCGCTCTCCAACCGGTAGCCAGATTTCCACCGTCCCCGTGCCCTTCCTCCCATCGAAATCTGCGCTATAGCGCTCGAAATCCGCCCCCATCACCTTGTAGCCCGAATGCGGCAGCCATTCGAACATGATGCGTTCGTAGGTTTGCTCAAGTGCCTGCACCGGCCCGTAATGGGGGAACACGGCATAGTTGAGCGGGGGGATTTCGATGAACTCGAAGTTGCTGGGCACGTCGCCCTTGGTCGGGACTTCAACCCCCGCCATGTAATCGAATTCGCCGTGGTGGGGGTTGTAGCAAACCCCGTACGTCACGCCGCCGACGCGCGTTTTGATGTCTTTAATGCACGTGTCAAACAGCTCCCATAACTTGGGGATATCGCCTACGGTGGCCTTCGAATAACGCCCTTGCACACCGGCGATCACCAGCGCTTTGCCGGCTTCCATGCGTGGCTCCAACGGTTGTTTTGTCTGCTGATCCATACGAACAGTCTCCTTCTTATGAGGGAACAAACCCGCATCGAGTATAGGGGCATATCCGCGCCACACTCCATGTAGAAATTTTTCCTACGCATCTGGACAACTTGCCATCATCGCCCGTATTGTCTGCCTCGCAGGCCACCGCAGTGGCCGACGTCGCTCGGACGGTTCCGGGCGCTTACGTACTCTCGAGGCAACAATGGCCGACCAAGGTTCGCCGCGCCGCTTTGCGCGCATAGATCGACTCCCCCCTTACGTTTTCAATATCACTGCCGAGCTGAAGATGGCTGCGCGTCGGCGCGGCGAAGACATCATCGACTTGAGCATGGGTAACCCCGACGGCGCCACGCCACCGCACATTGTGGAAAAAATGGTCACCGTCGCCCAGCGTGAAGACACCCACGGCTACTCCACCTCCAAAGGCATTCCACGCCTGCGCCGGGCGATTTCGCGCTGGTACAAGGACCGTTATGAAGTGGATATCGACCCCGAGTCGGAAGCCATCGTCACCATCGGTTCCAAAGAGGGTCTGGCGCACCTGATGCTGGCCACCCTGGACCAGGGCGACACCGTGCTGGTGCCCAACCCCAGCTACCCGATTCATATCTACGGTGCGGTGATTGCCGGTGCCCAGGTACGTTCGGTGCCGCTGGTGCCGGGCGTGGACTTCTTCGCCGAGCTGGAACGGGCGATTCGTGGCTCGATCCCCAAGCCGAAGATGATGATCCTCGGTTTCCCGTCCAACCCCACCGCGCAGTGCGTGGAGCTGGATTTCTTCGAACGGGTCATCGCCCTGGCCAAACAGTACGACGTGCTGGTGGTGCACGACCTGGCCTACGCCGATATCGTCTACGACGGCTGGAAAGCCCCCTCGATCATGCAGGTACCCGGCGCCAAGGACATCGCGGTGGAGTTTTTCACCCTGTCCAAGAGCTACAACATGGCCGGCTGGCGCATCGGGTTCATGGTGGGCAACCCCGAACTGGTCAACGCCCTGGCGCGGATCAAGAGCTACCACGACTACGGCACCTTCACACCGCTGCAAGTCGCAGCGATTGCTGCGCTGGAAGGCGATCAGCAGTGCGTCAAAGACATCGCCGAGCAGTACCGCCAGCGTCGCAATGTGCTGGTCAAGGGCTTGCATGAACTGGGCTGGATGGTGGAGAACCCCAAGGCGTCGATGTACGTCTGGGCAAAAATCCCCGAACAGTATGCCGCCATGGGCTCGCTGGAATTTGCCAAGAAGTTGCTGCTGGAGGCGAAGGTGTGTGTGTCGCCGGGGATTGGTTTTGGCGAGTATGGCGATGATCACGTACGCTTTGCGCTGATCGAAAACCAGGACCGGATCCGCCAGGCGGTGCGCGGGATTCGTGGCATGTTCAGGGCGGATGGGCTAGTACCCAAAGCCAGCGTCTAACTCGGTCAAAATGTGGGAGGGGGCTTGCTCCCGATAGCAGTGGTTCAGTCGATACATCTGGTGACTGATCCACCGCCATCGGGAGCAAGCCCCCTCCCACATTTGATTGGGTTTTCACCCCAGACTGTGCGGTGTGGCTTACACCACCAACGACAGCAACATGATGAAGATCAGAGCCACGATCGACAGGATGGTCTCCATCGCCGTCCAGGTCTTGAACGTCTCGGCCACGGTCATGTTGAAGTACTGCTTGACCAGCCAGAACCCCGCATCGTTGACGTGCGACAAGATCAACGAACCCGCGCCCGTCGCCAGCACCAGCAACTCGCGGTTGACGCCCGGAATCATGCCGACCACCGGCACCACAATGCCTGCACCGGTAATGGTCGCGACCGTCGCTGAACCGGTGGCGATACGAATCACCGCCGCCACCAGCCACGCCAGCAGGATCGGGTTGATCTGTGCGTTCACTGCCATATGACCGATCACATCACCCACGCCGCTGGTCACCAGCATCTGCTTGAAGCCACCACCGGCACCGATGATCAGGATGATCGCGGCGGTCGGCGCCAGGCTGGCGTCGAGCAGCTTGAGGATCTGCTTGGAATGGATGCCCTGGCGATGGCCAAAGGTGTAGAGCGACAGCAGCAACGCCAGCAGCAAGGCGGTGATCGGGTGACCGATCATGTCCATCCAGTTGCGCACCACGTTGCCTTCGGCAAAGGCGATGTCGGCAAAGGTTTTGAGCAGCATCAGGAACACCGGCAAGAGCACGGTGACCAGGGTGATGCCAAAGCTTGGCAGCGACTTGTTATCCGTCTCGCGGGCCAGTTGATCCACCAGTTCCTGGGACGGGTTGCCCGGAATGTACTTGGCGATAAACGTACCGAAGATCGGGCCGGCGATGATGGCGGTCGGCAGTGCGACGATCAGGCCGTACAGAATGGTCTTGCCGATATCCGCGCCGAACACGCCAATCGCCAGCAGCGGGCCCGGGTGCGGTGGCACCAGGCCGTGTACCGCCGACAGGCCGGCCAGCAGCGGGATGCCGATCTTGATCAGCGATACACCGGTACGCCGTGCCACGATGAACACCAACGGGATCAGCAGCACAAAGCCGATCTCGAAGAACAGCGGGATGCCCACCAGGAACGCGGCGAACATCATGGCCCACTGGACCTTCTCTTTGCCGAAGGCGCGGATCAGGGTCTGGGCGATCTGATCGGCACCGCCGGATTCGGCCATCATCTTGCCGAGCATCGTGCCCAGCGCGAGGATAATGCCGACAAAGCCGAGCACGCCGCCGAAACCGTCCTGGAACGCCTTGATGATCTTGTCCACGGGCATGCCCGAGGTCAGGCCGAGGAAACCGGCCGCGATGATCAGTGCAATGAACGGGTGCACCTTGAACTTGGTGATCAGAACGATCAACCCGATGATAGTGACCACTGCATCTAGCAGCAGGTAAGACTCGTGGGACATGCCAAACATGGGGGGTCTCTCCTGTTTGTTGTTGTTATTAAAGCGGGTGTTGAATTTCCTGCCGGGGATAGCGCTATCTTTTCCGGCAAAAAATTAATGAGTTGGTTCAAAGCCGTGCTTGAGCCACCAGGCGTTGGTCTGCTCGGCCAGTTCCTCAACGCTGTCTTCACTGGCGTTGAGCGCCAGGGTCAGCGGCTCGCCCTTGGGCGATTCGAGGGTGGCGAACTGGCTGTCGATCAGGCTGGCCGGCATGAAATGGCCGGGGCGGTGGGACACGCGGTCGGCGGCCACTTCGCGGGTCAGCTCCAGGAAGACAAAGCCCAGGCCCGGCGCGGCTTCGCGCAGGTGGTCGCGGTATTTCTTTTTCAGGGCTGAACAGGTGAGCACAGGATGCTCGCCCGCTGTGAGCGACCGGCGCAGTTCATCGCACAGGATGTCGAGCCAGCCGGCGCGATCGTCGTCGTTAAGGGGGTGGCCGGCGCTCATCTTTTCGATGTTGGCGGCGGGGTGAAAGCTGTCGCCTTCAATGGCAGTGGCGCCGTTCAGGCGGCACAGGGCTTCGCTGACGCTGGACTTGCCACAGCCGGAAACACCCATGATGACCAGGGCGGTAACAGGTTGACTCATGAAACACCTCAGGACGCAGATAGCGCTACCTTTGCACAGCATAAGGCTAGTGCAAAAACAGGCTTTTCCCGCGCCGACTTGTCATTTTTATGGAGTGACGCGTGCATCTGCTCCAATCATTCGAACCGGATCAGGCAACCCTAGGTTCAATAATTTGCAGCCCTTTGGAGACAGCGCTACCTTAGTGCCTCGATTTTTGTTTGGCAAGCCGCCTGATGACCTCCAAGAACGATAAAAATACCCGCACGACGGGCCGCCCTACCCTCAATGAAGTTGCACGCCTGGCCGGGGTCAGCCCAATCACCGCCTCCCGCGCCTTGCGCGGTATCAGCACCGTGGCCACCGAACTGGTGGAAAAAGTCCAGCAGGCCGCCGCCGAACTCAGCTACGTGGTCAATCCCGCCGCTCGCGCCCTGGCGTCGGCCCAGAGCCAATCGGTGGTGGTGCTGGTGCCGTCGCTGTCCAACTTGTTGTTTATCGAAACACTGGAAGCCATCCATCAGGTACTGCGGCCCAAGGGCTTTGAAGTGCTGATCGGCAACTCCCATTATTCGCGCGATGAAGAAGAAAACCTGTTGCGCAACTACATGTCTTACCAGCCACGGGGGTTGCTGTTGACCGGATTCGACCGCACCGAAAGCGCGCGACGAATGGTCGAGACCAGCAATGTGCCGTGCGTGTACATGATGGATCTGGACCCCAATGCCGGGGTGAACTGCGTGGGTTTCTCACAGTTGGCAGCAGGCGAGACGGCAGCGGCACATTTACTGTCCCGGGGGCGCAAGCGCCTGGCCTACATCGGCGCGCAGTTGGATCAGCGCACGTTGTTGCGCGGTGAAGGTTTCCGCCGCGCCTTGCAGCAGGCGGGCATGTACGACCCAGCGCTGGAACTATTGACGCCACGGCCCTCTTCCGTGGGCCTGGGCGGCGAACTGTTCCTGCAATTGCTGGCAGCGCATCCGGATGTGGATGCGATCTTCTTCGGCAACGATGACCTGGCCCAGGGCGCACTGCTTGAAGCCATGCGTCACGGCATCAAGGTGCCGGAGCGTGTCGCGGTGCTGGGCTTCAACGACTTGCCCGCGTCGGCATTCATGGTGCCGCGCCTGAGCAGCATCAGCACGCCACGCGAGGCGATTGGTCGACGTGCGGCGGAGCATTTGCTGACGATCATGGCGGGCAACAAGATCGCCAAGCCGGTGGTGGATATGGGGTTTGAGTTGCAGGTGCGGGAGAGCACCTGACCCGCTCGTTCCCACGCTCTGCGTGGGAACGATCAGAAGTCTGCCTGTGTTAATGGCGGCTGTGCGTAGGGCACTTTCGGGTGCGCCGGCTTTGAGTGTCCACCGGTCTACTAACCTGCGTACAGCTGCCACCCTCATTTAACTCGCTGCTCGGCAAGGCCATGGACCAGCACACACCACGCTGCTGAGACCTTACTCGGTCCAAATGTGGGAGGGGGCTTGCTCCCGATTGCAGTGGGTCAGCTATCTGTAAGTTGACTGACCCACCGCTATCGGGAGCAAGCCCCCTCCCACATTTTTTAACCGTGCCCACTTTACCCCTGCTAGATTGACCACTTTCCATCGCCAGGGAAGCACCATGGGACATTCACTGAAAATCTTGGGCCGCACGTCCTCCATCAACGTGCGCAAAGTGTTGTGGACCTGCCAGGAACTGGGCATCGACTACGTGCGTGAAGACTGGGGCATCGGCTTCAAGCCCACCCAGTCCACCGAGTTCCTCGCTCTGAACCCCAACGCGCAGATACCTGTGCTGATCGACGACCACGGCGTGCTGTGGGAGTCCAACACCATCTGTCGCTACCTCGTCGGCCTGTACCAACGCCACGACCTGCTGCCTGTCGAGCCCGCCCCCCGGGCGCGTGTCGAGCAATGGATCGACTGGCAAGCCGTGGAACTCAATCGCGCCTGGAGCGACGCTTTCACCGCATTGGTACGCAACAACCCCGACGGCCTCGACGCGGCGCAAATCGCCGCCGCGGTGCAGCTATGGAACGACAAGATGGGCATTCTCGAACAGCAACTGACCAAGACCGGTGCCTATGTGGCCGGGGAGGAATTCACCCTCGCCGATATCTTGATCGGCCTCTCGGTACACCGCTGGCAGGCAACGCCCATGCAGCGTCCGCCCTACCCCGCCATTGCCGCCTACTATCAGCGGCTCAGCCAGCACGCCGGTTTCAAGACCTTCGCCCTCGACGGCCACAACTAAGCACAGGGACCCCACGTGAACGGACTCAACGTACTACTCACCGGCGCCTGCGGCAGAATCGGCAAGACATTTTTCCAGGCCTCGCAAGACCGCTACCGCTTCACGCTCACTGACCGCATCGCGCCGGATTTCGACCTGGGTGGACACCGTTTCGTACACGCCGACCTCAGCGATAAATCCAGCCTGGCGACCCTGCTCGAAGGCATCGACGTAATCGTGCACCTGTCGGGTATCCCCCACGCCAGTGCCTCATTCAACGAATTGCTGCCCAACAACATACTCGCTACCACCTACCTGTTCGAAGCTGCCGTGGCCGCCGGCGTGCAGCGCCTGGTATTTGCCAGCAGCGCGCAAACCATCGAAGGCTACCCGGTGGATCGCCAGATCACCCCCGGTATGCCGGTGATGCCCGCCAATATGTATGGCGTGAGCAAATGCTATGGCGAGGCGTTGTGTGGCTACTACGCAGCCAAGACGCCGCTGTCGACCATCGCCCTGCGCATCGGCGCTTTTGAATTCCCCGAAACCCACGACCTGAACAACGCCCGCGACCTCAGCGCGTGGCTCAGCCCGCGGGATGCCGTGCAACTGCTGCAACGCTCAGTGGAAACCGTCGGCGTGAAGCACCTGATCGCCCACGGCATCTCCAACAACCGCTTCAAGCGTCTGGATTTGAGCGAAACCACACGTGTGCTGGGCTACCAACCGCTGGATGATGCATTCCAGGTATTTGAAATCCCCATCACTTACTGAGTTTTCACCATGCCCGCCCAATCCACCACCGACGGTATCGACCCGCTCCGCGCCGCCCATATCAGCGCGCGCATCGATCGCCTGCCCGCCGTGTCCACCGTCTGGCGCCTGGTGGCGCTGCTGTCCATCGGTGGTTTTTTCGAGCTGTATGACCTGTTCCAGACCGCCTATATCAGCCCCGGCCTGATCAGCGACGGCATTTTTAATACCGGCAGCCAGGGCGTGTTTGGCTTCTCGGACCAGGCTGCGTTCGCCTCGGCAACCTTCCTCGGCCTGTTCCTCGGCGCCAGCCTGCTCAGCCCCATCGCCGACCGCTACGGGCGCCGGGCGATCTTCACCTTTGCATTGATCTGGTACACCGTCGCCACAGTGCTGATGGGTATTCAAACCTCCGCCCTGGGCATCATCTGCATGCGCTTTGTGGTGGGCATCGGCCTGGGCATCGAACTGGTGACTATCGATGCCTACCTCTCGGAACTGGTGCCCAAGCGCATGCGCAGTTCGGCGTTTGCCTTTGCGTTTTTCATTCAGTTTCTGTCGGTGCCCGCCGTGGCCTTGATGTCGTGGTGGCTGGTGCCCCAGGCGCCGTTCGGCATCTCCGGCTGGCGCTGGGTGGTGTTGAGCAGCGCGGTGTTTGCGCTGTTTATCTGGCAATTGCGCAAGCGCCTGCCTGAATCGCCGCGTTGGCTGGCACAGAAGGGCCGTTTCGAAGAAGCCGGTGCGATCATGGACAACCTGGAAACACGCTGCCTGAAAGATCACGGCAAGCCCTTGGATGAGCCGCAACCCGAAGCCGTCAGCGTTCAAGGCAGCGGCCGTTTTGCCGATATCTGGCAACCGCCCTACCGTCGCCGCGCCTTGATGCTGATTGTGTTCCATGTGTTCCAGGCCATCGGTTTTTTCGGCTTCGGCAATTGGTTGCCGGCGCTGCTGTCGGGCCAGGGTGTCAGCGTGACCCACAGCTTGATGTACGCCTTTATCATCACCCTCGCCTACCCGCTGGGGCCGTTGCTGTTTGTGAAGGTGGCCAACCGCTTTGAAAACAAATGGCAGATTGTCGGTTCCGCCATGGGCGCGGTGATTTTCGGTAGCCTGTTCGCCCTGCAAACCAGCGCACTGGGGCTGATTTTCTGCGGGGTGATGATCACCTTCTGCAATGCCTGGCTGAGTTTCAGTTATCACTCGTACCAGAGCGAATTGTTCCCCACCAATATCCGCGCACGGGCCGTGGGGTTCTGCTATTCGTTCAGCCGCCTATCTACGGTGTTCAGCAGCCTGTTGATCGGCTTTATCCTCGAACACCTGGGCACGCCGGGGGTGTTGGCGTTTATCGCCAGCAGCATGCTGATCGTGATGATCACCATCAGCTGGTTCGGGCCGCGTACGCGTAACCTCGCGCTGGAAAATATCGCCCACTGACGGCAATGCTTGGCCGCCAGCGGCAGCATGCTTGCCGCGGCAGCCAAGCCATTCTCAGTAAACCTTGGGGTTTGCACACACGGCACGCTATTTGCTCCAGCTGTGGCACCGACCATTTGCACAGGTGACCGATCATGCTGGTTAACAACAACACCCAAGCCATGTCGACCGTCCAACAGATCAAGCGACCCGACATGGACCCCGCCAACGCCGCCGCCAGCGCGCTATACAGCGGCGCCCTGCAGACCGCGCAGCAGAACGTTACGGTACCGGTCGCGCAGAAGGCATTGGATAAGGCCGGCGATCGAATTGATGAGGCGTTCGCCAAGACTCGCGTGCAGTTGCAGGCCACAGCGTCGAACAGCAATGTGCCAGCGACCAGCGTCGCCGGTTCAGCCCGCAGTGAGTTCACCGATTACATGACCAAGACCCCGGCCGAGCGCATTCGCGATCAATTGCTCAAAGAACGGGGCCTGACCCTGGAGCAACTGAACGCCCTGCCGGTGGAAGAGCAAAACGCCTTTGCCAAGCAAGTGTCCGAGCGGCTTCAGCAGCAGCAACAGCAGCAGGTAGCAGCAAAGACGGTTGACCCACAGGCGCAGACGGTGAAAGAGACCCTGGCTGCTATCTAAGCTGCACAGTAGACCAATGTGGGAAAGGGCTTGCCCCTGATGGCATTGGGTCAGTCACCCAATGCAGTGACTGACACTCCGTCATCGGGGGCAAGCCCCCTCCCACATTTGGATCTCCTTTGACATGGGATCAGCAGAGTTTTCGACTATTGCAGTTGCAGCGTCGAATTGAACTGACTGATTGCATCCACCACATGCCGCGAGCCTTCCTGAATTTCAAGAATCACCTGCCCCGCTTCGTTGGCCAGTTCCACCCCAAGCCCCGTGCGGCTCAAGCTCGACTGCATGCTCGTCACCGCACTCAATGACAGGTCGTGGTTCTTGCGCACCACATCCACTATCTCCACCGTCGCCTGGCTGGTGCGGGCCGCGAGGCTGCGCACTTCATCGGCCACCACTGCGAACCCACGTCCATGCTCACCGGCTCGCGCCGCTTCAATCGCGGCGTTGAGCGCCAGCATATTGGTTTGTTCGGCAATGCTGCGGATGGTCTGCACGATGGCGCCGATGATGTCGGACTGTTTGTTGACCGCATCGATGCTGTGGGCAGCCTGGTTCAAGTCGCTGGAGATGGCCTCGATGATCTGTACCGTTTGCTGCACCACCTGCGAGCCCTTGCGGGCGCAGGCGTCGTTTTGTACGGAGGTGGCGTGGGCCGAATCAGCGGCGGTGCGCAGGGTGGTGACCTGGTCGGTGATGTCGCTGGCAAATTTCACCACTTTGTACAGGCGCCCATTGGTATCGAAGATCGGGTTGTAGGACGCCTCCAGAAACAAGGTCTTGCCGTATTTGTTTTTACGCTCGAAGCGATGGGAGTGGTATTCGCCGCGATTGAGGGAGGCCCAGAATGCCTTGTAGGCCGGCGACTCCACTTCACTGCGATGACAGAACATGCTGTGGTGCTGGCCGATGATTTCCTCCCGTGAGTACTGCACGGTACGCAGGAAATTGTCGTTGGCATTCAGGATCTGGCCCTGGGGCGTGAACTCGATTACCGCCATGGAACGGCCAATGGCGTCGATCAGGCTCTGGTTTTCGTGTTCATGGTGCACCCGTGCAGAAATATCCGACGCCACTTTGATCACACTGCGTACCTGGTTGTCGCTGTCCAGCACCGGCATGTAGCTGGCTTCAAGCCATATCTCTTCACCGCGCTTGTTCAAACGCATGAAGGTGCCACTGAGCGCCTCGCCCCGCGCCAGGTCACGCCACAACTTGCTGTATTCGTCGGTGTGGGTGTAGGCCTCATCGCAGAAAATGCGGTGATGTTTACCGAGGATCTCATCGACGCTGTAACCCATGCTCTTGCAGAAATTTTCGTTGGCTTCGAGGATCACGCCTGTGCGATCAAACTCGATCATCGCCATGGAACGGCTGATGGCTGCGAGCTTGGCATTGGCTTCGGTGAGGGCACAGGAAAAACGCTGGATTTCTTGCAGGTCGGATTTGTGATGGCGGTTGAACATGGTCAGATCACCCTTGAGTCCCGGCGCCTGAACGGCGCATTCCATTCTTGTGTTGGTAAACCTTCACGGGGAAATAACCATTCAAAACGCTTTATAGGCCAAGCATCATTAACGGTCCTGGGTGAGCATAGACAGGGGTTAGCGCTATGCAAGGCCACTAATCAGCCAGCATTGCCAACCGGGCGCTGGCGGCGCGCACCCCATGTTCTGAAATGCGCTCAATCGATGAGAGGGGCTTATTCGGGCTTGAAGACAATCTGCTGCACGTCGACCTTTCTAGGGATCAGGCCGTTGGCAAAAAACAGGTCCGCCGTGCGCTGCTGATTGGCGACGTCGATCGCCTGCAACGGACGGATCGGCGCGGGCGAGCGGTGCTCGAAGTAGCTTTTGACCACCGCCGGTGGCAGGCCAAGGGTGCCGGCCATCAATGCGATGCTTTCATCGGGTTGGTCGAGTGATAGTCGCTGCGCCTTGCCGAGGGTCTGGATAATGGTGGCGATGGCCTGGGGATGTTGCTGGGCGAACGGGCCGTTGACCACAAAAAAACTGCCGGCAGGGTTAAGGCCCTGGCCATCACCCAGCACGCGAGCAGAGCCGTCGACTACGGCGGCCGAGTAGTACGGGTCCCAGACCACCCAGGCATCGACCTTGCCTTGTTCGAAGGCCGCACGGCCGTCAGAAGGCGACAGGTACACCACGTTCACGTCCTTCCATTGCAAACCGGCGCGCAGCAGGCTCTTGAGGAACAGGTTGTGTGCACTGGAGCCCTTGAGCAACGCCACGCGCTTGCCCTTGAGCTCCGCGACGTTCTGCACGGTGCTGGCCTTGGGCACCAGCACGGCTTCGGTCTTGCCGTCGTTGGGCTCGACGGCAAAGTACTGCAAGTCGATGCCTGCCGCCTGGGCAAAGATCGGCGGGATGTCGCCGATATTGCCGATGTCCAGGCTGCCGGCGTTGAGTGCCTCGATCAGCGGCGGGCCGCCGAGGAATTCGGTCCATTGCACCTGGGTGCCGGGCAGCGCAGCTTCGAAGAGCTTGTGCTCACGGGCGAGCACCATACTCACCGAGCTTTTCTGGTAGCCGATGCGCAGGGTGGGAGGTTCGGCGGCGGGCGCAGGCTGGGCGAAGACGGTGAGTGCCAGCAGCGAACCCCCTAGTAGTTTTTTCAGTTTTTTCATGGGTTGCCTCATGGTCGTGATCGTGAGCGGATTGGCCGTGTGCAGTGAGTCAGGCGTGGCGTTCATTCCAGGCACAACCGCAGGCGGCCGTTAAGGGCGCGGGCCATGTAATCACTGACCGAGCGCTGGGAAACTCCTAGTTCGGCCGCGATCGCGGGGTACGTCAGGCCATTGAGTCGGGACAACAGGAACGTCGCCCTGACCTTGGCCGGCAGGCCGTCGAGCCACTGGTCGACGGCCTGCAGCGCCTCGCACGTCTGGGCCAGGTTTTCGGGGGACGGCACGCTAAAGGCTTCATCGTTATCCAGGGCGTCGAGATAGGCGCGCTCCAGGTCACGTCGCCGCCACAGCTGATACATCAGGCGCTGGGCAATGGTGGTGAGCAAGGCGCGAGGCTGACGGATCGGGGCGACGTCGAGTGCGCTCAGGAGCTGGACAAAGGTGTCGGCGGCGATGTCTTCGGCGTGTGCACGGGAATCGAGTTGACGATACAAGCGGCTGCACAACCAGGCGTAATGGCTGCGGAACAGTGCGCCCACGTAGGCGGGGTGAGAGGTGTCGGCGCCGGACATAGTGGCTCCTGTCGAGTAGGGTGCGCGTTATGTCCGGTGTTCCGGTAGAGCGATCCTAGCAAGGCCTCTTATTCTTTAATAATATTTAAAATGCATTTTTATATAGCTTTATTGAATATCCGTATAGCCAAGGCTGGCGGCTTGCCGTTGGTAATCCAACAGCACCTGATAGTCGTCTTCGCTAGCGGGGAGCACGGCTTGCACACCAAGGGTTTGCACCACCTGCGGCAGGTCTTGCAACGCCAGGTTCATCGCTTCGCGGACCTGCTTCAGCTGCACATCGCTCAAGCCCGGCGGGCCGATATAGGGCAAGGTCGGGCTCGGCGCGCTGCGGGTAACCATGCGCAAACCCGCGACCTCTTCGGGCACGAAACGCGCCAGGTAGTCGTAGGTCACGCTGTCGATGGCAGCGAGGTCCGCGCGATCTTCACGCAGCCAGCGCAGGCTCTCACGGTGGGCACCGCTGACGGCGACGCTGGCGAAGAAACGCCCGTCGCGCTGCAACGGTGCCAGGCAGTGGCGCAGTAGGTTCATGCCACTGTTGGAGTCGTGGCCGTTGATCACCCCGCGGCTGTTGTAGAACTGCGCCAGGATAGTACGTGGGTTGTCAACGCGGCTCAGCAACAGGCTGCAGTGTTCGCCATTGCTGCTATGGGGCAGCTCGTAGCGGGGGCGACCGACGACGCGAACCTGGCCACGCAGTTGGGTCATCAGCGGGTAGCCGCAGGTTTGGGTGACGAGCAATTCTGGCGCCAGCCACAGGCCGGGCAAGTCGAGGTGGTCGGCGTTACGCCGATGCAGGCCCAAGCGCTCAAGGATGCGCGCAAGCCACTGTTGATTGGCTTGCTCGATGGGCTCCGGGGCGACATACATGCGCAACTCGGCATAGTGCTCACTCATGGGCATCTCTCAGGCAAAGGGGTGCCGAGGGCTGTCGATAGCCTTGAGGCCATGGCGGCCGATCAACTGGCCGTAGCCTTGTACCAGGAACCCACCGCTGCGCGTCAGCCACTGCTCGCGGCGGGCGCGATACACCCTCGGCAGCAAGAACCAGGGAAGTTTCGGCAGGTCGTGGTGCACCAGGTGCAGGTTGTTGTTGAGGAACAGCCAGCGCCAGGGCCAGGACGCTTCGTTGAGCACCGTGCGCTGTTCCGGCCGCGGATGCGGGCGATGTTCATAGTAGGAACGGATCGACGCCAGCGACAAGGCCGGCACGCTCACCAGCAGCAGGTAATGCCACACCGGCAAGGCACTGTAATGGGCGATAAAACCCAGCATCAACAGGGTCACGGCGCCGTGGGCCAGCCACATCGGCCAAACCTCTGGCAGGCGTTGCCATTGATCGCGCAGTAAGCGGCTGATGGCCAGGGGTGCCGCCAGCAGCAAGCGACCGACTACGGTCTTGGTCAGCCAATGCACGCTGCGTTGCAAGCGCGAGCTGGCATCCCATTGCTGTTGGTTAAGGTAGCGGCTTTCCGGGTCGATGCCGGGCAGGGTCAGGTCTTCGTCGTGATGATGCAACAGGTGGCTGTCGCGATACAGGGTGTAGGGGTACCACACGGCAAACGGCGCGTAACCGAGCAGTTTGTTCACCAACGGCAAACGGGTGGGATGGCCGTGCAGCAACTCGTGTTGCAGCGACAGCCAGAGGGTCACCAACGGGATCAGCAACAAGGTGCTGCACCACAGGCCCAGCCAGTGGCTGGCAAGCAACACACCGAACCAGCCGGCATACACGCCGAGCAACAGCAGCCAGGTCGGCCATTCGGTCTTCGCGGTAAAACTTGCAGCCAGGGCTTGAATTTCCCGGCGGTGGCTCAGGTCAAGGTAGTTGGCCATCGGCAGCTCAGAGCAGGTGTTTCCTACTCTGTGCCGCGAGACGCGCCAATCTTGCAGATCCTTTGGTTCTAAGCTTGTAACTCAGTGACCGAACAGCCCAGTCTCGGACTTCTTGGCTTTCTTGTCCGCTCGCTTTTCATCGGCGGTCTTTGCCGGTTTTTTCTTCGCGGCTTTCTTTGAATCCATACCTTTGGCCATGATGCATGCTCAACTTAAGGGGATGTAGCACTGGGTATACCACCTATTGCCCGGCAGAAGGCGCTTATAATCCCCGGCCCTGACCCCGCTGGCCCAAAGACCATGCCCGAACTGCACATCGAACCGCTGGCAGAGCCTCTGTGGCCACTGTTGAACAAGTTTTACCGCAGCCACAACTCTTCGATGAAGGCCCTCAAGGGCGGCCGTTTGTGGGTAGCTCGCGACGGCGAGATCGTGGCTGGGTTGTGCTTGAGCCCGGTGGTGGGTGGGCAGTGGCTGACGGGGGTGTTTGTCGATCCGGCCTATCGCGGCCAGGGGTTGGCGGCACGCTTGATTGAGCAGGCGGTAGCCGCAGTGGAGGGTACGGTGTGGCTGCTGTGCCATCCGGATCTGGAGGGGTTGTATCAGCGTATGGGGTTCAGTCAGGACACGCTGCTGCCGCAGTCCCTCAGCGAGCGGTTGGTGCGCTACAAACGGAACAAGCCGATGATTGCGATGGGGTTCTCAATCACCTGAATGATGCCGGATAAAAATGTGGGAGGGGGCTTGCTCCCGATGGCGGAGTGTCCGTCGCTGAAATGTCGACCGGTCCACCGCTATCGGGAGCAAGCCCCCTCCCACATTGGGACCTCAGGTAGCCTGGTGTTTATTCGTCAGCTGTCGGATCCAATTCCGGAAACATCACTTCGATAAACCCGAACTTGCTGAAATCAGTGATCCGCGACGGGTACAGCCGACCGATCAAGTGGTCGCATTCATGCTGCACCACCCGTGCATGAAAGCCGTCGGCAAAACGCACAATCGGCTCGCCCTTGGGGTCGAAACCTTCGTAGCGAATCTGCTGATAACGGTTCACGGCGCCGCGCAAACCCGGCACCGACAGGCAGCCTTCGAAGCCCTCTTCCAGCACCGGGCTCAGGGGCGTGATAAGCGGGTTGATCAGGATGGTCTGCGGTACAGGCGGCGCCTCCGGGTAGCGTTCGCTGGCCTCGAAACCAAAAATCACCAGTTGCAGGTCGACACCAATCTGCGGTGCAGCCAGGCCAACACCGCCCACGTGTTCCATGGTCTGGAACATGTCGTCGATCAGTTGCCACAACTCGGGGCTGTCGAACATTTCCGGCGGTACCGGTGGGGCGATACGCAGCAGGCGTTCGTCGCCCATTTTCAGGATTTCACGGATCATCGCGGCACTTCTTCAGGAGTGGGCTTGGAGTGGTCCCGGCCTAGGCCCGAGACGTGCTGTTTTTCATCGGTGTGACCGGGTTCGTCAAACTCCTTTTCACCTGGGTCCTTGCCTTCGGCCGACATGTGTTCGATCACGGCATTCATCTCCGCACCCAGCAGTAACACGGCGGCGGAAATATAGAAGTACAGGAGCAGGACAATGATCGCGCCGATGCTGCCATACATGGCGTTGTAGTCGGCGAAGGTCTTGACGTAATAACCAAAGCCCAGGGAAGCCACGATCCACACCACCACGGCCAACACCGAGCCTGGGGTAATGAAGCGGAATTTCTGCTCGACGTCCGGCATCACGTAATACATGAGTGCCACGGCGAACATCAGCAGGATCACGATCAATGGCCAGCGCAGGATGGTCCACAGGGTGACGACGAACTCCTGCATGCCGATCTGCCCGGCCAGCCACTCCATGACCTGCGGGCCAAGCACCATCAGCGCAGCGGCGGCCAGCAACATGCCGGCAATGCCGACGGTGTAAAAAATCGACAGGGGGAAGCGCTTCCAGATCGGCCGGCCTTCGACGACGTCATAGGCCGCGTTCATCGCACTCATCATCAGGCGTACGCCCGCAGAGGCGGTCCACAGCGCGATGACGATACCAACCGAAAGCAGGCCGCCCTTGGACTGTTGCAACTGGTCGATGACCGGGTTGACCTGCTCCAGCGCCTGGGGCGGCAACACCAGCTCCGACTGCAGGCGCAGCCAGGTGAAGAAGTCCGGCAGATGCAGGAAACCGATCAGGGCAATCAGGAACAGCAGGAAGGGAAACAAGGAGAACAGCATCTGGTAAGCCAGTGCCGAAGCGTAGGTAGGCATCTCGTCATCGACGAATTCCTTGACGGTGCGTATCAGCACCTTGTGCAGCTTGAGACCATCGAGTACCGGAAAAATCATAGCGTCTCCTTTCGCCGCAAAGAGGTTGAGTTCGTGGGCGACTCAGGGGCCGTTTTCTACATCAAAGTAGCCCATTTGGCGACTTTGAAACAATTTCCAAAATTTAGTTGCAACAGTTCACACAAAAACGGCCATCCGTGGATGGCCGCCATACTGCTGGGCAAACCCAGGAGAACGCCTTATTCGGTGGCTTTTTTCACCGCGTCCTTGGTTTTCCCGACTGCTTGCTGCGCTTCACCTTTTTTCTCTTGGATCACGCCTTCAGCACGCAGCTTGTCGTTGTCTGTGACTTTGCCGACACCCTGCTTGATGTTGCCGACCGCTTCGTTCGCCAAACCTTTTGCCTTATCCGATGTGCTGCTCATGGTATTTCTCCTGGAACAATCGAGGGTTTTGGTCATTACGTAGAGGTTGACCCAGGGCGCTTCGGCAGAGTTTCAATTATTTTCGCGAGGCATTTTATCGCCTGCCGCAGGTTTGGCTTTATGTTTTGCGGCCAACCCACGAGAATGCCCGGCACATTCAGGCTGCAACGCTGAATAACAGATCCCGTAGGAAGGTTATGAAACTCAATAAAGCACAGGCTATCGCCCGCAGAAACCAGGAACTGGGCGGTGCCGTACTCGGCGTCAACAACTGCCATTTCACCGACCTGGACCACAAGCGCAACATCTGGTGGTTCGACCTGCCCGTTGCGCGGATTGCCGTGGGCCAGTACGAGTGGATCCATCTGCTGATGCATAACGCCGAGACGGACCAGTTGTTGCACCTGAAGGTGCCGACTGTGTTTCTGCGCGAAAAGCTGGAAGGGTTGGTGGTGCGCAATGCGGGCAAGCGCAAGCCGGAGATAACCCTGGAACTGAGCGCCGACAAGGACTCGTTCCTCAAGGATGTACGCCCGGCGGGTGCCGGCGTGAGCTTTGCCCAGTTCACTCTGTAACCATCGCCCCTAACCGGCGAGAGCGTGACTGCTGTGCCAGCAGTCACGCTCTCGCGCACTTTCAGGCGGTTGCCACTGACCGACCGGCAATACGCTGAGCCAGGGCGATGGCAAACAGGCAAAACAGCGACATGACCAGTATCCCCATCATCAGCCCCATGGCGGTGCTGGTGTGCCCCTCAGAGAAAAAGAACAGCGCCACTGCCGCGCCCGCCATCTTGATCGCGCCTTGCAGCGCACTCCCGGTACCGGCATGTTTTGCCTGGCCATGCAGACTGATCCCCAACAGCAAGGGTGAGGACAGGCCACAGCCGAGAGCGACCAAAAAGCCATACGCCACCAGCGCCGGGGCCGTGACCAGTTGGAATGCCTGGAGAACCAGCGGAGCGAGCGCCGCCAACACCGTCAGCGCCACCAGGGACGTCATCAGGATGCGCTCAGGCGAGTAACGATTCAAAAACCGCTTGGTCAGGTAAGAACCCAAGACGATACCCGCAGAGTAGCCAACGAACAGCAGGCCGTTTTCCTGGCTCTGCAGATGGAACTGCAATTGATAGATGAATGGGCTCGCGGTGAAGTAGCCGATGGTGATCGCAAACAGTACCGCAGAGACCAGGCTGTAAACCATGAAGTTGAAGTCGCGCAGCAGTACTTTGAAACCCTCAAGCCGTTTGGAAGGCACGCCCTGCAGCGGAGCTGTTTCAACCAGTGTGGCCTTGATAAATACGGCGCCGAGCAGCGTGATCAGGGTCAGTGCGTAGAAATTATATTGCCAAGGAAGTGCAGCAGTAATAAAACCACCCAGCACCGGCGCAAGCGCAGGCGAGACCTGGGACGCCATGGAGAACACCGTCAGCGATTTGGACAACTCGGTTTTATCTTTGAACGTATCGCTCAATATTGCCCGGCTTATCACGGGGCAACCGCCAGCACCGATGCCTGTTAACAAACGAAACAGATAGAGCGCCTGAATACTGTCCGCCGTCGACGTCAGGTAATTGCCCAAGGCGCCGAGGGCAAGGGAGACCATAATCACCGGTACCCGCCCTTTTCTATCGGAGATCGGCCCATACACCAACTGGGACAGTGCAAAGCCTGCCAGATAGAAGACCACCAGGTTTTGGGACTGCGCGTCAGTTACCGAAAATACCCGTGCAATCTCCGGCAAGGCGGGGTTGTACAAGTCAATGGAAAACAACCCCAATACCAGGATCAGGCAGGAGTTGGTGATCACCATTCTAGAATTCACGACAGGCTCCTTACAGTAATGGATGGTCTTTCAAGCGTGTGCCGTATTCGCTATTGGGCGTGGTATGTCGCCCGTCGCATTTGATTTCAATCAGATGAGGTGCGGCGGTGCTCATGATGCTTTCAATACAATCTTGCAAGGCCTGTGGGGAGTCCACGCACGTCGCGCTCACGCCCAGGCTCTGGGCAAACAGGCACCAGTTGTAATCGGGAATTTGCGTCAGCGCGGCTAAGTTGTCTTTGTTATTGAAGTAACTTGCCGAATAGGACCGGTTATTGAAAACGACGAAGACGATATTCAACCCATGTTTCGCGGCGGTCGATAGCTCAAGGCCCTGCATCAGCATGCAGCCATCACCGGTAATCACCATGGTTTTGCCATCGGGGCGGGCGAAACTTGCACCGATGCCTGCCGGGATACTCCAGCCCATCGGGCCTAATGTGGTTGCCGATAAATAGGCCGCCGCTCCCCGCGCGGTCCAGTAGTGGCCGAAGAAGGATCGATGGGAGCCCGAATCGACACACACCACGCCATCACTGGGGAAAAACGCTTGCAGCACCGGGATATAGGCGGCGGGATGGTCGGCAAGATTGCCCGTAGCTTTGGCATCGACCGGGTAATGCAGCGGCACCCGTTGAAGATCATTCGACCATCTGGAGCGACTCTCCTGGCTGGCCTCCAACTCTTGTGCGTGAACCTCGCTGACCAGCCTCAGGAAACCCTCCCCCGTCGCCACCACACCGTGATCAATATCAAGATACCGTCCCAGATAATCTGGGTTCTCATCCACCTGGATCGCGCCAAATTGAGGCCTTAGCTCATGGGACCAGAGCATGGTGCTCCATTGAGTGGTATCGAGCCCAAGGAGAATCACACCGTCCACACCGCCCTTGAACGCCTCGATAGCGCGCTTGTTTCCCGAATAACCGTAAACGCCCAAAGCGTTGGGATGGTCCTCCGGGAACAGCCCTTTGGCGCTCAAGGTGGTCGCGACCGGAATCGAAAAGCGCTCGGAAAATGCCAGGAGCGCAGCGCCAACCTTGGAGTTTTTGCAACGTAGCCCCGCGAGAATGACGAGATTGGTCGAGCGCTTGAACACGGCCTTGATCGCCGCGCTTTTGATCTTTTCAACGGCAAGCGCTTGGTTGCTCCACGACTCCAGTACGTTGGCGGCGATATCGGCGCGGCTCGTGGATTTCTCGTACAGTGCTTCCTTGCTGACGGCCAAGTAGGTCGGGCCTTTTTCCATGCCTTTCAACAACCGCACCGATTCGCGCAAAAACGCCGACAAGGGTTGCCCTGCCTTGACCTCGAGGGCACTGCGGGTGATGGGTTTGAATACATCACACAGATTCACGCCGGTTTGGCTCCCGTCCTGCAGCACGTTTTGCATTTCCAGCGATGACGCAATCTGGCCCGACAAGAGCAAGACCGACTGGTGGTCCGTGTAAGCGGAAGCGATCCCGGTCAGCGCGTTGGTAACACCCGGCCCGCCTATCACCAGGCACACCCCGAATGTTTCACTGGCACGCGCATAGCCTTCGGCCATATAGGACGCGCCTGTTTCACACGCTGTAACCACCGGTTCAATGTCAAGCGTTGTAGAGCCATCACTGGGATAACAACGCATAAACGCATTGATCAACTTGCCAGGCACCATGAAGAAGTGCGTAACCCCCAAAGACTGAAGTTGGCGAAGAATGTAATGTGCACCGGTTTCGCCAGTACTTTGCAATTCCATTGCAAATCCCCTGTTCAGATCTCGATAAATGTGATGTTCTCGCCCTTCATCTTCAACACGGCATCTTGTGAAAAAGAAGAGGGGTAGCGCACATTGGGCATATCGGCAAAATATGGCTTGGGGCTGTTGGGCAAATAGTCCGAAACATGCAGACTGCGCTCAGCCCGGGCACGCAGGTAGGTAATGTAGGATGCGTTATGTTTGGTCGAAGCAGAAACAGTCCATTGAATGGCCAGCTTTGTTTCCACAGGCGTCTGATCCGGCGCACTGCTGCGATGAGTTACTCGATTATCCCAAATAACCAGATCGCCGGCCTTACTCATGATCGTGCGCTCGAATTTTACCGGTTCGGCGAGCCTGATCTTGACTTCATCTTTACTGAGCTTGTGCGATCCCGGCAGTAAGGTGATGCCGCCGCCCGACACAGGATGATTATCTTGAAGATAATAAGCACACTGTAAGAATTCGGGAAATGCGCTAGGCGAAATCACTTCGTCGGGAAGAAAGTACGCATCATTGTGCCATGGTATATAAACGCTCTCGCGCACCGTAAAATTCGGTAACAGCGAAAAATCCGACTGAAAAATATCCTTTATCGCCTGAATAGCACCAGGATGGAGCAGTGCATTGACCATATCACTAAATTGCAGAAACGCCGTTGGCAACAGCGTGCTCTGCTCGGTCTCTGCCAAACTATGGACATACGTTTTACGCAACTTTTCCACCTGCTCGCTGCAGAGTACTCCTGGAATAACGACGTACCCATCCCGCTCAAGCTTTTCTCGAAAATTCATGATCTATAATCCGTTATATAGAGGGTGACCCAGGCCACCCTCCCTTTAATTCAAAGATAAAAAGTTAGACTTCAACATGCTTGGCGGCTGTCGAACTTTCTTCAAACGACACGCCCAGACGTTCAAACTCCTGGAAGAAATCCGGAAAGGAACAATGAACGTCTTGATAACCATCCAACTCATTAAGCTGTTGGCACCGCAAGGAAGCCACAAACAATGACATGAAAATTCGATGGTCACCCCAGGCTGACAACACTGCATCACCGGCGTAACTCGGTTCACCACGAATAACGAAGCCATCGTAGACGCCGTTTTTAAACAACGGCTGTATGTCCACACCCATTTTCACCAGCTCGGTCACCATCGCCTCAATGCGTGGCGACTTGTGCAAGCGCGTAATGGAGCCGCCGGTCACTTTGAACTCACCCTGCACATAAGCACCGATCGCCGCCAGTGTCGGTACAATATTGGGGTAATCACTCGCATCGAAATGATACTTGCCTTTTAACTCAGCCAACTTATTAACAATGCGTACTTCATTGGCAGCGTCATTGAACTCAACATTGACGCCCAGCGCCTCGGCCACTTTGAGAATCGCACGCTCGCCCTGCAAACTCTTGCTGTTCATGTTCTTGAGCGTCAACTCGCCCGGAAAGATGATGCCGGCCGCGATCAAATAGGACGATGAGGTGTAGTCACCGACGATCGTATAGTTCGCGCTGCGATAGTGGCCGGGATACACCGTAATTTGTGAATAGTCAGCGTTCACCTCATAGCTGATCCCCGCGGTGCTGAGGGTTTCCAAAGTCTGCTTGATATACGAAAGCGACAGAATTTCACCGCGGATATTCACCACCGTAGGTTGTTTGGCGAGGGGGGCGCAGAACAGAATCGCAGTGATGAATTGCGAGCTGATATTGCCCTCAATCGTACACTCTCCCCCTTTATAACCCCCCCAGTTCACAATCGGGGCCTTGCCACTGTGGTTGATGCATGAAATATGGGCCCCCAGCCCTTCCAGGGCGACAAACAAAGGCTCCATGACACGCCCCCGCAGAACTTCATCACCGGTAATAACCGCCGGCGTCGTTGTAAAGCACGTCAACGCAGCAAACACTCGAAATACCAACCCGGAGCCTAGAGCGTCGATCACCTTCTTTTCGGGCTTGATCAAGCCGCCTGTGCCAGTTACCACTAATCTGCCTGGTTGCTCCTCAATAATTGCACCAATACTACGACATGCCTTTTTCATTGTTTCGGTTTCAAGGCAACGAAGGTCGTTGTAAATATAAGAAGTTCCCGAGGCGAGGCTGGCGGCAATAATTGCCCGTTGTGTTTCAGGTTTTGAGGACGGGATGGTGGCGATAGTGCCGATCGATGAGGTAGGAAAGACTTTCAAGCGTTTTTGGGTCGACATGCATTGCTCCCTAAGACAGTAGATCCAATGTGATCGGCGAGCGGGCATTACGCTCACCGACGCGACAGAAATATCTTGTTACAACCACTAAAAACCTATCCTAGGGTTTAACGCGTTTCAAATAACAAAATGGAATAAGATTGGATCCAATCTATGACTCATTGAATTTTTTCGTTTTACTTCAGTCCGTTACGGCACACAAGAAAAAGCAAAACCCATAAAAAAACCGCCATCGCTGGCGGTTTAAATTTTAAAAACTCTACTATTTCATATGGCACAACGACATCTTTGGCTATCCATTAGAAGATACCCGGGTAGGCGCCGCCATCGATAAGGATGTTCTGACCGGTCACATAGGCAGCCTGATGACTGCATAAAAAAGCGCACAATGCAGCGAACTCAGCCGGGTCACCAAAGCGCCCCGCCGGAATGGTTGCCAGTCGACTTTCAGCCATAGCGTTCACTGTTTTTCCTGAACGCTCTGCCGCCACTTGAAAGGTATTTTCCAATCGCTCGGTTTTGAACGCACCGGGGAGAATATTATTGATCGTGGTGTTTCTCGACGCGAAGTCTTTCTGACGCGCCAAGCCCGCCACAAAACCGGTAAGCCCACATCGGACTGAGGTTGAAAGCCCCAATGCATCCAGGGGCGCTTTAACCGCGCCGGAAGTTATATTGATTATCCGGCCGAAGCCTCGACCTGCCATGGAATCGATCACTGACTTGATGAGTTCGATAGGTGCCAACATATTGGTATCAATTGCTGCACGCCACTCTTGATCGGTCCACTCACGAAAGTTCCCAGGCTTGGGCCCCCCGGCATTATTGATCAATATATCAACTTGCGGGGCAGCATCGACCAATGCCTGGCGAATCGAAGGGTCAGTAATATCACCTACCACCGTGATGACTTCTCCCTCAGGGTTTCTGAGTTTCAAACGCTGTGCGGCAGCCTCTAAGTCAGGCGCGCCCCGTGCGTTAATCACGATGTTTACCCCCTCGTCCGCAAGCGCCTGGGCACAGCTATAACCCAACCCTTTACTGGCAGCGCAGACGACAGCCCATTTACCTCTAATCCCTAAGTCCATCATCACTCCTCGATCAGCCGTCAACTTGCAAGCGTCGCGTATTTAGCGAGCGTGCGTCGTTATTAGTCGATATCACACAAGCCCGTGGAGTGACAAGCCGGGCATTACGCCGCGCCAGAGGCAAAAAAATACCCCTCAGCGAGGGGTACTTTTCAATTCACGCTTTACCGGGCTATTTCTTCACACCCAGCTTTTTCAGTTCTTCATCACGCAATTCACGCCGCAGAATCTTGCCGACGTTAGTTGTAGGCAACGCATCACGGAACTCAACAGCCTTGGGCACCTTGTAGCCGGTGACGTTGGCGCGCATGTGCTCCATCACCTGGTCCTTGGTGAGGGTGGCGCCTGGCTTGACCACGATGAAGATCTTGATGTGCTCTCCGGACTTCTCGTCCGGCACACCGATGGCTGCGCACTGCAACACGCCCGGCAGGCCTGCCAGTACGTCTTCCAGTTCGTTGGGGTAGACGTTGAAGCCGGAGACCAGAATCATGTCTTTCTTGCGGTCGACAATGCGCATATAGCCGTCTGGCTGGATGATCGCGATGTCACCGGTTTTCAGCCAACCTTCGCTGTCGAGCATCTCGGCGGTGGCGTCTTCGCGCTGCCAGTAGCCCTTCATGACTTGCGGGCCCTTGACGCACAGCTCGCCGGTTTCACCCAGCGCCAACTCGGTACCGTCGTCGGCGATGACTTTACACACTGTGGACGGTACCGGAATGCCAATGGTGCCGATCTGGATATGCTGGATCGGGTTCACCGTGGCCACCGGGCTGGTTTCGGTCATGCCGTAGCCTTCGCAGATACCACAGCCGGTCACGGCCTTCCAACGCTCGGCGGCCGCCAATTGCAGGGCCATGCCGCCCGACAGGGTGACTTTGAGCGCGGAGAAATCGAGTTTGCGGAAGGCTTCGTTGTTGCACAGCGCCACGAACAGGGTATTCAAGCCGACGAACCCGCTGAACTTCCACTTCGACAGTTCCTTGACCATCGCCGGCAGGTCACGCGGGTTGCTGATCAGGATGTTGTGGTTGCCGATCAGCATCATCGCCATGCAGTGAAAGGTGAAGGCATAGATGTGGTAAAGCGGCAGCGGTGTGATCAGGATCTCGCAGCCTTCGTTGAGGTTGGACCCCATCAGCGCCTTGCATTGCAGCATGTTGGCGACGAGGTTGCGGTGGGTCAGCATCGCGCCCTTGGCCACACCGGTGGTACCACCGGTATATTGCAACACCGCCACATCGCTGCTGGCCGGGCTGACATCATTCACCGGCTGGCCATGGCCCTTGGCAAGCACGTCATTGAACGTGATGGCCTGGGGCAAGTGATAGGCCGGGACCATCTTCTTCACGTACTTGATCACGCTGTTGATCAGCAGGCGCTTGAACGGCGACAGCAGGTCGGCGACTTCAGTGACGATCACATGCTTGACGGCGGTCTTGGGCACGACTTTTTCAGCCAGGTGCGCCATGTTGGCCAGGCAAACCAGGGCCTTGGCCCCGGAATCATTGAATTGATGTTCCATTTCCCGTGCGGTGTACAGCGGGTTGGTGTTGACCACGATCAGGCCGGCACGAATGGCGCCGAACACGGCGACCGGGTATTGCAGGACGTTGGGCAGTTGCACGGCGATTCGATCGCCAGGCTTCAAGTCGGTATGCTGTTGCAGATACGCGGCAAATGCCCCGGACAATTCGTAGAGTTCACCGTAGGTGATGGTCTTGCCCAGGTTGCTGAAAGCCGGTTTGTTGGCGAAGCGCTGGCAGGACTGCTTCAGTACCGCCTGAATATTCGGATACTCGTCTGGATTGATCTGTGCAGCAATCCCGGCGGGGTACTTATCCTTCCAAAAGTCTTCATTCATGGAAGCCCACTCCTCAGCGACGCGAATTCATCATCGCATTTGATGCGATTATTATTGGTGTATGTTTTTAGGTGAATCTGGCGCTTTCAAGCAGGCCGAGACGTCACAAAGCGCGCCGAGAGTAGCAGCTTTGCCGAGGGCCGCCTAGAGCCAAAAGAGGGCCCTACAGTCATAAACATGACTCAAGAATATCCAATGGTCACTTTTAGAGCAAAAATTCTATATCAATGAAATACGCTCTGGAATGGGCTTTCCTGGGCGACGGATAACAAATGTGGGAGGGGGCTTGCTCCCGATAGCAGTGTGTCAGTCAACAGAGTCTTTGGCTGATCCACCGCTATCGGGAGCAAGCCCCCTCCCACATTTTGACCCTATTTCAATTCAGGCGATGTCGCGAAGCTCGCGCCGCAGAATTTTCCCCACCGGCGTCATCGGCAAAGACTCCCTCAGCACAATGTGCTTGGGCACCTTGTACCCCGTGAAATTGGCCTTGCAGTACGCCTTCAGCTCCTCAATGCTCACCCCTTGGGCCCGCGCTACCACGAACAGCTTCACCGCCTCCCCCGTGCGCTCGTCCGGCACGCCGATCACCGCGCAGCTGGCTACGGCCGGGTGGGCCATCACCACATCTTCGATTTCGTTGGGATAGACATTGAAGCCGGAGACGATAATCAGGTCTTTCTTGCGATCAACAATGCTGACATAGCCGTCGGTGTCGATCACGGCAATGTCACCGGTCTTGAGCCAGCCTTCAGCGTCCAGGGTTTCGGCGGTGGCCTGGGGTTGCTGCCAGTACCCCTTCATCACCTGCGGGCCCTGGATGCATAACTCGCCGCGCTCACCCAACGGCAGTTCGTGCCCTTGATCATCAACCACTTTCATGGCGGTGCCCGGCACCGGAATGCCCACGGTCCCCAGGCGCGACAGGCCGCCGTACGGGTTGGTGCTGGCCACCGGTGAAGTTTCGGTGAGGCCGTAGCCTTCGCCGATGGAGCAACCGGTCAGCGCCTTCCACCGTTCCGCCGTGGCCTTGACCAGAGCGGTGCCGCCGGAGTTGGTGATCTTGAGATGGGAGAAATCCAGGCTCTTGAAATCCGGGTGATCCATCAACGCCACAAACAGGGTGTTGAGCCCCAGCAGCCCGGTGAAGCGCCACTGCTTGAGCTCCTTGATAAAGCCGCCAATGTCCCGTGGGTTGGTGATCAGCACGTTGTGGTTGCCGGACACCATCATGCACATGCAATTCGCCGTGAATGCATAGATATGGTACAGCGGCAGCGGTGCGATCATGACCTCCTGCCCTTCCTTGATCAGCGGGTGGCCGTCTTCACCCAGTTGCGACATGCACGCCCGCACCTGCTGCATGTTCGCCACCAGGTTGCCATGGGTGAGCATCGCGCCCTTGGCCAGGCCGGTGGTGCCGCCGGTGTATTGCAGCACGGCAATATCGTCCAGGGTTACCGGATGGCGCGTCACCCCAAGGCCCGCGCCCATGCGCAACGCACGCTTGAACGACACGGCCCGTGGCAGGTGGTAGGCCGGGACCATCTTCTTCACCTTGTCGACCACGGTGTTGACCAGCCAACCTTTGGCGGCGGGCATGAAGTCGCCCATCCTGGCTTCGATCAAGTAGTCGATCTCGGTGTCGGTGCAGACCTCCTGCACCCGCGAACCGAACAGGTTGAGGTACACCAGCGCCCGCACACCTGCGTCCTTGAACTGGTGGCGCATCTCGCGGGGAGTGTACAGCGGGTTGGTATTGACCACGATCAGCCCGGCGCGCAATGCGCCGAATACCGCAACCGGATAATGCAGCACATTAGGCATTTGCACCGCGATGCGCTCGCCAGGCTTGAGGTCGGTGTGCTGTTGAAGGTAACCGGCGAACGCCGCACTCTGGCGTTCAAGCTCGGCGTAGGTCAGGGTAATGCCCATGTTGCTGAACGCCGGACGGTCGGCAAAGGTCTTGCAGGAACGCTCGAAAACTTCGATCACCGACTTGTAGGTGGTGAGGTCGATGTCATTGGGAACGCCCGCTGCGCGTTTGTCATTCCAGAAATCAGGTTGCATTATTCTTGTCCTCTTACCTGAGTATGTCCGGCCGCTTTAAGCGTTTATAAAAAGCGGAGCTTTGGGGACGTTAGCAGCTATGAGCAAACAGGCAAATACGCTAAATCGTGTCATTGATTGTATGAATCTTGCGTCTAACGTGTAGGCAGATACCCCGCAACTCTGCGAATGAGCTATACACTGCAACGACCCTGAGCAAAGGAAGCCGCCATGACCCACAGCACCTTCTGGCTGACCGCGAATGACCACAGCCGCCTGTACGTCAATCAATGGCTGCCAGACACCCCGCCCAAGGCGGTGGTGATGCTCTCCCACGGCATGGCCGAACACAGTGGTCGTTATGCTCGCCTGGCCGACGCCTTGTGCAGCGCCGGCTACGGGGTGTATGCGCTGGACCAGCGCGGTCATGGGCGTACTGCCGATGAGGGCACCCTGGGGCTGTACGCTGAAAAGGATGGCTGGAACAAAGTGGTCGGCGACCTGGCCAGCCTCAACCAGCATATCGGCCAGCAAAAACCGGGCCTGCCGATTATTTTGCTCGGCCACAGCATGGGCAGCTACATCGCCCAGGGCTATTTGCTGCACCACAGCGCCAGCCTGCATGGCGCGATTCTCAGCGGTTCGAATTTCCAGCCGGTAGCGTTGTATAGCGCGGCACGGCTGATCGCACGTATCGAACGCATGCGCCAGGGGTTGCGCGGCCGCAGTGCGTTGATCGAGTTCCTGTCATTCGGCTCGTTCAACAAAGCGTTCAAACCCAATCGCACCGCCTGCGACTGGCTGAGCCGCGACCCGGACGAAGTCGACAAGTACATCAACGACCCGCTCTGCGGTTTTCGCTGCACCAACCAGTTGTGGATCGACCTGCTGGGCGGCTTGCAGCAAATCAGCAAAGCGTCCAATCTCGCGCAGATCGACCCGGGCTTGCCGATCCTGGTGATGGGCGGCGAATGTGATCCGGTAAGTGAAGGCAAGCGTCTCAAGGACCTGGCCCATGCCCTGCGTGAGGCCGGCTGCCAGAACATACAATTGAACCTCTACCCGCAGGCGCGGCATGAAGTATTCAACGAAACCAACCGTGATGAAGTCACAACGGATGTATTGACCTGGCTCGACCAGGCCCTGGCCCTGCGCAGGCCGGCCCGCTGTGAATAATTTTTCGTTTAAAATCAGTCAATTAATTACCGCTTAGCCACAGGATGCAGCTTTAGATGACCCAGGTAACCAACACCCCGTATGAAGCCCTCGAAGTCGGCCAGACGGCCAGCTACAGCAAGTTGGTAGAAGAGCGCGATATCCAGCTGTTCGCTGCCATGTCCGGCGACCACAACCCGGTGCACCTGGATGCCGAATACGCCAAGGCAACCATGTTCAAGGAGCGCATTGCCCACGGCATGTTCAGCGGTGCGCTGATCAGTGCGGCCGTAGCCTGCGAGCTGCCTGGGCCGGGCACTATCTACATCGGCCAGCAAATGACCTTCCAGAAGCCGGTCAAGATTGGCGATACCCTTACCGTGCGTTTGGAAATCCTTGAAAAACTGCCGAAGTTTCGCGTACGCATCGCTACACGCGTATTCAACCAGCGTGATGAGTTGGTGGTAGATGGCGAGGCAGAGATTCTGGCGCCGCGCAAGCAGCAGGTGGTGACGTTGACCGAGTTGCCGCCGATCAGTATTGGCTGAGGCTGACTGCAATCTCAGCATTTACACAATACAAATGTGGGAGGGGGCTTGCCCCCGATGGCGGTGAGTCAGTCACTGAATAGGTCGACTGATTCACCGCCATCGGGAGCAAGCCCCCTCCCACAGTTGCTACAGTGCAGGTCTTACGACTGAGCACGAGCCTGGTTACGCAGGGCTTTTACTTGGTCGTGGTTGCGCTGTACGCCGTGGTACTGACGCTCCACCAGGTCACGAATGCCCAGCAGGTTGTGCTTGTTGATCTTCTCGATCGCTTCACGGTAAGCCTTCAGTGCGTGGTCTTCACCGCGCTCGGCTTCGTTCAGTACCGCTTCTTCATCCTTGCCAGTGACCATCGACTTCACGTCGACCCAGCCACGGTGCAGAGCACCTGCTACGCTGCCGGAATCTTCCGGATCGCCACCCAGGGCACGCACGGCGGTTTTCAATTCAGCGGCGGCAGTGGCGCAATCAGCAGAGCGCTTGGCAAACAGAGCCTTGAGTTCCGGATGCTTGATATCTTCAGCGCATTCCTTGAAACCCTTTTGGCCGTCGATGCTGGTTTCGATCAGGTCGTTCAGTACGGAGATCGATTCTTTATTGATGTCAGTCATTTTTCAATTCCTTGTACGGGTTAGAAGGGTGTCTTGGTTATTGCAGCGCCCGTGCCAGGTTTTTAAGAATTAACTTATCCTTTAATTTCAATAACTTATGAAATATTGAACCATCTGTATGTGCGTTATTTGCATGATCTGTCATTTGGCCTTCATGCAGAATGCCTGTATTTTCGAAGACCTCGCCTCAATCCCGCGAAGCTTATGAATCCTGAAAAACTCGAACTGCTGATCACCCGCGAAATGCCCTTCGGCAAATACAAGGGCCGGATCATCGCCGACCTGCCTGGCCCCTACCTGAACTGGTTTGCCCGTGAAGGTTTCCCCCACGGCGAATTGGGCGGTCTGCTGGCCTTGATGCAGGAAATCGACCACAACGGCCTGGCCGAACTGCTCGAACCACTGCGGGCCAAACACGGCAAACCTGCCCCCCGCCATTAAGAGACTCGCCATGCCAAGGAATGCCGACAACGAACGCCACTGGCACACCATCGCCCAGTGCTATGACCTGCAACCCGGGCCGATCAACCTGGAAAACGGCTACTTCGGGCGTATGAGCCGTGCAGTGCAGGCGCAATACCTTGAGCACATCAGCTTTATCAACCGCAGCAACTCGGTGCATGTGCGCCAACGTTTCGAGCAAGGTGAAAACGTCGAGATTCGCCGCACGCTGGCGGCATTGATTGACGTCGACCCCGAGTCGATCGCCTTCACGCGCAACGCTACCGAAGCCTTACAGTCGCTGATCCGCAACTACAACCGCCTGCAACCCGGCGACCAGGTGCTGATCAGCGATTTGGAGTACGACACGGTCAAGGGCGCCATGCGCTGGCTTGCCGATGTTCGCGGCGTGGAGGTGATCGAGGTGTCACACACCCACCCGGCCAGTTTCGACAGCCTGGTGCAGACGTATAACAAGGCGTTCGCGCAGTATCCGCGTCTTAAACTGATGGCCCTGACGCATGTCACTCACCGCACCGGCCTGGTGATGCCCGTTGCGGCCATTGCCAAGGCCGCACGCGAACAGCATATCGACGTGATCCTCGACGGCGCCCACGCCCTGGGCCAGTTCGAGTTCAACCTGGCTGAACTGGGCATCCAATTCGCGGGGTTCAACCTGCACAAATGGATGGGTGCACCGCTGACCCTGGGCTTTTTATATATCGCCCCCGAGCGCCTGGCCGATATCGACCCGGACATGGGCGAGTTTCACTACCCGGCCACGGATGTGCGCGCTCGTACGTCCTACAGCACACCGAACTTTCCCGCGCTGATGACCTTGCCGTTGGTGTTTGAAGAACATCGGCAATTGGGTGGCGCCGCGGCCAAGGGTGCGCGGGTCAATTACCTGCGGGATCTGTGGGTAAACCAGGTGCGCCCCTTGCAGGGTATTGAAGTGCTGACCTCGGATGATCCGCGGCTGTATTGCGGGATCACCGCGTTCAAGTTCCTCGGGCGGGATCAGCAGGTGATGGTGGATCGTATGCGCAGGGACTACGACTTGTTTACCACCACGCGTGTGGGTGCGTCGTTTGGCACCTGTATTCGGGTGACACCAGGGTTGGTGACATCGGCAGCGGACATCGACGTGCTAGTCAACGCCATTAACCAGTTGAGCACAGATTAAACATGTGGGAGCTGGCTTGCCTGCGATGGCGGTGTATCAGCGCAAAAGATGTCAGCTGACCCACCGCTATCGCAGGCAAGCCAGCTCCCACAGTTGAACATCGGTGTTCTTGAGGTTTCTGCAGGCAAAAAAAAGCGGCACACCGACCAAGTGCACCGCAAAAATGCCGTTAAGCACAGCAACAACGATTCTGTAAATCCGCTCAGTCCAGCAGCGCCAGCGCCTCGGCGGTAACTTCCTGGATGCGTGCCCAGTCGCCGTTCCTGACCCACTCAGGATCAAGCATCCAGCTACCGCCCACGCACATCACGTTTTTCAACGCCATGTAGCTTTTGATATTGGCCGGGCCAACGCCGCCGGTCGGGCAGAATTTCACTTCGCCAAACGGGCCGCCCAGCGCCTTGATGGCCGCGACGCCGCCGCTGACTTCGGCCGGGAACAACTTGAAGCGGCGGTAACCCAGGCCGTAGCCTTCCATGATGCCGGAGGCGTTGCTGATGCCCGGCAGCAGCGGGATCGGGCTGTGTACCGAGGCTTCCAGCAGGTCGCGGGTAATGCCAGGGGTGACGATAAATTGCGAGCCCGCCACTTCGGCCGCTTCGAGCATGTGACGATCAAGCACGGTACCGGCACCGGTGCACAGCTCAGGACGTTGCTCACGCAAGACCTGAATGGCCTTGAGGCCGAACTCGGAACGCAGGGTCACTTCCAACGCGGTCAAACCGCCAGCTGCCAGGGCATCGGCCAGCGGCAGGATGTCCTGCTCGCGGGCGATGGTAATCACCGGCAGGATCCGCGCCTTGGCGCAGAGACTGTCGATCAAGGCAACTTTATCCGCCATGGACACGGTCGGTTGAGGGCTTTTCATAGCGGCTGATCCTTGGCTCATGGGCACCAGTAAATCTCGAGAGTAGGTTGCAAAAACGCGCGAATCGGCATGGCAGCAACATCGTCGCTGGCCAGCGCGGCGCTCAAGGTGGTCAATTTCGAACTGCCGGAAATAGACAGCACGGTGTAGTTGGCCGTCGCCAGCAGCGCACGACTCATGGTCAGGCGCTGGTGCGGCACGGTTGGCGCCAGCATCGGCCAGCAACGGCGAGTACCGTCGGCCTTCAGTGCCTCTGCCAGGTTGGGGCTGTTGGGGAACAGCGAGGCGGTGTGGCCGTCATCGCCCATGCCCAGCACCAGCACATCAATGCCGGGCAGTTCGGCCAGCAGCCGATCGGCCTGCTCGGCAGCGTCTTCAAGGTTGGCGGCGGCACTGTACAGGCTGAGGAACCTGGCCGCGGCTGCCGGGCCTTGCAGCAGGTGCTGCTTCAACAGGCCGGCATTGCTGTCGGCGTGTTCGACCGGTACCCAGCGTTCATCGGCCAGGGTGACGGTGACCCTGGACCAGTCCAGCCCCTGCTTGGCCAGGTTCTGGAAAAACGCCACGGGGCTGCGTCCACCGGACACCACCAGCGTCACCTCGCCACGGGCGCTGATGGCAGCGCGCAGTTGTTCGGCCACGTCATGGGCCAGGCCATCGGCCAGCAGCGTGGGCGTACGGTACTCATGGGCAGTAACGCCCTGAGGCAGTTTCAATTCAGATATCGCCATACCACGACCTCCCATCCCGCGTAATCAGTGCAATCGAGCTCATCGGCCCCCAGGACCCCGCCGCATACGGCTTGGGTGCATCACCGGACTTTTTCCAGCCGGCGATCAACTGGTCACACCACTTCCACGCAGCTTCGATTTCATCTTTGCGAACAAACAGGTTCTGATTGCCGCGCATCACTTCCAGCAACAACCGCTCGTAGGCATCCGGGATGCGTGCGCTGCGATAGGTGTCGGAAAAATTCAGTTGCAGTGGCCCGCTGCGCAGTTGCATGCCCTTGTCCAGGCCCTGCTCCTTGGTCATCACGCGCAAGGAAATACCTTCGTCCGGTTGCAGGCGAATGATCAGCTTGTTGCTGATCTGCAGGCGCTGCTCGGGGGCGAAGATGTAGTGGGACGGTTCCTTGAAATGGATGACAATCTGCGACAGCTTTTGCGGCATACGTTTGCCGGTACGCAGGTAGAACGGCACCCCGGCCCAACGCCAGTTGCGAATATCGGCACGCAGGGCGACGAAGGTTTCGGTGTCGCTCTGGGTGTTGGAATTGTCTTCTTCCAGATAACCCGGCACGGCTTTGCCCGCACTGTAGCCGGCAATGTATTGGCCGCGTACCACCTGGGTGGTCAGGCCCTCGGGGCTGATCGGCGCCAGGGCCTTGAGCACCTTGACCTTCTCGTCGCGGATACTGTCGGCGGACAGGTCGGCCGGCGGGTCCATGGCGATCAGGCACAGCAACTGCAGCAGGTGGTTCTGGATCATGTCACGCAGCTGGCCGGCCTTGTCGAAGTAGCCCCAACGGCCTTCGATGCCGACCTGCTCGGCCACGGTGATTTCCACGTGTGAAATGTAGTTCTGGTTCCACTGGGTTTCGAACAAACTGTTGGCGAAACGCAGGGCGATCAGGTTCTGGACGGTTTCTTTGCCCAGATAGTGGTCGATACGGTAGGTGCGGTTTTCCGGGAAAAACTGCGCCACCGCATCGTTGACCTTGCGCGAGGATTCCAGGTCCGAACCGATAGGCTTTTCCAGGACCACGCGGGTGTTTTCCGCCAGGCCCACCTTGGACAGGTTCTCGCAGATAGCCCCGTACACCGCCGCGGGGGTGGCGAAGTAGGCGATCAGGCGTTGTTCGCCGCCGACCTTCTCGGCAAGAGCGACGTAGTCGTCAGCCTTCATGAAGTCGACATGCACGTAGGCCAGGCGCGCAAGGAAGCGCACGGCCACGGCTTCGTCGAGTTCCTTGCCGACGTATTTACGCAATTCTTTTTCGATATGGGCCAGGTGTTGCTGCTCGCTGCCGGCTTCACGGGCCAGGGCCAGGATGCGTGTATCGTCGTGCAGCAGCCCGGCGCCATCGAGTTGATAGAGGGCAGGAAATAACTTGCGCAGCGCCAGATCACCCAAGGCGCCAAACAGGGCAAAGGTGCAGGGTTCTACGGTTATCGAAGGCATGATGTTTGTTCTTTTATCAAGTTAAGCTACAAATACCTTTTTTCAAGGCATCACTCAAGGAAAAATGTAGTAATAACCACAACATTTTCCGGAAATACGCATTGCGAGTGGTGGTGTTCAGCTACCCTCAGTAGGATAGGCCACCGCGAAAAGCCAGTCGTCGATTGGTTGCCGCCCTTTATTTGCATCGTCGCCCGAAGGAAAGACTGAATGGACCGCGTGCGAAATCTTCTGGAACAGATCCGGAACCGCCTCGAAGAATTAAACAAGGCCGAGCGCAAAGTCGCTGAAGTCATCCTGCTCAACCCGCAGCAGGCTACACGCTTCTCGATCGCCGCCCTCGCCCAGGCCGCCTCGGTCAGCGAACCGACGGTCAACCGCTTCTGCCGTTCGTTCGGCGTCAGCGGTTACCCTGAACTTAAATTGCAGCTGGCGCAAAGCCTGGCCAGTGGCGCCGCGTATGTCAGCCGTGCCGTGGAGGCCGATGATAACCCCGAGGCCTACACCCAGAAGATCTTTGGCAGCGCCATCGCGTCCCTGGACAGCGCTTGCCAGGCCCTGGACCCGGCGCTGATCAGCAAGGCCGTGGATTTGTTGATCCAGGCGCGCCAGATTCACTTCTTCGGCCTGGGCGCCTCGGCGCCGGTGGCCATGGATGCGCTGCACAAATTTTTCCGCTTCAACCTGGCAGTGACCGCTCATGCGGACGTGCTGATGCAGCGCATGATCGCTTCGGTAGCGCATACCGGCGAGCTGTTCGTGATCATTTCCTACACCGGACGCACACGCGAACTGGTGGAAGTGGCGCGTATCGCCAGGGAAAACGGTGCGTCAGTGTTGGGCGTGACCGCCGAAAACTCGCCGCTTGCCAAGGCCAGTACAGTAAGCCTGAACATCCCGTTGCCGGAAGACACCGATATCTACATGCCGATGACTTCTCGGATCATCCAATTGACCGTGCTGGATGTGCTGGCGACCGGCATGACGTTGCGTCGCGGGGTGGATTTCCAGCCGCATTTGCGCAAGATCAAAGAGAGTTTGAATGACAGCCGGTATCCGGTGGGGGATGAGTTCAACTAAGCCTGGACCTGTGTTGGCTGCACTGGCCTCATCGGGAGCAAGCCCCCTCCCACAGTTTGATGTGTGAATACCTTCAAATGTGGGAGCTGGCTTGCCTGCGATAGCGCCATCAGCCACACCGCTAAGCTCCAGCCCGAGCCTGCAGACTCAAATGCGCCCTCTCCCCCGGCGCCAGGCTCGCACCGGCCATCGCCGACTCCACGCACACAAACCCCGACGCCTCGTTAAAGCTCACGCCCAACAGCGGTCGGCTACCTGGATGCCACACCACCGTGTCGGCGCTGTCGCCGGTGTCGATGCACAGCTCACGCTGCCAGGCGTGGTCCTTGAGCTGTAGTTCGCCCTCATGCTGGAACACCCGCTGGCAACCGCCATCGACCCGCAGTTCACCTTCCTGCTGGCAGACCTGACGGTTGAGCTGATCATAACCTTGCGCGCCGTCGAGCCCAGACAGCGCTACCTCGTCAACGTGACCAATACGCCAGTAAGCGTGCAAAGCATGGCTCAACTGGCACGGCAACTCGTCCTGGTGCTCGGTGCTCAGGCGCAGTTCCAGGGTTTCGCCCAAGTGCGCGTGCAAGTCCACCTGCCAGTCGCACAATTGCAATTGCCAGTGCAGGCGCACGCCATCGTCATCGGTGCTGCTGTCGAGCAGCTTCCAGTCAATCAGGCGCGCCCAGCCATGGGACGGCCACGCGTTTTCGCTGGGGTGACGGCCATACCACGGCCAGCACACCGGTACGCCACCACGGATAGCCCCGACTTGCGGCCATTTGGCGGCACACCACAGCCACGGCTTCTGGCCCGTCGGTTGAAAGTGCAGCAATTGCGCACCCTGGCGACTGAACACCGCCTGGCACAGGGGGTGGTCGATCACCAACACATCGCGCATCTGAAAGCGCTCCCAGGCGAACACCGGTCGCTCGCGCAGGGATTTGAAAAAGCGTTGCAGCGGTTGCTCATGCATGTGCACAGGTTCCGAATATCACAGTGCAAGCCAAAAAAAAGCGGATAGCCATGGCTACCCGCAAATGCGCACAGAGAGAGGAGCTTATCGCAACAGCGTTAGAAGGTAGACTGAATTTTCAGGCCGGCGACCAAGGCGTTGTCGACTTGATCCACACCACCTGGGTGGGTGATGTATTGCAGGTTAGGGCGTACGGTCAGCCAATTGGTGACATGGAAGCCGTAGTTGATTTCGTAGTTGTATTCGGTACCTTGCAGCGGCATGTAACCGGCCTGGCTGTAGTCAGTAAAACCACCTGCCGCGTTACGCAGCTCTGCGGTTTTCTTCACGTCATCGTTGACATGGATACGGGCAAAACCGATGCCGATGTCATCCTTTGGACGCGCATCGAACGGGCCCTTGTACACAAACATCAGCGACTGATAGTTGTCGATGAAGTTGGTGTCCTTGTCGTGGAAGGTGACGTTAGCCGCAACGTTCAGACCACGGGAGGCATCACCATTGTGAGTGGTGAGTTGCTGTTGCACCACGCCCCAGTAGCCGCTTTTGCTGTTGCGAACGCGCAGGGCATCGCCAGTGGCGCCAGCGTCGCCGCCGTTGACGTCTTCGCGCACATCATCAGCGTCAGCCGTGCTCTTGTAGTAACCCACGCGGTACTCGCCCGGCAGGCCATTGACCTTCGGCGACCACACCAATTCAACTGGCAACACGGTGCCCTTGGTACCGCTGCCGCTGAGCTTGAAGCCGTTGCCCATTTCGGTTTGCGATGGGTTCTGGTTGTACGCGCCAATTTGCGCATACAGTTCAGGCGTGATGTGGTATTTCACACGCAGAGCGGCCTGGCTGACGGGCCAGTTGTACCAGATGTTGGTGGCCCAGTTACCCACTTGGGAACCGCAGAACGCCAGGTTCTGGAACTCGCAGGGGAAGGTGTTGAAGTCTTCGCCTTCACCGAAGTAACCGGCTTTGACGTCCAGCTTGCCGTCGAGGAACTGGTGCTGGATCCACAGTTGGGTCAGACGCACCATGTGGCCACGGCCATACACTTCCTGCGATGAACTCAAGGTGCCAGCACGCGGGTCACCAACACGGTCGTTGGAGATGTTCTCGCCATTACGATTGGTCAACTGGATCTTGGCCTGGGTGTTATCCCAGCCCCACAGTTTTTGCAGGTCCAGTGCCACGCCAAGACCAAACTGGTCAGAGTAGCGACCGGTCTTGTCGTCGTTATAACCGCCGTGGGCGTTGTAGCCCATCTCCCCAACGTAGTCGGCCTTGATGTCGATACCTTGCTCGATCAGCTTGGTACGCTCGCCGCCCCAATCGCCGGTCATCCACTTGGAATCGGCACTGAAGGCTTCATCCGCCATCGCATTGGCGGACAAAACCAGGGCTGCTACCGCTGACAGCTGGCAGATCAGCCGGGTGTTGTTGTGTTGCTTTTTCATCCCTACATCCTCGTCTTTATTGTTATTAAACTGTTTTTATCTAACGCGGGTTACATTTTTTAATTAAAACAACTGGTTATCTTCTTTTTCCTGTGGGAGCCGGGCTTGCCCGCGATGCAGGCGCCTCAGTCCTGCAGTTACAACGCGGTGACACCATCGCGGGCAAGCCCGGCTCCCACAGATGCCCCCAGTGAGCCAGCAGTCCCCAATCGCTCACCGGTCTTGGCGTCAAACAGCAACACCTTGGCCGGGTCGAATTGCAGCGTCAGTGTCTCACCCACCTGCGGCGCGACGTCCGGCGCCAAACGGCAGCAGACCTTGGTGTCGTTGAGCTGCACAAACACCAGCGTGTCCGGGCCGGTCGGCTCGGTCACCTGCACTTCGGCACGAATACTCGACGAGCCATTGCCCTCGCCCGCCGCCAACACGATCTGCTCCGGGCGCAGGCCGAGGATCACATCGCGGTCTTCAAGCCCGGCGTCATTCATGCTCAGCGGCAACTCGCAACGGGCCTGGCCGCTGTCCAGCAGCGCGACCAGGCGACCGTCCTTGCGTTGCAGGCGCAAAGGCACGAAGTTCATCGGTGGTGAACCGATAAAGCTTGCCACAAACAGGTTGGCCGGGTCGTTATAGATTTCTTTCGGCGTGCCGAATTGTTGGATGATGCCGTCCTTCATCACCGCCACCTTGTCGCCCAGGGTCATCGCTTCGATCTGGTCGTGGGTGACGTAGACGGTGGTGGTTTTCAGACGCTGGTGCATCAGCTTCATTTCGGTGCGCATCTCGACGCGCAATTTGGCGTCGAGGTTGGACAGCGGTTCGTCGAACAGGTAGATCTTCGGCCGGCGCGCCAGCGCTCGGCCCATGGCCACACGCTGCTGCTGGCCACCGGACAGTTGGCCCGGCTTGCGGTTGAGCAGGTGTTCGATCTGCAGCAGCTTGGCCACGCGTGCGACTTCGGCGTCGATGTCGGCTTGCGGCATCTTGCGGATCTTCAGGCCGAATTCGATGTTCTCGCGCACGCTCATGGTCGGGTACAGCGCATAGGACTGGAACACCATGGCGATGTCGCGATCCTTGGGGCTCATGCCGCTCACGTCTTGATCACCGATCATGATCGCGCCGCCGGTAATGGTCTCAAGCCCGGCGATGCAGTTCATCAGCGTGGACTTGCCGCACCCCGAAGGGCCGACCAGGATCAGGAATTCGCCTTCCTTGATCGACAGTTCGATGTTCTTCAAGGTGTCGGGCAGGCCGGCGCCGTAGGTTTTGTTTACATTGCGAAGTTCAAGCGTAGCCATGATTACCCCTTGACCGCGCCGGCCGTGAGGCCGCGCACGAAATACTTGCCTGCGATCACATAGACCAGCAGGGTCGGCAGCCCGGCGATCATCGCCGCCGCCATATCCACGTTATATTCCTTGGCCCCGGTGCTGGTGTTGACCAGGTTGTTCAGCGCCACCGTGATGGGCTGCGAGTCGCCGCTGGAGAACACCACGCCGAACAGGAAGTCGTTCCAGATCTGTGTGAACTGCCAGATCAGGCAGACCATGATGATCGGCGTCGACATCGGCAGAATGATCTGCCGGAAGATGGTGAAGAAACCCGCACCGTCCAGGCGTGCCGCCTTGATCAGCGCATCCGGGATGCTTACGTAGTAGTTACGGAAAAACAGCGTGGTGAACGCCAGGCCGTAGACCACGTGGATAAACACCAGGCCGGTGGTGGTGCTGGCCAGGCCCATCTTGCCGAGGGTGAACGACGCGGGCAGCAGCACGGTCTGGAACGGCAGGAAGCAGCCGAACAGCAACAATCCAAAGAACAGTTGCGAGCCTCGGAAACGCCAGAACGACAACACATAGCCATTCAAGGCCCCGATGGCGGTGGAAATCAGCACGGCTGGAACGGTGATCTTGATCGAGTTCCAGAAGTAACCATCCACAGTGGCCCAGGCCTTGACCCAGCCGATGCCACTGACCACGGTCGGCCAGCTCAGCAGGTTGCCGCTGCTGATGTCTTCGGGAGTCTTGAAGCTGGTGAGCAGCATCACCACCAGCGGCACCAGGTACAGCAGCACGGCGAGGATCAGCACCGCATAGATCGCGATACGACTCAGGCTGATGGCAGGTTTGGAGGCGAGACTAGTCATTACGTTTGGTCCTCAGCTCGGAGTAGAGGTACGGCACGATGATCGCGAGGATCGCACCGAGCATCAGGATTGCACTGGCCGAGCCCATGCCCATCTGGCCACGGCTGAAGGTGAACGAGTACATGAACATCGCCGGCAGATCGGACGAATAGCCCGGGCCACCCGCGGTCATCGCCGCCACCAGGTCGAAGCTCTTGATCGCAATGTGCGCCAGGATCATCACTGCACTGAAGAACACCGGACGCAGGCTTGGCAGCACCACGCTCCAATAGATGCGCGGCAGGCTGGCACCGTCGATCTGGGCGGCGCGGATGATCGATTGATCAACCCCACGCAGGCCAGCCAGGAACATCGCCATGATAAAGCCCGAGGCTTGCCACACAGCGGCGATCACCAGGCAGTAGACCACGCGGTCGGGGTCGATCAGCCAGTCGAGACGGAAGCCTTCCCAGCCCCAATCCCGCAGAAGTTTGTCCAGGCCCATGCCCGGGTTGAGCAGCCATTTCCAGGCGGTACCGGTGACGATCATCGAAAGCGCCATCGGGTACAGGTAAATGGTGCGGATAAAGCCTTCGCGGCGGATTTTCTGGTCGAGGAAAATCGCCAGCAGCACACCGATCACCAGGGTGATGCCGATGAACATGCCGCCGAATACGGCCAGGTTCTTGCTCGCCACCCACCAGCGGTCGTTGTCGAACAGCCGCTGATACTGCGCCAGGCCCGCCCATTTGTAGCTGGGCAGGAACGTGGAAGTGGTGAACGACAGCACGAACGTCCACAGGATGTAGCCGTAAAAGCCTACCAGCACGATGAACATGCTCGGCGCCAGCACCAGTTTGGGTAGCCAGCGTTGCAGCACATCGAACGGCGAGGCCTTGCTGAACACAGCAACAGAACTCATGGGAAAATCCACTACAGGGAAAAAGGACTACAAGGTGAGTCTCTTGTCGAACGCGGTTTGTGTGGGAGCTGGCTCGCCTGCGATGGCATCACCTCGGTGTCACCGGTACACCGAGTTGTCTGCATCGCGGGCAAGCCCGGCTCCCACAAAAATCCGCTACCAAGTGTTACTTGGCCGACTTGATCGCAGCACCCAGCTTCTTGGCGGTGTCGGCCGGGTCGGCTTTCGGGTCGTTGATGTAGTTGGTCACTACGTCAAAGAA
This sequence comes from Pseudomonas sp. GZJR-8, assembly GCF_002916705.1. Lineage (NCBI taxonomy): Bacteria > Pseudomonadati > Pseudomonadota > Gammaproteobacteria > Pseudomonadales > Pseudomonadaceae > Pseudomonas > Pseudomonas sp. GZJR-8. The sequence goes on along the minus strand of NZ_JXSI01000008.1, from coordinate 154,804 downwards.
CGCACCTTGCACCGCCAGGGTAGTGGCCATGTTGTGCGCCATGCTTGGCTGCAGGCCGCCCGTCTTGGCGTCGGTCAGGAAGTCCTTGGCGGCGGTCTGGGCGCAGGAGTCGAAGCCGTAGGAATCCATCTTGGTCAGCATGTCGTTACGCACAGGGATCGAGCCCTTGTTGATGCTGAACACTTTCTGGAAGTTTTCACCCAGCACGACTTTGGCGATGTCCTGCTGACCTGCGGCAGTGCCTTTGTCTTTCTGCTTGAACACCGCCAGGGAGTCGATGTTGTAGGTGAAGGCTTTGTCGGTGCCAGGGAACGCTACGCACTCGTAGTCCTTGCCAGCGACTTTCTTGGCGGCAGTCCACTCGGACTTGGCCCAGTCACCCATGATCTGCATACCGGCCTTGCCGTTGATGACCTTGCCGGCTTCGAGGTTCCAGTCCTGGCCTTTGCCGTCCACGTCCATGTAGGTCGCGACTTTCTTCAGCTCAGTGAGGGACTTGACCATTTGCGGACCGGTCAGGGCGTCGTTATCCAGGTCGACCAGGGCTTTCTTGTAGCCATCAGCACCCATGACCGAGAGCACTACCGCTTCGAAAACGGTGCTGTCCTGCCAAGGCTGGCCGCCGTGGGCAAGCGCAATGAAGCCTGCAGCTTTGAGCTTGTCGCCGGCTGCGTAGAATTCTTCGAGGGTGGTTGGGTTCTTGGTGATACCGGCTTTCTTGAAGACTTCCGGGTTGATCCACAGCCAGTTCACACGGTGGATATTCACCGGTACGGCCACGTAGTCACCGTCGTACTTCACGGTGTCGGAGACTTTCTTGTCGAGCAGGGAATCCCACTTTTCTTCTTTGGCGACGTCTTTGAGCACGTCGGTGTCGAGCAGGCCAGTGGACGCCCATTCCTGGATGTCGGGGCCTTTGATCTGGGCTACGCCCGGTGGGTTGCCGGCAACTGCACGGCTTTTCAGCACGGTCATGGCCGTGGCGCCACCGCCACCTGCAACGGCACCGTCTTTCCAGGTGAAGCCGTCTTTCTCAACTTGGGCCTTCAGGACATCCACAGCTGCTTTTTCACCGCCGGAGGTCCACCAATGCACCACTTCCACCGTACCTTTGGAGTCGGCGGCAAATGCACTGAGGGGAAACAACGAGGCAATGGAAATAGCAACGGCGAGGCGATTAATCGCGTTCATCTGAGTACCTTTTCTTGTTGTTATGCATGCAAGTCTAGAGCTTGCGCTGCACGGAGTTTAAACAGGGATTTTCCAGGCGCAGGTAACAAAGGGACGCACAAATGTCACCACTTGGTGACATAACGTCCGCTGCCCAATGCACTGGCCAGGCTGGGTGCCAAGGGTAACGCAGGCAGCACGACCGCTTGCCAGGCATGGTACAGATCAGGTTTGCCGCCCCAGATTTTGCTGCTGGGTTGGTTATGCGGGCTGAGTTCGTGGTGCCAACTGCCATGAAACCGGTCGATGAAGTGGGTTTCGCAAAACTCCCAGATGCGTCGGTACCAGATCTCGTAGTGCAGTTCACCCGTACGTTTGAGCAGTGCCTGAGCAGCGGCGCTGGCTTCTGCGTGGGTCCAGTGCAAGCGCTCGCGTACAACCGGGCGCCGACTCCAATCCAACGTGTAGACAATGCCCGGTGCACCATCCACGGCCCAGGCATATTCACAGGCGCTGGCAAACAGCCCTTTGGCGTCGTCAACCAACCAAGCCGGCGTATCCAGCCCGGCCTGCAGGCGCGCAGCTTCCAGGTGCAGTAGCAGCCGCGCCCATTCGAAACCGTGCCCGGGGGTGATGCCGTAGGGGCGAAACCCATCAGCGGGGTTATCTTCGTTGTAGCCCAGTAGAGGTTTCCACTGCGCATCAAAGTGCTCGATCACCATGAACTGGTTGCTGGCGGCGTGGGTGTGGATCACCCGCTCGACGATGCGCAGCGCACGGTCCAGCCAACGGCTGTCAGCGGTGACATCGGCCAGGGCCAGGAAGGCTTCGGTGGCGTGCATGTTGCTGTTGGCGCCGCGATAGCCTTCGACACCACTCCAGTCCCGGGCGAAAGATTCAAGCATGACGCCCTCCTCCTCGCTCCAGAAGAACTGGTCGATGATATGGATGGCGTCGTTCAACAAGGTTTGCGCACCCGGCGCGCCAGCCACCACCGCAGAGCTGGCGGCCAGGGCCACGAATGCATGCAGGTACGCTGCTTTGCCGGTGTTGCCATCCAGGGCTTGGGGCGCGGCGCACCAGCCACCGTGCTCACTGTCGCGCAGCGGGCCGCTGAGAGCCGTCACGCCATGCGCCACCAGCTCGGCATAACCGGGCAGCCCCATCGCATGGGCCATGGCGAAGCTGTGGGTCATACGGGCGGTGTTCATGGTTTCGGCGCGGGCATCGGCGGGCAACTGGCCTTTATCGTCGAGGTTGCCGAACCCGTCCGGCAGGCGCGATGCCTTGGCGAACGCCAACAGGCGCTGGCCTTCAGCGGCGAGCCAGGCGTGGTGGGCAGGTGCGTTCAGCCAACTGCTGGCAGGCAGTGGATGGGTGGTCATGGGTGGCCCTTATTGTTTTTTGTGGGATGACCGGAGTCTAAACAAGGGCGCGGTAGGGGCAAGTAACGAAGGGGAGAAGAAATGTCACTATCTGGTGACAATCAATCTCCAAGTGAAAATCCAAAATGTGGGAGGGGGCTTGCTCCCTCCTACATTTAGATCTCATTCAAAGGCCATAACTTCGTTCATTGACCCAGCGGTGTGGCCGCAGCAGGCGCATTGAGGCGCTGGTTCAGATTCTGCACCTGGCTCTGCAAGGTGGTGATATTGCGCGTGGTCTGGATGCGGAACACATCAAACTCCTTGTTGGTCGGCGCATCGACGTTGGCAGGCTGGTTTTCCTGGGCACTCTTGAGTACCAGAAAATCCTGCTCAAGACGGGCGATGGCGGCGCCTGGATTGCCCTGCTTCTTCAAGGCTGCCACATCAGTGGACAAGTCCTTGATCTCACCTTGGGCCGCCTTGAGGCTGGCGACAGCGTCGGTCAGGGCCTGCACCTGGCCTTGCAGCTTGGCATTGGCAGCCGTCAGTTCGGTGGTACTGGCGCTCATCTGGGCCAGGCGACTGTCCAGCTCGGTGGCTTGGCCGGCGACGCCCAACTGTTGCTTGCCCTGCTCCTGCAACTGGGCTTGCAACTGCTTGATCTGCAATTTCAGCGCCTCGCTGCCGTTGTTCACGCTGGCTTCGCTGGCCACGACCTTGCCGGAAATATCCTGCAGGCGCCCCGCCGCTTCCTCGCTGATGCGGGCGAAGCTTTCCTGGGTGGCGACCAGTTGCTGGCCCATCAGGGAAATCTGCTGGAAGCTCCACCAGGCCAGGCCGGCGAAAGCAATCAGCAATGCGCCTACCAACGCCCACAACGGGCCGGTGCTGGCACTTTTAACTTTGACCACTGGTGTGGTTCGCGAGCGCACCGAAGTGGCGGCAGTCGGCACGAAATCATCGTCGTCCCCGAGGTCTGCCCGCAGGCTGGGCACGTTGTCGAAGTCGTCTTTTGCATCGTTACGCATGAATCTACCTTGAATCAATGAGGTGGCTGCTCAGAGGCCGAGCGGCGCAAGTATAAACCGTGCCCCAGACGCATAGGTCGACACGGTCCGGCGAATTCGGTTCCCGATGTGTTGCTGGTTATGAACTTACTTGAGGCCCGGATCCTGGGCTTTCCACCAACTGCAGAACTCATCGAGCGCGGCCCACAGGGTGACCTTGGGGTCGTAGTCCAGATAATGCCTGGCACGGCTGATGTCGAGGGTGAAATCTTTGTTCATCACCTGCATGCCCAAACGCGATAACGAAGGCTCCGGCCGCCCCGGCCACATCGCACAGAACGCCTCATTCAAGGCCGCCACGCTGTAGGACAAACCGTAAGACCGATAACGGGTCACTTGGGGCAGCTCCATTTGCCGCATCACATAATTGACCACATCCCATATAGGCACCGGTGCGCCGTTACTGATGTTGTACGCCTTGCCCAGCGCCGAGCCGGGTGCGAGCAGGCTGCTGAGCAGCGCTTCATTGAGGTTGTGCACGCTGGTGAAGTCGACCTTGTTCAGGCCGTCGCCGACAATGGCCAGGCGGTTCTTGCGCTGCATCTTCAACAGCCGCGGGAAGATGCTCATGTCGCCGGCACCGGTGACAAAACGCGGGCGCAACGCCAACACCTCAAGACCGAACTCCTGGGCACCGAAGACCTTCTGCTCGGCCAGGTATTTGGTGGCGGCATAAGGATGCTTGAAACGTTTGGGCACCTGCTCTTCGGTGATGCCTGAATGGTCGCGGCCGTCGAAGTAGATCGACGGCGACGACAGGTGCACCAGGCGCCCCACGCGCTGCTTGAGGCAGGCTTCGACCACATTTTCAGTCACCAGCACATTGCCTTGGTGAAAGTCCTGATACTTGCCCCACAACCCGACGGCGCCGGCGCAATGCACCACGGCTTCAACGTCGCGGCACAGGTCACGCACCAGGTCGGCATCATTCAAGTCACCCTGGATAAACTCGGCACCGCGCCGAACCAGGTGTTCGACACCCTCGGCGCGTCGCCCGTTGACCCGCACATCCAGGCCCTGTTCAAGGGCAAAACGCGCAAAGCGCCCGCCGATGAAGCCGCTTGCGCCGGTGACCAGAATTTTCATGTAGTACTCCGTGTTCTTTCGTTTTTCATCGCTGTGGCCTTGACGCCCGCCATCACTTCAACGGCACCAACCAGTGGCCACAAACCTGGGCCAGATGGTCGGTCAACAAGCCCAACAGTTGCCCGCCACTGCGCCAATGATGCCAGTACAGCGGCACATCGATGGGCTTATCTGGCAATAACTCCACCAATACGCCGGTTTCCATCTGGTCGCGCACCTGTAACTCGGGCACCAGGCCCCACCCAAGACCGGCTTCCGTCAGGCGAATAAAACCTTCGGACGACGGGCATAGATGGTGCTCAAAACCTCCGTTCACCCCGAGGGAAGCCAGGTAACGGTGTTGCAGGAAATCATCCGGGCCGAACACCAGCGCCGGCGTGCGCGCCAATTGATCGGCGCGCACGCCCGCCGGGAAATGCCGGGCAATAAACGCCGGGCTGGCCAGCGCCCGATAACGCATGGCGCCCAGTAACAGGCTGCGAGCACCGGCCACCGGGCGCTCGCTGGCACAGATACAGGCCGCAACCTCACCGGCGCGCATACGCTTGAGGCCCACAGTCTGGTCTTCGACCACCAGATCCAGCAGCAAGTGCTGTTCGGCGCAGAAGTCGCTGATGGCCTCGGCCCACCATGTGGCCAGGCTGTCGGCATTCAGGGCGATGCGCAAGCGCTCGGGCATACCCTCCTCGTCCAGCGCCGGCACCTGGCTTTGCAGGTCACGCTCCAGCAAACGCACCTGTTGCACATGGTTGAGCAGGCGTCGGCCGATGTCGGTCGGGGTTGGGGGCGAGGCCCGTACCAGCACCGGCTGCCCGATACGCGCCTCCAGCAGCTTGATGCGCTGGGAGATCGCCGACTGCGACAGCCCCAGCACCTGGGCACCGCGCTCGAAGCCGGCTTGTTCCACCACCGCCGCCAGGGCGGAAAGCAACTTATAGTCGAACATCAGTTTTCCTAATGAGCGATCAGCAATATTGGTTTTTCTTATACAGGTCCGACCCGCACCATAGCCAGCATCGTTTAAGCATCAACAAGGATCCTTCAGTATGTGGCAGAGCTATATGAACGGCTTGCTGGTGGCCCTCGGGCTGATCATGGCAATCGGCACCCAGAACGCGTTCGTCCTCGCGCAAAGCCTGCGCCGCGAGCATCACTTGCCCGTCGCGGCATTGTGCGTGATCTGCGATGCGCTGCTGGTGGCCGCCGGGGTGTTCGGCCTGGCCACCGTGCTGGCCCAGAGCCCGATACTGCTTGCGGTGGCACGCTGGGGCGGCGCAGCGTTCCTGCTGTGGTATGGCGCATGTGCGCTGCGCCGGGCCTGTTCGAAACAGAGCCTGGATCAGGATGCCAGTCTCAAGACCCGCTCATTGCGCGCGGTCCTGTTGAGCGCGCTGGCGGTGACCCTGCTAAATCCCCATGTGTACCTGGACACCGTGCTGCTGATCGGTTCCCTGGGCGCGCAACAAACGCAGCCGGGGGCTTACGTGGCCGGTGCCGCCAGCGCTTCGTTCCTGTGGTTCACCACCCTGGCACTCGGCGCGGCGTGGCTGGCACCCTGGCTGGCACGCCCGGCCACCTGGCGCCTGCTGGACTTGCTGGTGGCAGTGATGATGTTCTCGGTGGCCTACCAGTTGATCAGCGCCTGACCAATAGTTGAAAACGCGCTGGAACCTCTATCCCACACAGTTGTTGCGTGGTTATGCCGCACCCCCGGTGCTATGATCGGACCCCTGCGCCGCAAAGAGTACAAACTCCCCGGCGCATGTTTGGCCGCCCGTGATCGGCCTTGCGCTCACCGCAACTGACCTGATTAGGAGAATCATCATGGCTTTCGAATTGCCGCCGCTGCCCTACGCACACGATGCCCTGCAGCCGCACATCTCCAAGGAAACCTTGGAATACCACCACGACAAGCACCACAACACCTATGTCGTGAACCTGAACAACCTGGTGCCTGGCACCGAGTTCGAAGGCAAGACCCTGGAAGAAATCGTCAAGTCTTCCTCGGGCGGCATCTTCAACAACGCCGCTCAGGTCTGGAACCACACCTTCTACTGGAACTGCCTGGCGCCAAACGCCGGCGGCCAACCAACCGGCGCACTGGCTGAGGCCATCAATGCGGCGTTCGGTTCGTTCGACAAGTTCAAGGAAGAGTTCACCAAGACGTCCGTCGGCACCTTCGGTTCCGGTTGGGGCTGGCTGGTGAAAAAGGCTGACGGTTCCCTGGCCCTGGCCAGCACCATCGGCGCCGGCAACCCGCTGACCAGCGGCGACACCCCGCTGCTGACCTGCGACGTATGGGAACACGCCTACTACATCGACTACCGCAACGTGCGTCCAAAGTATGTGGAAGCGTTCTGGAACCTGGTCAACTGGAAGTTCGTGGCTGAGCAGTTCGAAGGCAAGACCTTCACTGCCTAAGCAGCGCGTTCAGTAAAAAGAGCCCGGCGATTGCCGGGCTTTTTTGTGCTCGCCAGGCAGACCGCCCAGAAATAGCGGAACTCAACAGTAACAATTCACCACACAAACGCCAGGAGGAATAAACCTCCTAAACCAATGTGGAGAATGACGATGGATCCTATTTCGATGGCAGCAGGGGTTATGGGTGCAATCCCAATGGTGGCGGGTATTGCTGATAAAGGGATGGATCTGGCAAACGGCGCAATGGGCGCGGGACACAAAGTCCTGGACATGGCAAACAAAGTCCTGGACATGGTCGGTGAAGGCGCCAGGATCGGTGGGGAACAGCCAAAGCCTCAGGGTCAGATCAATTTTTCTTAAATCGTCACCCACTCGAAGGCGGATCTCCTCCGCCTTCTCTCCTGCCGAGCGTGCAGCCCCTAGCCTTTCCTGTTTACGACAAGCCCGAATATCCGCGGGCGCCCACCTGCGTTTATCCAGCTCAAACCTCAATTGAGCTCAGCCCCCAATGTCCCTTTGACTGCCATCCTCAGATTGCCAATACTCATGGCATATTGACGGCCACCCGCATGAGACAAGGAATGCCCCTTTGAAGCTGGAACTCAAAAACAGCTTGTCGGTGAAGTTGCTACGGGTTGTGCTGCTGTCGGCCTTGATCGTCGGCGTGGCGTTGAGCGTGGCGCAGATTGTTTTTGATGCCTACAAGACGCGCCAGGCTGTGGCTGGCGATGCGCAACGTATCCTCGACATGTTTCGCGACCCCTCGACCCAGGCCGTCTACAGCCTGGACCGCGAGATGGGTATGCAAGTGATCGAAGGGTTGTTCCAGGACGACGCCGTGCGCATGGCCTCCATCGGTCATCCCAACGAGACCATGCTGGCGGAAAAAAGCCGCGCGTTACAGCAATCCCCCAGCCGCTGGTTGACCGACCTGATTCTGGGCCAGGAACGCTCCTTTACCACCGCATTGGTCGGCAAAGGCCCCTACAGCGAATATTACGGCGACCTCAGTATCACCCTGGATACCGCCACCTATGGCAGAGGTTTTCTGGTCAGCTCGGTCATCATCTTTATCGCGGGCGTATTGCGCGCCCTGGCCATGGGGCTGGTGCTGTACCTGGTGTATCACTGGATGCTGACCAAACCGCTGTCACGGATTATCCAGCACCTGACATCGATCAACCCGGACCGCCCCAGCGCACACAAGATCCCTCAGCTCAAGGGCCACGAACGCAACGAACTGGGGCAGTGGATAAACACCGCCAACCAGTTGCTCGAGTCCATCGAGCGCAATACCCACCTGCGCCACGAGGCCGAATCCAGCCTGTTGCGCATGGCCCAATATGACTTCCTGACCGGCCTGCCCAACCGCCAGAAGCTGCAGGAACAGCTGGACAAGATCCTCACTGACGCCGGCCGCAGGCAGCGCCGGGTGGCGGTCTTGTGCGTTGGGCTGGATGATTTCAAGAGCGTCAACGAACAATTCACCTACCAGGCCGGCGACAAACTGCTACTGGCCCTGGCCGATCGCCTGCGCGCCCACAGCGGACGCCTCGGCACGCTTGCCCGCTTGGGAGGCGACCAGTTCGCCCTGGTGCAGGCCGATATCGACCAGCCTTACGAAGCCGCCGAACTGGCGCAAAGCATTTTGGATGACCTGGAGGCGGAGTTCGCACTTGAGCATGACCTGATCAGGCTGCGTGCCACCATCGGCATCACGCTGTTCCCTGAAGATGGCGACAGCACCGAGAAGTTGCTGCAAAAAGCCGAGCAGACCATGACCCTGGCCAAGAGCCGCTCGCGCAACCGCTATCAGTTCTACATCGCCAGCGTCGACAGCGAAATGCGCCGGCGCCGCGAATTGGAAAAGGACCTGCGCGATGCGCTGAGCCGCGACCAGTTCCACCTGGTGTACCAGCCGCAAATCAGCTACCGCGACCATCGCGTAGTCGGCGTAGAGGCCCTGTTGCGCTGGCAACACCCGGAACACGGCCTGGTACCGCCGGATCTGTTTATTCCGCTGGCGGAACAGAACGGCACCATCATCCCGATCGGCGAATGGGTGCTGGACCAGGCGTGCCAGCAACTGCGCGAATGGCACGATCAGGGCTTCACCACGCTGCGCATCGCCGTCAACCTGTCCACCGTGCAACTGCACCACACCGAGTTGCCGCGGGTGGTCAACAACCTGATGCAGATCTATCGCTTGCCGCCCCGCAGCCTGGAACTGGAAGTGACCGAGACCGGCCTGATGGAAGACATCAGCACCGCCGCCCAGCACCTGCTGAGCCTGCGTCGCTCCGGGGCGCTGATCGCCATTGATGACTTCGGCACCGGTTATTCATCCCTGAGCTACCTGAAAAGCTTGCCGCTGGACAAGATCAAGATCGACAAAAGCTTCGTCCAGGACCTGCAGGATGATGACGATGACGCAACGATCGTGCGCGCCATTATCCAACTGGGCAAAAGCCTGGGTATGCAGGTGATTGCCGAAGGCGTGGAGACCGCCGAACAAGAGGCGTACATCATCTCCGAAGGCTGCCATGAGGGTCAGGGTTATCACTACAGCAAACCGCTGCAGGCGCGGGAGCTGGCGGCTTATTTGAAGCAGTCCGAGCGTAATAACGCGGTGAGTCTGTGAATTAACCAACCAATACCAAATATTTCCCGCGTATAAGCCTTTACACAAAATGCAAATCTTTCGCATTATGTCGCAGCTTTTGCGCTCCCCGCGCGCCCTATTCACACTCGAAGCAGGATGTTCGCCATGATTCGTATGCCCCTGGCCACCGCCAGTCTGCTGGCCATTGCCATTTCTCTCGCCGGTTGTGGCGAAGGTAAAGACAAGGCCGCCGCGCCTCAAGCACCCGCCGCCGCCAGCACAACCGCACCGGCTGCCGGCCAGGTCGACGAAGCAGCCGCCAAGGCGGTTGTCGCGCACTACGCAGACATGGTGTTTGCGGTATACAGCGATGCCGAATCCACCGCAAAAACCCTGCAGACAGCGGTCGACACCTTCCTCGCCAACCCGAACGACGAAACCCTGAAAGCGGCCCGTACCGCCTGGATCGCCGCGCGCGTCCCGTACCTGCAAAGTGAAGTGTTCCGCTTCGGCAACACCATCATCGACGACTGGGAAGGCCAAGTGAACGCCTGGCCCCTGGACGAAGGCTTGATCGACTACGTCGACAAGTCCTACGAGCACGCCCTGGGTAACCCGGGCGCCAACGCCAACATCATTGCCAACAGCGAGATCCAGGTCGGCGAAGACAAGATCGACGTCAAGGAAATCACCCCGGAAAAACTCGCCAGCCTCAATGAGCTGGGCGGTTCCGAGGCGAACGTTGCCACCGGCTACCACGCCATCGAATTCCTGCTCTGGGGCCAGGACCTCAACGGCACCGGCCCAGGCGCGGGCAACCGTCCGGCCTCGGACTACCTGACGGGTGACGGTGCCACCGGCGGTCACAATGAGCGTCGCCGCACTTACCTGCGCGCAGTGACTCAACTGCTGGTCAGCGACCTGGAAGAAATGGTCGGCAACTGGAAACCCAACGTCGAAGACAACTACCGCGCCACCCTGGAGTCGGATCCGGCTACCGACGGCCTGCGTAAAATGCTGTTCGGCATGGGCAGCCTGTCTTTGGGCGAGCTGGCCGGCGAGCGCATGAAGGTGTCCCTGGAAGCCAATTCGCCGGAAGACGAACATGATTGCTTCAGCGATAACACCCACAACTCGCAGTTCTACGACGCCAAGGGCATCCGCAACGTTTATCTGGGTGAATACACCCGCGTTGACGGCACCAAGCTGACCGGCGCCAGCCTGTCGTCCCTGGTGGCCAAGGCCGATCCGGCTGCCGATGCCGCCCTCAAGGCGGACCTGGCGGCAACCGAAGCGAAGATCCAGGTCATGGTCGACCGCGCCAACGCCGGCGAGCACTACGACCAGTTGATCGCCGCAGGCAACGACAAGGGCAACCAGATCGTACGCGACGCGATTGCCGCCCTGGTCAAGCAGACCGGTTCGATCGAGGCCGCTGCCGGCAAGCTGGGCATCGGTGACCTGAACCCGGACAGCGCTGATCACGAGTTCTGATCCCTGCGGTACTGAAAAAGGCGACCTTGTGGGAGGGGCGGTGCGACGGTTCGACTTGCTCCCGATAGCGGTGGATCAGCAGATACATTCTGCGCTGATCAGCTGCTATCGGGAGCAAGTCCCTCCCACATTTTGCTCCGGGTAACCTCAAGCACTCTGGTTTACATGCCCAGCACCGTCGGTAGAATGGCGCCTCTGCCCAATCACCCGAGCGAACTTCATGGCGTTGCCGACCCTACGTATCATCGGTTTCATCATCGGCATCTTCCTGATCACCCTTGCCGTCGCCATGGTCATCCCGATGGCCACCCTGGTGATCTTCGAACGCACCAGCGACCTGCCCTCATTCCTGTGGGCCAGCCTGATCACCTTTATCGCCGGGTTGGCCCTGGTCATCCCCGGTCGCCCGGAGCATGTGCACTTGCGCCCCCGGGACATGTACCTGCTGACCGTCAGCAGTTGGGTGGTGGTGTGCATCTTCGCCGCCCTGCCCTTTTTGCTGACCCAGCACATCAGCTACACCGACTCGTTCTTTGAAAGCATGTCCGGCATCACCGCCACCGGCTCCACCGTGCTGAGCGGCCTGGACAACATGTCGCCGGGCATCCTGATGTGGCGTTCGCTGCTGCACTGGCTCGGCGGTATCGGCTTTATCGGCATGGCGGTGGCGATCCTGCCGCTGCTGCGTATTGGTGGTATGCGCCTGTTCCAGACCGAATCCTCGGACCGCTCGGAAAAGGTCATGCCCCGCTCGCACATGGTGGCGCGGCTGATCGTGGCCGCGTATGTGGGCATCACAATCCTCGGCAGCCTGGCATTCTGGTGGGCCGGAATGGGTTTGTTCGATGCGATCAACCACGCAATGTCGGCGATTTCCACCGGCGGGTTCTCCACCTCGGATGAGTCCCTCGCGCACTGGAAACAACCGGCCGTGCACTGGGTCGCGGTGGTGGTGATGATCCTCGGCAGCTTGCCGTTCGCCCTGTATGTGGCCACGTTGCGCGGCAACCGTCGAGCGCTGATCAAGGACCAGCAGGTGCAAGGCTTGCTCGGCCTATTGCTCGTGACCTGGCTGGTGCTCGGCACCTGGTACTGGTGGACCACCGACCTGCATTGGCTCGATGCCTTGCGCCATGTGGCGCTGAATGTGACTTCGGTAATGACGACCACCGGATTTGCACTGGGGGACTACAGCCTGTGGGGCAACTTCTCACTGATGCTGTTCTTTTACCTGGGCTTTATCGGCGGCTGCTCGGGCTCCACGGCCGGCGGCATCAAGATCTTCCGTTTCCAGGTCGCCTATATCCTGCTCAAGGCCAACTTGAACCAGTTGATCCACCCACGTGCGGTGATCAAGCAAAAGTACAACGGTCATCGCCTCGACGAAGAAATTGTGCGGTCGATCCTGACCTTTTCATTTTTCTTTGCCATTACCATCTGCACCATCGCCCTGGCCTTGTCACTGCTGGGCGTGGACTGGATGACCGCGCTGACCGGTGCCGCCAGCACCGTGTCCGGCGTCGGCCCGGGCCTGGGTGAAACCATCGGCCCGGCCGGCAACTTCGCCACCCTGCCGGATGCAGCCAAGTGGATTCTGTCGCTGGGTATGCTGCTGGGTCGACTGGAGATCATTACCGTGTTTGTGCTGTGTATTCCGGCATTTTGGCGCCACTGACCGACGACATTTCCTGCAGCCGTGCCCGGTACTCGCCGGGCGTGGCATTGAACCAGCGGCGAAACGCGCGGAAGAAGTTGCTCGGGTCGGCGAACCCCAGCAGGTAGGCAATTTCCAGCAAGGTCATGTTTGGCTGCGCCAGGTATTGCTCGGCCAGCTCGCGGCGGGTGTCATCGAGCAAGGCCTGGAAACTGGTGCCCTCCTCCTGCAAACGTCTTTGCAAGGTACGTTGGGACAGATGCAGTGTCTGGGCCACCGCTTCGCGCTTGGGCTCCCCCTGGGGCAGCAGGCGGCACAACACCTGTCGCGCGTTGTGGGTGACGCGACTTTCAGAGAAACGCGCCAGGTATTCACCGGCAAAACGATCATGCAATAGCGCCATGGCCTCGTTGGCCGTGGGCAGCGGTGCATCCATGTCGGCTTGCTCGAAGATCAGCGCGTCATAGGGCGCATTGAATTGCAGCGGCGCATGGAAGGCCTGTTTGTACGGCGCCAGGTCCGCTGGTTGATCGCCTTGCAGCAGCACTTTGCGCGGTTGCAGGGTGCGCCCGGTAAGCCAGCCGCACAGCGCCAGCGCACTGGCCAGCGAGGCTTCGGCGCTTTGCCGGGTCGGCGGAAGATGATCGCCATGCACTGTCAGAATCAACGCATAGCCTTCGGGTAAGAGTCGGAAGCTCAAGTCGGCGCTTTCGGCGATGATGCGCTGGTAGCGCACCAATCGCATAAAGCCTTCAGCCAGAGTGTTGCTGGACATCAGTGCATAACCGGCAACATGGAACGAGGCCGGCCGCACCACCTTGCCCATGTTCAAGCCAATCGCCGGGTTGCCTGACACCTCCACCGCCCGCTGCCACAGGCGGGTCATGGAATCCTGGGGAAAACGCGCGTCCGGGTCACTGAGGGCGGCATAGTCCAGGCCCAGTTGCTTGAACAACGCACGGCAATCCAGGCCGTCCATTTCCAACGCCTTGACTATCCCCATCGCCCAGCTTGCAGAAGTTGTTCGTTCGCTCATGGCGTCTTCTTATTGAAAGCAGGCTCAAACGGCAGCCAGGAAGCCAAGGATACTAAAGTGGCATCTATTGTCACTGGCTGATACCACTGATCACTCTAGACTCAAATAAGCTCCCCGCCGAACACCTGTTGGGCGGCACAACAACCAGAGGGCCGGCCACCGTGGAAAACACCAGGAAATTCAACAGCTTTTCCGAGTTTTACCCGTACTACCTGAGCGAACATGGCAACAGCACCTGCCGGCGCTTGCATTTCATCGGCACCACCCTGGTGATCGGTATCCTCGCGTACGCCATAGGCCGGGGGTCACTGCTCCTGTTGCTGGCCTTGCCAATCGCTGGCTACACCTTTGCCTGGATTGGCCACTTCTTTTTCGAAAAGAACCGTCCGGCGACCTTTCAGCACCCGTTCTATAGCTTGCTGGGGGATTTCGTGATGTACCGCGACATGATCCTGGGCAAGGTACCGTTCTAGGGGGCGTTCTCAATTAGTTTCCCCGTCGCGCCGGGCGACAACGCGGCGGGGAAACTAATTGAGAATGCCCCTAGGTGTGACCTCATGTCACTTGCGTCGCAAGTATGAAAAATTGTGCATCCGCCGAGATAAAAGTCTTTTTGTCATTTACGGTGCTGTATCCTGCCAAGGCTTTTTGAGAGCGCGCAATCACCTGCGATTGAAAACAGACCTTGCGAGGAGCGACGACGATGCACGAGATACCTAATCTCCCCTTCCCAAGCCTGCACCCAACCGAGCAGCCAACACCGCAGCAGGCCAGCAACAAGCAGCCTGCGACCAAAGAAGCAAAACCAGTCGACAGCAAACGCCAAGACTGACGCCGTACCAGACCGTGTGGAAAGCGCACCTTTGAGCGCTTTCCACACTGCCTGAATCATTCGAGACGCTCATCATGACCACAACCCTTCCCGATACGCCGGATGCCGCCGTGCTCGACGCTGCCTTGCAGATGGTCGAAGTCTGGAACCGCCTCAGTGCAGACAAGCAAGCCGCACTGCTCAAGCGCTTCGGCACCCAGGAAAATGCCCTGGCAGCCCTGGTGACGACTCAATTGCTGGCTCCCGCCCAAGCCTGATGCATCTTTGATCCGAGGTTTTACATTTTTGCCGCCCTGCCCGGCCTGCGCGCCGGTATCATTAGCAGCCTATCTTTACCTGCTGCGACAGTGGACCTCTCCCATGCCAGATACCCAGCGACCCATGGCCGTCACGCTGCAAGTCGTTTCCATCGTGCTGTTTACCTTTATCGGCTACCTGAATATCGGCATCCCCCTGGCTGTATTGCCGGGCTATGTGCATAGCCAATTGGGCTATGGCGCCGTGATCGCCGGGCTGGTCATCAGCGTGCAATACCTGGCGACCCTGTTGAGCCGCCCCTATGCCGGCAAGATTATCGACAACCTGGGCAGCAAGCGCGCCGTGCTGATTGGCCTGGTGGGCTGCGGTTCAAGTGGCGTGTTCATGTTGCTGGCGGCGTGGTTTTCCAGCCTGCCGGCAGTGAGCCTGGGCAGTCTGTTGATCGGTCGACTGGTGCTGGGCAGCGCCGAAAGCCTGGTGGGTTCAGGCGCGATCGGCTGGGGCATCGGCCGCGTTGGCGCGGCGAACACCGCCAAAGTCATCTCCTGGAACGGTATCGCCAGCTACGGCGCGCTGGCGGTCGGCGCACCATTGGGGGTGCTGTTGGTCAGCCGGTTCGGGCTGTGGAGCATGGGCGTGAGCATCATTCTGCTCGCCGTGCTGGGCGTGTTGTTGGCCTGGAAAAAACAAGCCGCGCCGATTGTACCCGGCGTACGTCTGCCGTTCATGAATGTGCTGGGCCGCGTGTTGCCACACGGTTGCGCGCTGGCGCTGGGCTCCATCGGCTTTGGCACCATCGCCACCTTTATCACCCTGTATTACACCACCCAGCACTGGGATAACGCGGTGTGGGCCTTGAGCCTGTTCGGCGCCAGTTTTATCGGCGCACGCTTGCTGTTTGGCAATTTGATCAACCGCATTGGCGGCTTTCGCGTCGCGATTGCCTGCCTGTCGGTGGAAGTCCTCGGCCTGCTGTTGCTGTGGCTGGCGCCGGATGCCCAACTGGCGCTGGCTGGCGCGGCGTTGAGCGGCTTCGGCTTTTCCCTGGTATTTCCGGCGCTGGGCGTGGAGGCGGTCAACCTGGTGCCCGCCTCCAGCCGTGGCTCGGCGGTAGGCGCCTATTCGCTGTTTATCGACTTGTCCCTGGGCATCACCGGGCCACTGGCGGGCGCCGTGGCAGCAGGTTTCGGCTTTGCATCGATCTTCCTGTTCGCCGCCCTCGCCGCCGCCGCCGGTTTGCTGCTGAGTCTGTACCTGTACCGCCAGGCACCCAAGGCCCGGGAAACGCGCGACGCCTAGAAGTCGACCTTGCCTCGCCCGGCCTTGATGCTGCCGCGCTTGGTCTTGGACTCCAGGCGGCGCTTCTTGGACCCCAGGGTGGGCTTGGTCGGACGGCGCTTTTTCTCGACCTTGGTGGCGCTCTGGATCAACTCCACCAGGCGCTCCAACGCATCGGCACGATTCTGCTCCTGGGTACGGTATTGCTGGGCCTTGAGCACCAGCACACCTTCGCTGGTAATACGACTGTCGCGCAGCGCCAGCAAGCGTTCCTTGTAGAACTCCGGTAACGAAGACGCCGGAATATCAAACCGCAGGTGCACCGCACTCGACACTTTATTGACGTTCTGCCCACCGGCACCCTGGGCGCGGATCGCGGTCAGCTCGATCTCGGCATCGGGCAACTGTACGTTGTTGGAAATCACCAGCATGAGTAACACGGTCCTCCGGAAGAAGCCCTAGGATACGCGAATGCACCTTGGCCATCCCCTCAAACAACAAACCCGGCACAAGGCCGGGTCTGCTTAACAACATTGACGCTTACTTCACCGCAGGGACCGCCGTAGCCAACGATTGCTGCGCCCGCTTGTTCTTGATCCAGTAACACACCCCCATGAACGCCACCCACACCGGGATCGCGTACACCGAGCGGTCAATGCCCGGAATCATCAACATGGTGCCCAGGATAAACACCACGAACGCCACGCAGATAATGTTGCCATACGGATACCACAGCGCCTTGAACAGCGGCACCTGGCCGGTGCGATTCATGTGCTGGCGGAACTTGAAGTGCGAGAAGCTGATCATCGCCCAGTTGATCACCAGCGTGGCCACCACCAGCGACATCAGCAGTTCCAGCGCGTTATGGGGCATCAGGTAGTTCATCAGCACGGCCACCAGGGTGATCGCCGCCGAGGCCAGGATCGAGCGCACCGGCACGCCACGCTTGTCGATCTTCGCCAGGGCCTTGGGCGCGTCGCCCTGTTCGGCCATGCCCAGCAACATGCGGCTATTGCAGTAGGTGCCGCTGTTGTACACCGACAGCGCCGCCGTCAGCACCACGAAGTTGAGGATATGCGCGGCGGTATTGCTGCCCAGCATCGAGAATACCTGCACAAACGGGCTGCCACTGTAGGCATCGCCGGAGGCGTTGAGAGTCGCCAGCAGGCTGTCCCACGGCGTCAGCGACAACAGCACCACCAGGGCACCGATGTAGAAAATCAGGATACGGTAGATCACCTGATTGATCGCCTTGGGGATCACGGTGCGTGGTTGATCGGCTTCGGCGGCGGTAAAACCGAGCATTTCCAGGCCGCCGAACGAGAACATGATGATCGCCATGGCCATCACCAACCCGCCAACACCATGGGGGAAAAACCCGCCGTGGTCCCACAGGTTGCTCACCGAGGCTTGCGGGCCGCCGCTGCCGCTGACCAGCAGGTAGCTGCCCAGGGCAATCATGCCGACGATCGCCACCACCTTGATGATGGCGAACCAGAACTCGGCTTCACCGAAGACTTTGACGTTGGCCAGGTTGATCGCGTTGATCAGCACGAAAAACGCTGCCGCCGAGACCCAGGTCGGGATTTCCGGCCACCAGTAGTGCACGTACTTGCCGACGGCCGTCAGCTCCGACATGCCCACCAGGATGTACAGGATCCAGCAGTTCCAGCCCGACAAGAAGCCGGCGAAACCACCCCAGTACTTGTGGGCGAAGTGGCTGAAAGAGCCGGCAACCGGCTCCTCGACAATCATTTCGCCAAGCTGGCGCATGATCATGAAGGCGATAAAGCCGCAGATGGCATAGCCCAGGATCATCGACGGGCCGGCGGATTTGAGCACCCCGGCCGAGCCCAGGAACAGACCGGTACCGATGGCGCCACCGAGGGCGATCAACTGGATATGCCGATTTTTCAGGCCGCGTTTCAGCTCGCCTGAAGAGGAATGGGTTCCACTCATGAAAGGGTCTCACGCAAGGTTTGAGGATATGAATGCAGGTTGCTGCCTTGAATTACCAACTCAAGCAGCGCCGTTCAAACCCCAGCGCAGGCACCAGGAGTACAGCGTCTTTCTAATGGTCATACGTCACCTGTTTGTTTTTATCTGTGACGAAATCGAACCCGTCCGGCTCGTGGCCAGGCGGAATGATCAGGGGGATCGAACCCTGAGGTCTTGGCCTTTTGCGTGGGTACGCAAGGGGGGTCACAGTAAAACGCGGCGCATTGTACACCGCTCGACAGCTTCGGCACGCCCCAACAGAGTGCACGCGACAAACTGTCAGCCAATCCTTACAGCTACAGGTCGCCCAAGACTCCCGGGGAAAATTCGTAAACTTATCGTTACAATGCGGAAACACTGCGTTACAGCCAGGTTTTACGGCCAGCCAACGGAAAATTGTCAGTGGGGATTTTCTGAATAAACGGTTCAGCCAATTCGCTGTTTTTTCTGAATAAAAAATAGCTCGCCAAAAACAGAAGAAAAAATCCAAATGAAACCGTGTCAATAAATTTTTTGCATTTTGAAACACTCTCTTCTAGGTTCTTTCCACTTGCCCACGAAGCCTGCGGGCAAGCCGTTCTCAATCAACGTCCTCTAGGAGATACACCATGCAAGCACTGGAAAAAGACCTGGAAACCGAACTGCAACTCGACGATTGGTTTGAAGCGCCGACCCATGAGGCCGCCGTTGAAATGATGCAAGCCGATGCCGTTGTGCCTTTCGGCACCGCGATGTGGCCTTTCTAATACCCGGCAGGCATCCGGCAGGTGCTGTGCACGGCACCTGCCCCCCTTACCCAAGGCACAGAAGGACACCCGTCATGGACAAGGCCCGCGCCGTCGAACACTTTCTCTACTACCTCGCACACCACCCAGCCCTCAGCGGCCTGAGTCGCCCCACCGTGCTGCTGGGCCATACCGAACGCTACGACGCCATCGCCCAGGCAATCACCCACGGCAGCGCCGCCCGCTTCAACTTCCAGTTGCAACGCCTGGACCTGGCTCCCAGCGAAGCCCTGGTGCAAGCCATCGAAGACTGTGACCTGTACCTGTTTCTCTACGACTCTTCCACCCTGCCCAACCCACGCGCCGAAGGCCCGGACTTTATCCGCGCCCTGCACGGCGTGATGGCCGAGCACTGGAAGAAATCCCTGCTATTCAAGGATTATGGTGATTACTTCTACGACACCTTCAGCGTCGAGCCACAGCGTATTGCCGACCTTAACGCCACGCTGATCCGACGCATGTCCCAGGCCAATGTGCTGAGCTTCACCGACAAGCACGGTTCGCGCCTGGAAGCGCCGATGAGCAGCATCAAGAAATGGACCAATATCAACGGCGTCGGCAACCACGACCTGGCGCCCGGCGAAATCGCCACCCACAGTGAAGCCATCAATGGCCAGGTGCGGTTTGTCGGTACCTTCCTCAGCACTATTCCGTTTGCGCGCAAATACGGCGTGCTGCAATCACCGCTGGAATTGTGGATCGAGAACTCGACCATTTGCAGCGTGGCCAGCGACGTGCCGGGGCTGGCGGATGATTTCAACAAGTACCTGAATGCCAACCCGTCCAACCGTCGGGTGGAGGAGCTGGGGATTGGCACCAACGAAGGGGTCAAGGATCTGTATGCGCGCAATGCCGGGTTCGAGGAGCGCCATTGCGGGCTGCACCTGGGCCTGGGCGGCGGGCAGAAAGGCAGTCATCACCTGGATTTGATCTTTGCCAGTGGAACGTTGGCCTTGGACGATAAACCGGTTTTCGATGGAACGTTTGCCTTCTGAACACAAGACTCAAAAACACCGCAGACCAAATGTGGGAGGGGGCTTGCTCCCGATAGCAGTGTGTCAGTAACAGATACTTAGGCTGATATACCGCTATCGGGAGCAAGCCCCCTCCCACAGTTGATTGCATTTCAAATTCAGATCAAAAAAAACGCCAACCCTAGGGTTGGCGTTTTTATGCAGCGCTTAACGCATCACTGCGGCTTCTTGCGACCAAAACCAGGACGCTGACCCGAACCTGCCGGGGCGCCACGGCGCTTGCCCGACGGCTCATCAGCTACCAGTTTCGGGCCAGGGCGCTTGTTCGCCGCTGGCTTGGCTGGACGCTTGGTACTGGCATTGTCGGCCGGGCGATCGGCTTCACCACGGTTGCTGCGACCGCCGCTTGGCGCTTCGCCACGGGCCGGGCGCGGTGTGCGTGGTGCACGATCACCTTCCTGGCGGGACGGTGCGGTTGGGCGACGCTCACCTTCGATCTGCGGCTCGCGAGAAATACGACCGCCGGTTGCCGGTGCATTCAGCGCCGGGCGCAGGGTGCGAGCCACGCGCTCGGTACGCGCAACAGGGCGCGACGATTTACGCTGCATACGCTCAAGCTTGTCTTTGCTCTTGGCGTTCATCTGCGGCATGGCGACAGGCGTCAGGCCAACTTCGGCGCTGAGGATGTCGACTTCGTACTGGCTCATTTCGCGCCAGCGGCCCATCGGCAGGTCGGAGTTCAGGAACACCGGGCCGAAACGCACGCGCTTGAGGCGGCTGACCACCAGCCCCTGGGATTCCCACAGGCGACGCACTTCACGGTTACGCCCTTCCATCACCACGCAGTGGTACCAGTGGTTGAAACCTTCGCCGCCTGGCGCCTGCTTGATGTCGGTGAACTTGGCCGGGCCGTCTTCCAGCACCACGCCGGCCTTGAGGCGTTCGATCATCTCGTCATCGACTTCACCGCGTACACGCACGGCGTATTCACGATCCATCTCGTAGGACGGGTGCATCAGGCGGTTGGCCAGTTCGCCGTCAGTGGTGAACATCAGCAAGCCGGTGGTGTTGATGTCCAGACGACCGATGTTGATCCAGCGGCCTTCCTTGGGCTTGGGCATCTTGTCGAACACGGTCGGACGGCCTTCCGGGTCGTCACGGGTGCAGATTTCGCCATCGGGCTTGTTGTACATGATCACGCGGCGCACCGATTCGGCGGCCTCTTCACGCTTGATGACCTTGCCATCAATGGTGATTGCATCGTGCAGGTCGACGCGCTGGCCGAGGGTAGCCTCGACGCCGTTGACCTTGATGCGCTTCTGGGTAATCCAGGCTTCGACGTCGCGGCGCGAGCCCACGCCGATACGCGCCAGCACTTTTTGCAGCTTTTCGCCTGCTGGGCCGATTTCCTGGTCTTTCTGGTCTTGGTCATTCATCGTAAGCACCTCCCGGTGGGTCGATTCAGGCGTGGCCTGAGGGGTCTTGAAAGCGGGGCCTTGGCCGAATAGGTCGGCAAGGGGTCGCGAATCATACGCGCATGGCGCGTGTTGCGCATCACAGACTAGTCGATAACGCCCAAGTCATTTGCTTTTCCGCCGACCGGTGGCACCCAGCGCCAGCAATCGCAGCTCGGCTTCAGCCAGCACCGTGCGCTTGTCGACTTTGTCGAGCTTCTTCCAGGCGCGGATTTCGCGCTTGCTGCGGCCACAACCGACGCAGATGTCGTCGGCGAACTTGCAGATGCTGATGCACGGGTCTTTGGTGGAACTCATGTTTTCTCCCAGACAGTGGAGATCCAATGTGGGAGGGGGCTTGCTCCCGATAGCAGTGGATCAGTTGATGCATCTGCTGCCTGACACTCCGCTATCGGGAGCAAGCCCCCTCCCACAGTTTTTATTGCGTCAGTCTTCGAGTTGGCGGCGTTCGTTTTCGATGGCTTCGGCCAGCGCCCGGGCTTCGTCTTCTTCGTCGCTCAGCGGCGGCTGTTCCAGGGCGGCGACGGCGGCCAGCAGTTTTTCCCGGGCATCGGCGACGCCGAGGATGTCTTCTTCGACTTCGGGCTCGGGTTCAACGTTCACCTCGGTCTGCGGCTCGTCGGCAGCATCACGCAACAGGTCGTCAAAATCAGTCTTGATCCCTTGCTCCATATCATCGAGCTCCAACAGCAGCGTATGGAAGCTGGTTTCGTCCTTGGGCTCCTCCGGCTCGGCGCTGGCATCGGCCAGTTCCTGCAGGCTTTGCGGCACCGGCGCATCGTCGAAGTCGAGCACCGGCTCGGCCTCCATTTCGCGCAGTTCAGCCAGGGGCGGCAGGTCGTCGAGGTTCTTCAGGTTGAAATGATCGAGGAACACCTTGGTGGTGGCGAACATCGCCGGTTTGCCGGGCACGTCGCGGTAACCCACGATGCGGATCCACTCGCGCTCCAGCAGGGTCTTGACGATATGGCTGTTGACCGCCACACCACGCACGTCCTCGATTTCGCCACGGGTAATCGGCTGGCGATAGGCGATCAGCGCCATGGTCTCCAGCATTGCCCGCGAATAACGCTGCGGCCGCTCTTCCCACAAGCGCCCCACCCACGGCGAAAACTTCTCACGGATCTGCAGGCGATAACCCGACGCCACTTCGCGCAACTCAAAGGCACGGCCGTCGCAGGACTTGCGCAGGATCTCCAGCGCCTTCTTGAATACCGGCGGCTCCGGGCGTTCAGCTTCTTCAAAGAGTTCGAACAGGCGCTCCAGGGATTGCGGTTTGCCCGAGGCCAAGAGAAAGGCCTCCAGCAAGGGTGCCAGTTCGCGGGGTTCAGTCAGATTCATCGATTCAGCTCGTTATTCGGCTCGCGCCCGCACGTGGATAGCCGCAAAAGGCTCATTCTGCACCAGCTCGACCAAGGATTCCTTGACCAGTTCGAGGATCGCCATAAAGGTCACCACCACACCTAGTCGGCCTTCTTCGGCGGTGAACAGCTCCACAAACGGCACAAACCCACCGCCCTTCAGGCGTTCCAGCACATCACTCATGCGCTCGCGGGTAGACAGCGCTTCGCGGCTGACCTGGTGGCTTTCAAACATATCGCCACGGCGCAGCACCTCGGCCATGGACATCAGCAATTCTTCCAGGCTCACGTCCGGCAGCAATTTGCGCGCACGGGCCTCGGGTGCGTCGAGCTTGGGCACCACCACATCACGGCCCACGCGGCTCAGGCCGTCAATGCCTTCGGCGGCGGCCTTGAAGCGTTCGTACTCCTGCAAGCGGCGGATCAGTTCGGCGCGCGGGTCATCCTCTTCGGCTTCGACGGTCTCCGAACGCGGCAACAACATGCGCGACTTGATCTCGGCGAGCATGGCGGCCATCACCAGGTACTCGGCGGCCAGCTCCAGGCGCACCGACTGCATCAGCTCGACGTAGCCCATGTACTGACGGGTGATTTCTGCCACCGGGATGTCGAGGATATTGATGTTCTGCTTGCGGATCAGGTACAGCAGCAAGTCCAGCGGGCCTTCGAAGGCTTCCAGGAAGACCTCCAGGGCATCCGGTGGAATGTACAGGTCCAGGGGCATTTCCATGACCGCCTGGCCATAGACCATGGCGAACGGCAGTTCCTGCTGGGCGCCGGCCTGGGGATCAGCGGTTTCCACGGCCGACATTCAGGCCTCGACCATAAATGGCGCCGGATCGCCACAGCCCACACGCACCACTTCAGGCTCGCCGTCAGCCAGGTTGATCACCGTCGAGGCTTTGTTGCCGCCGTAGCCGCCATCGATGATCAGGTCGACGTGCTTTTCCAGCAGGCGCCGCATTTCGTAAGGGTCGTACAACGGTTCGGTTTCACCGGGCAGGATCAACGACACGCTCATCAGCGGCTCACCCAGCTCGGCCAACAGCGCCAGGGCTATCGGGTGTTCCGGCACGCGCAGGCCGATGGTGCGCTTCTTGGGGTGCAATAACAGGCGCGGCACTTCGCGGGTGGCATTGAGAATGAAGGTATAAGGCCCCGGCGTATGGGCCTTGAGCAGGCGGAACGTACCGGTGTCGACCTTGGCGAACAGGCCCAGTTGAGACAAGTCGCTGCAAATCAGTGCGAAGTTGTGCTTGTCGTCCAGCTGGCGCAGGCGCCTTACACGCTCGACCGCGCCTTTGTCGCCGATCTGGCAACCGATGGCGTAGGACGAATCAGTTGGATAGATCACCACGCCGCCGGCTCGGATGATCTCCACGGCCTGTTTAATCAGGCGCGCCTGAGGGTTTTCCGGATGAATCTGGAAGAATTGACTCACGTGCTCTACCTGTTCAGACGGTGGCAATAATGGGGTCATGCTTGAATCGCCCCCACAACAGCGGCAGATCTTCCGGGACCTGGCGATACTCGCCAATCTCGGACCAGCCGCCTGGGCCATGAAAATCACTGCCGGCACTGACCAGCAGACCAAATTCGCGAGCAAGGATCGCCAGGCTGCCGACCTGTTCCGCCGGTTGATGCCCGTTGACCACCTCGATCGCGTGGCCACCCGCACCAATATAGTCGCTGATCAGCTTGCGGCGCTTGCTGCGGGTGAAATCGTAATGCCAGGGATGCGCCAGGCTGACCCAGGCCCCGGAAGCCCGCAAAGTCTGGACGGTGTCTTCCAGGGTCGGCCAATGCAGCTTCACATCGCCCAACTTGCCGGCCCCCAGCCATTTGCGAAAGGCTTCGGCGCGATCCTTGACATAGCCTTCGCGCACCATCCAGTCAGCAAAGTGCGGACGGGCCGGTGCGTTGCCGCTGTCCCCCAGTTCCTGCTGGATGGCACGGGCGCCGTCGAGGGCGCCGGGCATACCTTTAAGGCTGAGCTTGCGGCTTATTTCTTCGGACCGCAGCCAGCGGCCATCGTGCAATTGGGCAATGGCCGCCACCAACGGCGGGGCATTCTGATCGAAACCGTAGCCAAGTACATGAATGGTGGCGCCGCCCCAGGTGCAGGACAATTCCACCCCGTTGACCAGTTGCATGCCCAAAGAATGCGCGGCTTCGCGGGCCTCATCGAGCCCCTCGAGGGTGTCGTGGTCGGTCAACGCCAGCACTTGCACGCCTTTTTCAAACGCACGCGCAACCAGTACCGCGGGCGCCAGGGCGCCGTCGGAGGCCGTGCTGTGGCAGTGCAAATCAACATTCACGTGGGTATGTAACCTCAAGTCAGCTGGCGCTATCGCAACCAAGGATGTTTGTTATTATGCCGCCACATCCAGCTTCTGGCTCTTACTGTGAAACAATTCATCGACTTCATCCCGCTGTTGCTGTTTTTCATCGTTACCAAACTCGACCCCAGGGTCATCGAAATCGCCGGTCACGAGCTGTCGTTCGGGGGTATCTACAGTGCCACTGCCGTACTGATCATCAGCTCCATCGTGGTCTACGGCGCCATCTTCATCTCCCAGCGCAAGCTGGAAAAAAGCCAATGGCTGACCCTTATCGCCTGCCTGGTCTTTGGCGGACTGACCCTGGCCTTCCACAGCGAAACCTTCCTTAAATGGAAAGCCCCGGTGGTCAACTGGCTGTTTGCCCTGGTCTTTATCGGCAGCCACTTCATCGGTGACCGCCTGCTGATCAAGCGGATCATGGGCCACGCGCTGACCTTGCCGGAACCGGTGTGGGTGCGCCTGAACATGGCCTGGATCGTGTTTTTCCTGTTCTGCGGTGCCGCCAACCTGTTCGTGGCCTTTACCTTCCAGGACTACTGGGTCGACTTCAAGGTGTTCGGCAGCCTGGGCATGACCGTATTGTTCCTGATCGGCCAGGGGATCTACCTGTCGCGTCACCTGCATGACACCGCGCCTACCACGCCGAAAACCGAGGACTGACATGCTCTACGCCATCATTGCCACCGATATTGCCAACTCGCTGGAAAAACGCCTGAGCGTACGCCCTGCCCACGTCGAGCGCCTTAAACAGCTGCAAGCCGAAGGCCGTATCGTACTGGCCGGCCCGCACCCGGCGGTCGACAGCAATGACCCGGGCGACGCCGGTTTCACCGGCAGCCTGATTGTCGCCGAGTTCGCCTCCCTGGCCGACGCCCAGGCCTGGGCCAAGGCCGACCCCTATGTCGCCGCAGGCGTCTACGCTGATGTGGTGATCAAGCCGTTCAAGCAAGTCCTGCCTTGAACCCGGCTGCGTCGAACCTAATCGTTTCGGCGCACTCCTAATGGCTCACGGCGTCACCGGTGGGGTCGTCGCCGTCGACAATGGCTAAATCGAGTGAGTCATGAGCGAGCTGTTACTGATAGATGATGACCAGGAGCTCTGTGAGCTGCTGAACAGTTGGTTGAGCCAGGAAGGCTTCCAGGTGCGCGCCTGCCACGATGGCCTGAGCGCCCGCAAAGCCTTGGCCGAAGCCGCCCCGGCGGCGGTGGTGCTCGACGTGATGCTGCCCGACGGCAGCGGCCTGGAGCTGCTCAAGCAACTGCGCAACGACCACCCGGAACTGCCGGTGCTGATGCTCTCGGCGCGGGGCGAACCCCTGGACCGCATCCTCGGCCTGGAGCTGGGCGCCGACGACTACCTGGCCAAGCCTTGCGATCCGCGCGAACTGACCGCCCGCCTGCGTGCCGTATTGCGCCGCAGCCACCCGACCGCGGTCTCGACCCAGCTTGAGCTGGGCGACCTGTGCTTCAGCCCGGTGCGCGGCGTGGTGAGCATCGATGACCAGGAGTTCACCCTGACCGTCTCCGAAAGCCGCCTGCTCGAAGCCTTGCTGCGCCAGCCCGGCGAGCCCCTCGATAAACAGGAACTGGCGCAGATCGCCCTGGGCCGCAAGTTGACCCTTTACGATCGCAGCCTGGACATGCACGTCAGCAACCTGCGCAAAAAGATCGGCCCGCACCCGGATGGCCGGCCGCGGATCGTGGCGCTGCGCAGTCGCGGCTACTACTACAGCCTCTAAACATCACGCTTAACCCTGTGGGAGCTGGCTTGCCTGCCCCCACCATTGATTTCATCACCTTCAAGGGTTTTGTCAGCTCCTGTCAAACCCGTCTTTACCGAAGCTTTACTCTCCCCTGACCGCCGCTGACCTTGCTCTGCGTAACCTACTCACATCCGGACTCACCGGAATAGAGACAGGAGAATCACCATGCGCAAGACCCTTATCGCTTTGATGCTCGCCGCTGCACTGCCTACCGTCGCCATGGCCATGCCTGAAGGCCCGGGCCCGATGGGCGGTCACGAAGGCCACATGATGGGCGGCCCAGGCCACGGTGAACACGGCCCGCGTGGTAAAGGCGGCCCGTTCAGCCAGTTGGACTTGAGCAAGGAACAGCGTGAGCAGATCCGCAAGCTGATGGGTGACCAATGGCACGCTCGCAAAGACCTGACCCAAAAGTATCTGGACAAACTCCCGGCCGCTGACCAGAAAGCCATGCAGGACGAGATCGCCGCCGGCAAGCAGAAAACCCAGGCCAATATCCGCGCCGTGCTCAAGCCTGACCAGCAGAAGCAATACGACGAGATCGTCAAAAAGCAAGCCGAGCGCCGTGCCGAGTGGAAGCAATTCCAGGAATGGAAAGCCCAGCAAGCGCAAAAAGCGCAATAATGCGAACGTAATGCCTACGGCCCAGTGGTTCACACCACTGGGCTTTTCCTGTTTGAGGGTTTCCTGTGCGTTCATTGTTCTGGCGTATCCTGGCGAGTTTCTGGCTGGCCATCGCCCTGGTTGGCGGGTTGTCGATTCTGCTTGGGCATATGCTCAACCAGGACGCCTGGATTCTCAGCCGCCACCCCGGCCTCAACAACCTGGCGCAAGAGTGGACGCAACTCTACGAAGCCCAGGGTGAGGACGCCGCCCAGGACTTGCTGCAACAGCGCAAACGCCAGTACCACATCGATGTGCAAGTGCTTAACGAGAGCGGCGAGCCGGTGGTGCGCGGTACCTTCCCGCGTCGCGCCGCCGCCTTTGAAGCCCGGCAGAATGACAGCCAGGACGGCCACCTGCCCTGGCGGCGCCTGACCGCCGAGTACACCAGCGACAAAACCGGCGACACCTACCTGCTGATCTACCGCATTCCCCACCCGGAGTTGGAAGCCTGGCACCGCAGTAGCCTGCTGTGGCCGCTCAGTGCCCTGGCAATCACCCTGGTGGTGTTGACCCTGTTCAGCCTGCTGGTGACCTTGTCCATCACCCGCCCACTCAGCCGCCTGCGCGGCGCGGTGCATGACCTGGGGCAAACCACCTATCAACAAAACAGCCTGGCGCAACTGGCCAACAGGCGCGACGAATTCGGTGTGTTGGCCAATGACTTCAACCGCATGGGCGCGCGCCTGCAAAGCCTGATCGGTAGCCAGCGCCAGTTGCTGCGCGATGTGTCCCACGAACTGCGCTCGCCCCTGGCACGCTTGCGTATCGCCCTGGCCCTGGCCGAGCGCGCCAGCCCCGAAGAACGGGAAAAACTCTGGCCACGCCTGACCCGCGAATGCGACCGCCTGGAAGCCTTGATCAGCGAAATCCTGGTCCTGGCGCGGGTCGACGCCGACAACGCCAGCGCCGAAGACATTGACCTCAACGCATTGCTCAAGACCCTGCAAAAGGACGCCCAGCTCGGCGCGCCGGAGCAAGTGGTGCACCTCAGCACCGACGTCGACCTGCGGCTCAAGGGCTGGCCGACCATGATCGAGCGCGCCGTGGATAACCTTCTGCGCAATGCCCAACGCTTCAACCCGGCCGGCCAACCGATTCAATTGCAGGCCCAGCATCAAAACGGGCGCATTCTGATCAGCGTACGCGACCACGGCCCCGGCGTTGATGCCGAGCACCTGGGCCAACTGGGCGAGCCGTTTTACCGTGCGCCGGGCCAGACTGCGCAAGGTCATGGCCTGGGCCTGGCCATTGCCCGCCGTGCTGCCGAGCGCCATGGCGGCACCCTGATCCTGGCCAATCATCCCGACGGCGGTTTTGTCGCCAGCATCGAACTGCCCTTGGTCCCAGGGGCTGCCACACCGGTGTGATGTTCTTCTATAGTGGCCCTTCTCTTACGGAGGGCCTTAGATGACTGACCTGCTGACTCCCATCCAAGCTGCACTCGATTTACCGCACATTGCGCTGCCCGAGACCTCGGCAGGCGCACTGCCCTCGTCCTTCGCCGTGACCGACCTGGCCGTCGCCAGCATCGGCGCCGCTGGCCAGGCTGTTGCCCAGTTGATCCAGCAACAGACCGGGCGGCTGCCCAGCGTCAGCGTGGATCGGCGTCTCGCCTCGCTGTGGTTTTCTTCGTCGATTCGCCCAGTGGGTTGGCAAGTACCGCCGCTGTGGGACCCAGTGGCCGGTGACTACGCCAGCGCCGAGGGCTGGATTCGTCTGCACACCAACGCCCCCCATCACCGTGCAGCGGCCGAACGGGTGCTTGGGCCTGTGGCCGACCGCGCCGAGATGGCGACTAAAGTGGCTACATGGAACGCCGCAGAACTGGAACAGGCCATTGTCGACGCCGGCGGTTGTGCGGCGCAGATGCGTACGTGGCAAGCCTGGCAGCAGTATCCGCAAGGCTTGGCGGTGAATGCCGAAGAGTTGATACAGCGTCAGGTCTTCGACACTGGTATCGACAAACCCTGGCTTGGCTCACCTGCGCGCCCGCTGGCGGGTATCAAGGTGCTGGACTTGACCCGCGTATTGGCCGGCCCCGTGGCCAGTCGTTTCCTCGCCGGATTGGGTGCAGATGTACTGCGCATCGATTCGCCAACCTGGAACGAACCGGGCGTGGTACCGGAGATGACCCTGGGCAAGCGCTGTGCCCGCCTCGACCTGAAAAGCCCTGAAGGCCGGCAGGTATTCGAAGCCTTGCTCAAGCACGCTGACGTACTGTTCCATGGTTACCGCGCCGATGCACTGGAACAGCTGGGTTACACCCTCGGCGAGCGCCAACATATCGCCCCCGGCCTGATTGACGTCAGCCTCAATGCCTATGGCTGGAGTGGCCCGTGGCGTAACCGTCGCGGTTTTGACAGCCTGGTGCAGATGAGCAGCGGGATCGCCGAGGCGGGCATGGCCTGCAAGCAAGCGGATAAGCCCGTGCCGCTGCCGGTGCAGGCGCTGGATCACGCTACCGGTTACCTGATGGCCGCCAGTGCGATCCAGGCCTTGAGCGAGCGGTTTGCGTCAGGTCGGGGCGGTTCGGCGCGGTTGTCACTGGCGCGCACGGCCAAATTGCTGGTGGACGCAGGGCAGGTGCCGCAGCAGGCAGCGTTGCGCGGCGAAGACATCAATGATCAAGGCTTGGTGGTAGAGCAGACCACCTGGGGCCAGGCCCATCGGTTACTGGCGCCGCTGAGCATCAGTGGCACGCCGTTGCAGTGGGATTTGCCGGCAGGGGAATTGGGCGCGCACCGGCCTCAGTGGTGAACTGAAGACCGCCATCGGGGGCAAGCCCCTCCCACTTTTGAATGTATTCACACATCAAATGTGGGAGGGGGCTTGCCCCCGATGAGCATGGGTATCTACACAACTTCGTAGCAGTCACCAGTAACCACGATGCGAAGCGAGCTGCTCTTGATCTTGATCTGCTTTTGATCTCAGGCGCCCCGTTAAACCACGCTGGCCGGAATTCGACAGGGATTTGTGGGGTAAACCGGCAGGGATGCCGGTTTAGCCGCCCCGCGCCATGGATGGCGCGTGGCGGCGGCCCCCCAAATCCCTGTCGGATTACGGGCACACCGAGCCTGAGCGAGGTGCCGAGTGGTGGGGCGAGGACCTTTTGCTTACTTTTGGGTCCTTCCAAAAGTGAGCCGCTGTAAGAGCGGAACCCTAAGTGGCCGTTACCTAAATAACGGATATGTACTCGGTTTGATCCGGCATCCTGGTCGGCCCTAAGGCCGCCATCGCGAGCAAGTCGAATCGTCGCACCGCCCCTCCCACAGGGACAGCGCCATACCAGAAGTTGTGTAGATACCCATGCCCCGATGAGGCCAGTACAGCCCCCATCAATCCCCGCGATTCAACGACGTCCACAAATGCTGCGCCGCATACGCCCTCAACGGCTGCCACGCCTCGGCCCGCGCCAGCAACTGCCGTGCCGACACCGGCCCGCCTTCCAGCGCCGTCAGCGCATTGATCAAGCCGATGTCCCCCGACGCAAACGCATCCGCCTCGCGCAACTGGCGCATGGCGATGTACTGCGCGGTCCAGTCGCCTATCCCCGGCAACGCCACCAACCGTGCAACACCTTCCTTGAGACTGGCCTTGGGCTCGAAAATCCGAGGGTCATCCAACAACGCCTGGGCCACACCGGACAAGGTGCGGCCTCGCGCCTTGGGCATGCCCAGGGCCGCCAGGTCCGCCGCCGCCAGCACCTCGGGTGCCGGGAACAGGTGAGTGATACCGGCGTGGGGGGTTTGCAGCGGCTGGCCATACTGCGCCACCAGCTTGCCCGCCAACCGGATCGCCGCCATCACCGTGATCTGCTGGCCCAGCACTGCGCGAATGGCCAACTCCAGGCCGTCCCATGTACCCGGCAACCGCAGCCCTGGTCGAGCCGCAACCAGTTGCGCCATCAACGGGTCCCTGGCCAATTGCAGGTTGATCACGGCGGGCACGGCATCCAGATCAAACATCCTGCGCAGGCGCCGCTCGATCTCGGGCAGCGCGACCGGCTCGGGAAAGTCGACCGTCACCTCCAGCCAATCCCCCGCCCCCGGCGCGACGCTGATCCAGCCATGTCGCCCGCCCACACTGATGCTGCGTCGATACACTCCGGCCACCACGGTTTCCAACCCGGTGATTGCCCGCGCCGATAAGAACGCCACCATCGCCGCCCAGTCGTAAGGCGGTTGATAGGCCAACCTCACAGCGACAATACCCCGCTATACAGCCCGTACGCAGCCAACCCGGCGCCCGCGATCACACAACCGAAAATGCCTTTTTCAAGCGATGTAAACAACGGGCGGCCCTGCTCCCGCTTGGCCAGGGCAAACAGAATCACACCCGGTGCATACAGCAGCGCCGACAGCAGCAAATATTTCAAACCGCCCGCATACAACAGCCACACCGCGTAACCGAGGGCAATCAAGCCTACCAGCAGATCTTTCATGCGTCGGCGCTGAGCGCCTTGATAGGTTTCGCCGCGCGCGCTCAACAGCACCGCATAGGCCGCCGACCACAGGTACGGCACCAGAATCATCGAAGACGCTAGGTAGATCAGGGTGGTGTAGGTACTGGCCGAAAACAGCGTGATCACCAGAAATGCCTGGATCATCACATTGGTCAGCCACAACGCGTTAACCGGCACCTGATTGGCATTTTCCTTTTTCAGGAACGCCGGCATGGTCTTGTCATGGGCAGTGGCATAGAGGATTTCCGCGCAGAGCAACGCCCACGAAAGCAATGCCCCGAGCAGCGAAACCGCCAGGCCGAGGCTGATCAATATCGCTCCCCAGGGCCCGACAATGTGTTCCAGCACGCCCGCCAGGGACGGGTTCTGCAACTGCGCCAGTTCCGGCTGGCCCATGATGCCCAACGACAGCACATTCACCAGCACCAGAAGCGCCAGCACGCCCAGGAAACCAATCACCGTCGCGCGCCCCACATCCGAGCGTTTCTCGGCCCGCGCCGAGTACACACTGGCGCCTTCGATACCGATAAACACAAACACCGTGACCAGCATCATGTGGCGCACCTGCTCGACCACGCTGCCCATCTGCGGATTGCCCAGGCCCCAGATATCACGGGTGAAGATGTCGGCCTTGAACGCTACGGCGGCAATCACGATAAACATCAGCAGCGGCACGATCTTCGCCACGGTGGTGATCTGGTTGATGAACGCCGCTTCCTTGATCCCGCGCATCACCAGAAAATGCACCGCCCACAGCAACAGCGATGCACAACCGATGGCCAGTGGTGTATTGCCCTGACCGAACGCCGGGAAAAAGTAACCCAGGGTGCTGAACAGCAACACGAAATAGCCGACGTTGCCCATCCACGCACTGATCCAGTAGCCCCAGGCCGAGGAGAACCCCATGTAATCGCCGAAGCCGGCCTTGGCGTAGGCGTACACCCCGGAATCCAGTTCCGGTTTGCGGTTGGCCAGGGTCTGGAACACAAACGCCAGGGTCAACATGCCAACCGCGGTAATGGCCCAACCGATCAGCACTGCGCCTACTTCGGCGCGGGCCGCCATGTTTTGCGGGAGCGAGAAGATCCCGCCGCCGATCATCGAACCTACTACCAGGGCGATCAGGGCACTGAGCCGAAGTTTCTGGGCTGGTTGGGACATGCAGGTTCCTCGCAATAAATGTTTGAGCCGACCACCGCGCACTCAACTAATTCAATTTAATGACGCTAGCGTTTCATAACATAAGGGTATGTAAACGCAGGAAGTTTAGGCTTATTTAGAATTTAAATACGGCAATTATGAAGTGCTCGTCAGACAACGTACAAAAAGTTTGCACATTCGCAAATACGAACTAGCTTCAACACCCATGCCCCGGACCAAATGATTAACCACATTGTAGGAGACCGCTCTAGCGAGCGCCTTTGCACAGGCCGTGTCGCCCCGCAACTGCCACCCTAAGTCGTTAATTCACAATGGAATGTGCCAATGAACTGATCTGAGTCAGCTGTTTTATTAGCGCACGGAATTATTCTGTGATCTCTCTTCTCCTGCATTGGAGTCACGCAATGTCTGATTCTCCCGGAAAACTTAGGCTTGGTGCGCTGGTTGCACTTGTCGTGGGCTCAATGATTGGCGGCGGGATCTTTTCACTCCCGCAAAACATGGCCGCCAGTGCCGACGTAGGCGCCGTGTTGATTGGTTGGGTGATCACCGCCATCGGCATGTTGACCCTCGCATTCGTGTTCCAGACCCTTGCCAACCGCAAGCCCGATCTCGACGGCGGGGTGTACGCCTACGCCAAGGCCGGTTTTGGCGATTACATGGGGTTCTCATCGGCCTGGGGTTACTGGATCAGTGCCTGGCTGGGCAACGTCGGGTACTTCGTACTCTTGTTCAGCACCCTGGGTTACTTCTTCCCGATCTTTGGCGAAGGCAACACGCCAGCGGCGGTGATAGGTGCCTCGGTACTGCTGTGGGCGGTGCACTTTCTGGTGCTGCGCGGCATCAAGGAAGCAGCGTTCATCAACCTGGTGACCACCGTTGCCAAGGTGGTGCCGCTGCTGCTGTTCGTGCTCATCGCCCTATTCGCGTTCAAGCTGGACATCTTCACCGCAGACATCTGGGGCGTAAAAAACCCTGACCTGGGCAGCGTGATGAACCAGGTGCGCAACATGATGCTGGTCACTGTGTGGGTGTTCATCGGCATCGAAGGCGCGAGCATCTTTTCCTCCCGTGCCGAGAAACGCAGCGACGTGGGCAAGGCCACCGTGATCGGTTTTATCACCGTGCTGCTGTTCCTGATGCTGGTGAACGTGCTGTCTTTGGGGATCATGACCCAACCGGAACTGGCCAAGTTGCAGAACCCGTCGATGGCTGCCGTGCTTGAGCACGTGGTGGGCCACTGGGGTGCGGTGCTGATCAGCGTCGGCTTGATCATCTCGCTGCTGGGCGCGTTGCTGTCGTGGGTGCTTCTGTGTGCGGAGATCATGTTTGCCGCCGCCAAGGACCACACCATGCCGGAGTTCTTGCGCAAGGAAAACGCCAACCATGTGCCGGTCAATGCCCTGTGGCTGACCAACGCGATGGTTCAGATATTCCTGGTGATCACCCTGTTTTCCGCGAGCACCTACCTGTCGCTGATCTACCTCGCCACCTCGATGATCCTGGTGCCTTACCTGTGGTCGGCGGCCTACGCCCTGCTGCTGGCGGTGCGCGGCGAAACCTACGAAAACGCGCTCAAGGAGCGCAAGAAAGACCTGTTCATCGGCGCCGTCGCCCTGATCTACGCGATCTGGTTGCTCTATGCCGGCGGCACCAAGTACCTGCTGCTCTCCGCCCTGCTCTACGCCCCCGGCGCGATCCTGTTCGCCAAGGCCAAGCGTGAACTGGGCAAACCGATTTTCACCAACGTCGAGAAGCTGATTTTTGCCGCAGTGGTCATTGGCGCCCTGGTGGCGGCCTATGGGCTCTACGACGGCTTCCTGACTCTGTAATTGTATGTTCACTGGAGGATCTGTAATGACCACGGAAAAAGTTAAGTACGGCGTACATTCCGAAGCCGGCAAACTGCGCAAAGTCATGGTGTGCTCCCCAGGTTTGGCCCACCAGCGGCTGACCCCCAACAACTGCGACGAGCTGCTGTTCGATGACGTGCTGTGGGTGGCCCAGGCCAAACGCGACCACTTCGACTTCGTGACCAAGATGCGCGAGCGGGATATTGATGTGCTGGAAATGCACAACCTGCTCACCGATATCGTCGCCATCCCCGAAGCGCTGGACTGGATCCTGCAACGCAAGATCACCGCCAACACCGTGGGCCTGGGCCTGATCGACGAAGTCGGCTCGTGGCTGCGTAGCCTGGAGCCGCGCAAGATCAGCGAGTATTTGATCGGTGGCGTATCGGCCGATGACCTGCCGAGCAGCTTTGGTGGCAAGACCATCGAAATGTTCCGCGACTTCCTCGGCCACGCCAGCTTCATCCTGCCGCCGCTGCCCAACACCCAGTTCACCCGCGACACCACCTGCTGGATCTATGGCGGCGTAACGCTCAACCCGATGTACTGGCCGGCGCGACGCCAGGAAACCCTGCTGACCTCCGCCATCTACAAGTTCCACCCGGAATTCACCAACGCGGACTTCCAGATCTGGTACGGCGACCCCGACCAGGAGCACGGCGCTGCCACACTGGAAGGCGGCGACGTGATGCCGATTGGCAATGGCGTGGTGTTGATCGGCATGGGCGAGCGCTCGTCCCACCAAGCCATCGGCCAACTGGCGCGCAACCTGTTCAAGAACAAAGCGGTGGAGCGCGTCATCGTGGCCGGCCTGCCCAAATCCCGCGCAGCGATGCACCTGGACACCGTGTTCAGCTTCTGCGACCGCGACCTG
Organism: Pseudomonas sp. GZJR-8; assembly: GCF_002916705.1. Taxonomy (NCBI): domain Bacteria; kingdom Pseudomonadati; phylum Pseudomonadota; class Gammaproteobacteria; order Pseudomonadales; family Pseudomonadaceae; genus Pseudomonas; species Pseudomonas sp. GZJR-8. Next base: position 118,825 of record NZ_JXSI01000008.1, on the reverse strand, counting down.
GTCACCGTCTTCCCGGAAGTGGTCAACCAGATCGTGCCGTTCACCCTGCGCCCTGACGAAAGCAAGCCTCACGGTATCGACATTCAACGGGAGAAAACCAACTTCCTCGAAACCGTCGCCGCGGCCCTCAACCTCAAGGCGCTACGTGTCGTCGAGACCGGCGGCAACAGCTTCGCCGCTGAACGCGAGCAGTGGGATGACGGCAACAACGTAGTGGCCGTGGAACCCGGCGTGGTGATCGGTTACGACCGCAACACCTACACCAACACCTTGCTGCGCAAGGCCGGTGTGGAAGTCATCACCATCAGCGCCGGTGAGCTCGGCCGTGGCCGTGGCGGCGGCCACTGCATGACCTGCCCGATCATCCGCGACCCTATCGACTATTAAGGAGATTCCATCATGGCTTTCAATATGCGCAACCGCAGCCTGCTGTCGCTGATGCACCACACTACTCGCGAACTGAACTACCTGCTGGACCTGTCCCGCGACCTCAAACGCGCCAAATACACCGGCACCGAGCGTCCGCACCTGCAAGGCAAGAACATCGCGTTGATCTTCGAAAAAACCTCGACCCGCACCCGCTGCGCCTTCGAAGTCGCGGCCCATGACCAGGGCGCCCACGTCACCTACATCGACCCGGTGTCGTCGCAGATCGGCCACAAAGAAAGCATGAAAGACACCGCCCGCGTCCTGGGCCGGATGTTCGATGCCATCGAGTACCGTGGCTTTGAACAGGAAATCGTCGAAGAGCTGGCCAAGTTCGCCGGTGTGCCGGTGTTCAACGGCCTTACCGCTGAATTCCATCCGACCCAAATGATCGCCGACACCCTGACCATGCGCGAACACAGCGACAAGCCGCTGCATGACATCAGCTACGCCTACCTGGGGGACGCCCGCTACAACATGGGCAACTCGCTGCTGATGATCGGCGCCAAGCTCGGCATGGACGTGCGCATCGGCGCGCCGAAAGCGCTGTGGCCGCACGAGGATTTCATCAAGCAATGCCAGGCATTTGCCGAGGAAAGCGGCGCGCGCATCACCATCACCGAAGACCCGAAAGAAGCAGTGAAGGGCGTGGACTTCATCCACACCGATATCTGGGTGTCCATGGGCGAGCCGGTGGAAGCGTGGGACGAGCGTATCGAGCAACTGCTGCCGTACCAGGTCAACGCGAAGATGATGAAAGCCTCGGGCAACCCCCGGGTGAAATTCATGCACTGCTTGCCGGCGTTCCATAACAGCGAAACCAAGGTCGGCAAGGACATCGCGGCGCGCTATCCGCACCTGGCCAATGGTGTGGAAGTGACCGAGGAAGTCTTCGAGTCGCCGGCCAATATCGCGTTTGAGCAGGCGGAAAACCGCATGCATACCATCAAGGCGATCCTGGTGTCGGCGTTGGCGGATATCTAACTCTCACTGTCGGAACAGGGTTCAAAAATGTGGAAGGGGGCTTGCTCCCGATAGCGGTGGCTCAGCTATAGATAGATTGACTGTCCTGCCGCCATCGGGAGCAAGCCCCCTCCCACATTGGGCTCTGCTCACACCCTAAAAGGATTGCATTATGCGCATCGTCGTAGCCCTGGGCGGCAACGCCCTCCTGCGCCGTGGTGAACCCATGACCGCAGACAACCAACGCGCCAATATCCGCATCGCTACCGAACAGATCGCCAAGATCCACGCCGGCAACGAACTGGTGATCGCCCACGGCAATGGCCCGCAAGTCGGCCTGCTGTCGTTGCAGGCGGCGGCCTACACCAGCGTCTCACCCTACCCGCTGGACGTACTGGGCGCTGAAACCGAAGGCATGATCGGCTACATCATCGAACAGGAACTGGGCAACCTGCTGGACTTTGAAGTGCCGTTCGCCACCCTGCTTACCCAGGTGGAAGTGGACGCCAAGGACCCCGCCTTCCAGAACCCCACCAAGCCTATCGGCCCGGTGTATGCCAAAGCCGAAGCGGAACAACTCGCCGCCGAAAAAGGCTGGGCCATCGCCCCCGATGGCGACAAATACCGCCGTGTGGTTGCCAGCCCGCGTCCCAAACGCATCTTTGAAATCCGCCCGATCAAGTGGCTGCTGGAGAAAAAAGCCATCGTGATCTGCGCCGGCGGCGGCGGCATCCCGACGATGTATGGCGAAGACGGCAAGCTGCGCGGCATTGAAGCGGTGATCGACAAAGACCTGTGCTCCTCCTTGCTGGCCGCGCAACTGGACGCCGACCTGCTGGTAATCGCCACCGACGTCAATGCCGCTTTTATCGACTTCGGCAAGCCAACCCAGAAGGCCATCGGCCAGGCCCACCCGGACGACATGGAAAAACTCGGCTTCGCCGCGGGCTCCATGGGCCCCAAGGTACAGGCAGCCTGCGAGTTCGCCCGCCAGACTAGCAAAACCGCGGTGATCGGTTCACTCTCGGACATCGAAGCCATCGTCCAGGGCAGCGCCGGCACCCGCATCAGCACGGCCACACCTGGCATCACCTATCTGTGAAGTAGAGGAGAAACGCCTATGGCTATCTTTGAACCCGGTCACTTGCACGTCGAACGTCACGCGCTCAACAAGGACGACTACAGCTACAACCTGTGCATCGACTATGAAGTCAGCCAGGACCCCAAGGAAGGCAAAGGCATGTTATTCAAACTGCACGGTTCGGTGCAGGGCAAGGACCTCAAGGAGGAGTTCTTCCTGCCCAAGGACCAGGCATTCGACTTTGCGCGGCTTGCGATGAACATTGCGCAGAAATACGGCATGCCGAAAGTCGCGGTGTTGAACGGCTCGATGCACAAGCAGTACGACTTGATGTTTGAGGACGTGCGGCATCAGTTGGATGTGAAGCCAGGCGACCCGGTCAAACCCGAACACCTGGAGTAAGTTCAAAATGTGGGAGGGGGCTTGCTCCCGATAGCAGTGTGTCAGCCACAGGTTGATTGGCTGATCCACCTATATCGGGAGCAAGCCCCCTCCCACATTTTGATCTCCATCATTTGTCAGATTTCACCTGCGCCCCGCGCCAAGGCATACTTGCCGCCTCTGCTCTCCAGAATTGCTAGCACCCCATGCGTATCCACGTCAGCTTCATCGACCGCGTCGGCATCACCCAGGAAGTCCTGGCCTTGCTCGGTGGGCGCAATCTCAACCTGGATGCGGTGGAGATGGTGCCGCCCAACGTCTATATCGACGCACCCACCCTCAGCGCCGAGGTGCTTGAAGAACTGCGCGATGCGTTGTTCAGCGTGCACGGCGTGCAAGCGGTGAAGGTGGTCGACATCCTTCCGGGCCAACGCCGCCACCTGCAACTGGACGCCCTGCTGGCAGCCATGACCGACCCGGTGCTGGCCCTGGACAGCGCGGGCAAGATTTTGCTGGCCAACCCGGCATTAATCGCGCTGTACGGGCGCGAACCGGCCGGCGAAAGCATCGCCGAGCTGTTCAACGACCCTGCGCTGCTGGAGACCTTGCTGGAGCATGGCTTTCGCTTGCCGTTGCGCGAGATCAGCGTCAATGGCCAGACCCTGCTGCTGGACGCCACGCCGATCACCGACGCCGGAGCCCTGCTCACCCTCTACCAGCCCAACCGCATCGGCGAACAGCTATCGGCGCTGCACCACGACCATGCCGAAGGTTTTGATGCGCTGCTGGGCGAATCCCCGGCGATCCGCACCCTCAAGGCACGGGCACAACGGGTGGCGGCGCTGGATGCACCACTGCTGATCCAGGGCGAAACCGGCACCGGCAAGGAGCTGGTGGCCCGAGCCTGCCACGCGATCAGCACGCGCCACAGTGCACCATTTTTGGCGTTGAACTGCGCGGCGCTGCCGGAAAACCTCGCCGAAAGCGAGTTGTTCGGTTACGCCCCGGGCGCCTTTACCGGCGCCCAGCGCGGTGGCAAGCCAGGGCTGATGGAACTGGCGAACCAGGGCACGGTGTTTCTCGATGAGATCGGCGAGATGTCACCGTACCTGCAAGCCAAGTTGCTGCGTTTTCTCAATGACGGCAGCTTTCGTCGGGTGGGCGGTGACCGTGAGGTGAAGGTCAATGTGCGCATCCTCAGCGCCACCCACCGCGACCTGGAAAAAATGGTCAGTGAGGGCACCTTTCGCGAAGACCTGTTCTACCGCCTCAACGTGCTTAACGTTGAAGTGCCGCCACTGCGCGAACGCGGCCAGGACATCCTGCTGCTGGCCCGCTATTTCATGCAGCAAGCCTGCGCGCAGATCCAGCGCCCGGTCTGCCGCCTGGCCCCCGGCACCTATCCAGCGCTGCTGGGCAACCGCTGGCCGGGCAATGTGCGCCAACTGCAAAACGTGATCTTCCGCGCCGCCGCCATCTGCGAGGGCAGCCTGGTAGACATCGGCGACCTGGACATCGCCGGTACGTCGGTGGCGCGCCAGAGCGATGGCGAAGTCGACAGCCTGGAACAGGCGGTGGAAGACTTCGAGCGCGATCTGCTGGAAAAGCTCTACGCCAGCTACCCCTCGACGCGCCAACTGGCCAGCCGGTTGCAGACTTCCCACACGGCGATTGCCCATCGCTTGCGCAAATACGGCATCCCCAACAAACCCTGACTCAAGTTGGAATACAAACAAATGTGGGAGGGGGCTTGCTCCCGATTGCGGTGTGTCAGCCATAAATCTTTGACTGATACACCGCAATCGGGAGCAAGCCCCCTCCCACATTTGGAGAGCATTCCAAAATTTGGTCCAGGAACGACATTCAGTGTACTGAAAGCGCTACAGCGTAACGATATCGCTACAACCCTGTTTTTTACGCGCCATGCAAGGCTTTGATCCACATAGGCTTTTTTCAAGCACTCGACTGTAGCGAAATCGCTACAGCCAAATGCACTAACGTCATAACCGATTTTATTAACCTGTTGATTTATAACGAATTAATAACCTTGGCCGCAATATTGCTAAGCAACTCCCCATTATTCCAATCCCGTCCACCAGACGATTCTGGCCCTGAGGAGTTTCCATGAGCGAGTTGCGTTTCACTGAAGATCACGAATGGCTGCGCGCCGAAGCCGATGGCAGCGTCACCGTGGGTATCACCGCTTTTGCGCAGAACGCGCTGGGTGATGTGGTTTTCGTGCAACTGCCGGAGTTGCAGGCTTACGACAAGGGCGCCGAAGCCTCCACCGTGGAATCGGTCAAAGCCGCCAGCGGCGTCTACATGCCGCTGGACGGTGAAGTGCTGGAAGTTAACGACAAACTCGATGGCAGCCCGGAACTGGTCAACGAAGACCCGATGGGCGAAGGCTGGTTCTTCCGCTTTAAACCAGCCGACGCCGAGGCAGTGGCTAAGCTGTTGGATCAGGATGCGTACGACCGTCTGATCAAAGCCAACGCTGAAGCTTGAGGAGCGCGCCATGACCGTTAATCTGACCACCTCCAACGAATTCATCGCCCGCCACATCGGCCCTCGCCAGGAAGATGAGCAGCAAATGCTCGCCAGCCTGGGCTTTGATTCCCTCGAAGCCCTCAGCGCCAGCGTGATCCCGGAAAGCATCAAGGGCACCAGCGTGCTCGGCCTGGAAGACGGCTTGAGCGAAGCCGAGGCCCTGGCCAAGATCAAGGCCATTGCCGGGCAGAACCAACTGTTCAAAACCTACATCGGCCAGGGCTACTACAACTGCCATACACCGTCGCCGATCCTGCGCAACCTGCTGGAAAACCCGGCCTGGTACACCGCTTACACGCCCTATCAACCCGAGATATCCCAGGGCCGCCTGGAAGCGCTGCTCAATTTCCAGACCCTGATCAGCGACCTTACCGGCCTGCCGATCGCCAACGCCTCCCTGCTCGACGAAGCCACCGCCGCCGCCGAAGCCATGACCTTCTGCAAGCGCCTGAGCAAGAACAAAGGCAGCAACGCCTTCTTCGCCTCGGTGCACAGCCACCCGCAAACCCTCGACGTATTGCGCACCCGTGCCGAACCCTTGGGCATCGAGGTGGTGGTCGGCGATGAGCGCGAGTTGACCGATGTCAGCGCGTTCTTTGGCGCCCTGCTGCAATACCCGGCCAGCAACGGCGATGTATTCGACTACCGCGAACTGACCGAGCGCTTCCACGCCGCCAACGCACTGGTAGCCGTGGCCGCCGACCTGCTGGCCCTGACCCTGCTGACCCCGCCGGGTGAATTCGGCGCCGACGTCGCCATTGGCAGCGCACAACGCTTCGGCGTGCCGCTGGGCTTCGGTGGCCCGCACGCGGCGTACTTCTCCACCAAGGATGCATTCAAGCGCGATATGCCAGGCCGTCTGGTCGGCGTGTCGGTAGACCGCTTCGGCAAGCCGGCCCTGCGCTTGGCCATGCAGACCCGCGAGCAACATATCCGTCGCGAGAAAGCCACCAGCAATATCTGCACCGCGCAGGTGCTGCTGGCCAACATCGCCAGCATGTACGCCGTGTACCACGGTCCCAAGGGACTGACCCAGATCGCCCAGCGCATTCATCAACTGACCGCGATCCTGGCCAAGGGCTTGACGGCCCTGGGCTTGAAAGTCGAGCAGCAACACTTCTTCGACACCCTGACGATCAACACCGGTAGCAACACCGCCGCCCTGCATGACAAGGCCCGCGCCCAGCGCATCAACCTGCGCGTCGTGGACGCCGAGCGTGTTGGCCTGTCGGTCGACGAAACCACCACCCAGGCTGATATCCAGGCCTTGTGGGCCATCTTCGCCGACGGCAAAACCCTGCCGGCCTTTGCTGCAACCCAAAGCACCCTGCCGAGCGCCCTGCTGCGCCAGTCGCCGATCCTCAGCCACCCGGTGTTCAACCGTTATCACTCGGAAACCGAGCTGATGCGCTACCTGCGCAAGCTGGCCGACAAGGACCTGGCCCTGGACCGCACCATGATCCCGCTGGGCTCGTGCACCATGAAGCTCAACGCGGCCAGCGAAATGATCCCGGTGACCTGGGCCGAGTTCGGTGCCCTGCACCCTTTCGCCCCCGCCGCACAAAGCGCCGGCTACCTGCAACTGACCACCGAACTGGAAGCCATGCTCTGCGCGGCCACCGGCTACGATGCGATCTCCTTGCAGCCCAACGCTGGTTCCCAGGGTGAATACGCAGGCCTCCTGGCCATCCGCGCCTATCACCAGAGCCGTGGCGAAGAACGTCGCGACATCTGCCTGATCCCGTCGTCGGCCCACGGCACCAACCCCGCCACCGCCAACATGGCCGGTATGCGCGTAGTGGTGACCGCTTGCGATGCGCGCGGCAACGTGGACATCGAAGACCTGCGCGCCAAGGCCATCGAACACCGCGAGCATCTTGCCGCGCTGATGATCACCTACCCGTCCACTCACGGTGTGTTCGAGGAAGGCATCCGCGAAATCTGCGGGATCATCCACGACAACGGCGGCCAGGTGTACATCGACGGCGCCAACATGAACGCGATGGTCGGCCTCTGCGCACCGGGCAAGTTCGGCGGCGACGTGTCCCACCTGAACCTGCACAAGACCTTCTGCATCCCCCATGGCGGTGGCGGCCCGGGTGTTGGCCCGATTGGCGTCAAGTCGCACCTCACGCCGTTCCTGCCCGGCCACGCGGCCATGGAACGCAAGGAAGGCGCGGTATGCGCCGCACCGTTCGGCAGCGCGAGCATTTTGCCGATCACCTGGATGTACATCAGCATGATGGGCGGCGCCGGCCTCAAGCGCGCGTCGCAGTTGGCGATCCTGAATGCCAACTACATTTCCCGTCGCCTCGAAGAGCATTACCCCGTGCTCTATACCGGGAGCAACGGCCTGGTGGCCCACGAATGCATCCTCGACCTGCGTCCGTTGAAAGACAGCAGCGGCATCAGTGTGGACGACGTGGCCAAGCGCCTGATCGATTTTGGTTTCCATGCGCCGACCATGTCGTTCCCGGTGGCCGGCACCTTGATGATCGAGCCGACCGAAAGTGAATCCAAGGAAGAACTGGACCGCTTCTGCGATGCCATGATCGCCATCCGCGAAGAGATCCGTGCAGTGGAAAACGGCACGTTGGACAAGGACGACAACCCTCTGAAAAACGCACCACACACCGCGGCTGAATTGGTGAGCGAGTGGACGCATCCATACACCCGCGAACAAGCGGTGTACCCGGTGCCGTCATTGATCGAAGGCAAATACTGGCCACCGGTTGGCCGGGTCGACAACGTGTTTGGCGATCGCAACCTGGTGTGTGCGTGCCCGTCGATCGAGAGCTATGCATAACTGAAGAGGTACTCAGTCTAAATGTGGGAGGGGGCTTGCTCCCGATAGCGGAGGGTCAGTTATTAGATCTGGTGACTGACGCACCGCCATCGGGAGCAAGCCCCCTCCCACACTTGACCGAGTACGGCCTCAAGAATAATAAGAAACCGGAGAACAACCATGTCCCTTAGCGTGTTCGACCTGTTCAAGATTGGCATCGGCCCCTCCAGCTCCCACACCGTCGGCCCGATGCGTGCGGCGGCTCGATTCGTCGAGGGCCTCAAGCGTGACAACCTGCTGAGCGCCACCACCGGCATCAAAGTGGAACTCTATGGCTCGCTCGGCGCCACCGGCAAAGGCCACGGCAGCGACAAGGCCGTACTGCTGGGCCTGGAAGGCGAACACCCGGACACCGTCAATACCGAAACCGTAGCTGCACGCCTGTCTCAGATGCGCAGTGACGGGCGCCTCAACCTGCTCGGTGAACACAGCATTGCGTTCAACGAGAAAGAACACCTGGCGATGATTCGCAAACCCCTCGCCTATCATCCCAACGGCATGATCTTCCGCGCCTTTGACGCCGCCGGCATCCAGATTCGCAGCCGCGAGTACTACTCGGTCGGTGGTGGGTTTGTGGTGGATGAAGACGCTGCCGGCGCCGACCGGATCGTCGAAGATGCCACGCCCTTGACCTTCCCGTTCAAGCACGCCAAGAACCTGCTCGGCCATTGCACCACCTATGGGCTGTCCATCAGCCAGGTGATGCTGACCAATGAAAGCGCCTGGCGCCCGGAAGCGGAAACCCGCAGCGGCCTGTTGAAAATCTGGCAGGTCATGCAGGACTGCGTCGACGCTGGCTGTCGCAACGAAGGCATCTTGCCCGGAGGCTTGAAGGTCAAGCGCCGGGCGGCGGCGCTGCACAGGCAGTTGTGCAAGAACCCCGAGTCCGCCCTGCGCGACCCGCTGTCGGTGTTGGACTGGGTCAACCTCTACGCCCTGGCGGTCAACGAAGAAAACGCCAATGGCGGGCGCGTGGTCACCGCGCCCACCAACGGTGCAGCGGGGATCGTGCCGGCGGTGCTGCATTACTACATGCGCTTTATCCCGGGCGCTAACGAAGACGGCGTGGTGCGCTTCCTGCTCACCGCCGCCGCCATCGGCATCCTGTACAAGGAAAACGCCTCGATCTCGGGCGCCGAAGTCGGCTGCCAGGGTGAAGTGGGCGTGGCCTGTTCCATGGCCGCGGGCGCCCTGTGCGAAGTGCTGGGCGGCAGCGTGTCCCAAGTGGAAAACGCCGCCGAGATCGGCATGGAACACAACCTCGGCCTGACCTGCGATCCAATTGGCGGGCTGGTGCAGGTGCCGTGCATCGAGCGCAATGCCATGGGCTCGGTAAAGGCGATCAATGCGGTGCGCATGGCCCTGCGGGGCGACGGGCAGCATTTTGTATCCCTCGACAAGGTCATCCGCACCATGCGCCAGACCGGCGCCGATATGAAAAGCAAATACAAGGAAACCGCCCGTGGCGGTTTGGCGGTCAACATTATCGAGTGCTGACGCCCACAAGCGCGTCGGCACGTTTTTCAGGAGCTGAATATGTCCACCGAAACCCTGTTGAAAACCCCTCTGCACGCCCTGCACCTCGAACTGGGCGCACGCATGGTGCCCTTCGCCGGCTACGACATGCCGGTGCAGTACCCGCTGGGTGTGATGAAGGAACACCAGCACACCCGTGATCAGGCCGGGTTGTTCGACGTGTCGCACATGGGCCAGATCCGACTGACCGGTGCCAATGCCGCCAAGGCCCTGGAAACCCTGGTGCCGGTCGACATCATCGACCTGCCGGTGGGCATGCAGCGCTACGCCATGTTCACCAACGAGCAAGGCGGCATCCTCGACGACTTGATGGTGGCCAACCTGGGCAACGACGAACTGTTCCTGGTGGTCAATGCCGCCTGCAAGGACCAGGACCTGGCACACCTGCGTCAACACATCGGCGACCAATGCACCATCGAACCGCTGTTCGAAGAACGCGCCCTGCTGGCCCTGCAAGGCCCGGCTGCGGTGAAGGTGCTGGCGCGGTTGGCACCTGAAGTCACCCGGATGACCTTTATGCAATTTGCCACCCTGCGTTTGCTGGGCGTGGACTGCTATGTCAGTCGCTCCGGCTATACCGGTGAAGACGGCTTCGAAATCTCCGTGCCGGCTGAAAATGCCGAAAGCCTCGCACGCAGCCTGCTGGCCGAAGCCGAAGTACAGGCTATCGGCCTGGGCGCCCGCGATTCGCTGCGCCTGGAAGCCGGCCTGTGCCTGTACGGCCACGACATGAACACCGACACCACCCCGATCGAAGCCAGCCTGTTGTGGGCGATCTCCAAGGCCCGGCGTGCGGATGGCCCGCGTGCCGGCGCTTTCCCCGGCGCCGACCGGATCTTCACTCAGCAACAAGCTGGCGTCAGCCGCAAGCGCGTGGGCTTGCTGCCTCAGGAGCGCACCCCGGTGCGTGAAGGTGCAGAGATTGTCGACGAACACGGCACCGTGATCGGCACCGTGTGCAGCGGCGGTTTTGGCCCGAGCCTGGGGGGCCCGCTGGCCATGGGTTACCTGGACACGGCCTTCACTGCACTGGATACCGAAGTGTCTGCGTTGGTGCGTGGGAAAAAGGTGCCACTACGTGTAAGTAAAATGCCATTTGTGCCGCAACGTTACTATCGCGGCTGACGGATTGTTTCTATAAGTAACGCGGTTGCGTTAACGTGCACTAAACTGTAACGCAACCGCCATAAAACAGTGCATTTACGATAGTCATTTTTATAGGAATAGCCCTATAACAAGTGAACTACTCTATCGAATAAGCCAGCCGTTCAGCATTCAACAAAGTGTCATGCACCCCAGTAAAACCGGGGCCTTGCGCAGGGCTTGTTTTTTTCATATTAGTTGGCGTAGAGTTTGCTCACTGTGTTTGCATGGGTCGCTTGGAACCTGGACCTGGGCAGTAGCTGAAGTAGTTGCTACAACCCGTTCGACGTCTCTTAACTTTCCTGCAACCCAGCCCAGTACTCTTTCGTGTGAAAGGGGCTGTCATTAATTTTTAGCGTCAAAGGAAAGAAGAAAATGGCTGAGCGTCAGAGCGGTACCGTCAAGTGGTTCAACGACGAAAAAGGCTTTGGTTTTATCACTCCTGAGAGCGGCCCGGATCTGTTCGTGCATTTCCGCGCTATTCAGGGCAATGGCTTCAAGAGCCTGAAGGAAGGCCAGAAGGTCACCTTCGTTTCAGTTCAGGGCCAGAAAGGCCTGCAAGCTGACGAAGTTCAAGCAGAAGGCTGATCCTTGCTGCGACAAAAAGCCCCTGATATGACATCAGGGGCTTTTTTATGGGCGCCATTGCGTAAACTGCGTGCTTTCTCCAGAGAGCCCTGCCATGTCCAAACCCCTGTTGAGCCCCCAGGGCGAATTCCCCGCCGTTGGCCTGGGCCGCCGCCTGGCAGCGATGTTCTATGACTTCCTGTTGTGCACCGCCCTGCTGATCGTCACGGCGTTCATCTACAAGCTGGTGTGGATCGCCTTCATCGGCGAAGCGAAGATGCGCACACTCACCGAGTCCGGCGCGCTGGACGGTGACCCGTTGTTGTCGACGATCCTGTTGTTTGTGCTGTTTGGTTTCTTCGCCAAGTTCTGGACCCATTCGGGGCAAACCCTGGGCATGCAGGTGTGGGGCGTACGCGTGCAAAACGCCGACGGCTCGCGGATCAGCCTGTGGCAGGCGTTACTGCGTTTTGTGGTGTCGATTGCGTCGTGGTTGTGCGTGGGGTTGGGGTTTATCTGGTCGTTGTTCGATAAACACAAACGCAGTTGGCATGACATCTATTCGGATACGCAGCTGGTGCGGATCCCGAAGCAAAAGAAGTAACTCAAGCACATCGCCGATCAACTGTGGGAGCTGGCTTGCCTGCGATAGCGGTCTTGCAGCCAAACACCTGTGACTGTTACTCCGCTATCGCAGGCAAGCCAGCTCCCACATTTTGATTTGTGTTCAGGCGTTGCCGGCCAGCTTCAACCGCGCAGCCTGGGTGAAGTCCAACATCCGCTTGAGCGGCCGCACCGCCTGCGGAATCACCGACGGCTCGACGAAAATCTCGTTACTGCCCTCACGCAAACACTGCAATGTACGCTCCAGCGTATTCATCGCCATCCACGGGCAGTGCGCGCAGCTGCGGCACGCGGCGCCGTTGCCGGCGGTGGGTGCTTCGATGAAGACCTTGTCCGGACACAGCTGCTGCATCTTGTAGAAGATGCCGCGATCAGTCGCCACGATAAAGGTCTTGTTCGGCAAGCGTTGCGCCGCAGCGATCAGTTGGCTGGTGGAACCCACCGCGTCCGCCAATTCGATCACCGAAGTCGGTGACTCCGGATGCACCAGGATCGCCGCATCCGGGTACAGCGCCTTCATGTCTTCCAGCTGCTTGGACTTGAACTCTTCGTGCACGATGCAGGCACCGTCCCACAGCAGCATGTCGGCGCCGGTCTGGCGCTGGATGTAGGTGCCCAGGTGTTTGTCAGGGCCCCAGATAATGGTCTCGCCGTTGTCCATCAGGCTCTCGACGATTTCCAGTGCGCAGCTGGAGGTCACCACCCAATCGGCACGGGCTTTGACCGCGGCCGAGGTATTGGCGTACACCACCACGGTGCGCTCGGGATGCTGATCACAAAATGCGGAAAACTCATCCACCGGGCACCCCAGGTCCAGGGAGCACGTCGCTTCCAGGGTAGGCATCAGGATGCGTTTTTCCGGGGTGAGGATCTTGGCGGTCTCCCCCATGAATCGCACACCGGCCACCAGCACGGTCTTGGCTGGGTGGGCAGCGCCGAAGCGGGCCATTTCCAGGGAGTCGGAAACACAGCCGCCGGTTTCTTCGGCCAGGGCCTGAATCACCGGGTCGCAATAAAAGTGGGCGACCAGCACCGCGTCCTGAGCCTTGAGCTCGGCGGCGATGGCAGTACGCAAGCTTGCCTCTTCAGCAACGCTGAGAACCTTGGGCTGTTTGGCGTCGAGGTGGGCTTGAACCAGTAGGCGTTCGGAAATGTGCGTCATGTTCGCAAGACCTGCAGGCGCAGTAGCGCGAAAGTCGAGTGTACCACCGGCTCGGGAGCCCTTCGGGCGCCGCCGGACGAAGTGTTTTTGTTCATCAAGCACGGGTAAAGATGAAGCTGCGCAAGGCTACAGAATATCCAATGGATTCAAAAGCCTAATCTGGCAACGAGGCAAGCTGCCGTCCCTTGATCGGGCCCAGCCGATTAGGCGAAGTCTTGACAACAATCCAAACCATCCCTCTGCCACTTACGCGCCTTTAAGCGCAGGAATGACGGGCCTGCACACCTCAGTCCGCACCAAAAATGTGCATAAAAGCACTTAATTACGCGACCTTTCTTACGTATTGTGTGATAAATCCTACAGCGATGTAACAAACCGTCTACCACTCACTCAAGTGTGGCAAGTCCCGCTGAGTTCACTATTTGGCTCGGGCGGATGCATCGCGTGTATTTCTACGTTTAAGGAAGTCGAGTGCCACATCAGCTCTCAACCGCACACCTGTGTTGTACCCGGAAACTGGGCATCGCCCTGCTCTGCCTGTGGGCGCTGCCGGTGGCTGCCGCCGATGGCCCACAGCCCGGCCAGGAAGCCCTGCGCTTGCAGCAGCAACAGCAGCGCGATTTGCAGCAATTACAATTGGAGCAACGCCAGCGCCAAATGCAGCGCGGCAGTTTCGGCACGCAACCGGCCACGCCGGCCATGCCAAAAGAGACTGCCAAGGATGAAGGTTGCTGGCCCCTGAGCGGTACGCGTCTGGCCGGAGTTACGCTGTTCACCCGCAGCGAGCTGGACAAACACATCGAACCCTACGTGACCCCGTGCATGGGCGTCACGCAGATCAACCGTCTGCTGGCGCAGATCACCCAGCTGTACGTCGAGGCCGGTTACATCGCCAGCCGGCCGTACCTGATCAGTGCGCCGGCCGCCGGGCAGCCGTTGGATATTCATGTCGAAGAAGGCTACCTGGAGGCCATCGAGTTGGCCGATCAGAGCCTGCCGGTGGCGCTGGGCGGGGCATTCCCCGGGATGCTCGGCAAACCACTGAATCTGCGCGACCTGGAGCAGGGCCTGGACCAGCTCAACCGCCTGCGCTCGGTGGACCTGACCGCCGACATCGCCCCCGGCAGCATACCCGGCGCCTCACGCATCATCCTGCGCTCGCGCAGCAGTGCCTCGCGCTGGGCGCTCGGGCTTGGGGTGGATAACCTCGGCAGCGCCGGCACCGGCCGTGATCGCAACGCCATCAGCGTGAGCCTGGACAGCCCGTTGCAAATCAACGACTCGCTCAACCTGAGCTTCAGTGACACGCTCAACCATGGGCCACGCTACAGCCGCAGCCACAGCCTGTTCTATTCCATCCCTTACGGTTACTGGACCTACAGCCTGTTCGCCAGCCATGCCGAATACCGCTCACCGTTCAAGCTCAGCCGCACGACGCTTTACAACAGTGGCCGCACCGATCAGCTCAGCCTGCGCAGCGACCGCGTGCTGTGGCGCGACCAGAGCCACCAACTGAGCGCCAACCTGCAACTGGCCTACAAGGACGTCGACAGTTACCTGCAAAAGGTCCATCTGGACATTCAGAGCCCGACGCTCACGGTGGCAGAAGCGGGCCTCAACCTGTTCTGGCTCAATAGTGCGGTATGGAACCTGGACGTCAATTACGCCCAGGGCCTGACGTGGTTCGACGCCGATCGGGATGCCGACCAGGTGCAAAAAAAACACCCCAAGGCACAGTTCCACAAGTACCGCGCCAACCTCACCCAATGGCGCAACGGCCAATGGTCGGCGCAGCCATGGCAGTGGCAAAGCCAGCTGTCGGTGCAGTACAGCGAGGATGCATTGCCTGCCATCGAACAACTGCTGATCACCGATGACTCGGCCGTGCGTGGCTACCGCGAAAACAGCAGCTCCGGCGCCATGGGTGCGGTATGGCGCAACACCTTGCGCCTGCCGCTCAACACGGGCTTGCCGGTGAAGCTCACCCCGCGCCTGGGCCTGGACAATGCGTGGGTCAAGCACGAACACGGCGCCCAGAGCCAACGCCTGAGCGGTGCCAGTGCTGGGCTCAACCTGAGCTGGAAGAACGTGCAACTGGACATCGATTACCAACGCAACCTCAACACCCCCACAGGCTTTCGCCAGGAGCCGGAGGTCTGGCTGACACGCCTGAGCGTGCAAATATGAACCACCGCTGTTTTTAGCCTGAGACAACCGCCGTACCTGACCACCACAGCAGCGTTGCAACGAACAACGCACGTCGCGGATCAGCCAACACAGAGCGAAATTATTTATGCCGACTACTTCACACAGCTTTCACCTTTCACCCCAGGGCAAACTGCGCTGGGCCATTGCCAGCCTGTTTCTGCTGCCACAGTTGGTACTGGCTGGCGGCGTGACCGTCGTCACAGGCCCCGGCGGCACGCCGCAACTGCAAGACCAGGGCGGTGTGCCCATCGTCAACATTGTCGCGCCGAATGCCGGCGGCCTGTCCCACAACCAGTTTCTGGACTACAACGTCGACCGCCAGGGCCTGGTGTTGAACAACGCCTTGCAGGCCGGCCAATCCCAACTGGCCGGGCAACTGGCCGCCAACCCGCAGTTCCAGGGCCAGGCGGCGAGCGTGATCCTCAACGAAGTGATCAGCCGCAATGCCTCGGCCCTCAACGGCGCCCAGGAGATTTTCGGCCAGGCCGCCGATTATGTGCTGGCCAACCCCAACGGCATTTCGGTCAATGGCGGCAGCTTCATCAACACCCCGAACGCCAACCTGGTGGTGGGCCGCCCGGAACTCAACGACGGCAAGCTGCAAGCCTTGAGCACCCGCGATGCCAACGGCCAACTGACGATCCAGGGCCAGGGCCTGCACAACCGCGAGGGCTCCATCAAGCTGATCGCGCCACGCATCGACAGCGAGGGTCGCCTCAGTGCCCGTGATCAATTGAACCTCACGGTCGGTCGCAACCAGGTGGATTTCGCCAGCGGCGAGGTACGCCAGGTCGACCCGGCCGGCAAGGCCCAGGAGCAACGCATCGACGCACGCCTGTTCGGCGCGATGCAGGCCGGGCGCATCAATATCATCAGCACCGCCGAAGGGGCCGGGGTACGTGTGGGTGGTGTGCAGGTGCAAGGCACTGACGGTGTAAAGATCAGCTCGGCCGGTGACCTCGATGTCAGCGGCCAAGTTCACGCCAACAGCCTCGACGCCACCCGCGCCGGGGTGCAGAGCCGCCAGGGCGACGTCGACTTGCACAGCGCCAAGGACTTGAACCTGGCCGCCACTGACGTAGGCGGGCGCAACGTCAAGCTGGATGCCGGGCGCAACCTGACCCTCAGCAGCCTGGAAAGCCGCAAGCTTCAGGAAAAGCGTGAACAGTGGGACAACAGCAACTTGCTGTTCACCTACGAAACCTACGACCGCACCACCACCGACAAGGATTCCCGCCAGCACGGCAACACGCTCGTCGCCCAACAGGACGCGGCATTGTCTTCCGGCGCCAAGGCCGACATCAAAGCCAGCCACGTCGAAGCGGGCCACGCCTTGCGCGTCAACAGCGGCGCCGACCTGCAGGTGACCGCCGCGACCGAAACCCATGAGACCCGCGACCAGGGCAACCATCGCAAGCACCTGTGGAAAGCCAACTGGGACAAATCCAGCAGCGAACAGCGCAGCATCACCAGCAGCCTCAAGGCCGGCCACACGCTGGAGCTGACCAGTAAACAGAAACTGCAATTGCAGGGCGCCGAGCTGAAAACCCCAGGGGACATCCAATTGGCAGGCCGCCAAGTGGATATCACCAGCGCCAGCCGCACCCAAAGCAGCAGTGACAACACCTACGCAGGCGACCTCACCGGCGGCAGCTTCTTCGGCAAGAACGGCGACGGCAACCAGGGCAAGACCTTGAACACCGCCAGCAAGGTGAATGCCGACGGCAAGCTGATCGTCCAGGCAGACGACGTGCGCATCAGCGGCAGCCAGGCCCGAGGCGGCAAGCAGGCCAGTGTGATCAGCGACAAAGGCTCGCTGGTGATCGACGGCGTACAAGACACCTCCCACGACAACCGCTACAGCAACGACAGTAAGTTCTTCGGCATCTCCAAGGATGAAAGCCGCAAGAACCTCAAGGACAGCACCGTGGTTGCCAGTAACCTGCGCTCGGACAGCAACCTCAAGCTGCAAAGCGCCAAGGACATCACGGTGAGTGGCTCCCAGGTGTCTGCCGCGGGTGAGCTGCAAGCGAATGCCAAGGGCGATATCAAGGTCGTTGCGGCGCAGAACACCGCCCACGACACCACCAGTACCCATACCCGCGGCTTCGATGGCTACGCCAAGGAAACTGAAGGTGTCAGCCGCCAGTACCGTGCGGGCCTGAGCTATGAAGACCAGCAGCAAACCCGCCAGACCGACACCACCGGGCAGCAGGCTTCAAGCATCAACGGCGCCAGTGTGGCGGTTAACGCCGGTGGTGACGTCAGCATCAGCGGCTCCAACCTCCAGGCAACCGAAGGCGATGCAAGCCTGAGCGGCAAAAACGTCGAGCTGTTGGCCGCCCATGACCAGCGCACCGAAGCCGTCGACAAGACCACCACCGGCGGCAGTTTCTACTACACCGGCGGCATTGATCGGGCAGGCAATGGTGCTCAGTTCAGCCACCAGAGCAGCCACGACACCGCTGAAAAAACCACCGCGCAAACCAGCACCGTGGCCGCGACCGGCAAGCTGACCATCAATGCTGGCAACACCTTCACCAGCGAGGGTGCCCAGGCCAAGGCCGGCACCGAGCTGCGAGTCAACGCGGGCCAGATCGACAACCTGGCCGCCCATTCCACCGAGACCAGTACCCACAAGCAAAACGGCTGGACCGCCGATGTCGGCGCCAATGTGGAATACAAAGGCATTACCCGCCCGATCGAAAAAGCTGTTGAAGGCGTGGCCCAGGCCAAGTTCCATCAGCCGGGTTTGCTGGATGCATTCGAACAACCCAATGTCGGGCTGGACGTGGAAGTCGGGCATACCCACAGCACCCGCACACAACAGGACAGCACCGCCGTGGTCAGCCAATTCAGTGGCGCCACGGTGCAGGTCGATAGCATCGGCAAGTTGCAGGATGAGGGCACGCAATACCGCGCCACCAAGGGCGGGCTGACCATCAATGCCGGCGAGCATATCGCCAAGGCGGCAGCCAATACCCACAGCAGCAGCGAGCAAGGCGTGGACGCCAAGGTCGGCGTGCGGGTCTACACCACCACCGGCGAGGACGTGAATGTACGCGGCAGCGGCAGTGGCGGCAGCCGTGATGTACGCCAAGCCAGCAGCACGGCAGTGGTCGGCAGCTACGCGGGCACCCAGGGCGTGAGCCTCCAGACCAAGGGCGATGCAAGTTATGAAGGCAGCCAGTTCAACGGCGGCCAGGCAGGCGTCAACCTCAAGACCGGCGGTGAGTTGGCGCTCAACCAGGCTAACGACACCCAGAGCAACACCAGCAGCACGTTGCGCGGTAACGCGTCATTGACCGTGGGCACAGCGCCCGGCGCCAATGGCACCAACATCAACCTCGGTGCCGGTGTGCAATTGGATAACCAGCGCCTCGACACCCAGGACAGCCAGGCACGCGTCGCGACGCTCCAGGGCAACGGGCCGATCCAACTCGGCAGCGGCGGCGACATGACCCTGCAAGGCACGCAGATCGGCTCCGGCACCGCCAAGACCGGCGATATCAGCCTCAATGCCGGCGGCAAGCTGGACCTGCAAGCCGCCACCCACCGCCACGTCAGCAACGGCAGTAACCTGGGCGGCGGCCTGACCCTTGGCGCCGGCAAAACCAGCAGCGCCGAAAGCAGCAGCAAGACCGGCAACCTCAGCGCCAATTTCAACATCGGCAAGGTGGCCGAAGATGACCAGGCCGTAGTCGTCGGGCAACTGCACAGCAACGGCAAGGTCAGCCTCGCCAGCGGTGCCGATGCAGCCGATGCCATTCACTTGCAGGGTACTCAGGTAAGCGCGGCCAGCGTCAACCTCGACGCACAAAACGGCGGCGTCCTGCAGGAGTCGGCACAGTCGACCCAGGCTCATGACAGCTGGGGCGTGACCCTGGGCGCGGGCGCCAGCGTGGGCAAGACCACCTTGGCCGACGCCGGTGAACACGAAACACCCAAGACCCAACGCGGCATCAATGCGCGGGCCAAGGTCGATGTGGATCACGTGCAAGGCACCACCCAGCACGACAGCCTGATCAAGGCCGATACCGTGGTCATCAACAGTGCCGGCGATACCCGTCTGGCGGGCGCACGCATCGACGCCGAGCAGGTGAGCGGCAAGGTGGGCGGCGACCTCGTTGTCGAAAGCCGCAAGGACCAGGTCAACAGCACCCAGGTTCATGTCGATGCCAAACTGGATGTCGAGAAAAACCAGCCTGGCGTGGTCGATAAACTCGCCAAGGCCAGCGGCCCGCTCAAGGACACCGTAAAAGCCAAGGCCGAAGGCGCGTTCGACAAGCATCGCGACAAATTGGAGAACGTGGTCGACAAGGGCACCGGGCACCTGGCTGCGGCCAAGGACAAAGTGCTCGACAGCGTGGTCAACGCCAAGGAACGCCTGGAAGAAAAACTCACCCGCAGCGCCAGTTACGACGTGAACCCCGAGCCCCGCGGCGCCTTCGGCACCCGCGTGGACAAGGCCAAGGCTTACCTGGCAGACAAGACGGATGCGCTGGGCACGCGCCTGTCGGGCTTCAAGGACAAGGTCTGGCCAAAAACCAGCGACAGCTACGTTGTCAGCGGCAAGAACACCACCGGCAGCAAGGTGGCCGATACGGCTGAAAGCGTGTTGTTCGGTGACAAGAGTGGCAACACCAACTACACCCCGACCCTGAACCTGGACGTCAGCCATGTGATCAAGGACAGCGTCGCTCAGGCGTCAGGCATTCGCGGCAGCCAGGGCGTCAGTCTGCAGGTCGGTGGTGATACGCGCCTCACGGGTGCGCGGATCAGTGCCGAGCATGGCAAGGTCGAGCTGGGCGGTTCCAGGGTCACCGCAACCACACTGGCAGGCAGCGACTACCGCGCCGATGTCGGGCTGAATGTCTCCAAATCACCGGTCAACCTCGCACTCGGGGCCAAGGACGAACTGACCCAGAAACAGGACGACGCCACGCGCAAGGATCAAGCCTTGAACCTGGGCCTTCTGCGCGCCGGTGGCCATCGAGAGAGCCAGGCCTTGCAGGCGGGGATTGATCAGGCCGTCAACTAACGCTTAAAACAGCAGAATGCTTCTGTGGCGAGGGAGCTTGCTCCCGCTGGACTGCGCAGCAGTCCTATTCTCAGGGCCGCTTCGCGCCCCAACGGGAGCAAGCTTCCTCGCCACGGAATCAGCCACTGCCTGCTCGTTCTATGTCAGTTGAACAGCGCCTGCAGGTTCTTCATCGCATCATCGGCAAAGCCTTGCAGGAACGCTTCGAACGCCGGCATATCCTCCTTGCCGCCAGTGTAGGGCTGGCCAATGATGGTCCAGGTCACCAGGCTCTGGTTCGGGCCTTGCGGCGCCACTTCCATCAGCGCCCACAGGTTGCCGATATTCAGTGAGGTGTAAATCAGTGACCAGGTCATCGTCATGGCTTGGTCTTCACGGGTGTTGAGTTGCTCAATCACCACGTTGCCGTCCTTGAACAGTTTCTTGCGGACCGAACGCACACCCTCGCCCGTCATTTCGATATGGGACAACGCCGGAATGAATTTCGCGAAACCCGCAAAATCTCCGACGATACTCCACACGCTGCGCGCATCGCCATTCACGGTGACGCGGGCGACTACAGGGTTGCCGAGCGGGTTACGGACCAGGGTATCGGGTTGTTGCATGAGAGAGCTCCTCTTTTCCGGGGGGCAGATAGTGGGCTCCAACCAAACGCAGTGGGCTGTACAAGTTCAACACCTCCTTGGCGTGGTTAAGCGTTCTTGGCTGACTGCCGTAATGCCAAGGCCGCGACACCACACAAGATCAACGCGATACAGGACACATAGAACGCATCGCTATAGGCCATCAGGTACGCCTCGCGACGCACGGTGTGGATCAAGCCCTCGATAACCTGCTGTTGAGCGGGCAACAGTTGGTTGAAGATAAAACCCTCGCTGTCAGCCATGCTGGCGCGCAGGCGTTCCTGCAAGGACGGGGAAAACAGTGTGATCGACTCCCCTACCCGCTCGGAGTGAAAGCGTTCGCGCAGGGCGACGATCTGCGTCAGGCCCGCCGTACCCACGGCACCGCCAAGGTTACGCAGCATGGAGAACAACGCCGAGGCAGAGCCGGCTTCGTCTTTGGCCAGCCCGGACACCGCCAGTACCGAAAGCGCCACCATGATCAGCGGCTGCCCGATGCCCCGTACCACGGTAGAAGGAATAATCACGTTGGCAGCGCTGTCCACGTCCAGGTGCGCACCGAGGTAACACCCCAGGGCCATGATGAAAAAGCCACTGGCGACCATCAGTTTCGGGTTGAGCCACTTCATCAAGCGCGGCATGAACGGCGCCAGTACCAGTTGCACCATGCCGTAGGCGATCAGACTGATACCAATCTCCCGAGCGTTGTAACCCTGCAACTGGGAGAGGTAATTGGGCACCAGGAATACCAGGCCGAACGTGGCCCCGCCGAAGATGAACATCGCCGCGCTGGCCACTCCGAAGTTGTAGCTCTTGAGCAGGCGCAGGTTGATAAAAGAGCGGCTGCCATACAGCTGCGACAGTACGAAATACACCAGGGCAACGCCTGCGACCAGTGACATCCACACAATGAAATCGGAGCCGAACCAATCCTTGCGCCCGCCTTCTTCCAACACGATCTGCAAGCCACCCAGGCCAACGATCATGGCGATGATGCCGCCCCAGTCGCCGCGTTTGAGCAGGCTCAACTGCATGGGCTTGGCGTCGATGGACCACGCCACCGCCAGCAGCAAGAGAATACCCGGGGCCAGTTGCAGGTAGAAAATCCAGCGCCAGGAATAAGCATCCGTCAGCCAGCCACCGATGGACGGCCCGGCGGCCTGGGCAACGCTGTTGGACAGGGCGAACAAGGCCATGCCCATGGCAATCTTGCTTGGCGGCAGCTCGGTGATGATCAACTGGAATGACAAGGGGATAAGTACCGCGCCGGCTGCGCCCTGGATCACTCGAATGATGATCATCACCGCAAGGTTGGGCGCCCAGGAGCAGGCAATGGACGCCACCAAAAACACAAACGAACCCACGAGCATCACCCGGCGCAGGGAGAACACCTGCACCAGCCACGCGGTAAGCGGGATCATCACAATCTCCGCGACCAGGTAGGCGGTGGAGATCCACGAGCCTTCCTCGAACGTCGCCCCCAGGGAACCCTCGATCTCCGGCAGCGCGGCGCTGGTCACGTGTACGTTCATGCCGGCCATGAAACAGCCGAACAGCCCCCCGATTACCGCTACCCAGGCGCGAAAGGAGACGCTCTTTTCAGCCGCTTCAGTCATGTGCAGCGCCCTGCTTATCTGGGCGAGTGTCCACCGTGGTGATCACCGACATGCCCGGCAGAATAGGTCCGCCTTCGTCATGCTCATCAATGACGATCTTCACTGGAAAGCGTTGCACGATCTTGGTGAAATTGCCGGTGGCGTTGTCCGACGGCAACAGCGCGAACACTGCCCCGGAACCTGGCGAGAAACTCATCACATGGCCCTTGAGCTTGCGTCCTGAATAGCTGTCGATGCTGATGTCCACGGGTTGGCCGGCACGCATGTCGCGCAACTGGGTTTCCTTGTAGTTGGCCACCACGTAGGCCTGCTGCAAGGGCACCACTGCCAGCAGCGGCAAGCCTGGCGCGACGTACTGGCGGGTGCGCACTTTGCGCTGCCCCACCACGCCGTCGATGGGCGAGCGAATCAAAGTGTCTTCCAGGGCATGGGTCGCCAGGTTCAACTGCGCCTGGGCCTGACTGCGCCGGGCAATCTGCTGCTGGAGCGAAGCTTCGGCCAATTGGCGTCGGGTGACGGCCACGGTCAAGCGGGTTTCCTGTTGGCGTTGCATGGCCTTGGCAATTTCTACCGCGGCATTGGCCTGGGTGTAGCTGGCGGCGGCCGTTTCCAGACGCTGGGCGCTGGCGGCGTGGTCGCGCACCAACCCTTCGTAGCGGCGCTGGTCGAGGCTTGCGCGGCGCAATTCTGCAGCCACACTGCGGGCGTGAGCCTCAGCCTGGGCAACGCCGGCTTTTTGCTGGGCGATCAGGCTGTCAGTGACTTTCAAGTTGGCCTCTTGCGCTGCCACCGAGGCCTGGGTCTCGGCCAGTTCTGCACGAGCTTGTGCCAAGCGCGCCTGGTAGTCACGGTCCTCAATTCGCACCAGCACGTCCCCGGCCTTGACGGGCTGATCGTCCTCCACCACCACCTCGGCCACATAGCCTGAGACCTTCGGGCTGATAGGAATCCAGTCGGCGCGCACATAGGCATCATCGGTCTGTTCCAGGTAGCGGCCGACCGTCATCCAGTACACGCCGAACACCACCGCAGCGATCAACAGCGCAGCGCCGCCCAGCAGGAGCAGATGCCTTTTGCGGCGTGGGCTGCGCGTATGCGCCTGTTCATCCTGGACAGCAGTTTTTTCATCAACGGCGATATTCATGGTTGGGTACCGGAAAAAGTGGTGTGAGCGTGGGTGTGCGCTGAAGGCTGCCAACCACCGCCAAGCGCCCGAAACAGGCTGATCTGGCGTTGCAGCAACTGGCCGTCGGCGTCGGCGCGGGTGGCCTGCAAACGGATCAGTTCACGTTCGCTGTCCAACACGTCCAGAAAGTCGATAGACCCGGCGTCATAGTTGAATTGGGCCAACCTGTAGGCGTGGCGGCTGCTGTCCAGTGCCTGGCTCAAGGCCGCGTGGCGCTGGCGTTCGCCGTCATATAACGCCAGGGCCTGGCGCACCTCCTTGAGGGCCTTGAGCACGCTGGCCTCGAACTGCGCCACCTCCACCTGCTCAAGCGCCCGCGCCTGGTTGACCCGCGCGCGGTTGGCGCGCCAATTGGGAAACTGCCAGGTGATCAGCGGGCCAATGCCGAACATCACCGCGCTGCTGTCGCCCAGCTCATGGAATTTGTTGGCTGAGGAAGACACTGAAGCACCGAAGGTGACCTTGGGATACAGGTCGGCCTGGACGATATCCACTTGCAGCGTGGCCGCCTGCAACGCTCTCTCGGCCTGACGGATATCGGGGCGGCGCGCCAATAATTGCCAGCCATCGCCCACCGGCAGTTCGGCATTGAGGTGTGGAACCACCTCACAGCTCGCAGCGCCAGCGCCTTGTTCCAAATCAGCCACGCCGGTCAGCATTGCCAGTTCATACAGCGCAGCCTGTCGACGCGCCTCCAGCATCGGCAGCAAGGCCTGGGTTTCGCCCTGCAAGGCTTGCATACGCGTGTATTCAAGGTCCGTCACCACACCGGCCTGGCGCTGGCGATCGATCAACGCCAGGCTGCGCCCGACCACGTCCAATGAATGACGCTGGACCTTGGCACGAGCACCGAGGGCACAAGCATTCACATAGGCGCGGGTGGTTTGCGCCACGACCGTGATGCGCAACAGGTCCTCGGCGTCCTGCGCCGCCGCGGCTTGCACCTGGGCTCGTTCGATGCTGCGCTGGACCTGGCCCCACACATCCACTTGATAAGCCAGTTCAAAGCCCGGGTTGAACGCCCACTGTGACGGCGCATGGCTATCGGTGGCCTTGGCCAGGGTCTGGTCATCGGCCGTCTTGCCGTACTCGGCGCCCAGTGACGCCTGGGTGGCCGGCCAGCGCTCGGCATCAGCCTGCATGATCCCGGCCAGCATCGCCTGCACATGGGCCTGGGCCGCCGCCAGGTCGCGGTTGTGCAGCAATGCCTGCTGCACCAGCCCATCGAGTTTCGGGTCGTTGTACAACTGCCACCAGCGCTCG
The DNA here is from genome assembly GCF_002916705.1 of Pseudomonas sp. GZJR-8. NCBI lineage: Bacteria > Pseudomonadati > Pseudomonadota > Gammaproteobacteria > Pseudomonadales > Pseudomonadaceae > Pseudomonas > Pseudomonas sp. GZJR-8. The sequence goes on along the minus strand of NZ_JXSI01000008.1, from coordinate 93,610 downwards.
GGTAATGCCCGGGCCGAAACACCTTGCGGCAAGTGGCTCAGGGTATTGATGCGCTCTGGATGTGACTGTGCAGGCGGGTGAGCAACCCAGGACGAACAACCCGCCGACAACGCCAGCGCAATGCCCAGCAGCGCAACACGGCCATGCCATGGGGGAAAAGAAGGCGAACCCATCGAAGAAATCCAGAAGGCCAAGTAGAGACCCAGGGTAAGAGCGCGACGGAGTGCGAATCTCCCGAGTTCCGGACAACCATCGTTTTGATTGGGACAAGGTGCGGGGTGGCTTGGCAGTACTCGGGGCAAATGTGGGAGGGGGCTTGCTCCCGATGAGGGAGTATCAGTTAGCAAATCTGTAACTGACCTACCGCCATCGGGGGCAAGCCCCCTCCCACATTTGAACCGAGGCTGACAGGGAAGCCTATCGCCAAGTCAAATCACACCAATCGACAGTTACTCGGGGGGTAACCCATAGTGCGCTTGAACATCGCAGTAAACGCACTCGGGCTCTGATAGCCATGCTCCAACGCCACTTCCAGGATCGACACACCACAGGCCAGCCGCTGCATGCTGAGCAACAGCCGCGTGCGCTTGCGCCATTCGCCGTAACTCATGCCCAACTCCTTCCGGAACAGCCGCGCCAAGGTGCGCGAACTCATATTGAGCTGTAGCGCCCAACTCTCCAGTGTCGATTCCTGGGAAGGGTTGTCGATAAAGCCCGCACACAACAACTTGAGCCTCGGCTCATCCGGAATCGGCACATGCGCCAGCACCCTTTGTGCCCTGTCGAGCTCCGAGAAAATCAACTCGACAATCTGTGCGTGGCGCACCAATGCCGCCTCACTGTCGAGCTTATCCCCGGCAGCGATAATCAGCTCACGCAACAGCGGCGAAACCCTGATGACCTCGCACTCCGTCGTCAAGCCACGATGCGCCCCCGGCGAGATCAACAAGGTGCGCATACGCACTTCACCGGTCATGCGGATCTGATGCTCCAGCCCCGAGGGCACCCACAGTGCATGCCCGGAAGGCACCACCCAGGCGGTCGCCTCCACCGACACCAGCATCACACCGTTGATGGCATAAACGAGCTGGCCCTCGTCATGTCGATGGGGCGCCACGATGTGGCCGTGTCCATAGTTAGCGGCGAGCGCAGCTAATGCGGTAGGCGCGTTCATTTCAGCAGGCCATCGCGGCGTTTGCTCGTTTTGAGAGAAGCGCGCTATGTCGGCAGTTGCAGGAAGAGGCTGTGGGCATCATATCGTTTCTCCTTTCTAGGGCAGACCGCCAGGAGCGTTCGGCGCGTCTTGAGTGCGGAAATAACCCGTACATCAGAAAAAATGCACAAATGCATATTTTTGCCTTGAAAACCTCACTGTATGGATACACAGTATCAGCAGGCCTCATCTTATGCCGATTCATCGCTAGCGACGAGCAGCGCGGCGAGGCCGAGCCAGAGGGGTAATTCCCAGCAATTGACCGAAATATATATCGATAAGGATATCGACTCATGACTATCGTTCTTCCACCCATCGTCGTCACTGCCACCGAGCCCGGTTACCCGGCAAATCCTGGAGGCCTGCCGTTTCCCGCGCCGAACCCGGCGGTTGTGTTCCAAGGGCAGATGCTGGAACGCTTTGCTTATTATCGCCAGGGGTTGTGGCGCGAGATGCTAATCAAAATCGCCAACGAACAGGTCACCTGGGGAATGACAGGAGGGCCAGCGCCAGGGATCGTCCATGATTTGCAATCGGTGCCGTTTGCAGATAGCTACCTTTACTTTAATCCGGGCCTGACTTCTGGCCATGGTTTGAATTACGCCCAGCAATATTTCCAATCAGGTGGCGTAACCTCCTCTCCAGGCCTCTCGGGCGGAGACCTGACTCCGGTCGCGGCCGTTGGACACTTTCTTTACGGCAAAGGTACTCCAACCGAAACCTCAATCAACCTATTCGGGCTGAACTCACCGAGCATCTCAAGCGCTGTGTTCAATGATGTTCTAGCCTCAGCGCCAATTGGAACGTCGCCGATTTCCATTGGCAATATTCCTTTTACGCCAGACGCCACGTCCTGGCAGCTTGCAACGTGGATAGACAATCTTTCCCTGACCTTGCAAGGCACCCTCAATAAGGGTCAGGACGGTAGTTATCAATTTAACGGCTCCGTATCCGCCGCCAACCACACCTACGATTCGATGCCTGCCGGTTTCAAAGCGGCCATCGGCGAAGCGGCTGCAAATACGCTTCAAAGCGTATTTGACGCTCATGGCGCTATGCCCTTTGAGGTCGTGATCAAAGGCGAAACCGCAGTTACCGTTACCAAAGAGCTCACACCCGATGAAAAGGCTGCCTATACAGACGCTGTCAGCTTCGTATCGACCGCCAACGAACAAATGCTTCAAAAATATGGTGCCAACTTGAGCAAAGTCGCCCAAGACATGCAAGCTGAGATCGCTGGCAAGAAAGTCAGAAGTTATGCAGAAGCAATGGCGACCTTTGAGAAAATCAGCGCTAACCCCGCTATGAAACTGAATGCGTTGGACACCCAAGCAGTGGTCGATGCGCTGAATGCACTGGATAAGGCGACCTTTGCGGATAACATCACCCGTTTGGGCAAAGCATTCGGTGTGGTCGGTAAAGTCGTACAAGCAGAAGCCATCCGCGAGAAAACCGTTTCCGGTTTTCAAACCGGCGACTGGAAGCCTCTGATGCTTGAACTTGAAGCGATGGCAGTCGGCACAGGTGCTGGAATTTTGCTCGCCACCAGCATGGCGTTCTTCTTTCCTGTTTTTGCGTCGGCTGCCGCTGGAGTCGTCGTGGTGGCCTTGATGATGGCAGCCACCGCTGCCTATTTTGATGCAGCCAAAGTCGATGAGATCAACAACCTGATTCTTAACTAAAACAAAGGGTCCGGGCGAGCCGAGTCTTGTCCGGGCCCAGCGTGTTAGGATTAAAAATCGTACAACAGGATTTCCGAGCAATGAACAAGTCAATCAAACAGTGCATACCTCTGCCCTATTTATTCATTGCAATGACCATGGCACCTATATTTTTCATAGCTTTTTTATTTCCTGCAAAGGCCACATCCGCGCCCTATACAAATATTGAAAGCTTCATAAACACCTACCTGCTCGGCGTGGTAGGGTTTTGGTCGTCTAACTTCCCTTTCAGCTCCACAGTCATAACAAACTACATTGGCTTGCTCGGACCGATATTTGCGGTGATCTTTTTCTTGAAGGTCCGCAAGGGGATGATCATCGATGCCGATCAATATGCAAACATGACCATCAGCAAATATCTGTTCGGCTTGATAGTTTTATCGAGCTTTATCTATATGATCGTATCCGTGAGCTATTTTTACCCGCATGATCTGGCGGCTCACAACTTGAAATGGCGATTGTTTGGCACACACCTATTCACATATGCAATATTCTCTTCGGGCGTGCTATTTATTATTTACTTTATTACCTTGATCTCATACTTCTCTTTATTATACATACCGAGACTTTTAATAAAAAAGAATAAACAGCGCTAGCTTCACGCCATATAGCAAGATGACGGATAAAAGGATATTTAGTCCCGAAACAGGTGTAAGCCTATTTCGGATTGGAGACCATATCCCCTTCTCCCACTGCCACACCAATACTAGTGCCTTTTGCTGTCTCTACGGCTTTTCAGCCCCAGCAACCACCCCCACCACCCAGACTCGGCACTTGAATTAGGTGTTGGTATCACTTTCTCATTGGGATGTAGCAAATCACCCGGATAGTGCTCGTGCCCAATGCAATCGCTGTCCTCAAGCCCAAATACTTTCACGGCGGCGACCGCCTCAAAACACCAGCGGCCGAAGTAGCTTCCCATCTCAAGTGGGTGCATTACCGGATCACCATAAATGTACCACCACGGTTGCTGTTTACCGCGCCTGTTCAGCTCTGGATACCAATGCTCCACGAACGCCAGCAGTAGAGTTGCTTGCTGCGCCTGTTGCGCATCAATTGCCTTGAGCAGTCTCGCATATGGCTTGGCATGTAGCAGCTTCTCCCCAATTTCCCGCTCTGGTTGGCGGTATGCAATGATCCGATCCAGCAGAATGTCCTGCCCCCCATCACCTATTAACGCAACCAATCGAAGCCACTGCTCATCGGGAATCTCCAGAGTAAGCGCTAGCCCCACCAACCAGAAACAATAGATGTAATGGTTTAAATCGGTTAGTTCGAAGGTCCAGTCTCGGCAAGTCTTAAGATCATTTTCAGCGCATATTTTGTCGGACTCTCGGTTGGAAATTTCCCATGCATCCAGGACGCCGGGGAAGAATGTTGCAATCGTCGTAATATTTCCACCACTCGAGTAGCCCCGTATAGCCGCACGCAAATTATCTTTGGCAAAGTCGAATGTAAATTGCGCTCTATATACGGGATTAGCCGAAGGCTCCGACAGAATCTTACTGACACGCTCAATCCATTGCAGATCTTTTGCCTCATGATCATCCCAATACTGCTTATTTCCCCAAGGTGCACGAATCATGGAAAAACTCCATTCAACGCCGCCTTTTTACAGGCGGCGCCTTTATTTACAAGGCAAACCCGGACAGTGTCCGGTGATTACCTAAGGGTTGATCAACTGCCCAACAGTCCACTGGTGTCCGCGTCGAAGCGCTTACGGGCCTGATCAGCCGCCGGTTTGAGCAGCATGAGCAGCGCCGCCTCACTGTACAACTGAGTGACCGCCAGTTCCTTGGGGGTCGGCTCAATCGGGATCAGAACATCTTCGCTGTCTGCGTGCAGCCAGATTGCCACAACGTGCAATGCCGAGATGAACAGCACTCGCAGCTCAACGGTTTTACCTTGCAATTGCGGAGACTGTTCCGCCATTTTCAGCGCATCTACCGTCGCCGCAGCCAGGGGCCCGTGGTTGAGCGAGGCGAACTCGACATGCCCGCCTACGTCGGCCAATTGCGCATCCGCAATCGTCACGCCATCGGCAAACACCAAGTAATGCCAATCGCCGACCTCAGCGTCTTTCAGACCTTTACCCTGAGTCAAATCCTCGAGGGTGAGCGAGTAGCCACGATAGGCTTCGCTCAGCCTGATGTTGCCCGGTGCGGCGGCCGCGAATGAGTGATTGCGCCCCAGGCCCTGGGTTTGCAGCGCGGCTTGCAACGCCGGACGCAGTGTCTGTACGCCGTTTGAGGGCGCCTTTGGATAAATCAGTTGCATGATGCAGCCCTCCTCAGTTTTTTACGGTGAAGTAAGTGTTGGTCCAATTGCCGCCGCCGTTGTACGAACCAGGGAACGCGTTCAACGCACGGGTCGAGTAACCGTAGATCGAATCTGCGATCAACAAGTAGTTGCCGTTGGTCCCATAGATCACCAAAAAGTGCGCACCGCCACCGTACCAGGCACAACGCAAACCGATGGGGCGGCCCCTGTTAATCTGGTTCTGGATGGCCGACATCTGCAACGAGCCTTGATTCATGCCGTTGTAGCTGCGCGTGGTTCGTAAGGCGGAATCCAGATAGCCGTAGACGTTGCACGGTCCAGGTTGGTTGCAGCAGTTGCGGTCAAGCTCGCTGCTGGCTACACCGCACTGGGTCCAGGACCCGGTGCCGTAGTAGTTGCCGACCGAGGCAGAGAGCGCCGCCCAGCACCAATTGCTCTGGGTTTGTCTCTGCATGCTGAAATTGAGACTGGCGGCAGCCATTGCTTGGGGCTGAGCAGCCGCTTTGACTTCGACCAGTTGCGGATCGATCAGATGACCGACCAGGCAATTGGGCGGTGTGTCGCCGGTGAGTCGGGTTGTTTCAGTGGATAACATTTTTCAATCCTCCATGAGTGAAAACCAGCGTCCTGCTGGTAAACGTGTAGCGGTGTTGTTGAGCTATCGACGTTCAAGGTGGCCCATATTTGATGGGGGCGTTGCGATCTGGCTCGAGGTAACCCTAGACGCGAATATGCATATACGCAAATATGAAAATGCATTGGCGCATATTTTTGATGAGTGCGCGGAGTTTGTCTGGCAGGGTGAACCTATTTCAGGACTAGACATGGAAAAAAATCTGTCCCCTTTTTCTACGAGGAAGGGATGTTGACAACTAAAGATACGTATTTCAGCCGCGACGCTCACCGCAACTCCACCTAGGGCTTTATATTTAACTTCCGCCAGTCACTCCCTTTTATATTCAAAACTTCTAAATACCTCTAAACCCATAGCAAAATATACCAAGCAACTGTCATACTTGACAGTATCCACCAAGTAAAAACACGGCTATAAATCTCTATATGAATACGTGCAACATATCCCCCTATTGATACACCGGAAACTTTATAAATTTTTCAAACAAGTTCCGTAATGAACATACACACAAGAATCGATGATATTGTACAAAGCCACAATATCGTTCTGTTTATGAAAGGTTCCGCACAGTACCCTATGGATGGTTTCAGTGCAAAAGCCATTCAAATGTTGGAGACCTGCTTAGATCCAACCAAGATACACACAGTTGACGTTCTTGAAGACGACGAGCTACGACAAGGAATAAAGGATTATTCCAACTACCCTACCATCCCGCAACTCTACGTTAAGGGAGAGTTCATTGGCGGGAGGGATATCATAATAGACATGCATGCAAGCGGAGAGCTCCAACAACTGCTAAACGCCTCCGAATAAAACACTCTCTCACCAATACTAAATCGCCCTTAACGAAGAGGAAAAAAGGGGGCAGATTTGAATGGCACTTACTTAACAGCTAACTAGCTGATTCAGCTGCAAAAAAAATGAAAAAAAGGCCGTCCTTGGTCTACGGTGATAGTTGCGAACACACACCACTCGAACAAGGACAGCCCGCGTGAATCGTAGACGTCAAATCGTCAGGCATCAACAGCAGCGCGCTCATCAGCACGCAAAAAACAGCAATCCCAGGCCATGAATGCAGACCGCTCTTGCCAGAATGCCGTGAACGACTTTTCAATCAAACGCTCTTGCAATGGGTTAAAGCCCAGCAGCGTACACACCGGCGCTTATTGCAAAGCACGGGCGCGGTTGCCGGTAGAGATGGTGTCAACATTGTTGCGCTCCACGGGATCTGCGATGAGTCACAACGCGCCAGCGGCATGGCGCTGGATGGGTCGCCCGGTGCGCCTCATGGATGGCACCACGGTGACCCTGCCGGACACCGCCGCCAACCAAGAGGCTTATCCGCAATCTCGTGGTCAGAAGCCCGGGCTGGGTTTCCCCATCTGCCGTTTGGTTGGGATTATTTGCCTGGCCAGCGGTTCCGTTTTAGACGCCTCGCTGGGACGCTTTCGAGGCAAAGGTGGTGATGAACAAACACTTCTCAGAACGATGCTCGACACGCTGAACCGAGGCGACATTGTGCTGGGTGATGCCTACTACGCGACGTACTTTTTGCTGTGCGAACTGCAACGTCGCGGGATCGATGGTGTGTTCGAACAATACGGCGCCAGGCGGCGCAGTACCGACTTTCAACTTGGGCAATCGTTGGGTCCGGAAGATCATTTGGTTGAGCTGAAAAAGCCCCCACAACGACCCTCCTGGATGAGCCAGACGTACTACGACGATGCACCGCAAACACTGACAGTACGTGAACTGAAAACCGGTGGAAAAATCCTGGTGACCACCTTGAACTGCCCACAGCAAGCGCCCAAGGCTGGGCTGAAATCTCTGTACAAGGACCGTTGGCATGCTGAGTTGGATCTGCGCAATCTCAAGACAACGCTGGGGCTTGAAACGCTGAGCTGCAAGACGCCTGCCATGGCCGTCAAAGAGTTATGGGTGTATCTGCTGGCGCATAATCTGATTCGGATGATCATGGCCCAATCGGCGCTATTGGAGGATTGTTTACCGCGAGAGCTGAGCTTCAAACATAGCCTTCAGCTATGCCTTGCACTGAGGCATTACGGAGCGGGAGAAGACGACGAGGACGTGTTGAGCCTGCTCAAATTGATTGCCCGAAAACGTGTTGGAAATCGACCCGGTAGAATCGAGCCCCGCGCTGTAAAACGAAGACCCAAGCCTTACCCCATGCTGATGCAGGCACGAAGGCTGGCAAGGGCCGAGGTACGCGAGAATGGGCATCCGAAGAAGGTTAAGTAAGTGCCATTCAAATCTGTCCCCTTTTTTTCCAAGTCTTCTTTAGCTCTCACTTCCAGAACCTCAAACAAAAAAAACATTTCCTTTTACTTTCTTAACAACCCATAAACTCCTGGACTGAAGCCTTCTGGCCACTTAGTTAAATTATTATATACCCCCCCCTGAAGCTTACACGCTTCCAACCCAACAACACTGACATCCGCCCCGGAAAAATCAGCGCCTCGAAAGTCGCAACCATCTACATTAGCGCCCTTTAAATTTGCCAAGCCTAAATCCACATTAGAAAAATCAGAATACATTAGTAACGCCCCAGACAAATTACTCCCCCTCATTCTAGACCCTGTCAATATTGCATTAACCATTGAAACATTTTCCATGCACACATGATCTAACACAGAAAAATAAAAAACGGAATTCCTCAGATCACCACCTGTAAAATCAGCCCGACTAAAATCCAGATACTCAAATATAGCACGATGAAAATCTATCCCCTTAAGATCCGCTCCGACAAAGCTTTCAATAGGAAGCTGTAAATTGTCACCCGTCTCAAACCTTACAGTAATCATCTGTTATCCCAATCTAAAGGTGAAATCTCAAGATTAACGGTTGGCCTTTTCTTACTAGCTTTGTAGCTAGTCAACACACCAGGATCTATCTCAGGCTCCTTACCAAGTATTTTAGCTGCAATATATCTATGATTCCCATCCACAATAACATTGCCATCCATTTTAATTGGTGGAGCAACATCCCCTTTAAGGAGCCTATCAACGTACCGTTGAATCATTGGCAGAGAAACACCATCTTGCGCACTAATAGTTTTGTCATCCCTCAGTGCTTTCTGGATAATTTCTGGAGTTACATCGCTTCCTTTAGTTACCAGTGGCTTTGCATTTGCACCGCCCGCTTTTTTAACTCCAAACAGCATAGCTGTCCACTTGGAAAGCATACCCACCGTCTCAGGGGCTATGTCAACGCCTGCTTCCCCAGCCGCGTTACTCGCTGCCTGCAAAGCACCATCGACAATGCCTACACCAACCACCTTCAATCGGGAGTTGACGTTCAGCAAGTCAACTGCCCCCAGCATGCGTTCCACCTCATCAGGTAGGTCACCGTGGGCTCGTACTTGAGAAATCATCTCATGGGTTTTGTCATAGCTCGCCACCCAGTCGCCATAAGCTTCCTTGCACTTAGCAGGATCGCTTTCACAAATAGCATTCAGGCGTTTTTCGTTAGCCTCATTCAAATCAGCATATTTATTGATGACGTCCCTGCAACTGTCTGTTGCAGTACAGGTTTTAGCCTCACCAATGAGCGCTTCAACCTCCTTGTGCTGCAGCTCGTTATAAATTGTGCCCTGCTGCGCTACCCACCCCGCTACCTCCTGGTCTTTTGCACTCCCACCCACACCTGCCGCAACCGTCATTCCGATTAGCTGGGAAGTCATGGCCAACACGCGATCGTGGGCCTCGCCAGGGAATAACTTCTCACCGAACGTTTGTATCAGGGCTTTATTCGCGCCAGCAGCAATAGCACCAGAAGCGAAATCTCCTCCTGCCGCTTCGGCGATTAATCCTCCGACAATCGCATGCACTGCCACCTTAGTGGAAAGGTTGGAACCAACGAGTTCGGTCCCCACACGCTCATAAATCATTCCAGAGAGAACGCTGGCAGTCAGATCAATAGCTGCTTGACCGATATTCTTAGTAAAACTGCCGCCATTGGTGACAGTTCTCAGCGCCGAGTTGACCGCCAATTGCCTCCCAAGGTCTGCGGCAGTGAATTCACCGGTGACGCCGGCAAACTTCGCTATCGCCCCACTGAGCCCTGCGATTGCATAGCCTTTCAGGCTATCGCCCGACGTCACATCCTTGGCAATATCGCCTAAGTTCCCTTTGTTGTTGATGGTACTTGTCGCGCCTTTGACTGCGACCGCAGTAACCACCGAGTTCGCAACGAGACCGGTTGTTGTAGTAGACGCCGCTCCCACAAGACCCGCTCCAGCGCCCCAGGTGAAGTAAGTGACAATGATGGCGATGACCAACGCCGCGCCACCACCCAGGCTTGAGTTGTTGTACTTGAAGCTATCGTGAACTTCTTGGACCTTGCGCCAATCCACGTCCCCGCGCTGCTCGGCTTCTTTCAACCAAGCCAGTTGCGGGTCGGCCTTAACCATCACATCAATGGTTTGGCTGACGGTGTGCTGATCAATGTGCTTGATATCAATCTTCAAACCATCGACCGCTTTAATCACGACGCTACCTTGCGCAATCATCTGCGTCTGACGTAGCGTCTCGTCGGTGTTGCCTTTGCCTTTGGAGCTCGTCCACACCATGTCACTCTTGCTCTTGGTGTGGCTCTCGTCATGCAGATCCTTCACCGCCTCAAACGTCACCGCCCCGCCACTGACAATCGCAATATCCCCACCACTCTCAAGCTTCGCCGCCTGATACTTCTGATCCCCACCGCTCTCCAGCGTCAGATCCCCCCCAGTCTTGATCTCGCTCCCGACATTCCTCACATCGGTCACTTCATCACGCTGAGTCTTCTTGCTGCCCCAACTGCCCTTCTTGCTCATGTCATACAGCGAGTAATGACTGTCCTGCGCCGCCAGCATTTGCAGTTCGTTATCCGCATGCACATAGGCTTCGTTGCCCGCGCTGATTTTGCTCGCGACTAGCGTGAGGTCAGTGCCGGCGATGGCGATCAGGTCGCCGCCGGCTTTGAGTTCGGCGCTTTGTTGGGTGACGTCGTCCAGTTGGGTGGTGGTTTTGGTGCCGCCTTTTTTGCCTTTGGAGTAGTCGTGTTGTTCGTTGGCGGCGGCGGCCAGGGTCAGGTTTTCGCCGGCTTTGACGCTGAGGTCTTTTGCCGCGCTTACGGTGCTGGCGACGACTGCGATGTCGCGGCGGGCGTCGATGGCGAGGTTGCCGCCCACGTCCACGGCGGAGGCGTGTTGCAGGATGGTTTGCTCGGTGCCGCTGATGCGGCGGAGTTGGTAGGCGTAGTCGTCCTGTTCGGTCTGGCTGGCGATCAGCACATCACGCCCGGCGGTCACGCTGGCGTTGCCACCGGCTTTCAGGTTGCTGCCGACGTTGAGCACATCGCGCCCGGCATTCAGCTTGAGCGTGTCGGTGGCTTCGAAGCGTGAGGCTTCGCTGGCCACGTCGTTGCGCAATTGGTAGCCCTGGCCGTCCTGTTTGAAGGTGGTGACGGTGCGTTCGTTGATGATGTCGCCGGTCACGGCGGTGGCGCTGATGTCGCGGCCATTGACGATGCCGCCACGGCTGTTGCGGATCGAGTCGGTGGCGAGCATTTCCAGGCGGTTGCCCGCTTGCATCAGGCCGCTGTTGTCGATGTTGCCTGCGACCATGTTCAGGTTGTTGGTGGCACGCAGGGTGCCGCTGTTGTGCAGGTCGCCGCCGGTGATCAGGCTCACGTCCTGGCCCTGGATCAGCGCGCCGTTGGGGGCCAGGCGGTTGTTGGCCTGGGCCAGGTAGAGCACCGGGGTCAGGACTTTCTGGCCGTTGACCTCGGCTTCTTCCATCCACACGATGTCGTGGGTCAGCGCCGCGACTTGCTCGGCGGTGAGGGATACGCCCAGTTGCAGGTTGAGTGAGTCCTTGTAGGAGATGGCGTTGTCCATCAGGTAGCGGAACAGTTGGTCATCGCTGGCGATGCCGTTGATGTAGCGCTGGCCGGTACGGGCCACCACGGCTTCGCGGATCAGGCGCTGCTCGTACAGGCCGTCGCCCAGGCGCTTCCAGCTGGCGTCGGGGTTGTAGCCGAGTTTGCCCAGCAGGTAGTCGGAGCTCATGAATTGCTTAAGGTCGGTGAGCGCCGGGTTGGTTTCGATCAGGTATTTGTGGCTGTTATCCACCGGGGCGATTTCCGGCAGGCCTTGCACGCGGGTGATCGACGGTGTGCGGCCGTCCAGGACCAACGGGCCCTGGCCGTTGACTGCGCCGCTGACGGGCTGGCCGTCGAGGTTGAAACCGCGTTCTTGCACGGCGGTGTAGTCGAGGGTTTTCTCGCGGTCAGCGGCGGTGATGACACGCCCGTTGACGCTAAAGTCCCCGGTGGCGGTGTCCGCTTTACTCGCTGCGCCGCCTTTCGCTGCCTGGCCGCTGAGACGGAACAGGCCGTTCTGGCTGGTCGGCAAACTGAAGCCGGGCAAGGTCACCGGGTTGACCTGGCGCTGGGCCAGGTCCGGAGGAAGTTGCGCGGTGATTGCCGGTTTTACGGTGGAGGCAAATACATCCGAGTTGGTGTTGCGGTTGGCCGCCGGGGTGTCGATGTTGGTAGCGTTCGGGCGGATGACGCTGTTGTTGATTTCTTTGGTTGCGTTAACGGTGACCGAACCGGCTGCCTGGATCACCGCTTGGGCGATCACGCTGCCAGCGGTGGGGACGGTGTAGTCGATAGGTGATGTGAAGAAGGTGTCCGAGAACCTCGTCTTCTCAATGAACTGGTCGAACGTGTACTGACCCGGCTTATAGTCACTTGAGCTGGGATCGTTGCTACGGTTGAACTGTTCGACTTCGCTCATCAGCAATGAGTAAGCCGACCGGTTACGCGTGTAGTAGGCGTAACCGAAATTACGCTGCTCACCGCCGGCAGCGCCGGTGTTGTTCAGCACGTCGGTGTTGATCAGGATGTTTTTAGCGGCCGATACCGAGCTGTAGAGGTTATCGAACGTCTGGCTGCCTACCGTGAGATCACCACCGGCATTGATGAACGCGGAGGCGGAGCTGCCTTTGATGACGTCCTCATAGGTTTCGACGCCGCTGAAACTCAGCTCGCAGCCTTTACCTTTGCAGTAATCGTTGCCGTAGACACCGATGCTCCCGGAGACCAGGCTTTTCTCCGTGGTGAACTGGTCGCGGCGGTTGCTCAGGGTATCCGTCAGCAAGCGCATGTTGCCGTCGCTTTCCAAGGTACCGGAGACGTTTTCAATCAGTGCACTGCGCCCGTTGGCATCATCGCGTGCGATGTCGAGGCCACCCAGGCTGTAGACATCACCAAAGCGGTTGCTGAAGTCGTTGACGCGCAAGGTCATGTCCTTGCCGCTGAACAACAGGCCTTTTTCATTGAGCAGATGCGTGGCGTTGAGGCGAACATTCTCGGAGCCGCCCAGGGTGCCGTAGTTGTTCAGGGTGGCAGCGTTGACCGTCAGGTTGCCTACCGAGGTCACGCGACCACGATTGGTCAGGACGTTGGTGCTCGTGACCTGGGTGATTGCACCACCACCAATACGAGCATTCTCACCCAGGTCCATGTTGGCGGCGGCGAGGGTCATGTCGCCCAGGCTACTGACCCAGCCGTTACCGCTATAGCCGCCGGTGAGGGTCAACTTGAGGGTGCCGTCACTGGCCAGCAGGCCGTCGTTGGTCCAGGTGTCGCCGGTGCCGGTCAGGCTTTGTGCGCCGAGCAATTGGCCGCTGGCGGTCTGGGTGAATTGGCCAATGCCCAAGTTCAGTCGTCCGGCCTGGATCACACTGTTGTTGGTCCAGCTTGCTGCCTTGATATCCAGTTGGCCGTTGGTGACGAAGCTGCCACCGGCACGGGTGACCTGGTCGGAGGTCAGGTCAAACGTGCCAGTGCCGGTATGCACGATGCGCCCACCGTTGTTGTCCAGGCTGCCAGCTTGCAGGTTGAGGGTTTCGTTGGCGCTTTCCAGCGCGCCGAAGCGGTTATCGAACAGGCCCGTGGTACGAATATCGGTGGTGCCGACCCGGCCCATGGCGCGCAGGTTGCCGCTGACGTTGTTGATGGTTTGCGCGGCAAGGCGCAGGGTGTCGTCGCTTTCAATCAGGCCATAGCTGTTGCTCAGCGTGCCTGTCAGGCCGAAATCAATTGCGCGGGCGCCGACCTTGCCACCATTACCGACCTCAGTGCCCTGGTTATCGAAGTTCGCGGCCGTGACTTTGAGCAAGGTGTCGGCATACACACCGCCGCCCTGGTTATTCAAGGTGCTGGTGACGATGCGGTTTTCACCGCCCAGCGCCGACAGATGCCCCATCTGGTTGAGCAACCCGTCCCTGGCTGTGATATCCAGCGATTGCGCCTGGGTGATGCCGCTGCCGTTATCGAACAGGCCGGTGACCAGCTTGATCCAGCCCTTGCTGCTGTTGAGGATGCCGCCTGCGGTGTTGGTTACGCTGGCCGCTTCCAGGTCCAGGTTGCCACTGAGGCTGTCGACCCGACCGCCCTGGTTGTTCAGGGCGCCACTGAGGCGCAAGCGGTTTTCGGTCTGGCTTTGCAGCGTGCCCTTTTGGTTGTTGAGCGCTTGAGCGGCAAGATCCAGCTTGCCTTTTTGGCTGTAAATCAAGCCGTCTTGCTGGTTGTGGATGTCACCGGCCAACAGCTTGATCAGCAGGTCTTTCTGGCTGGCGAGCGTGCCTTTGGCGCTGTTATCCAGGTCGCCGTTGGCAAGGGTCAGGTCGAGTCGATCCTGGCTGACCAGTTGGCCGCCACGGTTATCCAGGCTGGCGGCGTTCAGCAACAAGGCTGCTCCACTGGCCAGACGGGCGTTGTTGGCGTTGATCAGCGCACCACTGAGGGTGCCTTCCAGGGTGCCCTGGCTGATCAGTTGCCCGCCGCTGTTGTCCAGGCTTTGACCGGTCAGGGAGATATTGGCCGCGCTGATCTGGCCGCCACGGTTGAGGATTTCACTCTGGGCGTTGTTGAAGTCCAGCTGTTGACCGGCAGAAATCAAGCCGCTGTTGCCGTTGTCCAGGCGACCGGCAACGGTGAGGTCAACATCGGCCTGGCCGGAGATGATCCCTTGGTCATTGTTCAGGCTGGCCGCGCTGAGGGTTTGTTTGCCCTGGCTGACCAGAGCGCCCGCTGCGTGGTTATCCAACGCGCCGGTGAGGCTGGTTTGCAGGGTGCCGCTCTTGCTCGACAACGTACCTTCGGCACTGTTGTCCAGGCTGCCGCCCACTACCGCCAGGCCATTCCAACCGGAGATCAAGCCCTTGTTGGCGTTGACCACTGTATCCGCTTCAAGGCGCAGTTGATCGGCACTGAGGATGACCCCGCGATCACCGTTGTCGATGCGCTTGGCGGCGACGGTGAACGCCGTCTGGCTGGAGATTTCGCCTTGTTCGCGGTTGGTCAGGTTAGCCAGGCGCGCGAAGGTCAGCGGGCCTTTGGCGCTGATCAAGCCTGCGCTGTTATCGAGATTGCCGCCTTGCAGGTCGAGGGTTACGGCGCGTTCGCCGATCAAGCGGCCCTGACGCTGGATCAGCTGTTGGACGATGAGCTTCAAGTCGCCCTTGGCTGAGATTTCGCCATCCAGGCTTGAGTCGACTGTTTGCCCGGTCAGGGTCAGGTCCGCCTGGCTGTTGATCAACCCGGCAGTGTTATCGAGGTTGGCAGTGGTCAGGTTCAGCGCCTGTTGACTGCCGATCACACCCGCACGGTTATCCACATTGGCGGCAGTGACGGTCTGGCTACCGTCGCTGACGATTCGTCCGCCCTGGTGATTGTCCAGCGCGCCGGTGTTGAGCGTCTGTAGCGTGCCGGCCGAGAGGCTACCTTTGTCGCTGTTGTTCAAGGAGCCTGAGGTGATAGTCAAAACCGTAGCGGCGGATATCTGCCCCTGGTTATGGTTATCCAGCACACCGGTGACCTTCAGGTCCAGCGCACCACGGCTGGCGAGCGCGCCACGGGCCTGGTTGTCCAGGCTGTCGGCTGCCACTTGCAGAACGCTCTTGGCGGACAGTACACCTTCCACGCTGTTATCCAGCGCCTTGGCGATACGTACCTGCAGGCTGTCGCCACTGATGACTTTGCCGCCGCGGTTATTCAGCGCATCGGCCATCAAAAGGAATGACTGGGTGCTGGAGATTTCACCGCCCTGACTGTTGTCGACGTTGCCCAGGTTGTTCAGCAGCAGTTGGCCCGGTGTCGCGATCAGGCCGTGGTCGCGGTTGATCAGTTGCCCATGGTTCAAGTCCAGTTCGATGTTGGTGTTGCTGACCAGCTCGCCACGATCATGTTGGTCCAGCCCGGTCAGGGTTGCCTTGACCGTGGACTTGGCGAAGATCGAACCTTGTTGGCTGTTGTCCAGTCGCCCTGCGTTGAGGGTGATGCCAGCGTCACTGCTGATGCTGCCGCGCTTGCTGTTGTCCATGCCGGCGCTGCGCACGTCCACCTGTTGCTTGGCGCTGATCACACCGCCCTGGCTGTTGTTCAGCGCAGCGCTGACCAGCGTGGCTGTGCCATCGGCGAGTAGTTTGCCTGCCTGGTTGTTCAACTGGCCCTGAGTGGTGATCGACAACACATTGGCTGCGGACAAAATGCCGCCCTGGCTGTTGTCCAGCGTACCGGCCTTGACGGTTAACGCGCCCTCGCTGAGCAGCGTGCCCTGCCCTTGGTTGAGCAGGTCGCCGGTCAGGGTGATATTCAGGTCTTTTTGGCTGCTGATACGACCACCCTGGCTGTTATCCAGTTGGGCGCCGTTCAACACAAGGCTCTCACGCCCCGCCAGCAGGCCTTTGCTCTGGTTGAGCAGACGTTGGACCGTGAGCGTCAGGCCGCTGTCGCCGATCACCTTGCCGGTGGTGTTGTTCAGTTGATCGGCGACCACCAGCACCTTTGCCTGGCTGGATATCTCGCCTTGCTGGTTAAGGATGGTCTGGCTGCGCAGGTCCACGCCGTGGGTGGCAGCGATAAGGCCGCCGTTGCGGTTATCCAGGGACGTGCCGGTCAGGTTCAGCGCACCGTCGCTGACGAGTTCGCCCGCTTGTTGATTGAGCACACCGACCGTTGCCTGCAAGTCGCCCTTGGCGCTGATGCGACCGGCGCTGTTTTCGAGCCGGTCGGCGTTGAGGGTCAGCGCACCATCGCTGCCCAACTTGCCACCGTTGCTGTTGTTCAACTGATTCAGTTGCACGTGCGCTACGGCCTTGGTGCTGATCACGCCCGCTTGGCTGTTATCCAGATCGCCGCCGGTGAGGGTCAGCGCGCCGTCGGCAATGACCAGGCCACCCTGGTTGATCAGGCTGTCGCCGTGCAACGCCAGGGTAGTTTTGCTGGACACCAGGCCGCCCTGGCTGTTGTTCAACTGCCCTGCGGTTATTTGATGAGCCCCCTGGCTGACGAGGTTGCCTTCATTGCGATTGTCCAGCAGCCCGGCGACGGTCAGGTTGATCACGCCCTGGCTGGCGATGGAACCTTTGTCGCGGTTATCCAGGCTGGCCGCCTGTACCGTCAGGCTGGTGGCGGAGAAAATCCCCAGGCGGTTATCGATGGCACCGCTGGCGGTCACGT
The DNA here is from genome assembly GCF_002916705.1 of Pseudomonas sp. GZJR-8. Classification (NCBI taxonomy): domain Bacteria; kingdom Pseudomonadati; phylum Pseudomonadota; class Gammaproteobacteria; order Pseudomonadales; family Pseudomonadaceae; genus Pseudomonas; species Pseudomonas sp. GZJR-8. Next base: position 76,233 of record NZ_JXSI01000008.1, on the reverse strand, counting down.
TGAGGTTGCTGCCCAACAATTTGCCGGAACGGTTATCCAGGTTCGTGGCAATCACGGTGGTCTGGCTGGCAGAGATTTCACCCGCCTGGTTACTCAACTGCCCGGCGGTTACACGGGCCTGCGCCTGGCTGGCAACCAGACCGCTATCGTTAGTCAGTTGGCCGGCGTTGAGCGCCAGGTTCTTGAGGCCGATCACGCGACCGCTCTGGTTATCCAGTGCAGCGGTTACCGTAACGTCGGTGCTGTTTTCACTGTGCAGCAGACCATTGGTGCGGTTATCCAGGCCGGTGGCCGTGACCTTGAGCGAGTCCTTCCCCAATACACGACCGCCACGGTTGTCGAGTTGGCCGGCGTTAACCACGGCGTCTATACCGCTCAATGTGCCACCTTGATTGTTCAAGGTTTGGTTGGCTGTCGCGGTGAGGGTTCGGCTGGCAACCACGCTGCCGCTATTGCTCAGGTTCGCCGCGTGCAGGCTGACATCGCCATTGGCATTGCGGCTTTCATCAGCGTTGACACCGGCTTCGATGATGCCGCTGTTGACCACCGTGCCACCGCTGGTAACGGTGATACTGTCGCGGGCCGCCAGGCTTTTCTGGTTGTTCAGGCCCGCTGTGGTTTGCAGATCGATTCGCGTGCCGGCATACACAGCCCCAGCAGCGTCTAATTGACCGGCCTTGACCACCACCGCTTCGCTGGCTTTGGCATTAGCCATGCTCAAGCGTCCATTGGCATCGAGCTGAATATCCCCCCCACTGGCCATCAACGCACCGTCGAGCTTAACGCCCACACCGGCTTCAGTCCCCACCAGCTTGATCGCCCCGGCATACATCCCACCCAACGCCGTCGAGTCAATCGCCAGCTCCGGCTTGGCACTGCCGTCATCGGCGCGGGTGGTGGCGTTCAAGGTCTGCGCATTTACATCATTGCGCCCAGCAACCACGCTCAAGTTGCGCGCATTGATCTGCGCATTGATCTTGGCCGAGCGGGTGATGATTTCGAAGCGGTCGACGTTGCTGGCGTTCAAGCCCTGGCCGTCGATAGTCACGGCACCGCCATCGACTTGGTAACGGTCCAGGCGGCCGTTATCGAGGATGGGTTTGCCGGTGGTCAGGGTAACGTTGGGGGTGTTGATGAAGCCGCAGCCACTGCAGGTGATGCCGTAGGGGTTGGCGACGATGACCTTGGCCGACTGGCCCGCCACTTCGGTGTAGCCGCGCAATTGGCTCGGGCTGCCACCGTTGACTTCGTTGAGGATGATATTGGCAGCGCGGCCCTGCAGGTTCGGGTTGCCCAGGATGATGCCGCCCAGTTGCGTCGATTGAGTGCGTTCGGTGGCGTTGTTGAGGATCACGCCGTTGGTGCCGACGTTGTAGTCCTTGAACTGGTTGTGGGACAAGCCACTGCCATTGGGGGTGGCGATGTTCACTACCGGCACGCCATTGCCCGCCGCGCCCACTGTGGTGCCGGGGGCGCTGACCACGATGCCTTCGGCCTGGGCCAGCAGCGGTTGCCAGAACAGCGCATTGGCCAGGATCAGCGCCAGGCCACGTTTGGGCAGGCCGAGGAACGCGTCACGGCTTTTCAGGGCAGCAGAAGGCTGGCGAACCAGGAAGGCAAATTGGCGAACATCCATTTCAAATTCTCGTTGCAACTGGGCGTTGAATTACAGGAAGAAATCCATGCGGAAGTAGATCGGTGCTTCACGCTCAAATAGCGCGGCCGGTCGTTCCAGCGAGTGGGCAAAGGTCACGCTGGTACTGACGTGTTGGCCGCGGGCGAACAGCTCAAGCGAGTTGCTTGAGACGCGGCCGTGCACTTCGCCGTTGTAGCGACCGTTGCGGATCACGCCCTGGTCGTAGCCCACGCTGGCACCGTATTCACCGAACACCGGGCGCAGCCAACCGAGGGTCACCGGGCGGCTCCAGCGCAGGTCATTGCGCCAGTAGCCGCCACTGTCGCCGGTCAGTTGCTGGTCCTTGTAGCCACGTATCGACGCCGAGCCGCCGAGGCTCATGCGCTGGGGGCTGAACAGCACGTCTTCACTGCGCTGGCCGGTGGCCAGGCTGGTGAAACTGAACGACTCGCCCCACAGCGTGAACGGTTGCAGGTAGCTGACGGTGGCGGTGTATTTGCGGTAGCGGGAGTTGGCCAGTCGATTGCCGTTCTGATCGCGCTCATGTTGGGCCTGGGCATCAAGCAAACCAATGCCGTCCTGCATACCGAGGTCAATGTTGACAAAAGCACTGCCAACTCGCCGACCGTGGTTGATGCCCCACTGCAACTCGCTGAGCCGATTGCTGCTGACGGCCAAGCGGCTGTCTTCGATGTAATTGTTGGTACGCAGGTGGGACAGGCCGACGTTGAGCGAGGTTTTGCTCACGGCATCACGGTGGATCACCCGCTCAGCGCGCAACTGATGGTTTTCACTGTCCCCGGTTTGCTTGAAGTCGAAACCATCGCCCTGGACGACCGAACGGTAGTCGCTCTGGTTGTAGCTGTAGCTGAAGTTCCACCAGCCCCAGGGCACGTTGTAGTACAGCATCGCGTTCTTGGAGGTTTTCTGGTGATCGCTGACGGCGTCGTGGCCGCCGCGCAGAATCAGTTGATCGGCCAGGCCCAGCGGGCTGTCCCATTCAAAGCCGGTACCCCACTGTTGTTCGCCGGTGCTTTTCTGGCCATCGTTGTTACGCGACAGGCTGGCACGCCATGGCTTTTGCGGGTTGTTTTTGACCATTACCGAGCTGCCGCCCACGGCCTCGCCCGGCGTCAGCTCCATCTGTGCCTGATTGGACGGTAAACGGTTGAGTTGATCGACAGCCTGCTCGATTTCTCGCAGGTTCAATATCTCGCCGCTTTTGCCGGGAAAGGCCATGGCCAGTTCGCGGTCCGACAGCTTGCTGCTGTCGGCGCCCTTCAGGCCTTCAAGCTTGCCTTCCACCACCAGGACTTGCAGATGCCCTTTGGACATATCCTGCTGCGGCAAGTAGGCGCGGCTGGTCACCAGGCCTTTGTCGATGTAGTAGTTGGTGATGTCTTTGAGCAGGGCATTGAGTTGTGCAACGCCCAGGCACTGACCGGCGTACGGTTTGAGTAGACGCTCGCGTTCAGCGGCAGGCAGGTGGTCGGCACCCTGGAGTTCAATGGTCTGGATCGGGAAGCAACGACTGTCCACCGGGGCTGCCGGCGCTTCGGGCCTGGCCGCTTTGCCGGGCAGTTCCTTGAGCTGCTCAAGACGGCGCTGCTGATCTTCCAACAGGCGGTTTTGCCGCTCGCGGATCAGGTCCTGATCACCCGGCAGGGTCGCCGCCATCACGCAGTGGGAAGCGAGGCAGGCAAGCAGGGCAATGCTCAGTGAATACCGAGTCCGTGGCAGTGAGGCAGACATGTTCGATCCATCGAATTTACGAAGGGTGGCAAATTAACATCGACCACCTTTCTCGCCAATAATCTGACCAAGCTTTAGGAAAAGCCCTAAAAAACACGCAACCAACTGATGGCTAACGAAAAAAATCAAATAGGAACAGATCTCGCTTGAAGTTTCTGGTTGTTTTCCGACCAGCGGTATCAAATTTGATACACATTGAACACGCACACGAACGACCGGACTATTCGGCCAACACCGGTCCGCGTATGAGTATTTGATTGATTTAAGGAATGTCTGGACGACAACGGGAATCTGAGCAGCCGCTGACCCAAGGTCGACTCGGCCAGGCCAAATTACAGGCAAAAAAAAACCCGGAAATCCTCACTTGCGTGGGCCTTCCGGATTTTCTAAACCGCCAAAAATGGTGGGTCGTGTGGGATTCGAACCTACGACCAATTGGTTAAAAGCCAACTGCTCTACCAACTGAGCTAACGACCCGCTGTGTGGTGGCGCGTATAATACTGATTTCTAAGGATTATTCAACACCTTATTTGAAATAAATCAGAAAAAACGCATTTGAACGGTAATTCGGTGGGCAGAACGTCTCTCGCAGCAGCCGGATCAGCGCCCCGGCTCGTCGTTCCACAGGTACTTATGCAGCTGCAATTGCAGGCGTACCGGCAGGTTGTCTGCCACTACCCAGTCCGCCAACTCACGGGCATTCAGGTCGTGATGGCTGGGCGAGAACAGCACCTCGCCCGCGCGACGCTCCAGGCCATACTGGATCAGCTTGGAAGTCGCCCAGTCATAATCGTCGCGGGAACAGATGACGAACTTGACCTGATCGTTGGCCGTCAGCAAGTCGATGTTCTCGTAGCGGTTGCGGTGGGCTTCCTTGGAGTCGGGGGTCTTGAGGTCGACCACCCGGCTTACACGCGGGTCGACCGCAGAGATGTCCAGGGCGCCGCTGGTTTCCAGTGAGACCTCGTAGCCGGCGTCACACAGCCGTTTGAGCAGTGGGATGGCATTGGGTTGCGCCAATGGCTCACCGCCCGTCACGCAGACGTAGCGCGGCCGGTAGCCGGCAACCTGTTCCAGGATGTCGTCGAGGGTGCGCACGGTGCCGCCGCTGAAGGCGTAGGCGCTGTCGCAGTATTGGCAGCGCAATGGGCAGCCGGTGAGCCGTACAAATACGGTGGGCAGGCCAGCAGTGCGCGTTTCACCCTGCAACGAGTAAAAGACTTCGGTAATACGTAATGTGTCTTGCATAGTCGCCACGGGCATAACAGCTAAACAGGCTGTCCGCCTCCGTCAGGCACTTCAAGGGATTGCGCCAACGCGCCAACCCCAGGAAGCGTGTTTCATAAAAGGGCGTGGATTCTAACGAAAAAACCCGCGCCAGGCGCGGGTTTCTTCTAAACGGGCGGTATTGCTTACAAGCGTTGCAGATCGCGCTGGGCCAACTGCGCGGCGGAGGTACCCGGATACTGGGCAACCACCTGTTGCAGAATGCCTTTGACCTTGTCGGTATGACCCAGGCGGCGCTCTACGTCAGCGAGCTTGTACAGCGAGTCCGGCACCTTGGCGTGCTTGGGGTACAGCTGGCTGACCTTGGCAAAAGCCTGGCCTGCCCCCTGCAAATCACCCTTTGCCAGGTTGACCTCGCCCAACCAGTACTGGGCATTGCCCGCGTACTGGCTGTTGGGGTACTTGCGCAGGAATGCGGTAAAGGCCTGGCTGGCCTTATCGAAATCCTTGGCCTTGATCAGGTCGAAGGCTGCATCGTAATACAGCTTTTCCTTCGCCGGATCACCCGGTTCACTGCTGGCGGCAGGGGCAGCCGCGGCGGCCCCAGCTGCAGCGCCACCGGCAGCAGCGCTTGGCGCGCCACCGGCAGCAGAATTATCAGGAGTAGCGGCAGGTGCAACGCCGGCTCCAATACGACGATCAAGATCCTGGTATCGCTCCAGGCCTTCTTGCTTGAGCTGGTTCACCTGGTTCTGCAGCACTTCAATTGCGCCTTGTTGCTGCGCCAATTGATCCTGCATGCGTTGCAGCTGGTTGAACAGCTCGCCCTGTGCCGAGGGAGCGGACGTAGCCGCTCCCCCAGCATAGGCGCCGTTCGTGCCATAACCTGCTGGCGGATAACTGCTCCCGCTATTGTTATAGCCTGAGTTGCTATCCGTTACAGGAACCGCAGCCCACACCGCAAGCGGGGCGAGGCTGAGAGCCAATACAGTCAGAGCACGACGGCACGTTCGCATGACGAATTACTTACGCAGTTCGACGCGACGGTTCTGAGCCCACGACTGTTCGTCGTTGCCAGTTGCAACTGGACGCTCTTTACCGTAGGAAACCAGTTCCAGTTGGCCTGGAGCAACACCTTGCAGTACCAGGTAGCGCTGAACGGCTTTCGCACGACGCTCGCCCAGTGCCATGTTGTACTCACGAGTACCACGGGCGTCAGTGTTACCTTCCAGAACAACGCGAGCGCCGTTAGCTTTCAGGTCCTTGGCGTGAACGTCCAGAGCGCGCATGGCTTCTGGCTTCAGGTCCGAACTGTCGTATTCGAAGTAGAAAGTGGTGATAGCGCGCAGAGCAGCCTCTTCGCTCAGGGAGCCGTCGACCGCACCAGTGTTAGCGCCGTAACCAGCGTTTGGATCAACAGCTGCGCCTTCACCGGCATTGTCGCCGCCTTTAGAGGAGCAACCAACGGCTACGGACAGAGCCAGAGCCAGAGCAGCAAACTTACCAAACTTCAGCATTTCCATCGTGAAACTCCTAATGAACCCCAGTGTGTTAAGTACTTCTTTTTGTAGCGCCGCGTCAGTTCAGGTAAGGGGACCAGGATGGTTCTCTGACTTCGCCTTGTGCGGTAGGAAGTGGGAGCCTTACGCGTCCATTGATGGACACGAGCATCAAGACTCCCCGGCCCTGCTGGCGGGTGGCGTAGATTACCATGGTGCCGTTGGGCGCAACAGTGGCTGACTCATCAAGGTTGGTATCTGTAAGGATTTTAACGGTTCCGCGCTGCAAATCCTGGGCCGCAACCCGGAAATTAGTGAAACCATCCTGACGGTGAATCATCACCAACGTCTTTTCATCGGCCGAAAGCTTGGGGTTGGCGTTGTAGTTACCGATAAAGGTCACACGCTCAGCACCGCCACCGTTCACGTTTGCCTTGTAGACCTGAGGCTTGCCGCCACGGTCGGAGGTGAAGTAGATGGTCGAACCATCCTTACCCCAGAACGGTTCGGTGTTGATGCCCGGGCCGCTGGTCACGCGACTCAGTTGGCGCGAGGCCATGTTCATCACGTAGATATCCGGATTGCCGTCCTTGGAGAGCACGAAAGCCAGGCGCGAACCATCCGGCGACCAGGCTGGCGCACCGTTGAGGCCTTCAAAGTTGGTGATCTGCTCGCGACGACCCGTATCAATGTGCTGCACGAAGATGCGCGGGCGACGCTGTTCGAACGATACGTAGGCAATACGCTTGCCGTCCGGCGCGAAGCGCGGCGACAGGATTGGCTCGCGGGACTGCAGCAAGGTCACTGCACGTGCGCCGTCGTAGTCCGAACGTTGCAGGGTGTAGCGGGTGTTGTCTACCGAGAAACGCTCAGCCGTGACATACAGCAGGCGCGTCGAGAACGCCCCTTTGATACCGGTGAGCTTTTCAAACGACTGGTCCGAGATGTAGTGGGCCATGTCGCGCAGTTGCTCGGCGGTACCCGATACGCTGCCGGTCAGGACCTGCTGCTCGGTGGCCACGTTGAACAACGTGTACTGGATCTGCAGGCGACCACCGGCCGGCGTGATGTTGCCCACCATCACGTACTGCGCGCCCACGGCTTTCCAGTCACGGAACACGACTTCGCTGGCCTGGTTGGGCTGGCTGATCATGTTGCCTTTGGGGATCGGCGCGTAGTAACCGGAGTTACGCAGGTCGTCGCTGACGATCTGGGCCATGTCGTCCGGCAGCACGCTGCCGCCCTGCCAACCGAAGGGTACGACTGCAATCGGAGTAGCCCGATCGCTGCCGCTGGTTACCAGGATGTTCTTTTCATCCGCCGCCGCTATCCCTGCCATACAGCAAATAACGACAAGCATTCCTCGAAGAAGGTTTCTCACAAGGCTAGATCCTCAGGTGTGAATGTCATCTTGAATGAACGATAGGGAGCGAAGTCACTTGGTTTCATTCCCTGCATCTCGGTCAACCGGCCAATATTCTTGACTGCGGCAACCGCTGAACTGTCGAACGTACCGTCACCACTGGACTTGGCCACGCTGACCGAAGTCACCGTACCGTCCGGCAACATGCCGATCTGCAGCACTACCGTCATGCCTTTGCGTGCCGAAGGTGGACGTGTCCAGCCTTCCGCTGCCCGCGCTCGAATCAGATCGTCGAAACTGCCCGCGACTTCATCACCACGCTCATCGGCCAGGGCTTGCTGACGCTGCGGCGTGTCGGAAAGCAAATCTGCCAGGGCCTGGGCCTTTTTCTCTTCGGCGGATTTGCGTGCTGCTTCCTGGGCCTTTTTCTTGGAGGCGTCGGCGGCAGCTTTCTTCTTCGCTTCGTCGGCGACTTTCTTCTTCGCCTCGTCTGCTTCAGCTTTTTTCTTGGCGTCTTCGGCGGCTTTCTTCTTCGCGTCTTCGACTATCTTTTTCTTGGCTTCTTCAGCGGCCTTTTTCTTGGCCTCTTCCTCGGCAGCCTTCTTGGCTTCTTCTTCAGATTTCTTCTTGGCTATATCAGCCAATTGTTTCTCTTCAGCCTTTTTGGCTTCGGCAGCTTTCTCGGCTTTCTTGGCTTCATCAGCCTTTTTCGCCTCGTCGGCTTTCTTGGCTTCGTCGGCCTTTTTCGATTCCTCGGCCTTTTGAGCCGCCTCTTCTTTCTTTTGTTCCGCAGCAGCCTTCACCGCTTCCTGCTCGACCTTCTTCTGTTCCATCTGCTCGACTTCAGTCTGGCGCGCAGCCGACTTCTGGGCCTCACCTGCAATCTTCTGATTGGTCTGGGTGGTGGCCTGGCTTTTCGATTTCAGCTGATACAGGGTCGCCTGCACGATCGGCTTGGCTGGCGGCAGGTCCGGGGTCATGGCAAAGCTGACAAACAGCATGCCGAACACCAGGACGTGCAGGGCTATCGCCCACACGCCAGGCCAGAAGTAGCTTTCCGAGGCGGACGGCTCTCGCTGTTGCTGCATCAGGGCGCCTCGGTAATCAAGCCAACGTTACCGACGCCGGCTTTCTGCAGCCCGCCCATGGCACCCATGACGGAGCCGTAGTCGACCGATTTGTCGCCGCGGATAAATACCTGAGTGTGCTTGCCGCCTTCGTTGCCGGAGCGAATGATCTTGGTCACCGCATCGGTCATCGCCGGCAAAGTCAGGGCCTTGTCCTGCTGCTTCTGGGTGTCGACTTCGCTGCCAAGGTTCCAGTAATAGGTCTTGTCAGCCTTGATCGAAATGGTCAGGACCTGCGTGTTGTTGTCCTGCGGCAAGGCTTCACTGGAAACCTTGGGCAGATCAACCTTCACGCCCTGGTTGAGCATCGGCGCGGTCACCATGAAGATCACCAGCAGCACCAGCATCACGTCGATGTAGGGCACTACGTTCATCTCGGCGACCGGCTTGCGCTTTTTGCGAGCTCGAGCGATTAAAGCCATTGGGAATTACCTGCTTATTCTTCGCTGGTGTGCACTTTACGGTGCAGGATCGCCTGGAATTCATCGGCGAAGGTGTAGTAACGGCCGATCAAGGTTTCGCTGGTTGCGGCAAAACGGTTGTAGGCGATTACTGCGGGGATAGCGGCAAACAGGCCGATCGCGGTGGCGATCAGGGCTTCGGCAATACCCGGGGCCACGGTGGCCAGCGTGGCTTGCTGGGCCTGGGCCAGGCCGCGGAAGGAGTTCATGATCCCCCATACGGTACCGAACAGGCCGATGTACGGGCTGACGGAACCGACGGTGGCGAGGAACGGCAGGCCCTGCTCGAGTTTCTCTTCTTCGCGGGAGATGGCCACGCGCATGGCACGGGCCACGCCTTCCATCACCGCTTCAGGGTCGACACCCGGCTGCTGGCGCAGGCGCGAGAATTCCTTGAAACCGGCACGGAAGATCTGCTCGACGCCCGAATCCGGGTCCGGGTTGCTGCCGGCCTGGCGGTACAGCTTGGACAGGTCGATACCCGACCAGAAGCGCTCTTCGAAGCTCTCCAGGGCACGTCGACCGGCGCGCAGCATGTTGCTGCGCTGAAAAATCATGACCCAAGAGGTAACCGATGCGGCTACCAGGGTCAGCATGACCAGTTGAACCACGACACTGGCATTGCTGACCAGGCTCCACATGGAGGAATGGTCGACGACGGTAGGTTCCACGCTAAATCTCCTGCTTTGATTGTTTACCCGCGCCGCTCACGGCGGCAAAGGCCGCGCGTAGAGTTTCGGGAATGGCCCGAGGTTTCAAACTGTTGGTGCGTACACATGCCACCAGGAACTGCCCCTCACAGAGCAGCGTTGCATCCGTTGCCCGCCTGACCTGCTGTTTGAATCGCAGGCTGGCACGGTTCAATTCGATGACCTCAGCGCTGACCAGCAATTCATCGTCCAGTCGCGCCGGTGCGTAATAACGCGCCTCGCTGGAATGCACGACGAATAACAGGTCCTCCCCTGCCAGCGTGGATTGGGCAAAGCCCAGCTCCCGTAGCCGCTCGGTTCGAGCCCGCTCCATGAATTTCAGGTAGTTGACGTAATACACGATGCCGCCGGCATCGGTGTCCTCGTAATAAACGCGACAGCGATGTGCGAACGACTGATCCCCGTTTTGCGCGCGCATACTCTAGTGCTTACTCCTCAGGTTGCCAATCCGGCTGGACAACTGTTTTTTCATTCCTGAACGCTTTTGCAGTGACTCAAATGACGACGCCAGACACTGGGACAGCACAAAGCTCAGATAAATCGTCCGGCGTTAGCTTTTTAATCGTCCACTGCATCAAGGAATTCGTCTACCGCAGGCATCTCGCCCAATCGTGACGGAATGTTTAGCCCAAAGTGCAAATAGGCATGGCGCGTCACCACCCGGCCCCTCGGTGTACGCATGATATAGCCTTGCTGGATCAGGTACGGCTCCAGCACATCCTCAATGGTATGGCGCTCTTCACTGATAGCCGCCGCCAGGCTGTCCACGCCGACCGGGCCACCGTCGAACTTCTCGATCATGGTCAAGAGTAGACGTCGATCCTGGTGATCGAAGCCGTGCTCGTCCACGTCCAGCAGGTTCAAGGCCAGGTCCGCGACCGCCTTGGTGATGTGCCCTTTGGCACGCACTTCGGCAAAATCGCGCACGCGGCGCAGCAAACGGTTGGCGATACGTGGCGTGCCGCGGGCGCGCCGGGCGATTTCAAAGGCGCCTTCCGGGTCCAGGGGCAAGCCAAGGATGCTCGCCGAACGGCTGACGATGGTCGCCAGATCAGCGGTGCTATAGAACTCCAGACGTTGAACAATGCCGAAACGGTCTCGCAACGGGTTGGTCAGCATACCCGCACGCGTGGTCGCGCCCACCAGGGTGAAAGGTGGCAGGTCGAGCTTGATCGAACGGGCTGCCGGGCCTTCGCCGATCATGATGTCGAGCTGGAAGTCTTCCATCGCCGGGTACAGCACTTCTTCGACAATCGGTGATAACCGATGGATTTCGTCGATAAACAGCACGTCATTGGGTTCAAGATTGGTCAGCAGTGCCGCCAGGTCTCCAGGACGCTCCAGCACCGGGCCGGAGGTGGACTTGATCGACACGCCCATTTCCTGGGCGATGATATTGGCCAGGGTAGTCTTGCCCAAACCCGGCGGGCCGAAGATCAGGGTGTGGTCCAGGGACTCACTGCGCCCGCGTGCGGCCTGGATAAACAGCTCCATCTGCTCGCGCACGGTGGGCTGGCCGATGTATTCGGCCAGGCTCAGGGGGCGGATGGCCCGGTCCTGGACTTCTTCACGGTCACGCGGGCCGGTGGCCGCGATCAGACGATCGGCTTCAATCACTTAAATCATTCCCTTCAGGGCACGGCGAATCATGTCTTCAGCGCTCAGGTTCTTGTCCTTGATGGCCGATACGGCCTTGCTGGCTTCCTGGGGCTTGTAGCCCAGGGAGATCAGCGCATTGACGGCATCGCTCTCGGCACTGGCGACCTGGGCGGCCGGCATATCCGGCTGGTTCGGTACCAGGGCGAACATGCTCGGCACCACTTCCCAGGCCTTGAAGCGGTCCTTGAGCTCCACCAACAGGCGCTCGGCGGTTTTCTTGCCCACTCCCGGCACCTTGGTCAGGGCCGAGGTATCCTGGGCGGATACAGCACGCACCAATTCATCCACTTCCAGGCTCGACATCAAGGCCAGGGCCAATTTGGGCCCCACGCCATTGAGACGAATCAGCTCGCGGAAGAAATCGCGATCGCGCTTGCCGATGAAACCATAGAGCAGTTGCGCGTCTTCACGCACTACCAAATGCGTGTGCAAGGTTATCGGCTCGCCGACCGACGGCAAGCGGTACAACGTGGTCATGGGCACTTCCAGCTCATAACCCAACCCATTCACATCCAGAATCAGGTGCGGCGGCTGTTTTTCGGCCAGGGTGCCGCGCAAGCGTCCAATCACGGTTCAGATCCTTAAAGCTTGGGGGTCAGATCAGGGCCTGACCGCAAATAACCAATGCGCTGATGCTATCAGAGACGCAGCCGCCCGCCACGACTACGTGCCGTTCCCAAGCCGTGAGGCAGCAGGCTGGAACGGGTATGTGCATGGCAAATGGCGATGGCCAGGGCGTCGGAGGCGTCGATCTGCGGTTTTGAAGTGAGCTTGAGCATGTGCATGACCATCATCTGCACCTGCTCCTTGTTGGCTGCACCGGTGCCGACCACGGCCTGTTTGACCTGGGTCGCGGTGTATTCGGCGATTTCCATGCCCTCTTCGGCGCCTGCCACGATAGCTGCACCCCGGGCCTGGCCAAGCTTGAGCGCCGAATCGGCGTTCTTGGCCATGAAGACCTTTTCGATGCCCATGGTGATCGGGCCGTAGGTCTGGATGACTTCACGTACGCCGCGATAGACGATCTGCAGCCGCTCGGCCAATTCCCCTGCGCCGGTGCGGATGCAGCCCGAGGCAACATAGATGCAGCCGCGCGGGGTCTGCTGCACCACGCCAAAACCGGTGATGCGCGAACCGGGGTCGATACCTAGGATTAAAGTCATAACGCCTGCGGGTTGGATAAACACATTTTTTGATACACAGAGACTCTAATGTGGGAGGGGGCTTGCTCCCGATGAGGGAGTGTCAGTAAGTACATTTGTGACTGATCCACCGCCATCGGGAGCAAGCCCCCTCCCACACAAGCCCCTCCCACATTGGGATATTCATCGTTCTTAAGTGAGCTGTTCGGCCACAGACTCAGGGATGTCGGCATTCGAATACACATTCTGCACATCATCCAGGTCTTCAAGCATATCCAGCATCTTCAACACCTTCTGCGCCCCCTCCAGGTCCAGCTCGGCACTGGTGGTCGGCAGCATCACGATTTCCGCGTCGGTGCCGCTGAAACCAGCAGCTTGCAGGGCATTACGCACGGCGTAGAAGCTGGCGAACGAGGTAAACACATCGATAGAGCCGTCTTCGTTGGTGACCACGTCGTCGGCGTCCGCTTCCATCGCGGCCTCCATCAGCGCGTCTTCATCGGTGCCAGGCGCGAAGGTGATCTGCCCTTTGCGTTCGAACAGGTAGGCCACCGAACCATCCGTGCCGAGGTTGCCACCGCATTTGCTGAACGCGTGGCGCACGGCTGCGGCGGTGCGGTTGCGGTTATCGGTCATGCACTCGACCATCACCGCCACGCCGCCCGGGCCGTAGCCTTCATAGGTCAGTTCGACCATATCGTCGGTGTCGGCCGCACCGGCACCACGAGCCACGGCGCGGTCAATGATGTCGCGGCTCATGTTGGCACCCAGCGCCTTGTCCAGCGCCAGGCGCAGACGCGGGTTAGAGCCCGGGTCACCGCCGCCCTGACGGGCTGCGACGGTCAGTTCGCGAATCCACTTGGTGAAGATCTTGCCCTTCTTGGCATCCTGACGCTCTTTGCGGTGCTTGATGTTCGCCCACTTGGAATGGCCAGCCATAACACAACTCCGAAATTCTCTAGAAACCTTATCAATCCCGCCCCCGGCGGGATTTCCCTCTTTTAAACGCAAAGGCGCATCCGAAGATGCGCCTTTTTGACTGCGTACAACCTTATCGCGCTTTCACGCTGCAGCCTTACTCAGCCTTCGGCGTCTCGCGCAGACGGATGTGCAGTTCGCGCAACGCCTTGGCATCCACCACACCCGGGGCCTGGGTCATGACGTCCGCAGCGCTCTGGGTTTTCGGGAAGGCGATCACTTCACGGATCGACTGGGCGCCGGTCATCAGCATCACCAGACGGTCCAGGCCGAACGCCAAACCACCGTGCGGTGGCGCGCCGTATTTCAGGGCGTCGAGCAGGAAGCCGAACTTCTCTTCCTGTTCCGCTTCGTTGATGCCCAGCAGGCGGAACACCGCTTGTTGCATCTCTTTGCGGTGGATACGGATCGAACCGCCACCCAGCTCAGTACCGTTGAGCACCATGTCGTAGGCACGGGACAGTGCGCCTGCCGGGTTGGCTTCCAACTCCTGCGGGGAGCACTTCGGCGCGGTGAACGGGTGGTGCAACGCGCTGAAGCTGCCGTCGTCGTTCTCTTCGAACATCGGGAAGTCGACGACCCACATCGGTGCCCATTCGCAGGTCAGCAGGTTCAGGTCGTGACCGAGCTTGATACGCAGCGCGCCCAGGGCTTCGCTGACGATCTTGGCCTTGTCGGCGCCGAAGAACACGATGTCGCCGTCAACGGCACCGACACGATCGAGGATCGTGTTCAGGTTGGCTTCAGGGATGTTTTTCACGATCGGCGATTGCAGGCCGTCAACGCCGTTGGCGCGCTCGTTGACCTTGATGTACGCCAGGCCCTTGGCACCATAGATGCCGACAAACTTGGTGTAGTCGTCGATCTGCTTGCGCGGCATGCTCGCGCCGCCAGGTACGCGCAGGGCAGCAATGCGGCATTTAGGGTCGTTGGCCGGGCCGCTGAACACCTTGAAGTCGACATCCTTGAGCTGGTCGGCCACGTCCACCAGTTCCAGCGGGTTACGCAGGTCTGGCTTGTCGGAACCGTAGCGGCGCATGGCTTCTTCGAAGGTCATGTGCGGGAATTCGCCGAACTCCAGGTCCAGCACTTCCTTGAACAGGTTGCGGATCATCTGCTCGGTCAGGCCCATGATCTCTTTTTCATCGAGGAAGCTGGTCTCGATGTCGATCTGGGTGAATTCCGGCTGGCGGTCAGCGCGCAGGTCTTCGTCACGGAAGCACTTGGCGATCTGGTAGTAACGGTCGAAGCCAGCCACCATCAGCAGTTGCTTGAACAGCTGCGGCGATTGCGGCAAGGCGAAGAAGCTGCCGGCGTGGGTACGGCTAGGCACCAGGTAGTCACGTGCGCCTTCCGGGGTAGCCCGGGTGAGGATCGGCGTCTCGACATCAAGGAAGCCGTTCTCATCCAGGAAACGGCGAATGCTGGTGGTCATGCGCGAACGCAGGCGCAGCTTCTCGGCCATTTCCGGACGACGCAGGTCCAGGAAGCGGTAGCGCAGGCGGGTTTCTTCGCCAACGTCGGAGTATTCGTTGAGTGGGAACGGCGGGGTTTCCGACTCGTTCAGCACTTCCAGCTCATAGCCCAGCACTTCAATGCCGCCGGACGCCATGTTCTTGTTCACGGCACCGGCCGGACGCAGGCGTACCTTGCCGGTGATCTTGACGACGTATTCGCTGCGCACGCGGTCGGCGGCGGCGAAGCTCTCGGCGCGGTCCGGGTCGAACACTACCTGGGCCAGACCATCGCGATCACGGATATCGAGGAAGATCACCCCGCCGTGGTCGCGGCGACGGTGAACCCATCCGCAAAGGGTGATTTCCTGACCTTCCAGGGTCTCGTTCAGTTGGCCGCAATAGTGGCTGCGCATCATGGTCGTGGTTTCACTTCTCGTAATTCGAAATTCGGTGGCAGGCCCGCCTCGTCACCGTACATTAAAGCAGGGGACGGATAATGCAGGAGCCTGCGCGTAGAGTTCAACTCAGTCTGCTTTGTCGCCGCCGGCCAGGTTCTTCTTGGCACCGGTCTTGAAATCAGTCTCGTACCAGCCGCTGCCGCTCAGGCGGAAGCCCGGCATGGACAACATCTTCTTCAACTCAGGTGCCTGGCAGGCAGGGCAATCGACCAGCGGCGCTGCGCTGATCTTCTGAATGGCTTCCAACTGGTGACCACAGGAAGCGCATTGATAGTCGTACATGGGCATGGAGATGTCTCGGCGATCAGATCGTTACAGCGCCACGCCCTGCCCTGTGCATAAAGCCCCGGCATGCGCAGCAAAGCGCGGGATTATATCTGGTAAATCGACACAGCGCAGCCGGCTTTCTGCCCCGGGGCCGGCCCACAAGGATGAAGGCCGGGCCCAGGGCCGCCGGGCTACGACGCGAAGGTGCCCTCAGCGGCGGGAGCAACCCGGCCCTTGAGCACGTGAACCACGCACACCACCCTCACCAGCCCACTGAAGTTCTTCACGCCTCCGTAACGCAAATGCACTTCCCGATCGACATAGGACAACAAGGCACTGACCGAACAGGCATTGATCCTGGCGATCTCCGTCAGGATGTTCCAGTAGATCTGCTCAAGCCGCAGGCAGGTCGAAAACCCATTGAGCCTGACCGACCGCGACAAGGGCTTGGCCAGCCCCATATCGAACCCTTTTGCAAAAGGGTCGACCTTTATCTTGTGAAAACCACAGGTTTCCATCACTCCTTTACCCATTCCACGCGACATACACCCGACACTCCATTGCCAAACAGCAGCCAATGGGCTTCTCCCATTGAACGATGGGCCTATAAAACAGCACCCAGCGTGCAGCAGCCAGAAGACGGGGAGTCGTTAGTCGTAGGACAACGCCAGGAAGCGCAGGGAAACAAGCAGGCAGCGCTGAAACAGCGCCGCCCGGGTTTGACGGTTACTGGTTTTCGAGCAGCGAACGCAGCATCCACGCGGTTTTCTCGTGTACCTGCATACGCTGGGTCAACAGGTCGGCCGTCGGCTCATCGCTGACCTTGTCCAGCAGCGGGAAGATGCCTCGGGCGGTACGCGTAACCGCTTCCTGACCGGCCACCAGTTGCTTGATCATCTCTTCGGCGCTCGGCACACCCTCCTCTTCCTTGATCGAAGACAGGCGGGCGTAGATCGAATAGGCGCCCGGCGCCGGGAAGCCCAGGGCACGGATGCGCTCGGCAATGGAGTCCACCGCCAGCGCCAATTCGTTGTACTGCTCCTCGAACATCAAGTGCAGCGTACGAAACATGGGGCCTGTGACGTTCCAATGGAAGTTGTGGGTCTTCAGATACAGAACATAGGTATCGGACAGCAGTCGTGAAAGTCCGTCGACGATGGACTTACGGTCTTCTTCACTGATACCAATATCGATTGCCATGTTTTTCCCCTTCAATTGACGAGTATTCATTGATCAGGTGCAGGACCACTCTAGCAAGAGAGCGAGCCGCATGCAGCCCGTCACACCCAGGCGACCTGCGGCAAATCGCCCCGCATCGCTTGCAACTCGCGAATTGGCAAGCCTTTTTAGCCGTAGGAACGGTCTCGCAACGCCCGCCAAAAAATCCTGCACCTGTCTAGGACAAGCGTTTGCTGCACAAATGCCGTTGCCGTCGCAACACCCCGAAATGCTTGATTTGAGTAGGCACAGCCTTTGCTGTTAAATAGACGCCGTGTGGCTGCCGTTTATTCCTGCGGCACTTCACATAGGCTGATACCCGCGCACGTGCTCAACGCCTCCCATTGTTCAGAAGCGAACCGTGCCAGTCAGCTCTTCCTTGTGATCCGTCTTAACGTGAGTTAATCAAAATGTTGAAAATCGTCCACCTGCTAACGGGCGTTGCAGCTTTGCTGCTGTCCTTTATCCCGAGCCTGCAGCCTGAAAGCCTGCCCTACCTGCAACAACATGACGCTCTGTACCTGGCCTTGTTCGGCCTTCTTAACCTGACGCTCGCACCGGTAATCCCTTACTGGAACAAAGGCACGCGTCATCAACTGCAAAACCTGGTCAGTGCGCTGCTGGTGCTGACTGTTGTTGTTCAAACCCTCACCCTTTTGGCGCCTATGCCTGAAGTGGGTGGCCATCCGGCTATCCTGCTCAGCCTGGTGATTGCTGTGGTTGCCATTGTTCTTCACCTGGCCATCAGCTTCTACCGTTCGTCTCCGGCGGCCGCGTCGCAAAACTACGACATGACCAACCGGGATACCGGTACCGTCAAGTGGTTCAACACCTCCAAA
Source organism: Pseudomonas sp. GZJR-8 (assembly GCF_002916705.1). Taxonomy (NCBI): domain Bacteria; kingdom Pseudomonadati; phylum Pseudomonadota; class Gammaproteobacteria; order Pseudomonadales; family Pseudomonadaceae; genus Pseudomonas; species Pseudomonas sp. GZJR-8. The sequence goes on along the minus strand of NZ_JXSI01000008.1, from coordinate 58,440 downwards.
GGCTTCGGCTTCATTTCCCGCGATTCGGGCGACGATATCTTCGTCCACTTCCGGGCTATCCGTGGCGAAGGCCATCGCGTGCTGGTCGAAGGCCAGCGCGTGGAGTTCTCGGTGATGAACCGTGACAAGGGCCTGCAAGCCGAAGACGTCATCGCTGCCCTGCCGCGTCGCTGATCCCAAGCCTTCGCAGCAAAAAAAACCGCGATCCGGCGTTGGCTGGATCGCGGTTTTTTATGGCCTGTGCATTTCAATAGTGCGGCGGCGGCGCTTCTTCTTCAGATGACTCGAACTGGCCGCCCATTTCTTCCTGGCGCTTGAGCAATGCCGTCATTTGCAATTGCAGGCGTTCAACCGCCCGCTGCTGTGTGACCAGGATGTCGTTGAGGGTCTCGATGGTGTCGTCCTGGAAGGCCAGGCGGCTTTCCAGGTCGGTAACGCGCTCTTGCAGGTCCATGATTCAGTCCTGGGTAAAGATGAAGTCGGCAGGCAACAGCGCACGCAATCGAGCGCGAATCGCCGCCACTTGCTCTTGGGTATAGGGCCGGGCCGGATGCTTGCCCCACACCGGCGCCGGCCAGGCCGCGTCATCGCGTTTGCGCACGATCACATGCACATGCAATTGGCTGACGACGTTACCCAGCGCACCGATGTTCATCTTGTCAGCGGCCAGCCCCTCGTTAAGCAGTTGCGCCAGGGCCGTCGTTTCTTGCCACAAGGTTTGTTGATCTGCGACATCCAGTTGAAACACTTCGCTGATACCGTCGATGCGTGGCACCAGAATGAACCAGGGGTAATTGGCGTCATTGGACAGCAGCAGGCGACAGAGCGGGAAGTCCCCAATGGCCAAGGTATCTTGTTGCAGGCGTTGATCTAAGGCGAACACGTGGGCACTCCGTTCGGCAGGTCGGGACAGGCGCCCAGCATACCTTTGAACGCCTGAGGCTTCACGGCCAATCCTGGCACTGTTGAGGCAGGCGGGTAAAAAATGCACCTTTTGGAGGCAGAAAAACAGTTGATCTACGCTAGACCGGGCCTTTAGGGCACGCACCAAAATGACCCATTCGTGCGTCAAAGGGATCCGCCAATTACCCACTGATGGGGGTGAACCGGTAACGTTTTACCCAAGTGAAGGTTTTGCGGGGCACCCGACAGTGGTAACACCCTGGACGTCAAGCCCAAACCAAACGGCGTAAGAGGCCCGTGCTTATGCGGTTTTTACATTCCCATCACGTTTTTCACGAAAAAATGACATTCGGTCGCCCGTTTGAGCACGCTTGTTGCATTCACCCCCGTATCGTCGGCAACGGCACCCGTCTGGAAGCAGGTGTTTCGCGATAAAAGTAGCGGCGTTTCAGTGTGTATCAAGGAAGTGTTCAAACTTTGAAAGAAGTCTGAAAAACAGCATTGAAGTTGTCAGCCTGGATACATTTCTGGCTGTGAATTTGCGACATGGATCTAGCGATTTACGACAGCCTCGTAAAGAAGCTGAAAGGATAGTTGAGTAAGTATCGTCAATAGGGTCTGCGTGAGATAACTTTGCGCCGACACAAAAAGAAAGAGCCGCCCAGATAAAAATACAGGTGGGACGGCAGTACTCTTCCTAAAACCAAAGGAGCAAATCACGATGCGCGTGATGAAGTGGAGCATGATCGCCCTGGCTGTTTCAGCAGGCACCTCGCAGTTCGCAATGGCGTCCGCCCAGGACGATTCCAAGGGCTTTATTGAGGACAGTACGGCCAGCATTCTGACTCGTACCCTTTATTTCAGCCGTGACTTCCGTAACAACGATTCCGGCCAGAGCCGTCGTGAAGAGACCGGCCTAGGTTTCCACGGCCTATTCAGCTCGGGCTACACCCAAGGCACCATCGGTGTCGGTGTCGATGTCATCGGCTTGATGGGCATCAAACTGGACAGCGGCAAGGGCCGCGCGAACACTGGACTGTTCCCTAACGGCTCCGATGGCCGCGCGCAGGATGAATACTCTAAAGGTGGCGCCGCAGTAAAATTTCGCATTTCTAACACAGTGCTGAAAGTCGGCGATCAATACACTACCGCCCCCGTCTTTGCCTCGGATGACAGCCGCTTGCTGCCGGAACTGCCGCAAGGCATCTCCATCACCAGCAACGAAATCAAAGACCTGAAACTGGAAGCCGGTCACTTCACGTCGATTGTTGCTCAGGACCAAACCTACAGGGACAGTATCTCCAGCTCCGAGCCAGGCTCAAGCCGCGGCCTGCGAGACGCCAATTTCGTGGGTGGCGTTTACGCCTGGACTCCAGAGTTCACCACCAGCCTCTACTACTCGAAGGTCGAAGACTACTGGAAGAAGCTCTACGCCAACGTGAACTGGACTCATGCGCTTAGCGATGACCAGTCCGTGGCGGTCGATTTCAACATCTACGACACCAAGAGCGACGGCGCAGGCCTGGTACGTGCTGATAAAGACGGTACTACCAAACTCGACAACCGTGCGTTCAGCTTGCAAGGTGCGTACACCATTGGCGCTCACACCTTTACCCTCGCAGCCCAAAAGGTCAGCGGCGACGGCCAGTATGGCTACGGCGTAGACGGCGGCGGCACGGTTTTCCTGGCCAACTCCATCGCCCGTTCCGACTTCAACGCTGAAGGCGAGAAGTCGTTTCAAGCTCGCTACGACATCAACATGGCGACCTTTGGTATTCCTGGCCTGAGCTTCATGACTCGTTACGTAACAGGTAGCGGCGCCAACACCAACCTCACTAGCAACGGCAAAGAGTGGGAGCGCGATATCGAGGCTAAATATGTGATCCAAAGCGGTGCGGCCAAAGATCTGAGCCTACGTCTACGTCAAGCGACTTATCGCTCCTCGGATAACGTCTACGGATCGCCGTCTCTGGACGAACTGCGTCTGATCGCACAGTACCCGCTGAACATCTTGTAATTGCCGGTTTAATTACAACGATGACTTGAGGCCTCGGCCTTAAACAAAAAGCCGCTCCTCTGTTTAAACAGGGAGCGGCTTTTTTATTGCAGTTTTATTTCATCCCGAAAACAACTAGCAAGCTAAGTAACTAGCTTGTCAAAGCTGACCTTTCGGCCAACTTCGATAGCAGTACGCCAAGTTATTTCGGCGCACTTTCCTGCATCACGCGAATAACCCGTTGTGGAAACGGAATATCAATCCCTGCCGCTTTCAAACGGTCACGTGCCAGTTCATTAAACATAAACATCACGTCCCAATAATCCGGGGTATTGGTCCAGCAACGCAGGGAAACGGTGATGGAGCTATCACCCAGGGTCGATACCACCGCTACAGGCGCAGGATCAGCCAGCACGCGGGGATCTTTGGCCAGCTCCAGCAACACTTCACGGGCTTTTTGCAGGTCGGCCTCGTAGTCCACGCCCACATCAAAAACCACCTTGCGGGTCGGCTGGCGGTTGGTATTGGTGATGATGCCGTTGGACAGGATGCCGTTCGGCACGATCACTGTCTTGTTGTCACCGGTACGGATCACGGTGTGGAAGATCTGGATGCTATCGACGGTACCCGAGGTGCCCTGCGCTTCGATCCAGTCACCGATGCGGAACGGACGAAACAGCAGAATCAGCACACCACCAGCGAAGTTCGCCAGGCTGCCCTGCAATGCCAGGCCGATCGCCAGGGTTGCCGCACCGATGGCGGCGACGAACGAGGTGGTTGCCACGCCGATCATCGAGGCCACGCTGACGATCAGCATGACTTTCAGCGCAATGTTCGCCAGGCTGGTGACGAAGTGCTGCAGCGCCAGGTCGGCGTTGCGCACGGCCAGCAAACGGCCTACACGATGGGTAAAGACATTGATCAGCCACCAGCCAATGGCCAGGGTGATCACTGCCAGTAATACCCGGCTGCCATATTCCATGATCATGGGGATCCAAGACTGAGAGGTCTTGATCAGGTGATCCATTTCAGCGTTCAAATCCATCTACTTTCTCCTGTGGTGCGGCGATAGGGCTCTATTGACTGCCTGAAAACGCAATTGAGCCCCGAAGGGCTCAATTGTAGGCACTGATTCTGGGGCGTGGGACGTCAAAAACACCCACAGGTTCCCCAAAGTGCCATCAGTCGCGGAAGTTATTGAACTGCAGCGGCATATCGAAAGTCTTGGCACGCAGGGCCGCAATAGCCTCTTGCAGATCATCGCGCTTCTTGCCGGTGACACGCACCTGCTCGCCCTGAATGGCGGCCTGGACTTTCAGCTTGGCATCCTTGATATGCGCGACGATCTTCTTCGCCAGCTCCTTGTCGATGCCTTCCTTGAGCACGGCTTCCTGCTTCATCAGCTTGCCGGAGGCGTAGGCGTCCTTGACTTCAAGGCACTGCACGTCGATCTTGCGCTTGACCAGGGCCAGCTTGAGGATCTCGATCATCGCTTCCAGCTGGAAATCGGCTTCAGCGGTCAGGTTGACGGTCAGTTCCTTTTCCTTGAATTCGAAGCTGCCCTTGCCTTTCAGGTCATAGCGACGGTCCAGTTCCTTGACGGCGTTCTCGACGGCGTTGGTGACTTCGTGTTTGTCCAGTTCAGATACCACGTCGAACGAAGGCATGTGATTTCTCCAATATAAGGGGCGGGCTCAGTAGAGATGGAGCGCGCCCGAGCTAAAATTCCGGGGCATTATAGCGGTTCTTTCGCGCCGTTCACCGCTGGCGACCTTATGGAGCACACACTGATGTCGACCCCCTGGCATATTCTTGGCGCCGGCAGCCTGGGCACCCTCTGGGCCACGCGACTGGCGCGCGCCGGCGTGCCCGTCAGGCTGATTCTTCGTAACCAGGCGCGCCTGGCCAGCTATCGCGCCGGCCAAGGGCTGACCCTGGTGGAACGCGGTGTGGAACACACTTATCCGGTCATCGGCGAAACGCCTGACAACCCGGAGCCGATTCGGCGTCTGCTAGTAGCATGCAAAGCCTACGACGCTCAAAGCGCCATCGCCCAGTTGCAGCATCGGCTGGCGCCGGACGCCGAATTGATCCTGCTGCAAAACGGCCTCGGCAGCCAGGACGCAGTGGCTGCGCAATGGCCATCGGCGCGCTGCATCTTTGCCTCCAGCACCGAGGGCGCATTTCGCGATGGCGATTGGCGCGTGGTATTCGCCGGCCATGGCTACACCTGGCTGGGGGACGCGAGCCATCCCACCCCGCCGCTGTGGCTGGATGATTTGCAAGCGGCAGGCATTCCCCATGAATGGGCCACCGATATCCTGACGCGCCTGTGGCGCAAGCTCGCGCTCAATTGCGCCATCAACCCACTGACCGTGTTGTACCACTGCCGCAACGGCGGTTTGAGCGCCCACCACTGCGAGGTCGCCACGCTCTGCGCCGAACTGGCCGAACTGCTGGAGCGCTGCGGCCAGCCTGCGGCTGCACAGGACTTGCACAGCGAAGTCGAGCGAGTAATCCAGGCCACCGCCGCCAACTATTCCTCCATGTACCAGGACGTCGCCAACGCCCGACGTACCGAGATCAGCTACCTGCTGGGCTACGCTTGCCAGGCCGCGGCCCGCCATCAGTTGGCAGTGCCGCATCTGCAACAGGTGCACGCGCGCCTGGTGACGCATTTGCTCGCACGCGGATTGGCCAGCGACTGAGGCACGCGCTACCCTGCCTACCTGTCTATCACCTGGGAAAACCCTGATGCCACTGCGCCAGCGTCTTGAAAATCTACCGGTAGGGCAGAAACTGCTGGCGGCCCTGCTAGTACTGTTGACCACCGTATTGCTGGTGGCCAACCTGACGTTTATCAGCGCTGCTTACTGGATCTCCCAGGAAAGCATGGCCCCCCAGGCCTTGCAGGCCATCGGTCGGCTGGTGTCCAACCCGTCGCTTGCCGCACAGGCGCTTGAATCCCCGACCAAGGCCGAGGCACTGCTCAACGAACTGACCAGCTATTCACCGTTGCGCGCCGCCGCCCTGTATGACGGCGAAGGCAACCGCCTGGCGCAGATGCAACACGGCGACCGCCTGCACCTGCCGGACCACTACCGGCATATTGAAGCGTGGCGTGTTACCGAGTTTCGCAGCAACCAGGTCATCACCCTGCCCCGTGGCAACCAGCCTTCCGGGCATTTGTTGCTGGTGGCCACAAGTGAGCTGCCGGTGGCCTTCTATACCGGCACGCTGACCGCGAGCCTGGGCATCCTGATCTTCAGTGTGTTGCTGTGGCTGGTCATCGCCCGGCAGATCAAACGCCTGATTACCCGCCCCATCCATGAACTGGAAGAGCTTTCGCGCCAGGTCACCCGCGAAGAGAACTACGCCCTGCGCGCAGGGCCTGGCAACCATGATGAAATCGGCAGCCTGGCCGAAGCTTTCAACACCATGCTGTCGCGTATCGAAGCCCGCGAGCAGCAACTCAAGCGCGCCCGCGACGACTCCCAGGCCGCCTACGACCAGGCCCAGGGTTTGGCCGAAGAAACCCGGCATACCAACCGCAAGCTCGAACTGGAAGTTCAGGTGCGCAGCAAGATCGAGAAAAAACTCACCGGTTTCCAGAACTACCTCAACAGCATCATCGACTCGATGCCCTCGGCGCTGATCGCCCTGGATGAACAGCTCTACGTCACTCAGTGGAACCAGGAAGCCACTGCTCTCTCCGGCACGCGCCTGGACGAAGCCCTGAACCAGCCGATCTTTCTGGCCTTCCAGCCCCTCAAGCCGTACCTGCCACAAATCAAGGCAACGGTGGAGCAACACTCGGTGGAGCGGATAGAACGGGTCACCTGGATCAAGGACGACGAGCCCAAGCATTACGCCCTGACGTTCTATCCATTGATGGGCGGTGCCGGGCGCGGCGTGGTGATCCGGATCGACGACATCACCCAGCGCCTGTCCCTGGAAGAAATGATGGTGCAATCTGAGAAGATGCTCTCGGTCGGCGGCCTCGCGGCCGGTATGGCCCATGAGATCAACAACCCTCTGGGCGCCATCCTGCATAACGTGCAGAACATTCGCCGCCGCCTGTCCCCCGACCTGCCCAAGAACCTGGAGCTCGCCGAACAAGTGGGGATTGAACTGGACACGGTCAATCGCTACCTGCAAGGCCGCGAAGTCCCGCAGTTGCTCGACGGCATCCAGCAAGCTGGCGCCCGCGCCGCGAAAATCGTCACCCACATGCTCAGCTTCAGCCGGCGCAGTAATCGCCAGATGGCCCCCTGCGACTTGCCGGCCTTGATCGACCAGGCCGTGGAAATTGCCGGCAACGATTTCGACCTCACCATCGGCTTCGACTTCAAGGGCCAAGCGATCATCCGCCAGTTCGACCCGCAACTGGGCCCCGTGCCCGGCACCGCCAACGAGCTGGAACAAGTGCTGCTCAATTTGCTGAAGAACGCCGCCCAGGCCATTCACCTGCGTGAAGACGACAGCGAACCGGGGCGCATTATCCTGCGCACCCGCCTCAACCCGCCGTGGGCAGAAATCCAGGTGGAAGACAACGGCATCGGCATGAGCGAAAACGTGCGCAAACGCACGTTCGAGCCGTTCTTCACCACCAAGGAAATCGGCCAGGGCACCGGGCTTGGGCTGTCGGTGTCGTATTTCATCATTACCAACAACCACAAGGGCCAGATGGAAGTGCATTCCACCCTGGGCCAGGGCACGTGCTTTACCTTGCGCCTGCCGCTTGCCGGCAGCCTATTGCCCCCCACTGAACTTACCCAACTGGAGCACTGACCATGGGCTTTCGCCTGTCGAAGATCTACACCCGTACCGGCGACAAGGGCGAGACCGGCCTCGGCGACGGCCGCCGCGTGCCCAAGGACCACCCACGCGTGGAGGCGATTGGCGAGGTGGATACGCTGAACAGCCAGTTGGGCTTGCTGCTGGCCAACCTTGAAGAGCAAAGCGGCAAGCATCCGGCGCTAATGGATGTGATTGAGGTGCTCACACCTTGCCAACATCGCCTTTTCGACCTGGGCGGCGAGCTGGCGATGCCGGTGTACAAGGCATTGAATGCGGCGGAAGTGGATCGGCTGGAAGCGGCGATTGATCGCTGGAATGAGGAGGTTGGGCCGCTGGAGAACTTCATCCTGCCTGGCGGCTCGGCGTTGATCGCCCAAGCCCATGTGTGTCGTAGCCTGGCGCGCAGTGCGGAGCGGCGGTGTCAGCACCTGAATGCGCTGGAGCCGCTGGAAGGCGTGGGATTGGCGTATATCAATCGGTTGTCGGACTTGCTGTTTGTGGCGGCCAGGGTGATTGCCCGGCGCCAAGGTGTTGCTGAAGTGTTGTGGCAGGCGGCTGCCAAGCCACACTGAGATTTATCGGGTGACTGGCAAGACCTCATCGGGAGCAAGCCCCCTCCCACATTTTGAATTGTGAATACATTCAAGTGTGGGAGGGGGCTTGCTCCCGATAGGGCCCGTCAGCGCAACATCAAACCTGCGGCCAGAACGCCCGAATCCCAGCCACGCCTTGCGCCCCGGCTTCCCAGGCCTGCTCCCGCTGCGCAGGCCCAACCCCGCCCAGCAGAAACACCGGCTTACTGAACCCGGCGATCAACTGCGCCGCCTGCTCCCAACCTAAAGGCTGCGCATCCGGATGCGTCTGGGTCGGCTGTACCGGCGACAGCGTGACAAAGTCCACGTCCATCATCTCTGCCAGTGCCAGCTCTTCGGCGTTGTGGCAAGAAGCCGCCAACCAGCGATCCTTCGGCAGCGGTCGGCCTTTGCTCGCATACTTACGCAGTTGCGCCGAGGTCATGTGCCAGCCGGCGGCAGGGAAATCCCCCAGCCATTCGAACGGCCCTTTAAGCATCAGTTGTGCCTTGCCGGCACACAAGCCAACCGCATCCACCGCCAGATCGCGGTATTTGGGGTCATAACCGTTGGGCGCACGCAGTTGAACCAGCTTGATGCCACCAGCGATGGCCTTCTGGATACCGCGCAACAACATCGGGGTTTCCAGCTCACCGGGGGTGATCAGGTACTCGGCGGGCAGGCGCGCAGCAGCAACAATCGGCGCATTCGCCGCCGGGAACTCATAGTTGAGCAAGTCCCGCGGCGACACCCATTCCAACGGCTGCCCTTCGGCCCCATGAGGCTCGCCGGTAAAAGCCGAGACTTCCCAGACATCCAGCAATACCTGCTTGTCCGGGTAGTCGTGCTGCACCTTGATCAGCGGCCGCGCCGTGGTGACCTGGATACCCAGTTCTTCCTGCAATTCACGGGACAAGGCCGTGGAGACCGACTCATCGGCCTCCACCTTGCCGCCGGGAAATTCCCAGAGGCCGCCTTGATGCTGGGTATCGGCACGGCGCGCCAACAGGATCCTGCCGTCGACACCGCGGATCACCGCTGCTGCTACATGCACTCGTTTCACCACCAGTTTCCTCTTGGTATCAGGTACGGTATTCCGCGTTGATCTTCACGTATTCGTGGGACAGGTCGGTAGTCCAGATGGTTTCGCTGCACTCGCCGCGGCCCAGTTCGATGCGGATGGTGATTTCTTCCTGCTGCATCACCGCCGAGCCCTGGGCTTCGGTGTAGGTTTCGGCACGGGCACCGCGGCTGGCGATGCATACGTCGCCCAGGAACACGTCGATCTTGCTCACGTCCAGGTCCGGCACGCCGGCACGGCCAACGGCGGCCAGGATACGCCCCCAGTTAGGGTCCGATGCAAACAGTGCGGTCTTGATCAGCGGCGAGTGAGCAACGGTGTAACCCACATCCAGGCATTCCTGATGGTTGCCGCCGCCATTGACTTCAACCGTAACGAACTTGGTCGCGCCCTCGCCGTCGCGCACGATGGCCTGGGCCACCTCCATGCACACTTCAAACACGGCCTGTTTCAACGCCGCAAACAGCGGGCCTTCGGTGGACGTGATTTCCGGCAAGTTGGCCTGGCCAGTGGCGATCAGCATGCAGCAGTCGTTGGTGGAAGTGTCGCCGTCGATGGTGATGCGGTTGAACGACTTGTTGGCGCCATCGAGCATCAGGCGCTGCAGCACATCGCGGGAGACTTTGGCGTCGGTGGCGATATAACCGAGCATGGTGGCCATATTCGGACGGATCATGCCTGCGCCCTTGCTGATACCGGTCACGGTGACGGTCACGCCGTCATGCACGAACTGGCGGCTCGCGCCTTTTGGCAAGGTGTCCGTGGTCATGATGCCGGTGGCCGCAGCCGCCCAGTTATCCACAGACAGGTCATCCAGCGCAGCCTGAAGGGCGCCTTCGATTTTTTCCACTGGCAGCGGCTCACCGATCACGCCGGTGGAGTACGGCAGCACTTGGCTGGCGTCCACGCCGGCCAGTTGCGCCAGCTTGGCGCAGGTGCGCGCAGCCGCCACGAGGCCAGGCTCGCCGGTGCCGGCGTTGGCGTTGCCGGTATTGGTCAGCAGGTAGCGAATCGACCCGGCCACCCGCTGCTTGGCCAGGATCACTGGCGCGGCGCAAAAAGCGTTGAGGGTGAATACACCTGCCACGGTCGAGCCTTCGGCACAGCGCATCACTACCACATCCTTGCGCCCCGGGCGCTTGATGCCGGCCGAAGCGATACCGAGTTCAAAACCGGCGACCGGGTGCAATGTGGGCAAAGGACCAAGACCAACAGCCATGTATGCGCTCCTTGAAATAGATGATGTCTGTGCCGTCGCTATCGACGGTGGGAATTAATGGCAAAACGCCGCGACGGCTGGTGCCGGTCGCGGCGCGGGGGTGTTGCAGCGTCAGGCGAAAATCTTATTCGATCTGGCCGTGGCAGTGTTTGTATTTCTTGCCCGAACCGCAGAAGCACAGCTCGTTGCGGCCCAGTTTCTGATCATTGCGAACCGGGCTTTGAGCCAGGGCCACGTCGACCTCTTCACCCAACGCTTCAGGCGCTTCCAGGCCCGGAGCCTCGTCATGCTGGAACTGCATCCGCGCAGCCAGCGCCTCGGCTTCCTGACGCAGGCGTGCCTCTTCCTCGATCGGGTCTTCGCGACGCACCTGAACGTGGGACAGCACGCGAATCGAATCGCGCTTGATCGAATCCAGCAGCTCGGAGAACAGCGTGAACGACTCGCGCTTGTACTCCTGCTTCGGGTTCTTCTGGGCGTAACCGCGCAGGTGGATGCCGTGACGCAGGTGGTCCATGGTCGACAGGTGGTCTTTCCACAGGTCGTCCAGCACGCGCAGCACGATTTGCTTCTCGAAGGTGCGCAGTGCTTCGGCACTCGCCTGCTCTTCTTTCTCGTTGTACGCGGCCAGCAGTTCGGCCATCAGTTTTTCGCGCAGGGTTTCTTCGTACAGGTGGTCGTCTTCGTCCAGCCATTGCTGAACCGGCAAGTCGACACCGAAGTCGCTCTTCAACGCGGCTTCCAGGCCGGCAACATCCCACTGTTCAGGCAGGGACTGTGGCGGGATATGGGCGCTGACGGTGGCGTTGAGCACGTCCTGACGGAAGTCAGCGATGGTCTCGCCAATATTGTCGGCGGCCAGCAACGTGTTACGCATGTGATAGATCACTTTACGCTGTTCGTTGTTGACGTCATCGAACTCGAGCAGTTGCTTGCGAATGTCGAAGTTGCGGCCTTCGACCTTGCGCTGGGCTTTCTCGATGGCGTTGGTCACCATGCGGTGCTCGATCGCTTCACCGGACTGCATGCCCAGGGCCTTCATGAAGTTCTTCACCCGATCAGAGGCGAAGATGCGCATCAGGCTGTCTTCCAGCGACAGGTAGAAACGGCTGGAACCGGCGTCCCCCTGACGGCCGGCACGGCCACGCAGCTGATTGTCGATACGGCGCGATTCGTGACGCTCGGAGGCGATCACCTGCAAGCCACCGGATTCCAGCACGGCCTGGTGGCGCTTCTGCCAGTCAGCCTTGATCTGGGCGATCTGCTCAGGGGTCGGGTTGTCGAGCGAGGCCACTTCCACTTCCCAGTTGCCGCCCAACAGGATGTCGGTACCACGACCGGCCATGTTGGTAGCGATGGTCAGCGCGCCAGGGCGACCGGCCTGGGCAATGATCTCGGCTTCCTTTTCGTGGAACTTGGCGTTGAGTACCTTGTGCTCGATGCCTTCCTTGTTAAGCAGGTTGGACACGTGCTCGGAAGTTTCGATAGTGGCGGTACCCACCAGGATCGGGCGGCCCTTGGCCATGCCGTCCTTGATATCGTTGATGATCGCCGCGTATTTCTCTTCGGCAGTCAGGAACACCAGGTCGTTGTAGTCTTTACGCGCCAACGGTTTGTTCGGCGGAATGACCATCACGGCCAGGTTGTAGATCTGGTGGAATTCGAACGCTTCGGTGTCGGCCGTACCGGTCATGCCGGACAGTTTGTTGTACAGACGGAAGTAGTTCTGGAAGGTGGTGGACGCCAACGTCTGGCTTTCGGCCTGGATGTTGAGGTGTTCCTTCGCTTCGATGGCCTGGTGCAGGCCTTCGGACAGACGGCGACCGGGCATGGTACGACCGGTGTGTTCGTCAACCAGCACGACCTGGCCGTCCTGCACGATGTATTCGACGTTGCGATGGAACAGCTTGTGGGCGCGCAGGCCGGCATACACGTGGGTCAACAGGCCCAGATTGTGCGCCGAGTACAGGCTTTCACCCTCGGCCAGTTCGCCGATCTGGGTCAGCATCTCTTCGACGAACTGGTGACCGGCTTCGTTGAGTTCGACCTGGCGGGTCTTCTCGTCGATGGTGAAGTGACCTTCTTTGGTCACCACGCCTTCGACTTCCTCGATGTGCTGCTCCAGGCGCGGGATCAACTTGTTGATCTCGGTGTACAGGCGCGAGCTGTCTTCGGCCTGACCGGAGATGATCAGCGGCGTACGGGCTTCGTCGATGAGGATGGAGTCGACTTCGTCGATCACGGCAAAGTTGAGTTCACGCTGGAATTTTTCTTCCATGCTGAACGCCATGTTGTCGCGCAGGTAGTCGAAACCGAATTCGTTGTTGGTGCCGTAGGTGATATCGGCGGCGTAGGCAGCGCGCTTCTCTTCCGGCGGCTGGAACGGCGTTACCACGCCGACGGTCAGGCCGAGGAATTCATACAGCGGGCGCATCCAGTTGGCGTCCCGGCGGGCCAGGTAGTCGTTCACCGTCACAACGTGCACGCCCTTACCGGACAGTGCGTTGAGGTAAACGCCCAGGGTTGCCACCAGGGTCTTGCCTTCACCGGTACGCATTTCGGCAATCATGCCTTCATGCAAGGTCATGCCGCCGATCAACTGGACGTCGAAGTGGCGCATGCCCATAACGCGCTTACCGGCTTCGCGGGCGACCGCGAAGGCTTCGGGCAGCAGCTTGTCGAGGGTTTCACCTTTGGCTATGCGGGCCTTGAACTCTTGGGTCTTGGCGCGCAATTGCTCGTCCGACAGAGCAACCATCTGCTCCTCGAAGGCATTGACCAGCTGCACCGTCTTGAGCATGCGTTTGACTTCGCGCTCATTCTTGCTTCCAAAAAGTTTCTTTAACAAAGGCGCAAACATATCGGCAGGTTCTTCCACACATAGGGATGGAGGGCGCACCGTGAGTGGCCCGAGCAGCCCTCACGGCCGCATTGCGAACGCGCATTCTACCCGGAATCGTGGGTGAGGAAAGTAACGTTGTTTCCCGATGCAGGCGCGGCGCTATGAGAGGGCTTGTTTAAAATAAGGGCTTTTGCGCGAACTTCAACCCATAGAGCGCAGAAGTTACTTATTGATTTCATGGGTAAAGCCCAGCCAAGGCATGGCTGCGGGGCATACCGGCGCTTTCTGGTAAGATAACCGCTCTGTTACCTAAGGTGTCTAAACATGGCATTTCGCCCTCTTACAGCCCGCGCTCCCGGCGTGTTGCTTCGCGAAGCCAAGCCGTTGAAAGCCATCTTTGGCCATGCGCAACGCTTGGGCCGTTTGCAGCGCCTGCTTGAAAGCCAGTTGCAACCGGCCGCACGTGAGCATTGTCATGTGGCGTCCTGGCGAGAAGGCAATCTGCTATTAATTGTCACTGATGGCCATTGGGCCACACGCTTGCGCTATCAGCAAAAACGCTTGCAGCGCCAGTTGATGGTCTTTGACGAGTTCGCCGGTTTGACGCGCATTCAGTTCAAGGTACAGCCGCCCACCGTGCCGCAAGGCGCAGTGGGGCATACAATGGACCTGTCGGAAAATGCGGCCGAAACCCTCCAGGCAACCGCCGAAGGGATCAGCGACCCAGGCTTGCGCGCAGCCCTGGAACGGCTGGCCGCTCATGCCCGGCCCAAAGCCTGAACACTACTTGCGTTTGCTGCCGCCCAGCAACGAGCCCAACAGGCCACGTACCAACTGGCGCCCCATTTGATTGGCCGCCTGCTGCATGGCTGACTTCAGCGCCTTGCCGGCAGTAGTCCCCAGGAATGCACCGGCCTTGTCGGTAAAGCTCGGTTCTTCGGCGGTCGGTGCGGTTTCCTCGGTGGGCCCAAGTTCCTTGCGAGCCATCAGCACTTCATAGGCCGACTCCCGGTCAACCGGTTTGTCATAGCGGCCCAACAGCGGCGAACTGGCGACCAATGCCGCACGCTCTGCTGCGCTGAGCGGCCCGATCCGCGATTGCGGGGGAGCAACCAGTACGCGCTGGACGACTTCCGGGGTGCCCTTTTCCTGCAAGGTTCCCACCAACGCCTCACCCGTCCCCAACTCTGTGAGCACCGACAAGGTATCGAAGGTCGGGTTGGGCCGGAAACCGTCGGCCACCGCCCGCAGGGATTTCTGCTCTTTGGCGGTGAACGCACGCAAACCATGCTGAATGCGCAAACCCAGTTGCGCCAGCACCGTATCCGGCAAGTCGCCCGGCGATTGGGTGACAAAGTACACGCCGACGCCTTTGGAGCGGATCAAGCGTACGACTTGCTCCAGACGTTCCTGCAAGGCTTTTGGCGTATCCGCGAACAGCAAATGCGCCTCGTCGAAAAACAGCGCCAGCAGCGGTTTGTCGGCATCGCCACGCTCCGGCAACTGCTCAAACAACTCTGCCAGCAGCCACAACAGGAAGGTCGCGTAGACCTTCGGCGCTTCATGCACCAGCCGGCTGGCATCGAGCAGATGAATGCGCCCGCGGCCATCGCTGGCCGGTTGCAGAATATCTTCAAGTTGCAGGGCCGGCTCGCCAAACAAGGCTTCGGCGCCCTGCTGCTCCAGCACAGCCAGGCGTCGCAACAGCGCCTGGCTGGAACCGGTGGTCATCAACGCCGCGTCTTCACCCAGCAGCTCCGGGTGATAGCGCAGGTGATTGAGCAGTGCCTTGAGATCCTTGAGATCCAGCAGCAACAGACCTTCGCGGTCGGCCACCTTGAAGGTCGCATAGAGCGCCGATTGCTGGCTGTCAGTCAGCTCCAACAAGCTGCCGAGCAACAACGGGCCCATTTCGCTGATGGTGGTGCGCAGCGGATGGCCGGACTGCCCGTGGATATCCCACAGGGTGACCGGATACGCCTGGGCCGTGTAATCCAGGAACGGCATACCGGCAATGCGCTCGGCCACTTTGCCCTGAGGGTTGGCGGCGGCGCCCAGGCCACAGAGGTCGCCCTTGATGTCAGCGGCGAACACCGCCACGCCCGCATCACTGAAGGCTTCGGCCAGGCGCTGCAAGGTGACGGTCTTGCCGGTGCCGGTGGCGCCGGCGATCAACCCGTGACGGTTGGCCAGGCGCATGGACTGGGCGATGGGCTGGCCGTCAAGGCCGGCACCGATAAGCAGTTGTGTGGAGTCAGGCATTTCGTCACCTATGGTTAATCTTTAGTGCCGCGAGGTCGATATAGACGGATGTAAGCCCGACAAAGACTAAAAAATGGTCAGATAATTCCGATATGGACCAACGGAGCTATCACCAGAAATACCACACCTTTTTTAACGCTGCCATTTTGCGCCTCCCCTATAGGACGCGCCTCGGATATTAAGACCTTAGCGGACCCTACAAGCCATGAATAAAAATCTGCGCTTCAGCCACAAGATCCTGCTTGCAGCCTCCCTTATCGTCATCGCCGCCTTTGCGTTGTTTACCCTTTACAACGACTACCTGCAGCGCAATGCGATTCGTGACGATCTCAATAACTACCTGCACGAAATGGGCGACGTTACCGCCAGCAATATCCAGACCTGGCTCACCGGGCGTATCGCCCTGGTGGAAAACGCTGCGCAAAACATTGCCATCAACCCTGAACCGTCCGTGGTTGCCAGCCTGCTGGAACAGAAAGCGCTGACGTCTTCGTTCATGGCGACCTACGTGGGTGACAGCCAGGGCACCTTCACCATTCGCCCTGACACCAAGATGCCCGACGGCTTCGACCCGCGTGTTCGCCCCTGGTACAAGGGCGCCCAGGCCAGCAATGGCTCAACCCTGACCGAACCTTATATAGACGCGGCCACCGGGCAACTGATCATCTCCGTGGCCACCCCCAGCGCCAAGGGCGGCCAAAGTATCGGTGTGGTAGGCGGCGACCTGAGCCTGCAAACCCTGGTGGATAACATTGGCGCGCTGGATTTCGGCGGCATGGGTTATGCCTTCCTGGTCAGTGCCGACGGCAAGGTGCTGGTGCACCCGGACAAAACCCTGGTGATGAAGACCCTGGCTGACGTGTATCCAAAGGACACGCCGAAGATCAGCAGCGACTTCAGCGAAGTACAAGCCAACGGCAAAACCAACATCGTGACCTTCACCCCGATCAAGGGCCTGCCATCGGTGAACTGGTACCTGGGTGTGTCGGTGGATAAAGCCAAGTCGTTCGCCATGCTCAGTGAGTTCCGCACATCAGCCGTGATCGCCACGATCATCGCGGTGGTGATCATCATCGCCTTGCTGGGCATGTTGATCCGCGTGCTGCTACAGCCGTTGCACCTGATGACCCGGGCCATGCAGGACATCGCCGACGGCGAGGGCGACCTGACCCGGCGCCTGATCATCCAGAACAACGATGAGTTCGGCACCCTGGGTACGGCCTTCAACCGCTTCGTGGAGCGCATCCACACCTCGATTCGCGAAGTCTCGTCAGCCACCGAGCAGGTCAATGAAGTGGCGCTGCGCGTGGTCAGCGCCTCCAATTCGTCGATGGTCAACTCCGACGAACAGGCCAACCGCACCAACAGCGTCGCCGCCGCCATCAACCAACTGGGTGCCGCCGCCCAAGAGATCGCGCGCAACGCTGCGCAAGCCTCCAATCAGGCCAGCGACGCCCGGCATTTGGCTGAAGACGGCCAGCAAGTGGTTGAGCGCAATATCAAGGCAATGACGCAGTTATCGAGCATGATCAGCGCCTCCAGCAGCAATATCGAAGCACTTAACAACAAAACGGTGAATATCGGCCAGATCTTGGAAGTGATCACCAGCATTTCCCAGCAAACCAACCTGCTGGCGCTCAACGCCGCCATCGAAGCGGCGCGCGCCGGGGAAGCCGGGCGTGGCTTTGCGGTGGTGGCCGATGAAGTGCGCAACCTGGCCCATCGCACTCAGGAATCGGCGCAACAGGTGCAAACGATGATCGAGGAGCTACAAGTGGGCGCGCGCGATTCGGTCAGTACCATGAGTGAAAGCCAGCGTCACAGCCTGGACAGCGTTGAAATCGCCAACCTGGCCGGTGAGCGCTTGAACAGCGTGACCCAGCGCATTGGCGAGATCGACGGCATGAACCAGTCGGTCGCCACCGCCACTGAAGAACAGACCTCGGTAGTGGAGTCGATCAACATGGACATCACCGAGATCAACACCCTCAATCAGGAAGGGGTGGAAAACCTGCAATCGACGCTGCGCGCCTGCTCGGACCTGGAACAACAGGCCTCGCGCCTGAAGCAATTGGTGGGTAGCTTCCGGATCTGAGGTCCCCCACCTTAATCCACCTGTAGGAGCGAGCAAGCTCGCTCCTACACAGTGCATTTGTCCGCTCCCGCCACCTTCATCCTGCGAATCTAAACCGAACATCTATCCTTACCTCAGGTCCATCTAGGGAGAGCAATGGATCGGAGGGATGTTCATCGTGCATATCGCTGACATAACCATGTTCTACGCCCCGGCAAGCGGTGGCGTACGCACTTACCTCGATGCCAAGCATCGACGTCTGGCGCTCAAGCCCGGGATTCGCCATAGCCTGTTGATCCCCGGCGCGCACTTGAGCGAACAGGACGGGGTCTTCAAAGTACCGGCCCCTGCCCTGCCCTTTGGCAAGGGTTACCGCTTCCCCCTTCGCCTGGCGCCCTGGCGAAATGTCCTGCACGATTTACAGCCCGATCTGATCGAAGTCGGCGATCCATACCTGACTGCCTGGGCCGCGCTGGATGCCCGGCGTCAGTTGGATGTGCCGGTCATCGGCTTCTACCACTCCGACCTGCCGCTGCTGGTGAGCAACCGCATGGGTCCCTGGTTTACTCCCAACGTTGAAGCCTATGTCAGCAAACTCTATGGGAATTTTGACCGGGTGCTCGCCCCCAGCCAGGTAATGGCCGACAAACTGAGTGGACTCGGGGTAAAAAACGTCTTCGTCCAACCCCTGGGGGTTGACCTGCACACCTTCACCCCGGATGTGCGCGACCCCGGCCTGCGCGCCGAACTGGGGATTGGCGAGGATACGCGGCTGTTGATCTTCGCCGGACGCGGTTCCAAGGAGAAGAACCTGCCGGTACTGCTCAACTGCATGAAGCGCCTGGGCGAGGGCTACCACTTGTTGCTGGTGGGCTCCGGTATGACAGCCAGCGTGCCGGACAATGTCACTGTGATAGATGGTTTCCGCCCCGCTCACCATGTCGCCCGGCTGATGGCCAGCGCCGACGCCTTGTTGCATGGCGGCGACCAGGAAACCTTCGGCCTGGTGATTCTGGAAGCCATGGCCAGTGGCATCCCGGTCGTCGCCGTCGCGGCCGGGGCCTTTACCGAGATTGTCGATGAGCGCTGTGGCCTGCTGTGTGCCCCCAACGACCCCAAGGCGATGGCCGATTCGGTGCGCGAACTGTTCAGCACCGACAGCCGGCGTTTGGGCGCCCAGGCTCGGCGCCATGTCGAGCAGCATTACGCGTGGGACACGGTGGTCGACAGCCTGCTGGGGCATTACCACTCGGTGCTGGGCAGTCACAAGCCGATGCTCGCCCATGGCTGAACCTGCGCTGATGCTGGTGCTGCACGACGTGGCACCGAGCACCTGGGCCGACTACCGGCCCTTTGTCGAGGCCGTCGATGCCTTGGGCAACGTGCCCATCACCTGGCTGGTGGTGCCGGATTTCCATCACCATGATGCCCTGGCAGCCCACCGCGATTTTCGCCAGCTGCTCGACAGCCGCATCGCCAAGGGCGACGAATTGGCCTTGCACGGCTATTACCACTGCGACGACCAACCTGCGCCGCGTTCGCTGAAAGAGTGGTTCATGCGGCGCATCTACACCCATGAAGGCGAGTTTTACCAGTTGTCCGAGGCCGAGGCGTTACGGCGTCTTACTGCCGGCATCGAAATATTCCAGCGCAATGACTGGCCGTTGCACGGCTTTGTCGCCCCGGCCTGGTTGATGAGCGAAGGCACCCGCCAGGCGTTGCGCCAGTTACCGCTTTGCTACACCAGCGACCCGCAGCATCTTTATCGCCTGCCTGACTTCACTCCTATCGATGCCCCGGGTCTGGTCTGGAGCGCCCGCAGCGCCTGGCGCCGCGGGCTGTCCAAAGTGCTCAGCGACCGGCGCGAACAGCGCTGGCGCGAGGCCCCGCTGATCCGATTGGGATTGCACCCGGTGGACATGCGCCACGAGTTTTCCCGTCGTTATTGGCTGCAAACCCTGCAACGCCTGCTCAACGCGGGTCGTCGCCCCCACACCAAGGCCGCCTGGCTGAAGACGCTGTCATGAGCCGACTGATCTGGCTGCTGTTGGCCCTCTTGGTCGCGCTGTTGATACCCGTATGGCTGGGCGGCGGCGAAACGGTTGCGCGCCTGCGGCAGTTTCCCTTGCCCCAACTAGTGGGGATGTTTGCCATGATTATCGGCTGCTGGCTGATCAACAGCCTGCGTCTGCGCCTGTTGCTGGGCGAGCAAGGCAGCCAACTGGGACGACTCAAAAGCCTGGGGGCAGTGATATCGACCGAGTTCGCCATGTGCGCCACGCCCGGCGGCAGCGGCGGACCGCTGACCCTGATGGCGTTGTTGGCGCGCAATGGCATACGCCCTGCCCGTGCGAGCGCGGTATTCGCCATGGACCAGTTGAGCGATTTGCTGTTTTTTCTGTGCGCCTTGGCGGGAATCGTTTTGTATGCGCTGTTCCATAGCCTCAACCCGCGCCTGGAATGGTTGCTGGGGCTCAGTGTCATATCGATGATCGGCGGGATCATCAGTGGCCTGGCGGTGGTGCGTTTTCATCGTCGGCTGATTCGCCTGGCCGGCGCGATGCTCAAGGCCATTAGGGTAAGGGCCCCCACCCGTCGGCGCTGGGCTCGCAGGTTGCTGCGTTTTCTCGCGGCGTTCACTGCCACACTGAAATTACCCTGGCCCTTGTTGCTCGGAGTGTTCGCGCTGACCAGCCTGCATTGGTTGTTGCGCTACAGCGTGTTGTACCTGGCGCTGCGCGGTTTGGGCGGGGATGTGCAGTGGGCCTTGAGCTTCCTGATCCAGATGCTGTCCCTGACGGCGGGGCAGTTCAGTCTGTTGCCGGGCGGGGCGGGAGCGGCAGAGCTGACATCAGCGGCCTTACTGGCCCCCATGGTCGGCAAGTCCACTGCGGCAGCGGCAATCCTGATCTGGCGGGCGGTCACCTATTACTTCTATCTGCTGGCCGGCGCCCCGGTCTTTGTGCTGATGGTCGGCAAACCGCTGTTCAAGCGTCTTTTACAGGGTCGACAGGCGGCTCGTCCTGCGCCTGCAGCTGTTCCCACAAACGGGCCGCATCGGGAAACTCAGTACCATCCTCGGCGCCCAGTGCCTGCGGGTCGTAGCGACTCAGACAACCCTCGCCCACCGTAGCGGGCGCCCTGGAGGTGGCTTTATCGAGTGGATCGGTCATAGAGGCCTCCTTGATAGCAGGAATAAAAAAGGGCCTGAGGAGTTTTACTCCCAGGCCCCTGCTTATTCAACCAAACCCGAACGATCAGAACACCACGGTCTTGTTGCCGTGTACCAATACCCGATCTTCCAGGTGGTAACGCAGGCCACGGGCCAGCACCATCTTCTCGACGTCCCGGCCAAACCGCACCATGTCTTCGATGCTGTCACTGTGGCTGACACGCACCACGTCCTGTTCGATGATCGGGCCGGCGTCCAGCTCTTCGGTGACGTAGTGGCACGTCGCGCCAATCAATTTCACGCCGCGCAGGGAAGCCTGGTGATACGGCTTGGCCCCAACAAACGATGGCAAGAAACTGTGATGGATATTGATCACCTTGCCGGCGTATTCGCGGCACAGTTCAGGTGGCAGGATCTGCATATAGCGCGCCAGCACCACCACATCCGCTTCGTGCTGCTTGACCAGGCGCGACACCTCGGCGAATGCCGGCTCCTTGTCCTGCGGGTTGACCGGTACGTGGTAATACGGGATGCCATGCCACTCGACCATGCTGCGCAGGTCGTCATGGTTGGAGATCACGCAGGCGATCTCGCAGTCCAGCTCGTCGCTGTGCCAGCGGTGCAGTAG
This sequence comes from Pseudomonas sp. GZJR-8, assembly GCF_002916705.1. NCBI lineage: Bacteria > Pseudomonadati > Pseudomonadota > Gammaproteobacteria > Pseudomonadales > Pseudomonadaceae > Pseudomonas > Pseudomonas sp. GZJR-8. The sequence goes on along the minus strand of NZ_JXSI01000008.1, from coordinate 36,891 downwards.
ATCTGCCAGGCAGTGGGATTCGCGGCTGGCCATCAGCACCACGCGTTTTTTCTGTTCCGTGTCGGTGATGTGCCAGGTCATCGAAAACTCTTCAGCGATGGGCGCAAACGCCTCGCGGAAAGCTTCCAGGCCAAAGGGCAGCGTATCGGCACGAATTTCGTGACGCATGAAAAACCAACCGCTGAGATCGTCCGAGTGATGGCTCGCCTCGGTGATCCAACCATTGTGGGAAGCCAGAAAGTTACTGACCTTGGCAACGATGCCAACCCGGTCCGGGCAAGCAATCACCAGCCGAAAAGTGCGCATTAGGGGGAAACTCCAGAACTTCGCAAAGGCCGCTATTCTAGCGATTGCGCAGAAAAACTGCAGTATTCCTTGCGCCTTATTCTGCAGCCGCCTGGTGGCAACAGCCCTTAATAGCGTAAGGCTTTACCATCGCTATATGACCGTACAACGGTACGCCCAGACAGTTAGCGAAAAATTAAGGTATTTATCTTTCGGCGTAACGGCTGCCAATTAACACTTTTGCATCGCTTTGCCACAAACATTCAATCTGCTTCACATAAATATCTTCTTAAATGTTTACTTGGTGAAATTGCCTGACTATTATTAGGCCACTCACCCTGTCAATCAGCGTTCTACATAAGGTAGTCCACATGTCCCTGATCAACGAATACCGCGCCACCGAAGAAGCAATCAAAGAGCTGCAAGCCCGTTTGAAGAACCTGTCCCAAGACGACAAGCTGCAAACCGAGCTGGAATTCGAAGGCAAACTGCGCACCCTGATGGGTGAATACTCCAAATCCCTGCGTGACATCATCGCGCTGCTGGATCCAGAGTCGAAAGTTAAAGCGCCGCGCGGCGCTGTAAAAACTACCGGCACCAAGCGTGCTCGCAAAGTCAAGCAATACAAAAACCCGCACAACGGCGAAGTGATTGAAACCAAAGGTGGCAACCACAAAACTCTGAAAGAGTGGAAAGCCAAGTGGGGCGGCGACGTAGTTGAAGGTTGGGCGACTCTGCTGGGCTAAGCCTGGTCGGACGTTCACCCGATACGCTACACATTAAAAACGCCAGCTTGCTGGCGTTTTTTATTGTCTGAATACTCAGCAATTACCGGCCTACAGGCTCAGGCGGGCTGCTAAAGAATCGGCATAGTCCTGCCATTGATCCAGCACCTGGCACTGAAATGAGGTGGCACTAAGCGCCAACTCCTCGCGCGCCTGCTTAAATGCCATCAGGGTATTCGGTGCTCCCCACTGCGGATCTGACAAACGTTGCCGACAGAAAAGTCTCCAGCGTTGTTGCTCCTCTGTATTCAAGGTTTCAGGGAAGTTACGTGCGCGATAGCGAAATAATAATTCCGGCAAACGATGATCATCGAACGGCCACGATTGATGTGCTAATTGGGCGGGCTCTGCCATGCGAACTTGTTCACATAACCGGCGATCCCGATCGCCAATAAAACCATCGTAGAGCTGCTGCTCCGGGTCTGCATTCGAGGCAAAGTCTTCCTCGGCGTAAATGGCCGCCAACTTGTCGCGCCAAACTTCCTGTGCGTCAGTTAGCCGCAGCGCCCGCGCCTGATAGGTGCTCATATCCAATTGCAGACGCTCGCGGTCTTGCGCACGCAACACCTTCAACGGTGCTACCACCGGGCAGCGGTTGATATGCAACAACTTGAGGGGCACTGGCAGTTCACCGTCCGCCAACTCATCACGGCGTGTATAGAGGCGCTCGCGCAAGGTCTGTGCATCCAGGTCCAGCAACCCCTGTGGGTCGAGCCCAAGGTCGCAGACGATCAACGCATTGCGGTTGCGCGGGTGCCAGGCCAGGGGCAAGACCACGCCCAGGTAATGGCGCTCGGCGGAAAAACGCCCGGAGATATGCACCATTGGTTGCAACAACCGCACCTCATCCATAACTCGCTGCTTGCTGCGCAGTTGAAATAACCACTCGTACAGCCTGGGCTGCTTTTGCCGAACCAATCGCGCCAGGGCGATGGTTGCACGCACATCAGATAACGCATCGTGTGCCTGACCATGGTCGATACCATTGGCGTGGGTCAGCCGCTCCAGCTTGAGCGTCACGCGCCCGTCCTGCTCAGGCCAGATAATGCCCTCCGGCCGCAGCGCATAGGCAGTGCGCATCACGTCGATCAAATCCCAACGGCTGTTACCGCCCTGCCACTCGCGCGCGTAAGGGTCGAAAAAATTGCGGTACAGGCTGTAGCGCGTCATTTCATCGTCAAACCGCAGCGTGTTGTAACCGGCGCCGCAGGTGCCTGGCGCGGCCAACTCGGCGTGCACCCGGGTCATGAAGTCGGCTTCGGCAAGGCCCTTCTGTGCCAGGACGCCTGGCGTGATACCGGTGATCGCGCACGCAGCCGGATGGGGCAGAATATCGTCGCCGGGCTGACAATAAAGATTGATCGGCGCACCGACCTCGTTGAGTTCGAGATCGGTGCGAATACCGGCTACCTGGAGCGGGCGATCGTTGCGCGGGTTGATACCGGTGGTTTCATAGTCGTACCAGAAAATCGAGGTCACGGGCTATTCCTGTGCTGAAGACCGACAAAGTCTAGGCGCTGCAAGGTGCCTGGGGCCAGCGATACCTTTACTGTATAAATATCCAGCAAAACCTTGAGTGGTTGCTTCCAGCGTCGACACTGCTAGCATCCGTGTCTCCTAACCACTTTGCACTGCCAGGGATCGCAATGCCGCCAGCTCCTTTGGATACCCATTACCAAATCGAGACCCCGGAGGGGATCGACCTGCCCTTGCGCCCTGCCGGCCTGCCATCCCGGGCATTGGCTTTTGCATTCGACCTGGGTGTGCGTGGCATCATCATGGGCATCCTGCTGGTGCCCCTGGCGCTGCTGGGCAATATTGGCATCGGGCTGGGGTCGCTGCTGCTGTTCCTGGTGAGCTGGTGGTACATGGTGCTGTTTGAAGTGCTCAACCAGGGCTGCTCGCCGGGCAAGCAGGTCATGGGCCTGCGGGTGGTGCAGGATGACGGCACCCCGATTGGCTGGTCGGCGTCGCTGATCCGCAACCTGCTGCGCTTTGTCGACATGCTGCCTTTTGGTTATTTCCTCGGTGCGATCAGCTGCCTGCAACACCCGCACTTCAAGCGTCTGGGCGATCTGGCCGCCGGTACACTGGTGGTCTACCGCGAACTACCGCTGGTGCGCCCGCGTATCCCTCAAGCCGCCGCGCTGCGCCTGCCCTTTGCACTGGAGTTGAGCGAACAGCGGGCCATCCTCGGTTTTGCCGAGCGCCAGGCGGAGCTGTCTGCCGAACGCGTGCATGAACTGGCGGCGATCCTCGCCACGCCCCTGCAAGTACCTCCGGCGCGCGCCGTGGAGCAACTCAACGGTGTGGCCCGTGGCTTATTGGGGCCGACATGAAGCAGAGTCTTTTTGAAAGCCGCCACCAGCAGCAATGGCAAACCTACGCGCAGCAACTTGAGCAGTTGGAGCAAGGCAAAGCCAAGGCTGGCGGAGTGGCTGACTTCCCTCACCAGTATCGACGCCTGTGCCAACACCTGGCCCTGGCCCAACAGCGTGGCTACAGCAGCTACCTGGTAGACCGGCTGCAGCAACTGGCGCTGCGCGGCCATCAACAGTTGTATCGCCATCGCAGCCAACTGGCGGCCAAGATACTGGCGTTCCTGCTCGCCGATTTCCCATGCCTGGTACGTGAACAGTGGCGCTTCGTACTGATCGCCGGTCTGCTGTTCTTCGGCAGCCTGGTGGGCATTGCACTGCTGGTCTACCTGTTCCCCGACCTGATCTACAGCATCGTCAGCGCCCAACAGGTGGCCGAGATGCAGGGCATGTACGACCCCGCCGCCAGTCGTCTGGGGCGCGCTGCCGAGCGTGCAGCCAGCGAGGACTGGATGATGTTTGGCTATTACGTGATGCACAACATCGGCATCGCCTTCCAGACGTTTGCCGCCGGCCTGTTGTTTGGCCTGGGCAGCGTGTTCTTCCTGATTTTCAACGGCTTGGTCATCGGCGCGGTCTCAGGGCACCTGACCGACATTGGCTATGGTCAAACCTTCTGGTCATTCGTCATCGGTCATGGCGCATTCGAATTGAGCGCCATTGCGCTGGCCGGTGCCGCGGGTTTGCAATTGGGTTGGTCACTGATCGCTCCCGGGCGGCTGGCACGCAGCGAGGCCTTGCGCCTGGCAGCCCACAAAAGTGTGCGGATACTCTGCGGCGTCATGGTGTTTCTGCTGATCGCGGCGTTCATCGAAGCCTATTGGTCCTCCACCACCCACATCGAGCCCTGGCTCAAATACCTGGTAGGCACCGCGCTCTGGCTGCTGGTGGCCGTTTATCTGATCTTCGCCGGACGGACTCGCCATGCGCCTGACTGACGCCAGCGTGGTGATTCGCCCGCGTACTTCCTGGGAAGCCATGGACCTGGGCGTACTGATGGCCAGGGAACATCGTTTGCTGCTGATGGGCAGTTGGGCAATGGTGAGCCTGCCGGTGTTTATCTCGCTGACCGTGCTGCTGTGGAATTACCCGTCGCTGGCCATGTTTCTGTTCTGGTGGCTCAAGCCGGCCTTTGACCGCTTGCCGCTGTACATTCTTTCCAAAGCCCTGTTTGGCGAGCCCCCCCGTCTCAAACAGGCCGTTCGCCAGTGGCCGCAACTGCTCAAGGGCCAACTGTTCGCCAGCCTGACCTGGCGACGCCTGAGCATGAGCCGCAGCTTTACGTTGCCGGTAGGTCAACTTGAAGGCCTCGAGGGTCAGGCGCGGCAACAGCGCCTGGGGATATTGCTGCAACGTAACGCTGGTGCCGCCCGCTGGCTGACCATTATCGGCGTACACCTGGAAATCGGCCTGTGGTTCGGCGCCATGGCGCTGTTCTATTTATTCATCCCGCAGCAGCTGGAAATGGATTGGGACTGGCAACGCCTGGCACTGGCAACCAGCCCGAACGTGCTGTGGCTGGAGCACCTGGGCAATGCCTTTTACGCGCTGATCCTGGTGTTCTGGGAACCCATCTACGTTGCCTGTGGTTTCAGCCTGTACCTCAATCGGCGTACGGCTCTGGAAGCCTGGGACCTGGAGTTGGTATTGCGCCGTTTGCGTCAGCGCCTGAGCAGTGCTGCGTCGCTGTTGTTGCTGGTCGTCGGGCTGACGCTCATACCGTTCAGCCCACCCGCCATGGCCGATGAATCAACGGGCCATAAGCCACTCAATACCCAGGCTGCCAGTCAGTCCATCAAGGCACTGCTGGACAAGCCGCCCTTCAAGAATCCGGAAACCGTCACCCGTTATCGGTTTGGTGAAGAAAAAACACCGGTTAAAAGCACAGCCCGTGGCGACGGTAAATTACCCGGTTGGCTCCAGGCCTTACTCGACAACCTCAACAGCGACACCTTCAAACCCCTCGCCAAAACCCTGGAAATACTATTGTGGAGCCTGGTGATTGGTGGGCTGGCCCTGGTGGTGTGGCGTTACCGTGAGTGGCTACGCACCTTTGTCAGCCGCAGCCGGCGCGCCCGCCCTGCAACCGCCACACCTACCCCCGCTCAGTTGTTCGGGCTTGAGCTGGGGCTCGATACATTGCCGCAAGACATCGCCAGCGCCGCCGAACAACTATGGCCCACTCAGCCAAGGCAAGCCCTTGGCCTGCTGTATCGCGGCCTGCTCAGCCGGCTGCTGCATGAATTCGACCTGCCGCTCAAAAGCGCCGACACCGAAGGCCAGGTGCTGGAGCGCGTTCGACACTTGCAACAACCGCAGTTGCTGGCGTTCAGTGACGAACTGACGCGTCACTGGCAAAACCTCGCCTATGGTCATCGCCTGCCGCCCTCCTCGACCCAACAAAAGCTGTGCAGCGATTGGCGCGCTCTGTTCAATGACGGAGCCAGCCAATGAACCGGCCATTATCGTGGGTGGCGCTGCTGCTGGTGTGCCTGCTGGGCATGGGTGGCTTGTACGCCTGGCACAAGGCAATCCCCTATGACGAAATGGTGGATCGCGGCCCATCGCCGGATGCACTCGCCAATCCTTATCTGGCCGCCGAGCATTTCCTGCACCAGCAAGGCCTGGTGGTGGAACGCGCCAACGGCCTTGAACGGCTCGCGGACCTACCCGCCAAAGGTCATAGCCTGTTGCTGCTGGGGGAACGCAGCAACATGACCCCGCGCCAGGTCGAGCAACTGCTGGGTTGGACAAACGCCGGCGGGCACTTGCTGCTGGTCGCCGAGGCATTGTGGGACGAGGAGACCAGCAAGAGCGGCGACCTGCTGCTTGATCGCCTTGATATCCACCAGGCTTTGAGCGAAACCTTCGACGAACCGGCGCCTGCCCGTAAAAAGCCTGCGGCAGACTTGACCAGGCTTTATGTCGACAACGAAACCGCCTCGGCGTATTTCAGTTTTGACACCGACTTCAACCTCATCGACCCCAAACACCTGGCGCAGTTTTCCGCCAACAGCGCCCATTCAAGCCACCTGATGCAACTCAACCTGGGGCACGGCCGCGTCACTGTGATTACCGATAGCGACCTGTGGAAAACCCCAAGCATCGGCCAACACGATAACGCCTGGTTACTGTGGTACCTGACCCAGGAGACTGACGTCACCTTGCTGTTCAACAGTGAAACGGACGATCTGTTTACCCTGTTGATTCGATATTTCCCACAGGCCCTCGTCGCCCTTGCGGCACTGCTTGCCCTGGCGCTATGGCAGGCCGCCATGCGCCAGGGCCCGATCCAGGCACCGACGCCCAAGGCACGTCGGCAGCTCCAGGAACATTTGAAGGCCAGCGCCGATTTCCTGCTGCGCCGCAGCGGCCAGGGCACCTTGCTGCAAGCCTTGCAGCACGACATCCTGCGCGCCGCCCGGCGACGCCATCCAGGCTTTGAGCATCTCGATACAGCAGAGCAGTGGCAGGTGCTGGAACACCTGACGCGACAACCCCCTCACATCATCAGCCAGGCGCTCGAACCACTGACGCAGAAACGGCTCTCCAGCGCCGACTTCAGCCGACAGGTTGCGTGCCTGCAAACCCTCAGGAATGCCTTATGAGCGACTCTCCAATGGCCACCGCCCTGACCGCCGAGAACCTGCAACGTGCCAGCCAGCAAGCCCAGGCCCTGCGTGTGGAATTGCGCAAGGCAGTGATTGGCCAGGATCAGGTGATTGACGATGTGCTCACCGCCTTGATCGCAGGCGGCCATGTACTGCTCGAAGGCGTACCCGGGCTCGGCAAGACCTTGCTGGTACGTGCCCTGTCCCGATGCTTTGGCGGTGATTTCGCCCGTATCCAGTTCACCCCGGACCTGATGCCCAGCGATGTCACCGGCCACGCCGTGTACGACCTGCAGACCGAACAGTTCAAACTGCGCAAGGGGCCATTGTTTACCCACCTGTTGCTGGCCGACGAAATCAATCGCGCCCCGGCCAAGACCCAGGCAGCGTTGCTCGAAGCCATGCAGGAACGCCAAGTCACCCTTGAGGGCGAGGCATTGCCCATCGGCGAGCCCTTCATGGTGCTGGCGACCCAGAACCCCATCGAGCAGGAAGGCACCTACCCGTTGCCCGAGGCCGAGTTGGACCGGTTCATGCTCAAGGTCCGCATGGACTACCCCGACGCCCAACAAGAACTGGACATGGTCCGCGAAGTGACGCGCTCATCCAGGGCAGACATGCTGGATGTGCAGCCGTTGCGCACTGTGCTGCAGGCCGAGGATGTGGTGCTGATGCAGCAGATCGCCAGTGACGTGCCCCTGGATGAACAGGTGCTCGATTACGCTGTGCGCCTGGCGCGCGCCACACGCAGTTGGCCAGGACTGACCATCGGTGCCGGGCCCAGGGCCTCTATCGCCCTGGTACGCGGCGGCCGGGCTCGGGCGCTGTTGCGTGGTGCAGAATTCGTGACACCCGATGACATCAAGGGCTGTGCCCTGGCAGTGCTGCGGCATAGGGTACGCATCGCGCCGGAACTGGACATCGACGGCCTGGAGGTGGATCAGGTGCTCAAGCAGTTGCTGGATCAAGTAGCGGCGCCAAGGCAATGACACGCCCATGAAACCGACCCGTCTGCTCCTGATCTGGCTGGGTGTGCTGCTTGGCCTGAACACCTTGTTGGGCGCTTCCGTCGCGTTGCAGCTCAAGGTACCTGAAACCTTGCATTCAGTGGCCTGGGGCCTGCTGCTGGCTTTGCTGCTGCTGGCGCTGCTGGATGCCGTACGCTTGCACCGTCGCCCCACGGCGCGCGTCCACAGGAAACTGCCCGGCAGCCTGGCGCTGGGGCGCTGGGAAGAAGTGCGCCTGTGCCTGGAGCACGACTTTCCTCAGCCACTGACCGTGCAGGTATTCGATCACGTGCCCGATGGCCTGAGTGTGGATAACCTGCCTCAATCCATTGAATTGCGCCCCGGCGAGCGCGGCGAGTTGGGCTATCGCGTTCGTCCCTTGCGACGCGGACATTTCAGTTTCAGTCGCTGCGAACTTTGGCTGCCCAGCCCATTGGGGCTGTGGTCGGCACGGCGATGCGTCAAGACCCACGACGCCACCCGGGTCTACCCGGATTTCGCCCGCTTGTATGGCGCGCAGTTGCTGGGTGTGGATAACTGGCTGAGCCAGCTGGGCGTGCGCCAACATCAACGCCGGGGATTAGGCCTGGAATTTCATCAACTGCGCGAGTTTCGTGAAGGCGACAGCCTGCGCCAGATCGACTGGAAAGCCACCGCCCGTCAACGCACACCGATCGCCCGGGAATACCAGGACGAGCGCGACCAGCAAATCGTATTCATGCTCGATTGCGGCCAGCGCATGCGCAGCCAGGATGCCGAGCTATCTCATTTCGACCACGCCCTCAACGCCTGCCTGCTCTTGAGCTACGTCGCCCTGAGACAGGGCGACGCCGTGGGGTTGTGCACCTTTGCCAGCGACCAACCGCGCTACCTGAAGCCGGTCAAGGGCAGTGGCCAGTTGAACACTTTGCTCAATGCTGTCTACGATCTGGAGGCCACCCGAAACACCGCCGACTATGAGGCTGCCGCCCATCAATTGCTGGCACGCCAAAAACGCCGGGCACTGGTGATCATCATTACCAACCTGCGGGACGAGGATGATGAAGCGCTGATGAGCGCCGTCAAACGAATCGGTAGGCAACACCGCGTACTGGTAGCCAGCCTGCGAGAGGAAATCCTCGATCAACTGCGCCAGGCCCCTGTGCAAACATTGCCCGAAGCGCTGGCCTACAGTGGCACCGTCGATTACCTCAACAGCCGAAACCAACTCCATGATCGCTTGAGCGCTCATGGGCTTTCAATATTGGACACGTTGCCTTCAGAAATGGGCGCCACGCTGGTGACGCGCTACCTGGGATGGAAAAAAGCCGGGGTTTTCTAACTGCTGTGTTCAGACGGAGGCCTGTTGAGGATCAAAGCTGAAGTACTGCAACAGGGCATCAATCAATTGCCTGTACTCTTCGGATGCATTCTGCACCCGGAACCCGGAGTCATAGTGCTGAGGATTGACATCCTCATGACTCCATAAACAGGTCGCTGTGAGATCAATCGTCTGAAATTCGCCTTGTGCCGTTGGTACTTTCAGGCACAGCTCAAAATCCACATTGATCATCATGGGTAATTGGCTGATCAACATCAGCCCGTTTTCAGACACATTGCCCAAAAAACCGATTGGTTTGTCGGTGATACGGTTGAACACCTGCAAAAAGTAAGGCAATTGATGCCGTTCGATCCGTCGCGCAGTAAACATGATGAAAGTCGCCATCCAATAGCCAAGAGTCTGACTGTGCCAGTGATTCGGAGCGAGCAACCGCTCGCTCTCCCTGGATCCCGGTTTGACAACAGGTACCGCTCGTCACCAGACAGCTGCCAAATCCGGGCCTTGCATCCATTCGAATGAAAACTTATACAAACAGACCTTCAAAGAATAGCCCAAGACTGGCAACGGGCCAGCCATGAAATGACAAATTTCATTACAACGACGCTGGCCGTGGTTTTGCGACGCCACCGCCCTGGTAATGCCCCAGCTGCTGCAAGGTATCGAGCCGGGCGCGAGCGCGGTAGGCATACTCGCTCGACGGGTATTGGCTGATGATGAACTGATAGGTTTGTGCGGCATCGACAAACAGTTTCTGCCGCTCCAGGCACTGCCCGCGCAACATCGAAACCTCCGGTTGCACATAGCGACGGGTACGGCTTTCGCGATCGACCTGGGACAACTCCAGGGTGACACGTGCGCAGTCGCCCACCCCATAGGCACGGTAGGCGTTGTTCAAGTGGTGGTCCATCGACCAGCGGGTACAGCCGACAACACTGACGGCCAGGGCAGCAACAAGCAAAATTCGCATGGGGGTTCTCCTGTCTTGTGCAGTGTATCGACCCCCGGGCGAAAATCTTCAAGGCTGTTTGCCCATCCAACTGCAGCAAAAACAAAGGCAATCGTCGATAAGTAGTGCAAACGAACAATGACTACAACGAAAGAGCATAGTAGCCTTCCCCAGCGCTTGAACTCAGGAGTCTGTGCATGTCCGTCCGTCGTACCAAAATCGTCGCCACCCTTGGCCCGGCCAGCAACTCGCCGGAAGTCCTCGAACAGCTGATTCTGGCTGGTTTGGACGTCGCCCGTCTGAACTTCTCCCACGGCACCCCGGACGAGCACAAGGCTCGCGCCAAGCTGGTGCGTGACCTTGCCGCCAAGCATGGCCGCTTCGTCGCATTGCTGGGTGACCTGCAAGGCCCGAAAATCCGTATCGCCAAATTCGCCAACAAGCGGATCGAGCTGAAGATCGGTGACAAGTTCACCTTCTCCACCAGCCACCCGCTGACCGAAGGCACCCAGGACGTTGTCGGTATCGACTACCCCGACCTGGTCAAGGATTGCGGCGTCGGTGACGAACTGCTGCTGGACGACGGTCGCGTGGTGATGCGCGTCGACACTGCGACCCCGACCGAGCTGCACTGCACCGTGATCATCGGCGGCCCGCTGTCCGACCATAAAGGCATCAACCGCCGCGGTGGCGGCCTGACAGCGCCGGCCCTGACTGAAAAAGACAAGGCCGACATCAAGCTCGCCGCCGAAATGGAAGTCGACTACCTCGCGGTGTCCTTCCCTCGCGACGCCGCCGACATGGAATACGCCCGTAAACTGCGCGACGAAGCCGGCGGTACCGCCTGGCTGGTAGCGAAGATCGAACGTGCCGAAGCCGTGGCCGACGACGAAACCCTCGACGGTCTGATCAAGGCATCCGACGCCGTGATGGTTGCCCGTGGCGACCTGGGTGTGGAAATCGGTGACGCCGAGCTGATCGGTATCCAGAAGAAGATCATCCTGCACGCACGCCGCCACAACAAGGCGGTGATCGTCGCGACCCAGATGATGGAGTCGATGATCCAGAACCCGATGCCGACCCGCGCCGAAGTGTCCGACGTGGCCAACGCCGTGCTCGACTACACCGACGCCGTGATGCTCTCGGCTGAAAGTGCCGCCGGCCCGTACCCGCTGGAAGCCGTCCAGGCCATGGCACGCATCTGCGTCGGCGCGGAAAAGCACCCGACCAGCAAGACCTCCAGCCACCGCATTGGCAAGGTCTTCGAAAGCTGCGACCAGAGCATCGCCCTGGCAGCCATGTACACCGCCAACCACTTCCCGGGCGTTAAAGCGATCATCGCCTTGACCGAAAGTGGCTACACGCCGTTGATCATGTCGCGCATTCGCTCCTCGGTGCCAATCTACGCGTTCACCCCGCACCGCGAAGCCCAGGCCCGCGCAGCCATGTTCCGTGGCGTATACACCATCCCGTTCGACCCGGCGTCGCTGGCACCGAACGAAGTCAGCCAGAAGGCTATCGACGAATTGGTCAAGCGCGGCGTCGTGGAGAAAGGCGACTGGGTCATCCTGACCAAGGGCGACAGCTACCACACCACCGGTGGCACCAATGGCATGAAGATCCTGCATGTGGGCGACCCACAGGTCTGAGTGACAGGCTGAAAAATTAAAAGCCCCGCCATGAGAATGGCGGGGCTTTTTGCATTTCAAATACCGGCTCAGGTGTTAAACCGTCGGGCCTCATCGGGAGCAAGCCCCCTCTCACAGTTAATCGCGTACACCCGCAAAGCCTGTACTCGACAGTCAGCACTCAACCACGGGGCAGGAACACATCGGCCAACAGTTGATTACGCGGCAGCCCCGCCAGAAACAAGCGCTTGGAAAAGGCTTCGACGCTGGCAGGATGCCCGCAGACCAAGGCCAGGGTTTGTCGCGAAGCAAGCCGCAGTTGCCCCAATGCCTGGGCCAACTCATCTGCAGTCCATAACTCCACCACAAGGTTCTGATGCTGCGCGGTCAGCGCCGCCAGGGGTTCGGCCAGGTAGTGAGCCTGGGCATCATGGGCCAGGTGAATGACGCGGATGGCACCCTGGTGATCCTGGCGCAGCGCTTCGCGCAATACCCCCCACAACGGACCCAGCCCAGTGCCGGAGGCCAGCAGCCACAAGGGCCGGGCTTGCCAGTCAGGGTCGTAGTGCAACGCCCCGCCGCGCAACTCGCCCAAGCGTAACGGCTCACCGACTTTGAAGTGGCGAGCAGCATCGCTGAATTCCCCGGGTTGACGGCAATCGATATGAAACTCCAGGTACGGGTCCTGCTGGGGCACGCTCGCCAGGGAATAGGGGCGTGCCACCTGCCCTGCCCACAACACCAGATGCTGCCCGGCGCGGTACCGCAGGCCACGCTCGGGTTGAAGGCGCAGGCGCAGCACCGTCGGACTCAGCCAATCGGCACCCTCCACCCGCGCAGGCAGGCCATCACGCAACGGATCAAACGCCTCGACCCTCAGATCAGCGCTGATCCGGCACTGACACGCCAGGCGCCACCCGTCCTGGCGTTGCGCCGAGCTCAGCGCGTCAGGCTGCTGGTCGTCGACTTCGCCCTGGCAACGCACCAGGCACGCATGGCAACTGCCGGCCCGGCAACTGTAGGGCACGGCCACACCTGCCTGATTCAAGGCATCCAGCAGGTTGCTGCCGGTGGTGACCGGCCAGTGGCGTTCGCCGACGTACAGTTCAGGCATATCAAGGTCTCAAGCATAAGGAGCGCGCACAGGGAATCATGCCTGCGACAGTTTGACCATAGTCGGGTGTATCGGCCACCGTGCCGGGTTATACTGCCGCGCCTTTTTAGCGTCGCGCCTGCACCACTTTGGCGTGCCTTGGAAAGGTGGGCTCAGCCGACCGATGCAGCACTGAACCCACCTTTATTGAATGTTCCCTTATAGAGGAGCGCGACTCATGACTGTGATCAAGCAAGACGACCTGATTCAGAGCGTTGCCGACGCCCTGCAATTCATTTCCTACTACCACCCCGTTGATTTCATCCAGGCCATGCACGAAGCCTACCTGCGCGAAGAATCGCCGGCGGCCCGTGACTCCATCGCCCAGATCCTGATCAACTCGCGCATGTGTGCCACCGGCCATCGCCCGATCTGCCAGGACACCGGTATCGTCACCGTGTTCGTGCGCGTAGGCATGGATGTGCGCTGGGACGGCGCCACCATGGGCCTGGACGACATGATCAACGAAGGCGTGCGTCGCGCCTACAACCTGCCGGAAAACGTTCTGCGTGCCTCGATCCTCGCCGACCCGGCAGGCGCGCGCAAGAACACCAAGGACAACACCCCTGCGGTGATCCACTACTCCATCGTCCCGGGTAACACCGTGGAAGTGGACGTGGCGGCCAAGGGCGGCGGTTCCGAAAACAAGTCGAAAATGGCTATGCTCAACCCGTCCGACTCGATCGTCGACTGGGTGCTCAAGACCGTTCCGACCATGGGTGCCGGCTGGTGCCCACCAGGTATGCTCGGCATCGGCATCGGCGGCACTGCCGAGAAAGCCGCGGTAATGGCCAAGGAAGTGTTGATGGAATCCATCGACATCCACGAGCTGAAAAAGCGCGGCCCGCAGAACCGTATCGAAGAGATGCGCCTGGAGCTGTTCGAGAAGGTCAACCAACTGGGCATCGGCGCCCAGGGCCTGGGTGGCCTGACCACCGTGCTCGACGTGAAGATCATGGACTACCCGACTCACGCCGCGTCCCTGCCGGTGTGCATGATCCCCAACTGCGCCGCCACCCGTCACGCGCACTTCGTGCTCGACGGTTCGGGCCCGGCGTCGCTGGAAGCGCCATCGCTGGACGCCTACCCGGAAATCGTCTGGGAAGCCGGCCCATCGGCCCGCCGCGTCAACCTCGATACCCTGACCCCGGAAGAAGTGCAGAGCTGGAAGCCGGGCGAAACCGTATTGCTCAACGGCAAGATGCTCACCGGTCGCGACGCGGCGCACAAGCGCATGGTCGAGATGCTGAACAAGGGCGAAACCCTGCCGGTGGACCTCAAGGGCCGCTTTATCTACTACGTCGGCCCGGTTGATCCGGTGCGCGAGGAAGTGGTTGGCCCAGCGGGCCCGACCACCGCGACGCGGATGGACAAGTTCACCCGTCAGATCCTCGAGCAGACCGGCCTGTTGGGCATGATCGGCAAGTCCGAGCGCGGCCCTACCGCTATCGAAGCGATCAAGGACCACAAGGCCGTGTACCTGATGGCCGTGGGCGGCGCCGCCTACCTGGTGGCCCAAGCGATCAAGAAGTCCCGCGTGGTGGCGTTCGCCGAGCTGGGCATGGAAGCCATCTACGAGTTCGACGTGAAAGACATGCCGGTCACCGTTGCAGTCGATAGCAACGGCGAATCGGTACACATCACCGGTCCTGCCATCTGGCAGAAAAAGATCAGTGAGAGCCTGGCGGTGGAAGTGCAGTAAGCGCTTTCTCCACAAGCATAAAGGCGACTGCGGCCCATGGCCCAGTCGCCTTTTTTATACCTGAAGCGATTGCCATGGCGAACTCTGTCAAATGTGGGAGCTGGCTTGCCTGCGATGACATCAACTCGGTGTGACTGAAGCACCGAGGTGTCTGCATCGCAGGCAAGCCAGCTCCCACACAAGCTCGTTCGCCACAAGATCCAGACAGCTCATGCTATGGTGCTCGCCCCTCACTGTGCCTGCTCATCATCGTATGATCGTGATCCCTCGCCCTCTGCGTCTGACATTTTACTCGTTGCTGATCATCGCCGGCGCAGTGCTGGCCGCCGCCTTGGCCACCCGCCATGCCGAGCGCCAGGCCCTGGTGGATGAAGCCGCTCGAGCCAATCAACAGCTGGCGTTGTATGCCAACTCGCTGCATACCTTGATCGAACGCTACCGCGCCCTCCCCGCCGTGCTGGCGCTGGATTCGGAAATGATCAGCGCGCTGAAGGGCCCACTCGATAGCGCCACCCAGGATGTACTCAATCGCAAGCTCGAACGCATCAACGGCGCCGCCCAGTCCTCCACTCTGGAGCTGATGGACCGCACCGGCCTGGCGGTGGCCGCCAGCAACTGGAATTTGCCCAGCAGCTATGTCGGCCACAATTACGCGTTCCGTCCGTATTTCAGCCAGACCTTGAGCCAAGGCACGGGGCGCTTTTACGCGGTGGGGGTGACGACCGGCATTCCGGGGTATTTCCTGTCCAGCGCGGTGGTCGATGAACACGAGCAGTTCCTCGGCGCCATGGTGGTCAAGCTGGAGTTTCCCGAACTGGAACGCGAATGGGCTCAGGGCAATGACTTGCTGCTGGTCAGCGATGCACGCGGCATTGTGTTTATCGCCAACCAGCCGGGCTGGCGTTATCGCAACCTGCGGCCGCTATCAGAGAGTGACCTGGCGGAACTCAAGGCCACTCGCCAATACGACAAGAAGCAGCTGCAACCATTGGAGACCCAGACCCTGCAGCGCTTCGACGACAACAGCCACCTGATGCGCGTCAACGGCCCGGACGGCAGCGCCAACTACATCTGGGAATCCCTGCCGCTGAAAGCCGAAGGCTGGACCCTGCACCTGCTGCGCAAACCGCAGTTCCCGTTTGAAGACCAACGCAACGCCGGCCTCGCCGCCGCCGGGTCCTGGCTGGCGCTGGTGTTTCTTGTGCTATTCCTGAGTCAACGCTGGCGCCTGGCTCGCCTTCGCCAACGCAGCCGCGAAGAACTCGAACACTTGGTAGAAGAACGCACCCAGGCCCTGCGCACCGCCCAGGATGGCCTGGTTCAATCAGCCAAACTGGCGGCGCTGGGGCAGATGTCCGCCGCCCTTGCCCATGAGATCAATCAACCGCTGACCGCACAACGCATGCAGCTGGCCACCCTGCGGCTGTTGCTCGACCATGGCCGTGTGGACGACGCCTACAAGGCGCTCACGCCGTTGGATGACATGCTGACGCGCATGGCCGCGCTGACCGGCCACCTCAAGACCTTCGCACGCAAAAGCCCCAGCGGCCTGCGCGAACGCCTGGATCTGGCCACCGTGGTCGACCAGTCCCTGCACCTGCTTGACGCGCGCCTACGCGATGAGGCCATCGGCGTGGTGCTGGACCTGGCCCGCCCGGCCTGGGTACGCGGCGATGCGATTCGCTTGGAACAGGTGCTGATCAACCTACTGCGCAACGCCCTGGACGCCATGGCCGACAAGCCGCGCAAACGCCTGGAAATCCGTCTGCACGCCGATCAGCAGCTGTGGCAGTTGAGTGTCAGCGACAGCGGTGGCGGAATTGCCGAAGAACATTTGAACAACGTATTCGACCCGTTCTTCACCACCAAACCGGTGGGTGACGGGCTCGGCTTGGGCCTGGCGGTGTCCTACGCTATCGTGCATGAATTGGGCGGGCGCCTGATCGCCGGCAATCGTGGCGACGGCGCAGTCTTTACCCTGACCCTGCCCGTCGCGCTGGAGACACCTGGCCTATGTTGAACGCAGTGATTGTGGTGGATGACGAAGCCAGCATTCGTACGGCCGTCGAGCAGTGGCTGAGCCTGTCGGGGTTTGACGTTCAGTTGTACAGCCGTGCCGAGGAATGCCTGGCGCACCTGCCGAAGGACTTCCCCGGGGTGATCTTGAGCGATGTGCGTATGCCCGGGCTCAGTGGCCTTGAATTGCTGGCCGAGGTACAGCGGCGCGATGCCGACTTGCCGGTGATTTTGCTCACCGGCCATGGTGACGTGCCGATGGCCGTCGAAGCCATGCGCGACGGCGCCTACGACTTCCTGGAAAAACCCTTCAGCCCGGATGCCCTGCTCAACAGCCTGCGTCGGGCGCTGGACAAGCGCGGCCTGATCCTGGAAAACCGTCGCCTGCACCAACAGGCCGATCACCGTGCACAACTGGAATCCAGCTTGTTGGGGGTGTCCAAGGGCCTGCAAACCCTGCGTCGCCAGGTGCTGGACCTGGCGACACTGCCGGTCAATGTGTTGATCCGTGGCGAGACCGGCAGCGGTAAAGAACTGGTTGCCCGCTGCCTGCATGATTTCGGCCCACGAGCCAAAAAGCCGTTTGTGGCGCTCAATTGCGCGGCTATCCCCGAGCAATTATTTGAAGCCGAGCTGTTCGGCCACGAAAGCGGCGCCTTCACCGGCGCCCAAGGCAAGCGTATCGGCAAGCTGGAGTACGCCCATGGCGGCACCGTGTTCCTCGACGAAATTGAAAGCATGCCCCTGGCGCAACAGGTAAAACTGCTGCGCGTGTTGCAAGAGCAGAAGTTGGAGCGATTGGGTTCCAACCAGAGCATCAATGTCGACCTGCGCATCATCGCCGCTACCAAGCCGGACCTGCTCGAAGAAGCACGCGCCGGGCGTTTTCGCGAGGACCTGGCTTATCGCCTGAACGTCGCACAACTGCGCCTGCCGCCCCTGCGCGAGCGTCGCGAAGACATTCCGTTGTTGTATGAGCATTTCGCCCAAAGCGCTGCCGAACGTTTGGGCCGCCATCTTGAGCCATTGAGTGGGCCGCAGCTGAGTCGCCTGCTCAGCCATGACTGGCCGGGCAACGTACGTGAACTGGCCAACGTCGCCGAGCGCCAGGTGCTGGGGCTTGGAGAGCCTGAACCTGAAGGTATTGAACCTGGGCAATCGCTGGCGGCGCAGCAGGAGGCTTTCGAGGCGCATTGCCTGAAAGCCGCGCTGACCCGGCATAAAGGCGATATCAAAGCGGTGCTGGCCGAGCTGCAACTGCCGCGTCGGACCTTTAATGAAAAGATGCAGCGGCATGGGTTGGTGCGGGAAATGTTCCTCTGATCCTGCTTATGTAGCTCGCGAAGGGTCCAGCAGCCATAAGCGGATTTCCGCTCATCCCGCAAAAATAATCGGCAACTTTCCGCTCAAAAAAACCTCGCAACCCTTCTATTCCGGGCCTTCATCCACTTGGCACAGCTTCTGCTATAGCCCAAGCCAGGCAGTGCTCAAGCACGCTCCATAAAAACAACTAGATGAAGGATCCTTCAATGGATAACTCCAACTCCCTGCCTCTGGGATCGGCGTCTGCGCCGGCAAAAGAACGCACCACTTCCAGCCGCATCAAGTCGATCTTCAGTGGATCGGTCGGCAACATGGTCGAGTGGTACGACTGGTACGTCTACGCCGCCTTCTCGCTGTACTTCGCCAAGACGTTCTTCCCCAAAGGCGACACCACCGCCCAACTGCTCAACACCGCCGCGATCTTCGCCGTGGGCTTCCTGATGCGCCCTATCGGTGGTTGGCTGATGGGCCTGTATGCCGACAAGGTCGGGCGTAAAAAAGCCCTGATGGCCTCGGTCTACCTGATGTGCTTCGGCTCGCTGCTGATTGCCCTGAGCCCTGGCTATGAACTCATCGGTATCGGTGCGCCGATCCTGCTGGTGTTTGCCCGTTTGCTGCAGGGCCTGTCGGTCGGTGGCGAATACGGCACTTCCGCCACTTACCTCAGCGAGATGGCGACCAAGGAACGTCGTGGTTTCTACTCCAGCTTCCAATACGTGACCCTGATCTCCGGCCAACTCATCGCGCTGGCGGTGCTGATCGTGCTGCAACAACTGCTGACTACCGAACAGTTGTACGCATGGGGCTGGCGTATCCCGTTCGCCATCGGCGCCTTGTGTGCAGTGGTCGCGCTCTATCTGCGTCGTGGCATGGAAGAAACCGAGTCGTTCACCAAGAAGGAAAAGGCCAAGGAAAGCGCAATGCGCACCTTGATGCGCCACCCCAAGGAACTGATGACAGTGGTCGGCCTGACCATGGGCGGCACCCTGGCGTTCTACACCTACACCACCTATATGCAGAAATACCTGGTGAACACGGTCGGCATGAGCATCTCCGACTCCACCACCATTTCGGCAGCCACGCTGTTTCTGTTCATGTGCCTGCAGCCGATCATCGGCGGGCTTTCGGATAAAGTCGGTCGTCGCCCGATCCTGATTGCCTTCGGTGTCCTGGGTACCCTGTTCACCGTGCCGATCCTCACCACCCTGCACACCATCCAGAGCTGGTGGGGCGCGTTCTTCCTGATCATGGCAGCGCTGATCATCGTCAGCGGCTATACCTCGATCAACGCCGTGGTGAAAGCCGAACTGTTCCCCACCGAAATCCGCGCCCTGGGCGTGGGCCTGCCGTATGCGCTGACGGTGTCGATCTTCGGCGGTACCGCTGAATACATCGCGCTGTGGTTCAAGAGCATCGGTATGGAAACTGGCTACTACTGGTACGTGACCGCGTGTATCGCAGTGTCGCTGATGGTCTACGTGACCATGAAAGACACCCGCAAGCACTCGCGGATTACCACGGACTAAAAAATGTGGGAGGGGACAACCCCCCTCCCACATTGGATATGATGTGGGCCCCAGAATCGAGAGCAGAACAGGTCATGTCCGACGATATCCACTTCTACGAACCCGCCAACGGCCACGGCCTGCCCCATGACCCGTTCAATGCCATCGTCGGCCCACGCCCGATTGGCTGGATCTCCTCGCACGACAGCGAAGGCCGCCTGAACCTGGCGCCTTACAGCTTCTTCAATGCATTCAACTACATCCCACCGATCATTGGGTTTTCCAGTGTGGGGCGCAAAGACAGCTTGAATAACATTGAGCAAACCGGCGAGTTTGTGTGGAACCTGGCCACTCGCCCGTTGGCCGAGCAGATGAACCAGAGTTGCGCGGCGGTCTCACCGGATGTGAATGAATTCGAGTTGTCCGGCCTGACGCCGGTGGCTTCGAAAGTCGTCGCTGTACCCCGCGTCGGCGAGAGCCCGGTGTCGTTTGAATGCAAAGTGACGCAGATCATCCAACTGCAACGCGCCGACAAGGAGCTGGTGCCGAGTTGGCTGGTGCTGGGCGAAGTGGTTGCGGTGCACATCGCCAAGTGGTTGCTAAAGGATGGGATCTACGACACTGCTGCCGCCGAGCCGATTTTGCGCGGCGGCGGCCCGGCGGATTACTTCCAGTTGGGGCCGCAAGCGCTGTTCAAGATGTACCGCCCAGGCGCCACAAAACCCTGACTGAAATGCAATAAAAATGTGAGAGGGGGCTTGCCCCCGATGGCTATGTATCAGCTTAAAATTTGCTGGCTGATACACCGCTATCGGGAGCAAGCCCCCTCCCACATTTGATCGGCAGCGTTCGTTAGTTGGAAGCCGTTGCCCAAGTCAGTTGACCTTCCGCGTCCACGTCGACCAGGTCCTCTAGCTGCACAGTGGCCGCATCATCGGCATCCGAAGCCGTCTTGAACTTCTGCCCGTCAAGGATCTTGTGGAACTTGGGGGCGCCCATGCCATCCAGTGCCTTGACGGCGATGGCAGCGCTATAGCCACCCTCTTCTTCACGCACCAAGGCGGAAACGGCTTCGTGGTGGGCAAATTGTTTACGTGCCATGTTGCAGGTCCTGGCCAATGGAAAAGTCGGCCATTGTAAACCGGTTCAACCGGCCAGTTGCAGGTACTCGCCGTAGGCGTTGACGGCAGATGAATCGGTGAAGGTCTGGAAGTCCATGCTGCGCACGACCATGTCGTTGAGCAACTCCGTAAAAATCATCAAGGTCGGTGAGCTGAAGTAGGCACTCATGGCCTCCTCGCTGCTCCAAAAACCTGATACCAGCCATATATCAGGATCGACCTGGGAATGCTGCAACGAAAATTGCAGGCAACCTGGGGCTTGGCGGCCCGGTTCGATCAAACTGCTCAAGCGTGCACCGAGTTCGGTGCTGCACCCGCTACGGGCGCGGATAAAGGCCATGTGGCTCGCGGGAATGGGGGTGGACATGTTCGACTCTCCCGTTGAGAAGTGATGCTCGGCAAGCACGGTGAGGGTGTGTTGCCACAGGATCAAAGATAGCGGCCCAGCTGTGGATGCGGTTAGTCGATTCCTGCAGGCTTATTGCACAATCCTGCGAGAAACATAGAGAGGACGTTTGGCCCCCGGGATTTATTCCATGCACCGGTCCAGTGTTTCAGGGAGATGACAGGCGGCCTGCTTGCCTGATTCACTACCTATCGCAGGATCAGGCAAGGATCCTGCAGAATCGACGTAACACTTTTTGAAAAGCTGCCGCTAAGCTGAGCCCATCAAAGCAGCGTGTAGAGGACGCCCCATGTCGTCGCCCGAACCAAAGCCCATCCCCGTCGATGCCGAGATGGAGAAACAACGCGCCGAGCTGGCCAGTATCGTGCACCGCCACACCTGGGAAGATGGCTCCTACGGCACGGCGATCACCTCGCTGTATCTGAACCGCCACAACACGCCACGGGATTTCATGCCGGTGCTGGTGGAACCTGCGCTGTGCATCCTCGCCAGCGGCAGCAAGGAAGTGCGCCTGGCCGACGAAATCTTTGCCTACGACCCGCTCAATTATCTAGTGTTCTCGGTCGCCATGCCGGTAGCCGGCAGAATCATCGATGCCACCCCGCAAGACCCCAACCTGTCGGTCCGCATCAATATCGATCCGGCCCAGCTCACCGCGCTGATTGCCGAAGCCGGGCCTATGGGGGTGCCGTCGCGTCCCACCTCTCGCGGCATGTATGTGGACCGCATCGACACCCCGTTGCTCGACGCCGTGCTGCGCCTGGCCCGCCTGCTGGACACGCCCAAAGACATCGCCATGCTCGCGCCGTTGATCAACCGTGAAATTCTCTATCGCTTGCTGCGGGGCCCACAGGGTTATCGCCTGTATGAAATTGCCGTGGCCAACAGCCAGAGCCATCGCGTCAGCCAGGCGATCAAGTGGTTGAACGGCAACTACGAACAACCGCTGCGCATCGACGACCTGGCCAAGGAAGTGAACCTGAGCGTCTCGACCTTGCACCATCGCTTCAAGGCGATTACGGCCATGAGCCCGCTGCAGTACCAGAAGCAGCTGCGCTTGCAGGAAGCCCGGCGCTTGATGATTGCCGAAGGACTGGAAGCCTCGGCCGCGGGGTATCGGGTGGGGTATGAAAGCCCGTCGCAATTCAGCCGGGAATACAGCCGGTTGTTTGGGGCGCCACCGCTGCGCGACCTGGCCCGGTTGCGCCAAAGCATCTGATGTACGCAGCTCAGGTGTTTGTTAGTCCAAGGTTCTTGGTAGTTGCAGGGTGACGCGCAGGCCGCCTTCGCGCAGGTTCTGCAAACTCACTTCACCGCCATGGCTATGGGCAATGTTGCGCGCGATCCCCAGCCCCAGGCCATACCCCTGCTGCTGGCCGGCCAGGCGAAAGTGCGGTTCGAACACCTGCTCCAGACGCTGCTCCGGCACACCGGGGCCTTCGTCATCCACATGCAGGACGAACTGCACACCATCGTCCTCGATATGCAGATGCGCGTTCTGCCCGTACTTCAAGGCGTTGTCGATCAGGTTACCGATGCAACGCTTGAGCGCCAGCGGCTTGCCCGGGTAGGCCGCCAGGGCCGCGCCTTCAAGGGTTACCCGCCCGTTGCCGTTGGGCGCCAGGTACGGTTCCACCAGGCATTCGAGTACATGATTGAGGTCAACCGGCTGGATGTTTTCGTGGATGTCGGTGTCTTTCACGCATTGCAGCGCGCCTTTGACCAGCAGTTCCAGCTCATCCAGGTCGCGGCCGAATTTGGTTTGCAGGTTCTCGTCTTCGAGCAATTCCACACGCAACCGCAGGCGGGTAATCGGGGTGCGCAAGTCGTGGGAAATTGCGCTGAACAACTGGCTGCGTTCGGTCAGGTAACGGCTGATGCGTTCGCGCATTGCGTTGAATGCGCGGCCCACCTCCACCACTTCACTGCCGCCGCCTTCGGCCACCGGTTCTACATCAGCTCCCAGCGACATATCCCGCGCTGCCCGCGCCAGGCGCTTGAGCGGCCGGCTTTGCCAATGCACCAGCAAACCGATAAACAGCAGCAAAAAACCACTGGTCAGCACGATAAACCACACCTGCTGGGACGGCAGGCCCTGTTCTTCAAGGCTGGTGTACGGCTCTGGCAACAGCGAGGCGATGTACAGCCATTCGCCGGGAGCCAGTTGAATCTGGGTGACCAATACCGGTGGGTTAACCGGCTCCAGGGTTAACGCGTAATGGGCCCAGGAGCGTGGCAGTTCGTCGAGCTTGAGGCCGGCATTGAAGATGCGCAGGTCTTCGGCGCTGACGAACTCCACCGAGATATGTACATCGGCGCCCAGGGTTTGGCGTAGCACCTCATCGACCGCCTCCAGCACCGCTTGCTTGCGTGGCGTCTGCGGCAGGATCGCCATATCCAGCGGGCGATCATTGAGGGTCACTACAAAGCGGGTACCGCCCATGCTGCGCAACTGATCAAGGACCAAAGGTCGATAGGCCACCGGCAGCGAACGGAAATAACTCACGCTGGCGGTCATCGAGTGCGCCAGGCTGCGGGCGCTGGTCACCAGGCCCTCAAGCTGGGTGGCGCGCAATTGCGACACCCAGATCACGCTGGACAGCGCCTGGGCGAACAGCACGGCGAGCAAGGTCAGCAGCAACATGCGCCCCAGCAGCGAGCGTGGCACCGGAAAGCGGCGGCGGCGCTCGGTCAAAGGTTCAGTGGGCATTGCCGGCAACCACGCTGGCTGCCAGTTGATAACCGCTGCCGCGCACGGTGCGGATCAGCCTCGGGGGTTTTTCGGTATCGCGCAGGCGTTGGCGCAGACGGCTGACGGC
Organism: Pseudomonas sp. GZJR-8; assembly: GCF_002916705.1. Classification (NCBI taxonomy): domain Bacteria; kingdom Pseudomonadati; phylum Pseudomonadota; class Gammaproteobacteria; order Pseudomonadales; family Pseudomonadaceae; genus Pseudomonas; species Pseudomonas sp. GZJR-8. The sequence continues at coordinate 12,885 of NZ_JXSI01000008.1, read as the reverse complement.
CATATCGACGATACGGTCAAGCGGCATCAGGTCACGGCCGCGGGTAGCGTTGCCGATAGTGTCGCGGTCGAGGATCTGTTGCGGGTGATCAAGAAACAACTTGAGCAAGGCAAAGTCAGCGCCGGAAAGGATGACCTCTTCGCCATCAACGTGAAACAAGCGGTGGCTGATCATGTCCAGGCGCCATTCATCGAAGACCAGCACATCACCGCCAGTGCTGCGCTCCTGGCCGAATTGGCAACGGCGCAGCAGCGCCTTGATCCGCGCCTGCAACTCGCGAGGGCTGAACGGCTTGCCGATATAGTCGTCAGCGCCCAGTTCCAGGCCGATCACGCGGTCGGCTTCGTCGGAACTGGCGGTGAGCATGATGATCGGTACCTGCGCCTGGCGCGGGTGCTGGCGGATCCAGCGGCACAGACTGAACCCGTCTTCATCCGGCAACATCACATCGAGGATGACCAGGTCGCACGGCGCCTCGTTCATCGCCTGGCGGAACCCCGCACCATCGGCCACGCCACGGACCTGGAAGCCGGCGCGACTGAGGTAGGTTTGCAGCAATTCGCGGATCTCCTGGTCGTCGTCGACGAGGAGAATGGATTTACTGATTACGCTCACGGGGGCCTCCTTGTTGTTATGGGGTGTTCTGTAGGGCCTCATCGGGGGCAAGCCCCCTCCCACATTTGCCTGCATTCCAGAGTTGGAACGCGGTCAAATGTGGGAGCGGGCTTGCTCGCGAAGAGGCCATCACAGCCTATGCAAAAGCCTGCTCAAGCGCCACGCCAGCCCCGGTCAGCCCCGAATACGGCGCTGTCACCAACCACACCGGAATACCTTTGAAGTAGTCGCTCATGCAGCCTTTATCCGCAAAACTTTTGGCGAAACCGCTGGCGATAAAGAAGTCGGCAAACCTGGGTATCACCCCACCCACGATGTACACGCCACCGCGCCCACCGGTGGTCAAGACGTTATTGCCCGCGACCCGCCCCAGCCAGATGCTGAACTGGTCCAGCACTTCCATGGCTACCGCGTCACCGGCCAGGCCCGCTGCGGTGATGGCTTCGGGCGTATCCAGCACCGGCTCGTGCCCGTCCACCGCACAAATAGCGCGATACAGACGCGGCAACCCGCCGCCGCTCAATACGGTCTCGGCGCTGACATGGCCGATCTCCGTGTAAATATGCTGCCACAGCTGGGTTTCCCGCGGGCTGCTCAGGGGCAGGTCGACGTGCCCGCCCTCCCCCGGCAATGCCGCGAAACGCCCGGCGCCAAGGTCCAGCAAGGTGCCAACGCCCAGGCCAGTGCCCGGGCCGATCACCACCGCTGGGCGCAAAGGCTCCGGCGTGCCTTCGCAGACCACGCGGAACTCGTCGGGCTTAAGACGCGTCATGCCCAGGGCCATGGCCGAGAAATCATTGACCAGCAGCAGTTCATCCACTTGCAGGGCTTGGCAAAACGCCGTCTTGCTCAGGCGCCAGTGATTGTTGGTGAACTTGAACTCCTCGCCACTCACCGGCCCGGCCACCGACAGGCACACCGCACCGATGTCCCCGATTTCCAGGCCTTCCTCTGCAAGATAGACCTTGATCGCTTCTTCAGGGCTTTGGTGATCCGCTGTGGCATGCACGCGGATCGAATGCAGCTCCTGATCTCGCCATAACGCAAAACGGGCGTTGGTACCCCCGATATCACCGACCAGCGCAAGCTTCACTTAAGCGTCTCCAAGGCAGAGGTAAAGGCGCTGGCGCCCTGCTCTGCGGAGCTTGCGGCCAAGCGCATGAATGCAAACAGCTCGCGACCTGCTCCCACGTTATTGCCCAACAGGCCCGTGGCAGGCGCGCGCGCTGCAAATACTTCGGCGTCCACTTTAAGCTCCAGGGTGCCGGTGACGCCATCGACGCGGATGATATCGCCATCCTGCACCCGCGCCAGCGGCCCGCCGCTCTGGGCTTCGGGGTTGACGTGGATCGCGGCAGGGATCTTACCCGAGGCGCCGGACATTCGCCCATCTGTTACCAACGCCACTTTGAAACCACGGTCCTGCAACACGCCGAGAAACGGGGTCATCTTGTGCAATTCCGGCATACCGTTGGAACGTGGCCCCTGAAAGCGCATCACCGCAACGAAGTCTTTTTCCAGCTGGCCCGCCTTGAAGGCGTCGGCCAGGTCTTGCTGGTCCTGGAACACCACCGCCGGCGCTTCAACCACCTGATGCTCGGGCGCGACAGCCGAAACTTTCATCACGCCACGGCCAAGGTTGCCTTCCATCACGCGCAAGCCGCCTTCCGGCGAGAACGCACGGGCCACGGGGCGCAGGATGGTTTCGTCGAGGCTCTCGATCGGGCCATCGCGCCAGACCAGCTCGCCGTCCACCAGGAACGGCTCCTGGATATAGCGGCTCAAGCCCTTGCCGGCCACGGTGTTGACGTCTTCGTGGAGCAGGCCGGCTTCGAGCAGTTCGCGGATCAGGAACGACATGCCACCCGCCGCCTGGAAGTGATTGATGTCGGCCTTGCCGTTTGGGTACACGTGGGACAGGGTCGGCACCACCTCGGAGAGGTCGGCCATGTCTTGCCAGGTCAGGATGATGCCCGCCGACATGGCAATGGCCGGCATGTGCAGCGTATGGTTGGTGGAACCGCCGGTAGCGTTTAGCGCAACGATGGAGTTGACGATGGATTTCTCGTCGACGATCTCGCCGATCGGCGTGAAGTTGCCATTGGCCTTGGTCAAGCGCGTGACCTGGTGCGCCGCTTCGCGGGTCAACGCGTCACGCAGTGGCGTGTACGGATTGACGAATGACGCGCCCGGCAAATGCAGGCCCATCACTTCCATCAACAACTGGTTGGTGTTGGCGGTGCCGTAGAAGGTACAGGTACCGGGGCTGTGGTAGGACTTCATCTCCGATTCCAGCAGCTCTTCGCGGCTGGCCTTGCCTTCGGCGTAGCGCTGGCGCACATCGGCTTTCTGCTTGTTGGAGATACCCGACGGCATCGGGCCGCCGGGCACGAAGATCATCGGCAGATGGCCGTAGCGCAGCGCGCCCATCATCAGGCCGGGGACGATCTTGTCGCAGATCCCCAGCATCAGCGCGGCGTCGAACATGTTGTGGGACAGCGCTACCGCCGTGGACATGGCGATGACTTCACGGCTGAGCAGGCTCAGTTCCATGCCTGGCTCGCCCTGGGTCACGCCGTCGCACATGGCGGGGGTGCCGCCGGCGAACTGGCCGACCGAACCTACTTCACGCAGGGCTTTCTTTATTTGTTCAGGGAAATGTTCGTAGGGCTGATGCGCCGAGAGCATGTCGTTATAAGAAGAAACAATTGCCACGTTGGCGGCATTCATCATGCGCAGGCTGTTTTTGTCTTCGGTGCCGCAACCGGCCACGCCGTGGGCGAAGTTGGCGCATTGCAGCTTGCCGCGCATCGGACCGTCGCTGGCTGCGCCGCGGATGAGCGCAAGGTAAGCCTCGCGGGTGGCGCGGCTGCGGGCGATAAGCCGTTCGGTGACCTCAAGAACGCGGGGATGCATGTATAGAACTCCAGGCTAACGGATGTGGCGACCTGAGTGTCTATGCTGATCAAACGCCCACAGCTCATGGGATGGCAGGGGGTCGTTTGGATCATCGGACCAGTTGATTCAGGTCACTCGTTGTAGATTGAACAAAATATTGCCACTAAAAAGGCTTGTTTTCTATTTTTATGCGAATAATCTTGTAATTCTTACAACAAATCGACGACAGGCACTTTTCCAATGACTCTACGTATCGCAATCAATGGTTTTGGCCGTATCGGCCGTAATGTCCTGCGCGCACTGTATACCCAAGGCTATCGCCAGGATTTGCAGATCGTCGCCATCAATGATTTGGGCGACAGTTCGATCAACGCCCACCTGCTCAAGTACGACACCGTACACGGCACTTTCGATGCAGAGGTCGCCCACGATCAGGAAAGCCTGACCGTCAATGGTGACCGGATTGCCGTCAGTGCCATTCGCAACCCCGCCGACCTGCCGTGGGCTGCGCACAAGATCGACGTGGTGTTCGAATGCACCGGCCTGTTCACCGACCGTGACAAGGCTGCCGCCCATATTACCGCCGGCGCGCGCAAGGTGATCATCTCGGCTCCGGCCAAGGGCGCGGATGCCACTGTGGTTTATGGCGTAAACCATGACATTTTGCGTCAGTCCCACCAGATCATCTCCAACGCGTCGTGCACCACCAACTGCCTGGCGCCGGTCGCGCAGGTGCTGCACCGTGAGCTGGGTATCGAAAGCGGCCTGATGACCACCATTCACGCCTACACCAACGACCAGAACCTGACCGACGTCTACCACACCGACCCGTACCGCGCGCGCTCGGCCACCCAGAACATGATCCCGAGCAAAACCGGCGCGGCTGAAGCCGTTGGCCTGGTGCTGCCGGAACTGGCGGGCAAGCTGACCGGCATGGCGGTGCGGGTACCGGTGATCAACGTGTCTCTGGTGGACCTGACTGTGCAGTTGAAGAAAGAAGCCACGGCCGATGAAGTCAACGCCCTGCTGAAACAGGCCAGCCAGCACTCGAAGATCCTCGGTTACAACACCCTGCCGCTGGTTTCCAGTGACTTCAACCATAACCCGCTGTCGTCGATCTTCGATGCCAATCACACCAAGGTCAGCGGCAAGTTGCTCAAGGTGCTGGCCTGGTACGACAACGAGTGGGGCTTCTCCAACCGTATGCTGGATAACTGCCTGGCGCTGTGCAACGCCGAGTAATCCCACCTGTGGGAGGGAGCAAGCCCCCTCCCACAGTTACATTTTGTCCAGAGTAGGTTCAGGGAAATAGCCACTTGCCATTTCGGTTGATGATAAGCATTATCATTCTCTGCAAATCGGTCTGGTATCACTGTGAGCCAATCTCGCTTCAACCAAGTCTTTCTCACCCAACGGGTGATTCTGCTACGCACCTTGCAGCGGATGGTGAATAACCACAGCACTGCCGAGGACCTGTTGCAGGAAACCTACCTGCGCGTCACTCGGGCCCTGAGCGAGCGGCCGATCGACCACCTTGAACCCTTTGTGTACCAGACCGCGCGCAACCTGGCGCTGGATCACCTGCGCTCGCGCCGGATCCAGGCCCGCACGTTGCAGGAAGACGTCCCGCTGGACGTGCTGCAAAGCGTCGCCGCCCCTGCCAGCACGCCTGAAGAAGCCATTCAGGCCGAGCAACTGCTGGAGCATCTGAGCGTCAGCCTCGGCCAGCTGAGCGCTCGTCAGCAGCGGATTTTCATCCTCAGCCGCCTGCACGGTTGCAGCTACCAGGAAATTGCCGATCAGTTGAACGTGTCCTTGAGCACCGTACAAAAGGAACTGAAATTGATCATGGCCATCTGTGTAGGTGTGGCCGAACGGCTGGATCAGCCTTAAGCTCCATCCGATAGAGCTATCGATCCATGCTGTACGAAAAAATGAATAGAACGTGGCGAAGACCCGAGGAACACCGTGACGGACCCGAATAAACTGCGCCCCCATGCGTTGGCTCATGAGGTGCTGCAAGACACGGCCATGGACCAAGCCCTCGATTGGCTGATCGCCTTGCAGTGCCCGCAACCCGGGCAGCAGGCCGAGTTCGACGCCTGGCTGGCCGCGGACCCGGCGCATGTCCACGCGTTCAGCAAGGCTCAGGCGGCCTGGGCAGGTGCACCGGTACACAGCGCCGCCGTGGCCCTGGCGGTGCCACGCAAGCCAAGCGGCTGGCGCCGGATCAAACCGCACTGGAAGCCCTTGGCCACCGCGGCCGTGCTGTTGATCGGTCTGTTCAGCTTCAGCAACTTGCCGATGCGCTTGCAGGCCGATCACCTCACCGTGGTCGGCGAGCGCCAGCGCCTGCAACTGGACGATGGGTCCAAGGTGCTGCTCAACACCAACTCGGCATTTTCCAGCCGCATCACCGACCACCAGCGCATTGCGCGCCTGTACCAGGGCGAAGCGTTCTTCGACATAGCCCCCAGCCGTGGCCTGGCCCTGGAAATCGACGCCGGCCCCGTGCGTGCCAGCGTGCGCGACACCGCCTTCGCCGTGCGCTACCTCGATGGCGAGGCCCAGGTACAGGTGCAGCGTGGCGATGTCGACCTGAGCAACACCTTCGACGATGCCCGCGTACGCCTGAGTGCCGGGCAAAGCATCCGCATCGGCCCCAAGGGTTTCGGCCAACCGGCCAAGCTCGATGTCGGCAAGGATCTGGCGTGGGTGCAGGGTCGTCTGGTGTTCGAAAATTGCCCGCTGAGCGAAGTCCTGGCTGAACTGCGCCGCTATTACCCTGGCTGGATCGTCAACAACAATGAGCAACTGGCCAGCGTCGCCGTCACCGGCAACTATCGTCTCGACCAGCCCCTGGACGTGGTGCGCTCCCTGGCCCACATCACCTCGGCCAAGCTGTCGGAATACCCGGCGCTGGTGATTCTGAACTAAATGAGAATTATTTTTACTCGATGTTAACCGGCGATACGTCTCGTTATAGCCAATGCAACTGATTCCTATTTGGTTCAGTTCGCAACTATAAGATTCGTATCCCGGAGCGCTCTCGATGTCCTCTCGTTTCAACCGCCGGTGTTCTTCGCCCGTTTTGTCTTTGCTGACCGCTGCGATCCTGCTGGCTGGCGCGCCCGTCATGAGCGCCACCGCCGCCGAACCCGCCCCTCGCAGCCACGGTAATTACAACTTCAGCATCGAGCAGCAACCGCTCGTGTCGGCGCTCAACGCCTTTACCGCGGTGACCGGCTGGCAAGTCGGCCTGCCGGCAGAGCTGGGCCAGGGAGTGTCGTCCCCTGGTGTGCGCGGCCCGCTGTCGCCGGAAAAAGCCCTGGAGCGGTTGTTGGTGGGGACCAACCTGAGCTACCGCAAACTGGGTAATAACAACATCGTGCTGGAGAAACGCGCCGCGGGCGGCGCCCTCGCCCTGCAACAGGTGACCATCAGCGCCACCCGTAACGAACAGGATGTGAACAGCGTACCCAGCACCGTCAGCGTGCACGACCGCGAGGAACTGGACCGCCAGAACACCAACAACATCCGCGAACTGGTGCGCTACGAGCCCGGTGTCTCCGTCGGCGGCGCCGGCACCCGCTCAGGCAACGCGGGCTATAACATCCGTGGTATCGACGGCGACCGCATCCTCACCCAGGTGGACGGCGTCGAAGTGCCCAACAACTTCTTCAACGGCCCCTACGCCAAGACCCGTCGCAACTACGTCGACCCGGAAATCGTCAAGCGCGTGGAGATCCTGCGCGGCCCGGCCTCGGCCCTGTACGGCAGCAACGCCATCGGCGGCGCGGTGAGCTATTTCACCCTCGACCCGGACGACATCATCAAGCCCGGCAAGGACGTCGGCGCCCGCCTGAAAACCGGCTACAGCTCCGCCGACGAGAGCTGGCTGACCTCCGGCACCTTCGCAGGGCGGGTACAGGACTTCGATGGCTTGCTGCACCTGAGCCAGCGCAATGGTCATGAAACCGAATCCTACGACGGCAACAACGCCACCGGCCTGGCCCGCACCGGCGCCAACCCGGAAGACGCGCGCACCACCAACGTGCTGGCCAAGCTGGGCTGGAACTATGGTGATGAAAACCGCCTGGGCCTGACCTACGAGAAGTTCAAGGATGACCGCGACGTCAACCTGAAGAATGCCGTAGGCGGCCCGTTCATCGGCGGTCGAGGCATGAACCTCTACCGTGCCCGCTCGGGCAACGACACCATCACCCGCGAGCGCTTCGGTCTGGAAAACACCTTTGCCCTGGAGTCGCCGATCGCTGATCGCATCAAGACCAGCCTCAACTACCAGATCGCCAAGACCGACCAGACCACCGCCGAGATCTACCAGGCTGGTCGCCGCGTACTGCGTACCCGCGACACCCTTTACGAAGAAAAACAGTGGGTCTTCGACGCTCAACTGGACAAGGCGTTCAGCGTCGGCGAAACCGACCACCAGGTGACCTACGGCACCACCCTCAAGCAGCAGAAAGTCACCGGCTCGCGCGAAGGCTCCGCCTCGTGCCTGGCCATTGGTGGCGGCTGCACCGCCATCGGCGCGCCCAGCCCGCAAGCAAGCGACAGCGTGAAGAAGGCCAGCGACTTCCCCGACCCGACCATCAACACTTACTCGTTGTTTGCCCAGGACCAGATCAGCTGGGATAAATGGACCTTCCTGCCCGCCGTGCGGTATGACTACACCCGGCTCAAGCCCAAGCTGACCCAGGAGTTCCTCAACACCGTCAACCCGACCGGCGAATATGCCGTCGATGGCAAGGACAAAACCTGGCACCGCGTCACGCCAAAGTTCGGCCTGACCTACGCCCTGACAGATAACTACACCTGGTTCGGCCAATACGCCGAAGGCTTCCGCACCCCCTCGGCGAAGGCCCTGTATGGCCGCTTCGAAAACCTCAACATTGGCTACACCGTCGAACCCAACCCCGACCTCAAGCCGGAGACCAGCAAAGGCATCGAGACCGGGATACGCGGCAAGTTTGACGAAGGCTCCTTCGACATCGCGGTGTACTACAACAAGTACCGCGACTTTATCGACGAAGACAACGCCGTGGTCGGCGGCACCGTGGAGCAATTCCGGGCCGTCAATATCAAGCGCGCCACCATCAAGGGCGTGGAAGCCAAGGGCCGCCTGAACCTGGATGCGTTCGGCGCGCCGAAGGGCCTGTACACCCAGGGTTCGATTGCCTACGCCCACGGTCGCAACGACGACAATGGCGAACCATTGAACAGCGTCAACCCGCTCAAGGGCGTGTTTGGCCTGGGCTACGACCAGGACAACTACGGCGGCCTGCTGAGCTGGACCCTGGTGAAAAAACAGAACCGCGTCGACAGCACCACCTTCCACGCTCCCGACGGCAGCACCGACGGCCCGTTCAAGACCCCGGGCTTCGGCATCCTCGACCTGACCGCCTACTACAAGGTCACCAACGACGTGACCATCAACGGTGGCCTCTACAACCTCACCGACAAGAAGTACTGGAACTGGGATGACGTGCGCAGTTACGACAGCGTCGGCGAAGCTGGCGTAACCGGCCCGGCCAACCTTGACCGCCTGACCCAGCCCGGTCGCAACTTTGCGATCAACCTGATCTGGGACATCTGATCCACCCGCCTCACCTCGCCGGAATCCATCAGCGGCGTGGTGAGGATTTTTTACTGTGCCACGTCTTCTTGTTCGTCTAGTTGATAACAGCTCTCTTTAAGGGCACCCAGGCGCTCCCTCTTTCAAGGACTTTTTACATGACCGCTTCTCCTACCGCAGAACGCCCAAGCCTGCGCTCCCAGCGCCTGAACCAGATCACCAATGAACCGCACACCAAGCTGGATGCGTTGGTGAAGGCTCATGCGCCGTTCGAAACCCAAGCCAACTTCGCCCGCTTCGTGGTGGCCCAGTACCTGTTCCAGTCGGAACTGGTGGCGCTGTACAACGACGCCGCGCTGAACACGATCATTCCCGACCTGGCCGCCCGCTGCCGCGCCGAAGCCGCCAAGCTCGACCTGGCTGACCTGGACACCGACGTTCCGGCTCCAGTCGCCGGCGCGGTGAAAAACCCAAGCCAGGCCGAAGCCCTGGGTTGGCTGTTCGTGTCCGAAGGCTCCAAGCTGGGCGCCGCGTTTCTGATCAAGCGCGCCGTGGGCCTGGGCCTGAGCGAAACCTTCGGGGCCCGCCACCTGGGCGAGCCGGCCGGTGGCCGCGCCGAAGGCTGGAAAAGCTTCACCCGCACCCTCGACAGCCTGGAGTTCAGCGCCGAAGAAGAAGCTGCGGTAGAAAAAGGCGCGATCGATGCGTTTGTGCGCTTCACCGTGTTGCTGGAACAGGCGTACGCTAGCGCCCCAGAAATGGCGTAAATGTTCCGGTAGACATCGGTTCAATGTGGGAGCAGGCAAGCCAGCTCCCACATTTGAGTGCATTTCATGGCAGATAATGTGTAAACCCTCCCACCAGAAAACTGCAGCATGACCGGCAAAACCCAATCCTCCTCAAAGATCGCCCAACTTCTCTATGGCCTGCTGGCCTACGTCAGCCTGGGGATCGGTTTGGTCGCGATTGTCATACCGGGTTTGCCGACCACCGAATTCATCCTGCTGGCCGCCTGGGCCGCCACCAAAAGCTCACCGCGCTTAAGCGCCTGGCTGGAAAACCACCGCCTGTTCGGGCCGATCCTGTTCAACTGGCGCAACGGCAAGATCATTGCGCGCCGGGCCAAGGTCAGCGCCACCGTAAGCATGTTGCTGTGTGCCGTGTTGATGCTGGTGATGCTTGATCATGGCTGGCCCGTGTACCTGGCAATCGCCGGGATGAGCCTGGGCAATCTGTGGATCTGGTCCCGCCCCGAGCAGCTCGCACGGCCCGTATCACGCCCGGCGTAGGCATTTTCCTACCGCTCATCGCCTATTACTCATGAATTGATTTGTGACGCCGATGTTTCAGGAACGGCGCCGAATGGACTTGGCTCTGCTGCGTGCATACCCACAAGTCCATTCGTGAGTGAACCTATGTTCGACACCCTTTCTATCCGCTTGAAAATCGTGCTGCTATCCGGCCTCTGCCTGCTGGGAGTGATCGCACTGGTGGTCGGCATCAATATCTACAACACCAACCAGAACGATCGGTTGGTCAGTGATTCAAGCTCACGAATGCTCACCGCCAGCGTGGAACAGCTGCTGCAAGCCAAGGCCGCCGAACAGGCCGGGCACTTGCAAAAGACCTTCGGTGAAAACCTGCTGGCAGTCACCGCCCTCGCCGACCAGATCAAGGACCTGCGTCAGTTGGGGACCAAGCGCTCCATTGAAGCCGGCGCCCTGCGCGAAGAAATCAACCAGAGCGTGAAAACCGCGTTCGAGCGCAACACCAAGGTACTGGGCATCTGGCTGTCGTTCGAGCCCAACGGCCTGGATGGCAAGGACAGTGAATTCGTTGACGACAAGGCACGCGTCTCCAACGAAAAAGGTCGCTTTTCCAGCTACTGGAGCCGTGCCGGCGGCGAAAGCCTGAACACCATCATGGTCGAGGATGACCTGACCAAGACCACCCTCAACCTCAGCGGCACGCCTTACAACATTTGGTATACCTGCCCACGGGACACCCGCAGCACCTGCCTGCTGGACCCGTATGAAGACACGGTGGCCGGCAAACCTGTGCTGATGACCACCATTTCCCTGCCTCTGATCGTCGACGGCAAAGTCATCGGCGTCGTGGGTGTCGACATCGCCCTCACTGCCCTGCAAGCCACCACCGATGCGGCACAAAAGGACGTGTTCAACGGGGCTGCTCACCTGGAAATCCTGTCCAGCACCGGCCTGATTGCAGCCTACAGCGGCGAACCGGCCAGGGTCGGCAAGAACCTGGTCGACACCCTCGGCGCCGAAGGCAAGGAGATCGTGCAACTGCTGGGCAATGATCGGCCCATGATCCGCGAACAGAACGACACGATTCGCGCCGTGTACCCGGTCAAGCCGATTGCCGATGCCAAATCCTGGGGTGTGGTGATCAAACTGCCTAAAAGTGTGATGCTGGCTGATAACGAAAAGCTGCAAGCCGTGCTCGACGAAGCCCAGGCTACCGGCACCCTCAAAGCCTTGCTGGTGGCAGCCGCCGCCGGCTTGCTGGGCTTGTTGCTGATCTGGCTGACCGCCACCGGCGTGACCCGTCCGATCAACAGCGTGGCGGCCATGCTCAAGGACATTGCCAGCGGCGACGGCGACCTCACCCAACGCCTGGCCTACACCAAGAAAGACGAACTGGGCGAGCTGGTGAATTGGTTCAACCGCTTCCTCGACAAGCTGCAACCGACCATCGCCCAGATCAAACAAAGCATCACCGAAGCCCGAGGTACGGCGGATCAATCCTCGGCCATTGCACGCCAGACCAGCGAAGGTATGCAGGTGCAGTTCCGTGAAATCGACCAGGTCGCCACCGCGTCGAATGAAATGAGCGCCACCGCCCACGACGTCGCCAACAGCGCCTCCAATGCCGCCAGCGCGGCACGCGGCGCCGATCAGTCGGCCCGCGAAGGCATGTCGATCATCGAGCAGAGCACCCGCGACATCACCACCCTTGCCGAGGAAGTCAGCAAGGCCGTGACCGAAGTTGAAGCCCTGGCAGTCAACAGCGAGCAAATCGGTTCAGTCCTGGAAGTGATCCGCAGCATTGCCGAACAGACCAACCTGCTGGCATTGAACGCCGCGATCGAAGCGGCACGCGCCGGCGAAAGCGGGCGCGGGTTTGCGGTAGTGGCCGACGAAGTACGCAACCTGGCCAAACGCACCCAGGATTCGGTCGAGGAAATCCGCGTGGTGATCGAGCGTATCCAGAGCGGCACCCGAGGCGTGGTAGCGACCATGCACTCCAGCCAGCAACAGGCCCAGAGCAATGCCGGGCAGATCCACCAGGCGGTGCAGGCCCTGGGCAAGATCAGTGACGCGGTCACGGTGATCAGCGACATGAACCTGCAAATCGCCAGCGCTGCCGAAGAGCAGAGCGCGGTGGCCGAAGAGGTCAACCGCAACGTCTCGGCGATTCGCACCGTGACCGAAACCCTCACCGGCCAGGCCACCGAGTCGGCGGCGATCAGCAGCCAGCTCAATGCCCTGGCCAGCCAGCAGATGAAGTTGATGGATCAGTTCAGGGTGTAATTCACACCACAGGTCCAATGTGGGAGGGGGCTGCGCGACAGCCCCACGTTGACGATGTGACCGGGTGGTTGGGTGGTTGGGTGGTTGGGCCGAGTACATATCCGTTATTTAGGTAACGGCCACTATAGGTTCCGCTCTTACAGCGGGTCACTTTCGAAAAGCGTGTATAGACCGGACACATGGTGGACACATGTGCGGGGACATGGTTGACACATTATGGGC
>NZ_JXSI01000007.1:194315-307499 GCF_002916705.1 Pseudomonas sp. GZJR-8 | reverse complement strand
GCAAACAGGGGTTTTGTTTTGGGCGGTCGAAAAGTGTCCACTCTATCCGCGCACGGCTGGCATCCCTCAATCGCCCGACAAAATTGCACAGTTATTTCCGAGCCAGAGCACTAGAATAGCCACCTAACTATTTTAGAGTCAGAGCCCTATCTATGCCCGATCCGGTTGATGCCGTTGAGGTGTCGGATTTACCACTGGACGACCTGGTGGCATGCCATGAGTGCGATTTGCTGATGCGCAAGCCAGCGCTCGCCCCTGGCGAAAAAGCCCAGTGCCCACGCTGTGGCTACGAGTTGTATGCTCACCGCCACAATGTGGTCGAGCGGGGCCTTGCTTTAGTACTTGCGGCCCTGCTGCTTTACATCCCGGCGAACTTTTTGCCCATCATGCAGCTCAATCTACTCGGGCAGTCCTCGGAGGACACCGTATGGAGCGGCGTTGTTGGCTTATTCGATACCGGTATGCAAGGCGTTGCTGCCGTTGTGTTCTTGTGCAGCATGGGGATCCCCTTGCTAAAGCTGCTCTGCCAATTGGCAGTGTTGCTCAGCATCCGCTGGAACATCGGTCGCAGTTACGGGCTGTTGTTGTACCGCATCTACCACCATATGAAGGATTGGGGGATGCTGGAGGTCTACTTGATGGGCGTACTGGTGGCAATCGTAAAGCTCGCCGACATGGCCTCCATCACGATCGGCCTGGGTCTGGTCTGCTTCGTCAGTTTATTAATGGTTCAAGTTCTGCTTGAGGTGGTGATGTCACCCCATCAGATCTGGCAAGCACTGTCAGGAGAGGATGACCATGCGGGCGATTGATGCAGGCATTCTGATTTGTACCGAATGCCATGAATTGAACAAGCAAGAAGCGGATACCGACGAGCAACTCTGTACCCGTTGCGGCGCGTTGATCCATGCGCGTCGCCCCAATAGCCTCACCCGTACCTGGGCATTGCTGATCACCGCAGCAATCTTGTATATCCCCGCCAACCTGTTGCCCATCATGACCGTCAACTCCCTCGGCCAAGGCGACCCGAGTACCATCATGGCGGGTGTGATCCAGCTGGTGCAGCACGGCATGTTTCCTATCGCCGCCGTGGTGTTCATCGCCAGTATTCTGGTGCCGACATTCAAGTTGGTAGGCATCGGCCTGTTGCTGTTCTCGGTGCAGCGTCACCAACCGCTGTCCGCGCAACAACGCATTGTGATGTACCGCTTTATCGAATTCATTGGCCGTTGGTCCATGCTGGATATCTTCGTGATCGCTATCCTGGTGGCGGTCGTTAACTTTGGGCGACTTGCCAGTGTCGAGGCCAATCTCGGCGCTGCAGCGTTCGCCAGTGTGGTGATCTTGACGATGCTTGCCGCAGTAACTTTCGATCCCCGACTGATTTGGGATAACACGGAGTCGGACGACGACCATGAGTGATTTGCCTAAAGCTAAAACCCGCCCGGCCTCCAATTGGTCGGCTATTTGGGTGTTGCCCCTGATTGCCCTGATCATCGGTGGCTGGCTGGGGTGGCGCGCCTACTCCCAGCAAGGTCTTGAGATTCAGGTTCGCTTTGAGAGCGGCGAGGGTATTCAAGTCAACAAGACTGAAGTGGTCTACAAAGGCATGACCGTCGGCAAGGTCAAGACCCTGGCCCTGGATGACGAAGGCAGCAATCGCGGGGTGATCGCCACCATCGAGATGAACAAGGACGTCGAACAATATCTCAAGACCAACACCCGCTTCTGGTTGGTCAAGCCCAGCGTCAGCCTCGCCGGCATCACTGGCCTGGAGACCCTGGTTTCGGGTAACTACATCGCCGCCAGCCCGGGCGATGGTGAGCCCACGCGCAAGTTCAAGGCGCTCTCTGAAGAACCACCGTTATCCGACGCCAAGCCGGGCCTGCACCTGACGCTCAAGGCCGACCGCCTGGGCTCGCTGAACCGTGGCAGTCCGGTGTTCTACAAGCAGATTCAGGTCGGCCAGGTCAAAAGCTATCTGTTGTCCGAAGACCAGAGCATCGTTGAGATCAAGGTTTATATCGAGCCGACCTACGCCAGCCTGGTGCGCAAGCACACGCGTTTCTGGAACGCCAGCGGCATCAGTATCGACGCCAACCTCTCCGGGGTGAAGGTGCGCAGCGAATCGCTTTCCAGCATTGTGGCCGGTGGTATCGCCTTCGCCACGCCTGAGAATCGCCAAGACAGCCCACCCACCGACCCGAGCCTGCCTTTTCGCCTGTACGAGGACTTCGATGCCGCCGCAGCCGGCATCAAGGTCAAGGTCAAACTCACCGATTTCGAAGGCCTCCAGGCCGGGCGTACCCCGGTCATGTACAAAGGCATCCAGGTTGGTAGCCTGAAAACCTTGAAGATCGACCCGGACCTGTCCAGCGCCAGCGCCGAGTTGACCCTTGATCCTTTGGCCGAAGACTACCTGGTCCAGGACACGCAATTCTGGGTGGTCAAGCCGTCCATCTCCCTGGCAGGCATCACCGGCCTGGAAGCACTGGTCAAAGGTAACTACATCGCGATCCGCCCGGGTGACAAAGGCACCCCGCCACAACGTGAGTATGTGGCCCGCGCCAAGGCGCCGCCGTTAGACCTGCGCTCCCCCGGCCTGCACATGGTGCTGCTCACCGACAATCTGGGCTCGCTGGATGTCGGCAGCCCGATTCTGTACAAACAGGTCAAGGTGGGTTCGGTGCAGAGCTACCAGTTTTCACGCAAGAAGAAGCAACTCGTGATCGGCGTTCATATCGAGAAAGAGTATGAAGGCCTGGTCAACGGCTCGACACGTTTCTGGAACGCCAGCGGTGTCACTCTCACTGGTGGGCTCACCGGTGGCATCCAGGTCAAAAGCGAATCCCTGGCCAGCCTGATGGCCGGCGGTATCGCCTTCGAAACACCGGAGCCCAACGTTCCCCTGAAGCACCGTATCCCGCGCTTCCGTTTGTTCGCCGACCGTGACGCCGCGAATCAGCATGGCACCCTGGTGACGATCAAGGTCGATCGTGCCGACGGCCTGCGCCCCGGTACAGCCGTACGCTTCAAAGGCCTCGATGTTGGCAAGGTCGAGAGCGTCGACCTCAGCGCCGACATGCAGTCCGTATTGCTGCGCGCCCGTATTACTCAGGTGGCTGATCGTATCGCCCGCGCAGGCAGCCAGTTCTGGGTGGTCAAGCCGGAGCTGGGCCTGATGAAGACCTCCAATCTTGAAACCCTGGTCACCGGGCAATACATCGAGGTGCAGCCTGCGGTGAAAAATGCCGGGCCGCAAAAAAACTTTGTTGCACTGGATCAGCCGCCGGAGGCTGTCCATCAGGAGCAAGGCCTGAGCCTGACACTCAGCGCCGCTCGCCGTGGTTCGCTCAAAGAAGGCGTGCCGGTCACTTACCGTGAAGTCACCGTGGGCAAGGTCACCGGCTATGAACTGGGCCAGACCGCCGACCGTGTGTTGGTGCATATCCTGATCGAGCCCAAGTACGCACCCCTGGTACGCAGTGGCAGTCGCTTCTGGAACACCAGCGGCTTCGGTCTCGACTTCGGCCTGTTCAAGGGCGCGACGGTGCGCACCGAGTCCCTGGAGACCTTGGTGGCCGGCGGTATCGCCTTTGCCACGCCGGATGGCGAACGCATGGGCAACCCGGCACGGCCACAGCAGACCTTCCCGTTGTTCGATAAGTTTGAAGATGAGTGGCTGACCTGGGCGCCCAAGATTCCACTCGGTAAATAAACCGATGCGCGGCCTTCGCGAGCAAGCCCGGCTCCCACAGGGATATGCATTTTCAGCAAGTATGCATTCCAACTGTGGGAGCCGGGCTTGCCCGCGATGAGGCCCACAAACACACCGCAAATCCCAAGCCGAAAAAAAGGCCGCGATCCAAAAGATCGCGGCCTTTTTGCATGTCAGCGCAACGCGTCAGACCTCATCCAGCTCCGGCTCATCGGCTTGCACATTCATCGTCGCCTTCACCACATCATGGCGACGGATGTATTTCCAGTCCGCCTCATCAATGTAGATTCCGTTCGGCCCGCTGCCGCCTTCCAGGTCGATCGCCACCTGGGCGGAGACCTGCGGCTTCACACTGGCCAGGATCGGCACGAAGCCCAGTTGCAAGCTGGTTTCCAGCAAGGCAGCCTGGTTCTTCTCATCAATGTCTGCAGCCTCATCGAGGTAATACGGCAAACGCACACGGCCGGCCTGGTCACGGTCCATCAAGTGCAACAACAAGTACATGTTGGTCAGCGCCTTGATGGTCATGGTGGTGCCGTTGGACGCGGCGCCATCGATGTCGGTATGAATCACCGGCTGACCGTGCACCTTGGTGATCTCGAACGCCAGTTCGAACAAGTCCTTGAGGCCCAGCTGGTTATGGTTGGCCGCAACGAGGCGCGCCAGGTATTCCTTGGCCTCTTCGTTCTTGTTGTCCTGCTCGGCGCTCTGGCTGAGGTCGAACACCGACAGCGTTTCGCCTTCTTCATACTGGCCAGCACTGTGGATGATCTGGTCGATATGCTTGAGGGCTTCCTTGTTCGGCGCCAGCACGATGCGAAAACTCTGCAGGTTGGAGACCTGGCGTTTGTTGATCTCGCGGTTGAATAACGCCAACTGGTGTTCAAGGCTGTCGTAGTCGCTACGGATATTGCGCAGGGTACGGGCAATATCGGTCACCGCTGCTCGGCGTGCCTTCCCCAGCGTCAACGCCTCATCGGTGCGGTGCGCGTAAGCGTTGATCAGCAGCTGCAGGCGACGCTCCATGTCATCTTCGCTGTCGAACTTGGCCACACCCTTGAGGCGCACCTGAGCGTACAGGGCTTCGATCTGGCCGTCGGCGCGCAGCAAGCCCTGCCAGCTATCCTGGTAGTCATTGAGCAGTGGCAGCAAGTTGTCCATGGAGTCGTCGACCGGGTCCATGAACGGCGTGCCGAACGGCAGGTCCGCCGGCAACAGCTGACGACGACGCAACGCATCATCCAGCGTGCGTTGCTTGGCTTCCATATCGCCGATCTGGCGGCCGACCAGTTGCAGCTTGGCCGATAATTGCTGGACGCGCTCGGTAAAGGCATCGCTGGAGCGCTTCAGCTCATCCTGGGCGGCTTCCATTTGCGCCAGGTTTTCCAGCTTCTCGCCTTCTTCTGCACTTAGGGTCTGGGTGCGGCGGAAATCTTCCAATGCCTTCTGAGCATCCAGCACCTGCTGATACAGCGCTTCGGTCTGGGTCTTGCTCGCCGCGCGGTCGGAAGCTACGGCGTGCTGGGTTTTGAGTTGCTTGAGTTCTTTTTCCAGGCGCTCCTTCTGGTCGCGCAATGCGGCGCGGTCGGCCAGGGCCTGCAACGCAGGCGGCTCGATGTGCGAGATGTCGATGGACAGCCCCGGCACTTCAAAGCGCTCGCCTTTGAAGCCATCGAGAATCTGCTCCAGGGATTTGACCCACTGGCCGTCCTCATCCAGCGTGATGCCGTGCTCACCCAGAGGCAGGCTGAACAACGAGCTGTTGAACAGGCGCATCAGACGTTCGACATCCTGTTGCGAGAACTCCTCGCGCAGCTTGGCATAGCTGTTGTTGTCGGCGTGATCGAGTTGCTGCCTGACCGACTTCAAGCGCTTTTCCAGGTCGCGCAGACGCTCGTCCAGGTCCTCGGCGCTGAACTGTCGCGACTGCGCCAATGCGCCCGCCAGTTCATCGTGGGCGTCCTTGGCGGCGAGCAACTGTTGCTCCAGCACCTTGACGTCATCCACCAGGGCAAAGCGATGCTTGAGTACCGACAGCTCGCCCAGCCAACGCTGGATACCGCTGATCTCCCGCTCCAGACGCATCAGTTCCTGAGTACCGCCACGCTGGTCGTTCTGCAGCGCGTCCTGCTCGTTGCGGTAGTGCTCGGCCTGGATGGTCAGCTCTTCCTTGCGCGCACTGGCGTAGTCCGACCAGGTGCCCAGCAACGAATCCAGCAGCGGTGACAGGCGATGCAGTTTGCCGCGCAAGGCGTCGCGTTGTTTCACGCCATTGGCCAACGCCTCGACCAACGGCCCGGCAGCCACCAGCGAGTTGTAGTCCTGCTCCATGCGTCGCACATCACGGAAGGCTTCTTCGCACGCAGCGATGTAGTCGACACTGCCTGAACGCAAGCTGTGTTCGAACGCGTCGAGGAACAGTTGCTTGAGCTTGGCCGCGGTGATTTCGCGCATGTGCAGCAGGTTGATAAACAACGCACGGAACGTCTTCAAGCTCTGTTCGCTGGTGGAGCGCAGCGGGATCAGGGTCAGGTCCAGCGGGATCGACGTATGGCCGCCCACCAGCAAGCGCCGTAATTCATCAGGCTTGAGTTCGTAGGCTTTGAGACCCTCGCGCTCAAGGTTGGTAAACAGCTCTTTCTGACGCAGACAGGTGTCGTTTTTCTGGTAGTGAGCCAGGTCCAGCTTGCCCGCATAGGCAAAGAACTGGTGACCGAAACCGCCGCCCGGCCCGCGTCCGACCACGCCGATGACGTGCGGGCCGTGGGGCAGGGAGACTTCTACCAGGATGTAGCTGGTATCGGTGGCAAAGTAGAAGCGCCGCGATTGTTCCAGCGTGTACTTGCCGAAACTCATGTCCGACATGCGCGCCAGGATCGGGAACTGCAAGGCGTTGATGGATGCGGATTTACCCAGGTTGTTCGCGCCGTACACCGACAGCGGCTCTTCCAGCGGGAACAAGCCCAGGCTGTAACCGGCGGTGTTCAATAGGGCGAAGCGGCGGATGCCGTAACGTTCCTTACTCATACGTCGGTTTCCTGTTCTTCGGCAATGGCTCGGGCCAGGGCGTCTTCTTCGCTTTCCTCATCGAAGGCGCTAAGGTCCAGCGGGTCATCGGTCTTCAGCAGTTTTTCATCGCTGTCTTCGTCGATGATCACTGGCACCGGCAGCGGCAATACGCTGTGCACGCTGGCGGCGAGGTCGCGGTCCTGTTGCACCGACAGGCACACGTCGAGGAAACGGTGCATTGGTGGCAGGAAGCGGTAGATACCGTTGTCTTCGCTGGCAAAACCGAGTTGGGTCATGCGACGCATGATTTTTTCTTCGAGCTCTTCCTGGGTCTGCACTTCGGCCTGGATAAACAGGTCGCGGTACTTCTCCAGCAACGAAGGCAATTCGTCGCGCCCCAGGCTGCCGCCGTCGAGCACGGCAACCGGGTCGCGGCCCTGGTCGGCCAGGTGCTCGACGAGAATGAAGGTAAACAAGGCCAGGCGCTGGGCGGTCTTGTTGACCTGCGCGGCAGCCACGGCGGTGTCCGGGACGAAGTAGTAGAAACCGCGGGTATCGCATACCAGCTCAAAGCCCAAGGCCTTGAACAGCGTGCGGTACTGGTCCTGGAAGTTCGACAGCTGCGCGTACAGCTCCGGGTCGCGGCGGCTGACGTGGTAACCCTTGAACAGCTCGCGAAAAATCGGCGCCAGCTGGGACAGTTCGGATAGATCAAGATGCATAAGGGGTGCTCGCAGAATTCTCGGTGGCGTCAACGCCGGCCGGGAGCAGGGCGAAGGAGCGCAGGCTGACCTGATGCTCGTGGGTGTGGTAATCGCGACGTTCCAGGCGCTCGCGCTTGAAGCGTTTTTCCCGGGACAGGCGTGAAAACCAGTACAGCAATTCGTCGGTGGCGCCGTCGGGCTCCTGTTCCAGCAGCCAAGTCATCAGGTCCGGCATCGGCAGGGCGTCTTCGCAGCGCTCGAGCATTTCCTTGACCGTACGCGGCGCGCGCGGGGCTTCGCCCTTGTGGGATTTGTGCGCCTTGGGGAATCGCGCCGGTTTCGGCTCGAAATTGGCCAGGGCATACACATAAGCCTCGACCTGGCTGGCGCTGCCCAGGAAGGTGCTTTGCGGTCGGGTGAACATCGGCATCGCCGCTTGCGGCACCGCGTCCAGGCCTTTACGGCGAATCGCCGACAAGGCTAGCGCAGCGCCGCGAGTCACTGCGTTATGCCGGCGTGCTTCTTCGCGCAGCGGCAACAGCAGCTCGCGCGCATGGCGCAAGGTCAACTGGGCGCTGGTCTGCATTTCGAGGATGCGCGCGTGAGTGCGCAGCAGCATGTCGTCGTCCACCAGGTGGCCAAGACGCTGTTGCTCGGTGAGCATGCGCAGCAGCACGTTTTCCACCTTGCGCACGCCTTGCTCGAAGGCGCCGTCAGCGTTCACCAACTGAATCATCGGCTCGACGTATTCGTCCCAGGTTGCCAACACCTCGGCGTAGCGCTGGCGCAACGGGATCTGGCGGTCGCTGGTCTTGGCGCGATCGGCCACGGCGGCGAGGGCCTGTTCGTCGTTGGCAAGTTTTTTCAGCACGTCGCGCACGCGCATATCCAGCAAGCGCAGTTGCCGGGCCAGGTCATGGCCGTCGCGGATGTCAAAGGCGTCCTGGATATAACCGGCCAGACGCTCGAGGTGGCGCAGGTAGGCTTCGATTTCCAGGCACAGGCCAAGCCGGTGCTCCTTGCGAAGATAAGCGAGGAAGTCGTGGATCTGCGCGTTGAGCTCGAAACGGTTCGGGCTCTTGGCGACAGGTACCAGGATATCCAGGCGAATCCACACGTCCAGCAGGCTGGTAATGTCCTGGGGCGTGCTGTCCAGTTGTTGGGCGGCCAATTGTGCGCGCAGCTCGCTCAGGCTCAGGGTGCCTTGGTCGAAGTGTTCGCACAGAGGCTCAAGTAAGGCCCAGTGTTCGGCGAGGGCGCGCAGGACGCGCTTGGGTTCGATCATGGGAATGGCCGGCTGGTTGGCGATTAAAAGTCGCGATTGTACTGCATCAGGCGCGGGATTTATCCACAGCCGGTCAGTGCGCAGTGGGCGATTGTTGCCGAACAGCGGTAGAATCCCCGCTCTTTACTTATCCACAAGTGGCCGAGCTGTGCTTATCGAGTCCCGACGTCGCGCTTACTTGACCGCCATGCAGGTGGTCAACTGGCTGCCCCGCACCGAACTGCCGTTTGCCGCGCCGTCGCGGCCCGAGTTGTTGCAGGCGCTTGAGCCCTATGAGGCGTTCGAGTCGTCGGGGGAAGAGGCTGCCGCGCCCGTGGCGGTGGTCAAGCCCCCAGTCGAAACACGCCCGGTGGTCGAACGGGCAAAGATCGAAGTGCCACGCCCTGCGCCGGTGACCAAGGCTGCCAAGGTGGTGGAGGAGGCCGCGCCGGTGGTCAAGGCACCGGTAGTGCCGCCGCCCCGCTTTGCCCTGCAATTGCTGCGGGCCGGGCGTTGCCTGTTGCTGGTGGAGCTGCCCACCGGCGAGCGCTTCCAGTCCCGCGACCCGGCCTACCTGCTGCTCAAGGACATGCTGCGCGCCGCCGGCCTGCCCGACAGCCCGCAAATCATCGGTGAGCCTGTACGCTGGCCGCTGCTGGTACGCGGCACCATGGACCAGGGCCCGGAAGCTGCGCGGGATTTTGTCCAGGGCTTTGTCTCGGCGCGTCTGGAAGACGAACCCTGCGTGTGCCTGTGGCTGATCGGCTTGCCTGCCGTGCGGTTTGCCGGTGAAGCCAATGCCGAGGCCTGGTACCGCGAACTGCAGGTCGACAGCCTGGGTTCGGTATGGGCCCTGCCGGGTCTGGAATTATTAATGGAAGAGCCACAGCGTAAGGCTGATGTCTGGCAAGCCATGCGCCGGCTGATGGCGCGCTGGAAAACAACTGATGAGTGAGGCTTTATCCTTCCGCCCGATGACCGAGGCCGACCTCGACGCGGTGCTGAAAATCGAATACGCGGCGTTCAGCCATCCCTGGACGCGAGGGATCTTTCTCGACGGGCTGGGCAAGTATCAAATCTGGCTGATGTTCGAAGGTGAGCAGCAGGTGGGCCATGGGGTGGTGCAGATCATTCTCGATGAAGCGCACTTGCTGAACATCACCGTTAAACCGGAAAACCAGGGGCGCGGATTGGGTTTGGCGCTGCTGGAACACCTGATGTCCCGTGCCTACGCGGCCAACGCGCGGGAATGCTTCCTGGAAGTGCGGGACAGCAATACCGGGGCTTTTCGGTTATATGAGCGCTATGGCTTCAATGAGATTGGCCGTCGCCGGGATTATTACCCTGCTGTGGGTGGTCGCGAAGACGCGGTCGTCATGGCTTGCACCCTCGTCGACTAAATACCGGAACCAATGTGGGAGGGAGCAAGCCCCCTCCCACATTTTGAGCTGCGTTGTGTCAGCGTTTGCCGTTGAGCGGATCCAGATCGGCCAGTTCGGCCTCATCCAGGCCATTTCCGCCACCAATATCCTCTTCACCAACAACACTCAGATCGTAGTCCGCCGGGCTGTCTTCTCCTTCCTCCCAAGCATCTCTGGCACCGTCCTCGTGAATCAGCGTTTCCGGGCTCATATCATCATCGGTTGATTCATGATCAGCGGTCGAGGCCCCGGTCATCCCGGCCTCTCGTACCCGTTCGTCGGGCATCAGCTGCTCGCGCTCGCCACGCGGGATTTCATCGCCGATTTCCGCTGTCTGGTCCTCTTCGTCAAAATCCAGCTCGCGCATCGAACCCATGCGGTCTTCGTTGTCGTCGATCGGTTCCGGCTGGGTTGCGCCGTAGGGACGTCGTGATTCAGTCATGGCCAATCCTCATACTGTGGGGCTTATAGTGTGTGGACAGGCGCTGAGCCCCAAAGATTCAAGCTAATTTGCGCCAGGCGTGACCCGGACGAGGGGTTGTCAGTCACAAAACTGCGCATCATTCCTGAGGCTTTCCCTGATGAACGAACTACAAGACCTGCTTGATAACAACGAACGCTGGGCGGATGCGATCAAACAGGAAGATCCCGAATTCTTCGCCAAGCTCGCCCGCCAGCAAACCCCGGAATACCTGTGGATCGGTTGCTCCGACGCGCGGGTGCCGGCCAATGAGATCGTCGGCATGTTGCCCGGTGATCTGTTCGTGCACCGCAACGTGGCTAACGTGGTGCTGCACACCGACCTCAATTGCCTGTCGGTGATTCAGTACGCGGTGGACGTGCTCAAGGTCAAACACATCCTCGTCACGGGGCACTATGGTTGCGGCGGCGTGCGTGCGTCGATGCAGGACCGCCAGTTCGGCCTGATCGACGGCTGGCTGCGCACTATTCGTGATCTCTACTACGAGAACCGCGAACTGTTGGCTCAACTGCCAACTGAAGAAGAACGCGTTGACCGCATGTGTGAACTCAATGTGATCCAGCAGGTGGCCAATGTCGGTCACACCAGCATTGTGCAAAATGCCTGGCATCGTGGGCAGAGCCTGTCGATCCATGGCTGCATCTACGGCATCAAGGACGGTCGCTGGAAGAGCTTGAACACCACCATCAGTGGCTTCGAGCAACTGCCGCCGCAGTACCGCCTGCGTCCGTTGGGCGAAGCCTAGGACCTTTTGTTTTCGCGCCACCAGGCCAGGCCTTGGGCGTTCAACGGCTCTTTGCTGCCGGTGATCCAGCCCCGGCAGTTCAGCTCGCCGCAATGGCAAGCGAACTGCCGGTAAAGCGCGTCTTCAGTAATGGCGTAATCCAGGGTCAGCAGGCTGCCTGCGGTAATGGTGTTCAGGGTCCATAGTTCCATGTACGTGGTGTCCAGGAGCACGTTCGGCTTGCAGGAGTGCCGTATCAGGCCGCAGAACCATCTATCGTACAAGTGAATACGCGGCGACAGTTGCAGCGTATGCGCCCGGCGCTCGCTGACTGCGTAGCCTGAAACCAGAGCGATGCGTACTCGACTGTCAAAGTCGATGCGAGCCTTGATGCCACCCCGCTTGCCATTAGGGTATCGCACGACCTTGAATTGTGCGGTCGAGGGGTAACCCTGTTCCACCTGCAGCGTCTCAAAGGGGTAGAGGCAGTCATTCACTGCCGTTTTAGCCTTATCCATGGCTTGAGTCTTCATCACTCTCCTGAATTGGGCTGCATGGATCTGGGGTGTTCTGACTGCCAGTCTTGCAGCAAGTGGGCGCAAGCCAAGACTCGCCGAAGTTGAAGCCGGTTTCTACTGTCAGATCTGACAGTAGAAACCGCGGGTTCGCGTTAAAGCGCGGGAGAGGTAACAGTGGGGGGCGGCGCGGCGTTTTTCAGCTGCTTCAATTGCGCCTTGATAGGCGGTGTGGCGCACTTGGTATTGGCCTGCTCCGGGGTCAGGTTGCGCACCGAGGTGAAGAACAGCTCACAGGTCTGCTCCTTGCGTGTGACCTGCCAGGTATTCAAGCAGGCTTTGAGCAACACATTCGCATCGCTGGCGGGTTTCTGGCCCATGCCCGCTTGCCAGCAGGCCGCGCTTAAATCCTGCCCCATTACTTTCAATCCGGCCTCGTCGGCCTTTTGTTCATCGCCGTCATAGCTTGCCGGGTCCGCCGCGTACCAGATGTAGCTGGGGTGGTTGGCGCCCAGCACTGACACGCTCGTGCCTGGTGTCGGGCTGATCTGGGTCAGCTCCAGCACGCCGACGTTCTGACCGTATTGTTGCTTGAGCCAACTGCGCACCGGCGCGCCGAACGCCACCATCGGCAGTGAGCCGTTGGCGTGCAGGCTCAGTTCCTTGACCATGCGGGTCTGGTAGTCGGTGAAGTAGCTGTAGACGCTCTCGAGATCCTTGCCTGCGTTGGACGGTGCGGCGATGGGCGCGATATCGATGATGGTCTGGTAAGCCGGTGTCTCGCTGGCCGGGATGCCGTTGTCGGTAAGCAAGGCCGCCCAGCGGTCAGTGGTGGCCGACTCCAGGTAGTCCTGGGCCTGGGTGAGCGAGTAGTCCGGAGGAAAGTGCAGCAGTTCGATGCTCTTGCGGTTCTCCAGGGCCATGCCCAGCGGCAGGAACAGGTACCAGTTATAAGCCCACTTGCCATCGCTGTTGAGCCGGCTGGCACCCTGATAAGCGAGGTCGGCGGTACTGAGCAAGGTGGTCAAGGATTGGCCGTAGGTGTCCGGTACGCCGCTGAAATTCGCCCAGACCTGGCCATCGTGGGTTTTCACACTGACCCTGGCGCGGCTGTAGCCGTCACGCTGCAGGCTCTGGTTCAAGTAGTGCTCAGCGGTCTGCTCCAGCGTCCATGGCCGAAAGCAGATCACGTTGCAGTTATTGGGAAATGCGAATAACTGGGTGACGCGCTGCGTACTGCCCAGAGGCACCTCGATGTCGGCCTGTACGACCGCACTCACCAGCAGTGCGGCGAGGGTGAAGGACAGCCTGGTCGTTTTAAACATAGTTGGTTCCTTGTCAGCGACGCCCGTCTGCGCGGGATAAAAGCCCACCTGCACACAGTAGCGGCTGACCGGGAAAATCGCGTGTTAAATCGCCAGGCATGTCGTTATTGGATAAGCCTCTACGGGTGAAATTGCAAAGCGTTGGTCAGGTCGCCCATGGGCTTCTGGCCGCGGGCGATCATCGCGTCGTCACGCTGCTTGAGGCCGTCCAGAGTCTCCAATTGGAACACTCGGGTGATCAAACGCAGGATCGATGCAGTGTCGTACACCGTGTGGTCAACCGTGCCTTTGCGCGCAAACGGCGACACCACCAGGGCCGGCACCCGCGTGCCCGGGCCCCAGCGGTCACCCTTGGGCGGCGCGACGTGATCCCACCAGCCGCCGTTTTCATCGACGGTGACCACCACCACCATGTTTTTCCACTGCGGGCTCTCTTGCAGCACTTTCAGGGCGCGGGCGATATGGCGGTCGCCCGAGGCCACATCGGCATAACCGGCGTGCATGTTCAGGTTGCCCTGGGGTTTGTAGAAACTCACGGCCGGCAGCTTGCCGGCCTGGGCATCTGCGAAGAACTTGTTCGTGCTTGATTCATCCCCCAAGCCGCCGTCGCGCAGGCGTTTATCACGTTCCGCACGGTTTTGCGGACCTTGCTGCTTGAAGTAGTTGAACGGCTGATGGTGGTACTGGAAGTTCGGGATCTTGGGGATCCCGCCCGAATCCTTGAACTGCTCCAGAGTGGCCTGCCACGCGCCGGCATACCAGGCCCAGTCAACGTTCTTTTTCGACAGCTTGTCGCCAATGTGCTCGTGGGTTTGCGGCACCAGCACATTGGGCAGGTCAGGCTTTGAGTAATCCGGGTTTTGCGGGTCGCGAATCCAGGTGGGCCAATACGGCGGGGCCAGGGTGTTTACGGCGTAACCGTCCGGGGTCAGCGCGCTGGGGCCGAACTGCGGCGGGCCGGTCATGGCGCTGGCCGGGGACGCGTCCAGCGGCTTGAGGCGCGTGTCGGTGGGGTCATCACTTTGCAGCGTGGCGATCTGCGCCTTGGCCACCGATTGCGCGGCATTGGGATAAACCGGCGCCGTGGCGCTGATCAGGTAGTGGTGGTTAAGAAACGAGCCGCCAAATGCGCCCTGGAAAAAGTTATCGCAGAGCACAAACTCCCTGGCAACGTCCCACAGGCGCAGAGAATAACGACTTTGGGCGTAATGGCCCATCACCAGGCCCCCGGCATCGCCCCAGGCGACAAAACCGTCGTTCTTGCCGCCGTTGATCTGCATCTGGTTTTGATAGAACACATGCCACAGGTCGCGGGTTACCAAGCTCAATGGCAGGTCTTCGGCGTTCGGGCCCTTGAGGGCAAACGGTGCGTTGGAAAGGTTTTCCTGGAATTGCACACCGCTGGGGTAGGTCACCCCGTCGACCGTTTGCGGGCCTACTTGCAACACACCGCCCCATGTGGGCGGCAGGCTGGCCAGCACACTACCGTCGCGGTCGCGCTGCCGGGTGTCAGTGGCGGATAACGCCGACAGTGGTTTTTCAAGCCCGGGGAAATCGGCAAACAGGTTGTTGAAGCTGCGGTTCTCGGCGTAGATCACCACCACGGTTTTAACCTGGTCGCTCAAGGCCTTGTCCAGTTCCTGGGGCGTGAGCGGCCTGGCTACCGGTGTGCTCGGCGCTTCGCTGGTATGGCCGCAGGCACTCAAAGTCGCGCCTACCCCCAACACCGCCGCACCGCCGAGGAAGCGCCGACGGCTGGTGTCGACCGGCGTTTTGGGGGCGGAGTCGGGGGTAGGGCGGTCGTTGTGCTCGTCACTCATTGCGGGGGGAGTCCTTGGCGAGATGTTGCAAGATATTTCGCAGGACGGTAGCAATGGAATGTGACGGAACGAAGACACACATGTGATGTGCGGGGCGTGTCTACACAGAGTAAGCGCTGCTAGACTGGGCTTCTAATGCACACCATCGAGGTGAGTCGTGAAACCTTCAACTGCACTTGATCTACAACGAGCAGCTGTCAGAGAAGTGATAGGACGTTTCCAAATATCAAACCCGAGAGTATTTGGGTCTGTATTAACGGGTACCGACCAAGAAGGCAGTGATCTTGATTTGTTGGTTGATGTGCCACCGGGGACAACTCTTTTTGATCTTGGCGGGTTGCAGGTCGAGCTTGAGGACTTGTTAGGCGTCAATGTCGACCTGTTGACGCCTGGCGACTTGCCTTTGAAATTTCGCGCCAAGGTGTTGGCTGAGGCCCGTCCTGTATGACAGAAAATCGCTTAGGGGATTATCTGGAGCACATAAGGCAAGCTGCCACTGACGCTATCACTTTTGTAGAGGGCTTGAGCAAAGAAGAGTTTTTGGAGGACCGGCGAACACAACAAGCTGTGGTCATGAGCCTGATCATCGTTGGTGAAGCGTCGACGAAAATCATGGATCAGCATCCGGACTTCGCGGCACGCCATTCACATATTCCTTGGCGCAATATGCGAGCGATGCGCAACCGAATCGCTCATGGTTACTTCGATATCAACTTGGATGTTGTTTGGGACACGATACAGAGTGCATTACCTGATCTATTGGCACGCCTTCCTGTAAATCCTTGACCGCAGCTGTTCTACCAACAGTTGCGGTCACCCGTTATTCAGGGCATCACAGGCGGCAAATACTTCAACGTCGTCCCCAGCGCCCACAACAAGAACAACACCAGCGGCGTGTGCACCAACAACTGCACAAACGAAAACCCGATCAAGTCCCGCGCCTTCAGCCCCAACACCCCCAGCAGCGGCAGCATATAGAACGGGTTGATCAAGTTCGGCAGTGCCTCGGCGGCGTTGTAGATCTGCACCGCCCAGCCCAGGTGGTATTGCAGGTCATTGGCCACTTGCATCACATAGGGCGCCTCGATAATCCACTTTCCGCCACCCGATGGGATGAAGAAGCCCAGCACCGCCGAATACACGCCCATCAGCAGCGCGTAGGTGTCGTGGGAGGCGATGGAGGTGAAGAACGTCGAGATATGGTGCGCCAGGGTCTGGCCGTCACCGCCCTTGACCACCGTCATCAGTGCGGCAATCGAGCCGTACAGCGGGAACTGGATCAGCACGCCGGTGGTGGTCGGCACCGCACGGGCCACGGCATCGAGGAAGCTGCGCGGGCGCCAGTGCAGCAGGGCGCCGACCATGATGAACAGGAAGTTATAGGTGTTGAGCCCCGAGATGGCGCTGATCGCCGGCTTGGTTGAGAACTCATGGAACAGCCAGCCGGCTGCCAGCAATGCCAGCAATATCGTCAGCAACGGGCTGTGTTCCAGCCATTCGCCAGGACGCGTCGGCGGTTGTGGCTTGGGCAGGTTAAAGGCCGGGTCGACGCCGCAGGCCTTGGCATCCCGGGCACTGTTGGGGCCTGGCGCGGTGGCGTAGGCGATGATCAGCGACACCACGATCAGCGCCAGAAGCAGCACACCGGATTGCCACAGGAAGATCGTTTCGGTGAACGGGATCATCCCGGTGATCGACAGGATCGACGGCGGCAAGCTGGCCGGGTTGGCCTGCAACTGCGCGGCTGACGACGACAGCCCCAACGCCCACACGGCACCGAGGCCCAGGTATGCCGCAGCGCCAGCGGCGCGGTAGTCCATGCGCAAATCGGTACGACGGGCCAACGCCCGCACCAGCAAACCGCCGAACACCAGGGACAAGCCCCAGTTGAGCAACGATGCCACCATGGAAATCAACGCCACCCAGGCTACCGCCGAACGACCGTTCTTGGGGATGCGCGCCAGGCGGTCGATCAACTTCACCGCGGGCGGCGAGCTGGCGACTACATAACCGCCGATCACCACAAACGCCATCTGCATGGTGAACGGAATCAGGCTCCAGAACCCGTCGCCAAATGCCTTGGCCGCTTCGGCGGGCGCTGCGCCCATGCCCAGGGTCGCCACGGCGACGATAATCACCGCGAGGGCGGCAAACACCCAGGAGTCGGGAAACCAGCGCTCGGCAAAATTGGAACAACGCAGAGCAAATCGAGCGTAACGGCTTTCTTCGATAGCATCGGCCATGAAGCTTTCCTCTTGTATTTATTATGGGGTTTGGCAGTTTTACGGCATGTTCCTCTACCCCCATTGATTTGGGAATGTAGTTATCTTCAACGATCAATGAGTAAAACAAATATATCCGTCGTGATTGCCTTCAATGGGTTCAGCTCATAACCTGCACGCCATTTTGTTTGTCTGCCGAGCCTGCACATGACTGCCACCTTTTCCCCACGGGCGCAGCGTTTTTCCCGCTCCGACTACAAAACCCTGGGCCTGGCCGCCCTCGGTGGAGCCCTGGAAATCTACGACTTCATTATTTTTGTGTTTTTCGCGCTGACCCTCAGCCAATTATTTTTCCCCCCGGAAATGCCTGAGTGGCTGCGCCTGTTGCAAAGCTTCGGCATCTTCGTTACTGGCTACCTCGCCCGTCCGCTGGGCGGCATCCTGATGGCGCACTTTGCCGACCACCTGGGGCGCAAGCGCGTATTCAGCTTGAGCATCCTGATGATGGCCTTGCCCTGCCTGCTGATCGGCATCATGCCGACCTACGCGCAGATCGGCTATTTCGCACCCTTGATCCTGCTGGCGCTGCGCGTGCTGCAAGGTGCCGCAGTGGGCGGCGAAGTGCCCAGCGCCTGGACCTTCGTCGCCGAGCACGCGCCGCGCCTGCACCGTGGCTACGCCTTGGGCTTCCTGCAAGCCGGCCTGACCTTCGGTTACCTGCTGGGCGCATTGACTGCCACCTTGCTGGCGCAAGTCTTCACCCCGGCCGAAATCCTCGACTATGCCTGGCGCTTGCCCTTCCTGCTCGGCGGCGTATTCGGCGTGATCGGCGTATGGCTGCGTCGCTGGCTCAGCGAAACCCCGGTGTTCCTCCAAATGCAGGCGCGTCGCCAGGCCGCCGCCGAAATGCCATTACGCACCGTGCTGCGCGAGCATCGCGCCGTGCTGTTGCCGGCCATGATCCTGACCTGCGTACTCACCTCAGCCGTGGTGGTGCTGGTGGTCATCACCCCGACCATGATGCAGAAAACCTTCTGCATGAGCCCCAGCCACACCTTCGCCCTGAGCGCGTTGGGCATCGTCTTCCTGAATATCGGTTGCGTCCTCGCAGGCTTGCTCGTGGACCGCATCGGCGCCTGGCGCGCGGTGCTGGTCTACAGCCTGTTGCTGCCGGTAGGGATTTTTATCCTGTATGCCAGCCTGATCAGCGGCGGTGTGTGGCTGGGCGCGGCGTACGCCGTGGCAGGCTTGAGCTGCGGGGTGGTGGGCGCGGTGCCGTCAGTGATGGTCGGCCTGTTCCCGGCGCAGGTGCGGGTGTCGGGGATTTCCTTCACCTACAACATTGCCTATGCGCTGTGGGCGAGTACTACGCCGCTGCTATTGATCGCGCTGATGCCGACCAGCCCGTGGGTCTGCGTGGGGTATTGCGTGGTGATGGGGGCGGTGGGGGTGGGAAGTGTGGCGTTGTTTGGCAAACGCCACACCTTGGCCGCCTGAAGTTCAGGTCAAGAAGTGCCAGAGCAACAAGGTACCCACCAGCCCAACCACCGAAACAATCGTCTGCAACACCGACCACACCCAGATCGTCTGTTTCAACTGCAAGCCAAAGTACTCGCGCACCATCCAGAACCCGGC
Organism: Pseudomonas sp. GZJR-8; assembly: GCF_002916705.1. Classification (NCBI taxonomy): domain Bacteria; kingdom Pseudomonadati; phylum Pseudomonadota; class Gammaproteobacteria; order Pseudomonadales; family Pseudomonadaceae; genus Pseudomonas; species Pseudomonas sp. GZJR-8. The sequence continues at coordinate 288,661 of NZ_JXSI01000007.1, read as the reverse complement.
GTCGTTGACGTGGCAAAAAAACACCGAACCGGCGCCAATCGCGAGGGCGACCAATGAGCTTTGCGTTGCCGCCAGCCCGGCCATCATCGGCGCGAGGATGCCCGCCGTCGTAGTGGTAGCGACGGTGGCCGAGCCGGTGGCTTGGCGCAGGGCCACGGCGATCAGCCAGGCCAGCAACAGGTAGGGCATGTGCGCGCCTTCGGCGACCTTGCTGATGGTCTGGCTGACGCCTGCGTCCAGCAGGGTTTGCTTGAGGCCGCCACCAGCGCCGATGGTCAGCAGCAACACGGCGATGGGCGCCAGAGCTTTGCGCAGGGTGTTGCCGACGTCGGCGCGTGGCCTGCCTGCGGCCCAGCCGAGGCAAATCACTGCGGCGATGACGGCCAGGCCGAGAGCGATCAGCGGTTCACCGAGGAACTTCAAGGTCAGGCCGAGGGGGCTTTCTGGCGCCAGCGCGACTTTGGCCAGCGTGCTGCCGAGCATCAGGATCACCGGCAACAGAATGATCAGCAACGACACCCCAAAGCTCGGCTGGCGCGGAGCCTTGGGCGGTGCGCTGAACAGCGCGCCAATCTCGGCCGGTTCGTCCACATGCAGGCGCTTGGACAACCAATTGCCGTAGAGCGGCCCGGCCAGGATCACCGCCGGTACCGCCAGGCACAAACCCAGCAACATGGTCAGGCCCAGGTCGGCGTGCAACGCACCCACGGCAATCAGCGGCCCCGGATGCGGCGGCATCAGGGCGTGCAGGGTGGTCATGCCCGCCAATGCCGGGATGGCGATTTTCAGCAGCGGCTGGTTCGAACGCTTAGCCATCACAAAGATGATCGGCACCATCATCACCAGGCCCACTTCAAAGAACAGCGGCAGGCCGATCACCATGGCGACCAGCGCCATCACCCACGGCAATGACTTGCCTTTGCCCAGCCCAAGCAAGGTAGTGGCGATACGGTCGGCTGCACCGGATTCGGCCATCAGCGCGCCGAGCATTGCGCCCAGGGCAATGATAATACCGGCCTCACCCAGAATCGCCCCGGCGCCCTTGCTGAACGCTTTGGCCACTTCCTCTGGTGGTAGACCGGCACCCACACCGGCGATAAAGGTGCCGATCAGAATCGACAGGAACGGCGGCAATTTGGTCGCGCTGATCAGCACGATGATGCTCGCGATGGCCAGCAGGACGCAGAGCATAAGACGGGTGTCGTGAACCATCCACGCGGCAGTCGATAACTCCAAAACGGAACTCCTTATCGAGCAGGTTGGCTAATATGTTTCTTTTTGTTTCGGCTTGAAAAGCATACCTGATAGAACTGCCCCATCGTATCCATGAACGATTTTGGTGCGCTCAACGCTAACGACGTTCTGGCGTGCAGATGACAATTTTGCAAACCATGCCCGTGGATCTGGCCTATAGCTCTATGATCCGTTTCCTCCCAACCCACAAGGACATCCCATGAGCGCAGGACACAGCCACGCCCAAGTACGCGCCGGCCACGAACGCAAGTTGTGGATCGCCCTGGGGCTGACCGGCAGCTTCATGCTGGCCGAAGTCATCGGCGCCTTTATCACCGGCAGCCTGGCACTGTTGTCGGACGCGGCGCACATGATGACCGACGCCCTGGCCCTGGCGATTTCCCTGGTGGCGATCCAGGTCGCCAAGCGCCCGGCAGATCGCAAGCGCACCTTCGGGTATGCGCGGTTCGAGATTCTGGCGGCTGCGTTCAATGCATTGCTGCTGTTCGCCGTGGCGTTCTACATCTTGTACGAGGCTTACCTGCGGCTGCAGACGCCCGCCGAGATCCAGTCCACCGGCATGTTGGTGATTGCGCTGCTGGGGCTGGTCGTCAACCTGATCTCCATGCGCCTGCTCAGCGCGGCCAGCGGCGAGAGCCTTAACGTCAAGGGTGCCTATCTGGAAGTCTGGAGCGACATGCTCGGCTCCGTCGGCGTGATCATTGCCGCGCTGGTGATCATGTTCACCGGCTGGGGGTGGGTCGATTCCGTGGTCGCGGCCGCCATCGGCTTTTGGGTATTGCCGCGCACCTGGACCCTGCTCAAGGCGAGCATGAACATCCTGCTGCAAGGTGTGCCGGAAGGCGTCGATATCGAGCAGGTGGAGCAGGCCATCCGCAGCGTGCCTGGGGTCAGGGACGTGCACGACCTGCACATCTGGGCCCTCACCAGTGGCAAGAATGTGCTGAGTACGCATTTGGTCGCGGATGCATCCCAGGGCACTGAGCAGCAGATCCTCAGCCGAGTGACGGAGTTACTGCACGAGCAATTCGATATTTCCCATGCCACGATCCAGGTCGAGGGCGAGGGTTTTCAGCATGACGATCACGACGACGTGCATGCCTGAGCCTGGCTAACGGATTTGTAATCTTTCACCCACGGCCCTGATAAGTACCGACAGCTACATTGCCCCCGCTGGGACACCTCAGCGACTTCATGGGCGTGGAACTCTCGTTATGGCAATTTCCGTTAGAACACTGTTGGGGGCGGCAGCATTGGCATTGTGGATATCCGCAAACGCCGCCCAGGCACAACCCCTCACCCTCGATGCAGCGCTGCAAACCGCCTTCGCCAACAACCCGGACCTGGCGGCCGCACAATGGGAAATCGACATCGCCCAGGGCGGCCGCCAGCAGGCCGGCTTGATCCCCAACCCGGTGGCCTCCTGGGATGCCGAAGACACCCGCCGCAACAGCCGCACCACCAGTATCAAACTCAGCCAGACCCTGGAACTGGGCGGCAAGCGCGGTGCGCGCATCGAGGTGGCCACCCGCGCCCAGGACGCCGCCGCGCTGACCCTGGAGCAGCGCCGTAACCTGTTGCGCGCCGAGGTCATCGACAGCTACTACGGCGCCCTGCGCGCCCAGGAGCGCCTCGACCTGGCGCAACGCTCCATGACGCTTGCCGAGCGCGGCCTGGTGGTCGCCAACGGGCGTGTCACCGCCGGCAAGTCATCACCGGTGGAAGCTACCCGCGCCCAGGTGCAGGTGTCGGAAATCCGCCTGGAATTGAACCGCGCACAGATTGGCCTCACTGATGCCTACCGTCGCCTGGCCACCAGCACCGGCAGTGCGGCCACCGACTTCCAGGCCGTCGCCACGCCAAACACCTCCGCGCCGGCGTTACCCGCCGCCGCGCCTTTGCTGGCACGTCTTGAGCAAACCGCCGAACTGCGCCTGGCCGAACTCAATATTGTGCAGAACGAAGCCAGCGTGGGCCTGGAAAAAGCCCAGCGCATTCCGGACCTGGATGTGTCCATTGGCAGCCAGTACGACGCCAGCGTGCGCGAGCGGGTCAACCTGGTGGGCGTGTCGATGCCGATCCCGCTGTTCAACCGCAACCAGGGCAACATCCTCGCGGCCACTCGACGCGCCGACCAGGCCCGCGACCTGCGCAACGCCGCCGAGCTGCGCCTGCGCACCGAAACCCGCCAGGCCCTGGACCTGTGGCAAACGGCGAACACCGAAGTGCGTGCGTTCAACCAACAGATCCTGCCTGCCGCACAGAGCGCGGTAGACAGCGCCACCCGTGGTTTCGAGATGGGCAAGTTCAACTTTCTCGACGTGCTCGACGCCCAGCGTACCTTGATCGCGGCCCGCACCCAGTACCTCGCGGCGACGGCCCAGGCCACCGACGCCTGGGTGCGTATCGAACGAATTTACGGCGACCTCGCCCGGTTTTGATTTTTCCTGGAGTTCCCTGATGAACAAAAAACATGGCATGGCGCTCGCCGTCGCCTTGGGCCTGCTGCTATCGGGCTTGGCCCACGCCGAGGAAGAAGAAGGCAAACTTGAACTCACCGAGCAGCAGATCCAGGCCGCCGGTATTCAACTGGCCCAGGCGCAACCGCGCTCGATCAGCACGGTGCTGACGCTGCCCGGCGAGGTGCGTTTTGATGAAGACCGTACCTCCCACATCGTGCCCCGTGCTGCGGGCGTAGTGGAAGCGGTGAACGTCAATCTGGGCCAGTCGGTAAAAAAAGGCGAACTGTTGGCGGTGATCGCCAGCCAGCAGATTTCCGACCAGCGCAGTGAGTTGGCGGCCAGCCAGCGCCGGGTCGAACTGGCGCGTACCACCTTTGAGCGCGAGCGCCAGTTGTGGCAGGACAAAATCTCCGCCGAGCAGGATTACCTGCTGGCGCGGCAAACCCTGCAAGAGGCCGAAATCGCCCTGAACAATGCGCGGCAGAAGATGACCGCCCTCAGCGGCAGCGCAGTTCTGGCCGGTGGCAATCGCTATGAACTGCGGGCGCCGTTCGCCGGGGTGGTGGTGGAAAAACACCTGGGCGTGGGCGAGGTGGTCAGTGAAACCAGCAACGCATTCACGCTCTCGGACCTGTCTCAGGTGTGGGTCACCTTCGGTGTCTTTCCCAAGGACTTGAACAAGGTCCGCGTAGGCAAACCAGTAAAAGTCAGCTCGACGGAAATGGGCACCGAAGTGCTGGGCACCGTGGCGTATGTCGGCAACTTGCTCGGCGAGCAAACGCGTACCGCCACCGTGCGTGTGACGGTGCCCAACCCCGACGACGCCTGGCGTCCTGGTTTATTCGTGGCCGTGCAAGTCGCCACCGATACCTACCAGGCCAAGGTCACCGTACCGCAAGCCGCCATCCAGACCGTCGAGGACAAGCCCTCGGTGTTCGTGCGCACTGCAGAAGGCTTTATCACCCGCCATCTTGAACTGGGCGTCAGTGAAAACGGCTACGTCGAAGTGCGTCAGGGCCTGGAGGCCGGTGCGCAAGTGGCGACGGCTGGCAGCTTCATCCTCAAGTCCGAACTGGGCAAAGGCTCGGCCGAACACGCCCATTGATCTGCGAGTGATTCCCCATGTTTGAGCGCCTTATCCAATTCGCCATCGAGCAGCGCATTATCGTGTTGCTGGCGGTGCTGTTGATGGCCGGTGTCGGCATCGCCAGCTATCAGAAACTGCCCATCGACGCGGTGCCCGATATCACCAACGTGCAGGTGCAGATCAACTCGGCGGCCGCCGGTTTTTCGCCGCTGGAAACCGAGCAGCGCATCACCTTTCCCATCGAAACCGCCATGGCCGGTCTGCCCGGCTTGCAACAGACACGTTCGCTGTCGCGTTCCGGTTTGTCCCAGGTCACGGTGATTTTCAAGGACGGCACCGACCTGTTTTTTGCCCGCCAACTGGTCAACGAGCGCCTGCAAGTGGCCCGAGGACAATTGCCCGATGGCATCGAAACCGCGATGGGGCCGATTTCCACCGGGCTTGGGGAAATTTTCCTGTGGACCGTGGAAGCTGAGGACGGTGCGCGCAAAGAGGACGGTACGCCTTACACCCCCACCGACCTGCGGGTGATCCAGGACTGGATCATCAAACCGCAGCTGCGCAATGTGCCGGGCGTGGCCGAGATCAATACCATTGGCGGCTTCGCCAAGGAATATCAGATCGCACCGGACCCCAAGCGCCTGGCCGCCTACAACCTGACGCTCAACGATCTGGTGACCGCGCTGGAGCGCAACAACGCCAACGTTGGTGCCGGTTATATCGAGCGCAGCGGCGAACAGTTGTTGATCCGCGCGCCGGGGCAAGTGGCGTCTATCGATGACATCGCCAACATTGTCATCACCACCTCGGACGGCACCCCGATTCGTGTGCGCAACGTGGCCCAGGTCGACATTGGCCGCGAGCTGCGCACCGGCGCCGCCACCGAAAACGGCCGCGAAGTAGTACTGGGCACCGTGTTCATGTTGATCGGTGAGAACAGCCGCAGCGTGTCCCAGGCAGTGGCGAAAAAGCTCGAGGAGATCAACCGTTCACTGCCCGAAGGCGTGGTGGCGGTCACCGTCTACGACCGCACCAACCTGGTGGAAAAAGCCATCGCCACCGTGAAGAAGAACCTCTTCGAAGGTGCGTTGCTGGTGGTGGCGGTGTTGTTCCTGTTCCTGGGCAATATCCGTGCGGCGCTGATCACGGCGATGGTGATTCCGCTGGCGATGCTGTTCACCTTCACCGGCATGTTCACCAACAAAGTCAGCGCCAACCTGATGAGCCTCGGTGCGCTGGACTTCGGCATTATCGTCGACGGTGCGGTGGTGATCGTCGAGAACGCCATCCGTCGTCTGGCCCATGCGCAGCAGCGTCACGGCCGCCTGCTGACCCGCAGTGAGCGCCTGCACGAAGTGTTCGCTGCTGCCAAAGAGGCGCGACGGGCGCTGATCTTCGGGCAACTGATCATCATGGTGGTGTACCTGCCGATCTTCGCTCTTACCGGGGTGGCCGGGAAGATGTTCCACCCGATGGCGTTCACGGTGGTGATTGCCTTGCTCGGCGCGATGATTCTGTCGGTGACCTTCGTACCGGCGGCGATTGCGTTGTTCGTCACCGGCAAGGTCAAGGGAGAAGAAAACTTCGTCATGCGCAGCGCACGCCGGGTGTATGACCCAGTGCTCAATTGGGTGATGACGCGCCGCCCCTTGGTATTTGGCCTGGCGCTGCTGACCATCGTCGTATCGGGCCTGGTCGCCAGCCGTATGGGCAGCGAATTTATCCCCAGCCTCAGCGAGGGCGACTTCGCCCAGCAGGCGCTGCGCGTACCTGGCACCAGCCTGACGCAATCGGTGCAGATGCAGCAGCAATTGGAAAAAACCTTGCTGGCCGAAGTGCCGGAAATCGAGCGGGTATTTGCGCGCACCGGTACGGCGGAAATCGCCTCCGACCCGATGCCGCCGAACATCTCCGACAGCTACGTGATGCTCAAACCCAAGGACCAATGGCCGGACCCGAGCAAGTCACGCGAGGCGATCATTGCCGACATCCAACGCGCCAGCGCGATTGTGCCGGGCAGCGTGTATGAGCTGTCGCAACCGATCCAGCTGCGTTTCAACGAGCTGATTTCCGGGGTGCGCAGCGATGTGGCGGTGAAGGTGTTTGGCGATGATATGGCCGTGCTCAACACCACTGCCGGGGAAATCGCCGAGACCTTGCAAAAGCTCAACGGCGCCTCGGAAGTGAAGGTGGAACAGACCTCCGGCCTGCCGGTGCTGACCATCAATATCGACCGCGACAAGGCCGCTCGCTTTGGCCTGAATGTGGGCGATGTGCAGGACACCATCGCTGTCGCCGTCGGTGGGCGTCAGGCCGGTACGTTGTACGAAGGTGATCGGCGTTTCGATATGGTCGTGCGCTTGTCCGACGCACTGCGCACAGACATCGAAGGCTTGTCACGGCTATTGATTCCGGTGCCGGCGCTGGCCGGTAGTACCTCGGGACAACTGGGCTTTATCGCCTTGTCCCAGGTCGCCAGCCTCGACCTGGTGCTGGGCCCCAACCAGATCAGTCGCGAGAATGGCAAGCGCCTGGTGATCGTCAGCGCCAACGTGCGTGGGCGTGATATCGGCTCGTTTGTCGAGGAAGCCGAAGCGGCCATTGCCACTCAGGTGAAAGTGCCCGCCGGTTACTGGACCACCTGGGGCGGGCAATTCGAGCAGTTGAAAGAAGCCTCCGAGCGCCTGCGTATCGTGGTGCCGGTGGCGTTGCTGCTGGTGTTCGGCCTGCTGTTCATGATGTTCAACAACCTCAAGGATGGCTTGCTGGTGTTCACCGGGATTCCGTTCGCGTTGACTGGTGGAATCATGGCGCTGTGGCTGCGGGATATTCCGCTATCGATTTCGGCGGGGGTGGGCTTTATCGCTTTGTCGGGTGTGGCGGTGCTGAACGGCCTGGTGATGATCGCCTTTATCCGCAACCTGCGCGAAGAAGGGCGCTCGTTAGCGGTGGCGATCCACGAAGGCGCGCTGACCCGCTTGCGCCCGGTGCTTATGACTGCGCTGGTGGCGTCCCTCGGGTTTATCCCCATGGCACTCGCCACCGGCACCGGCGCCGAAGTACAACGCCCGTTGGCAACGGTGGTGATTGGCGGGATTATTTCCTCGACCTTGCTGACGTTGCTGGTGCTACCAGCGTTGTACCAATGGGCTCATCGCCGTGAAGAAGAGGCCGAATAACAATCTTGAATGCACCACACAACCAATGTGGGAGGGGCGGTGCGACGATTCGACTTGCTCCCGATAGCGGCAGGTCAGTTGATACATGTGTTGACTGACACACTGCCATCGGGGGCGAGCCCCCTCCCACATGAGATCTCTGTTGTTTGCAAAGGAAACACCAGGCTAAACCGTGTGAAACGCCCAGGTTGGCTGGTGACATGAGCATGCCCCTGATGCAAATGCATGATCGATTTCACTATGGCCAACCCCAGCCCGTTGCCGCCTTCGGCGCGGGTTCGGCTGCTGTCGGCGCGGTAGAAACGTTCGAACAGGTGCGGCAGGTGGTGCGCGTCGATGCCTCGGCCGGGGTTGCCCACCGACAGCGACACGCTCTGGCCATAGGTTTCCACCAACAGCAGGATGCTCGAACCTTCTGGCGTATGGCGTATGGCATTGGAGAGCAAATTGGAAATCGCCCGCTGGATCATCAGACGATCCCCCGTCACCCAGGCCTCGCCGCGCAGGCTCAGGGTGACTTGCTTGTCTTCGGCACTCAGGGCAAACAGCTCCATCACTCGCTCGGCCTCTTGCCCCAGGGATACGTCGGTGAATGACGCCCGCGCCGCCGGATGGCTGACCTGGGCAAGGAACAGCATGTCGCTGACAATACGCCCCAGGCGTTCAAGCTCTTCGGTGCTGGATTCCAGCACTGCCTTGTATTCCTCCGGCGGGCGCTGGCGCGACAGGGTCAGTTGAGCCTTGCCCATCAGGTTGGTCAGCGGGGCGCGCAGTTCGTGGGCCAGGTCATCGGAGAATTGCGAGAGTTGCTGTACGCCCGCATCCAGGCGGTCGAGCATCACGTTGAAGCCTTGGGCCAGTTCCCCCAGTTCGTGGGGCAAATTGTCGACGGACAAACGGTGTGTCAGGTCCTGGGTGGTGACCTTCGCCGCCACCTGGCTGAATTGCTTCAACGGCGCCAAGCCGCGTTGTACCAACCACCAGGCGCCCATGCCGATCAGTATCAACAGCAGCGGCAGCGCAATCAGCGTGGCGCGCAGATAGGCGCTGAGCAGTGCCTGGTCGTCTCTGCGGTCCAGGGACAGCAGCACCCGCACGCGTTCACCGCTGGCCAGGCGCATCAGGCTGGAGGCGCTGAGCACCTGGTTGCCGTCGCTGTCGGTCCAGTTCAGGTAGCCGAGGGTTTCCCGCGGTTTGAAGTCGGTGAGCAACGGCGATTGTGGCTTGGCGCCGATGTTCAGTAACACGCGGGTGTCGGGCGCGGTGCCGACGATGGTCAGGTAGAAATTGTCGTGGCCGATGACCAGGTCCAGCAGCGCATGGGGACGAGCGCGAATGGCCTGGGCGTCGAGCCCCAGGGACAGGCTGTGCTGGAGCTGCTCCATCTTGCTTTCCAGGCCCTTGCGCGCCAGTTTTTCCAGTTCATGGGTGAGGGCCAGGTAGGCCAGGGTGGCCAGCAGCAAGACCAGGCCCGCGCCCATCAGGCTGACGGTCAAACCCAGGCGCATCGACAGGCTGCCGGTTTTCATGGACGCGCCTCCAGCACGTAGCCGACGCCGCGAATGGTGTGGATCAGCTTGACCTCGCTCTGGTCGTCGACCTTGGCGCGCAGGCGGCTGATGGAGACTTCCACCACATTGGTGTCGCAGTCGAAATTCATGTCCCATACCAGCGAAATAATCTGCGTGCGGGTCAGCACTTCACCGCTCTGGCGCATCAGCACCTGCAGCAGGGCGAATTCCTTGGTGGTCAGGTCGATGCGCCGAGTGCCGCGATAGGCGCGGTGGCGACGCGGGTCCAGTTCCAGGTCCGAGACGCGGAACACTTCCGGCTGGGGGATGTGTTCGCTGCGCCGCAACAGGGTGCGCACCCGCGCCAGCAGCTCGGGGAACTCGAACGGCTTGACCAGGTAATCGTCGGCGCCCATGTCCAGGCCCTTGATCTTGTCCGCCAGCCTGCCGCGGGCCGTGAGCATCATCACCCGCTGGTTGCCGTTGCGGCGCAGTTGTTCCAGCACTTGCCAGCCATCCTTGCCCGGCAGGTTGACGTCCAGAATCACCAGCTCGTAGGCATGCTGCTCGGCCAGGTGCAGGCCATCAATGCCATTGGCGGCGCAGTCGGCCACGTAGCCGCTTTCGTTCAAACCCTGTCGCAAATAGTCAGCGGTTTTTTGCTCGTCCTCAATCACAAGGATACGCATGGGGGTTACCTCTTGAATGATGGAGAGAAGGCGCCCATGTCCTTATGGCGGCTGTTATCAAAGTGGGAAAAGTCTGAAGGCTAAAGTAGCTTTAGGGTCAACTGCGACCATCGGTCGCATAGCCCGGCGCACAAAAAAAACGCCCCAAGCGGGGCGTTAAAAATTCATCTCTTTCCAAAGGAGCTACACAAAAGCTTCAGAGATGAACGTGCTCGGTAAATAAGTTGGCGCGAGTATAGAAAGTTGAAACTAACGAGAAGCTGAGGCCAATATTACAATTTTGATAACCGGCTATTTGTGAACAGATGTTAGTTAATCGCGAGCGAATGTAAGTGTCACAAAACGGCCAGTGGATATTCGGCGATCAAGCGAACTTCTTCCAGATCGGACTCAAAGGCACTGGAGCGCACGGTGGCCTGGCGCAAGCGCAGGGACAAATCCTTGAAACGCCCACTTTGCACCACGTACTTGGCCTCGATATCCCGTTCCCAACGGCGTTGATCGGTCAGCGGGTTACCCACCGCATCGCGACGCATATACACGGCGTTGGCATTGCTGTAGTCGGCGCCGGTGCCCTTGCCGTAACGGGTCATGAACGACAGGCCCGGGATGCCGAACGTCTGCATGTCCAGGTCGTAGCGCACCATCCATGAGCGCTCCTTGGGCGAATTGAAGTCGCTGTACTGGATCGAGTTGTTGAGGAAGATCGAATCAGACTGGCGCAGGTAGTCGAAGTCATCGTCGCCATTGTTGCGCTGGTGCGACACGGCCACGCTATGGGCGCCGACCTTGACCCCAAGCCTGGCGCTCCAGATGTTGTTGTCGAATTCGCCGAGCCGTTTCTTGCCCTCGTCCACGGCCTTGTAGTAGTTGACGTCGCCGAACAGAGACACGTCGTCGGTCAATGCGTAATTGGCATTGCTGCCGACGTAGTACTGGTCCCACGCGTCCTTCAAGCGGCTGCTGTAAAGGCTAAAACCCAAGTGGCTGTTGAGCTGGTAGTCACCGCCGAAGTAGGCGATCCAGGGCGAGTCGACCTTGCCTGCATAGAAGGTGGCAAAGCCTTTGTTCGTCCCGCTTTCATTGGGCTGGCTCATGCCGCTCAAGCGTCCGCCTTGCAAGCTCAGGCCATTCAGGCTGTTGTTTTGTACGGTGAAACCGCGAAAGCTTTGGGGCAATACCCGTGAATCGCCGTACGCCACAACGGGCGTCAGCGGGAATACGTCGCCGGCCTTGATCACGGTGTCCAATACACGCAGTTTCGCCGCTCCGCCGAGTTTGCTGTAGCGGTTTTCGGGCTGATTGGTGTTGTCCACCGGCAACACACCGAACGAGCCCTTGCCGCCACTACGGCCTGCACCGGAGTCGAGCTTGAGCCCCAGCATGGCAAACGCGTCCAGGCCAAACCCCACGGTGCCTTGGGTAAAGCCGGATTCGAACCGGCTGATCAGCCCCTGCGCCCAGGCTTCGGAATAGCCGTTACCGGTGGGGCTGGATTGGCCCTTGCGATCGTCGCGATTGAAGTAAAAATTGCGCGCCAGTACGTTCAGGCTACTGCCTTCGATAAAACCGTCGGGCTTTTCCTGCCCTGCCGCCACGGCCAGGGGCAACGCGGCCATCAGTGAAAAGGGAAGGGTGTAGTGACGAATATTCATGATGCGCTCCTCGGTGATGGCAGTTATCGGCTTCTTATAGAGGCAGGCGTTCTTATTGATCTGGCCCAGGCTGATAGTTGCAAACGGCGTATAACAGGCGCATTGCATGAAGATTACGATTCTGGAAACTAACGGCCATCTAACAAATAAGTAATGTTCTGGTGAACTTGGCGTCAGGGTGGGTTGGTTAATCTCGACACTGAACTTTTCAGTCGAGGAAACCGCAATGAACTTTTATAAAGTAGGTGTGGCTGTATTAACGGCTGTGTTGTCATTTGGCGCACTGGCCGAAGGGGGCGGGGATCGCACCTTTGCCCTGATGATGGAGCGCAATGAGAAAGCCATGGCCGCCTACGCGATCAAAAAAGGCAAGCCGGTGCCCGAGGTTCAGGCTTACCGCTATGGCATGGACCTGGACATTGCCAAGGTCGTCAACGTGACGCCGCCGATCCGCTCGTGCAACGTCGTGCCGTCGCGCATGACCTATGAAGACTCCAGCGGCAAGCTCAATACCCTGGAATATCAGGTCATGGGCGTATGCCGTAACAATGGCGGTTGAAAATATAGTTCGGCCCAGGGCTCAAGCGCTCTTCAGAAAACCCCGGCAGCGCCGATGCAAGTTAGAACACCCACCTCACTTGCCTAACGGTGCCCCATGTTCAATACCGGCCTGAAGCAGGAGCTGACCGCTCTGCGCGAAGAATTGTCGAGCTTGCTCCAGGTGAAAGAGAGCCTGGAAAACGAAATGCTCTGCCTGACACTGGACCCTGAAGGCCGTGTGGAGTGGGCCAATGCCAACTTCCTGCAGGAACTGGCTTACTCGCTGGGCGAGATTGTCGGGCGCGCGATCGAAGACCTGGTGCCGGCACATGTGCGCCAGGACGAGTTCCAACTGCGCTTCAAGCACGCGCTGGCCCGCGGGGAACACTTTGCCGGCGCCGTGCGCCTGATGCGTGGCAATGGCAAAGAAGCCTGGTTGCGCTCAATCTTGCAGCCGGTGCGCAGTTCACAGGGGCGCATCAAGCAGTTTTCGATGTTCTCCAGCGACCTTACCCGCACCATCGAGAGTTCGCGTGAACATGAAAACCTCATCACCGCGCTAATGCGCTCCACCGCGTTGATCGAGTTCGACCTGGACGGGCATGTGCTCACCGCCAATGACCGCTTCCTCGGCGCCATGGGGTACAGCCTGGCGCAGATCCAGGGTAAACATCACCGTATGTTCTGCGAACCGCAGGAATACAACAGCGCCGAGTACCAGCAGTTCTGGAAGCGCTTGAACGCCGGTGAGTTCGTGGCGGCGCGCTTCAAGCGCGTGGACAGCCACGGTCGCCTGGTGTGGTTGGAAGCCACCTATAACCCTGTGCTGGACGCCAACGAACGGCTGTACAAAGTGGTCAAGTTCGCCACGGTGATCACCGACCAGGTTAACCGCGAGCAAGCGGTGGCCGAGGCCGCCAACATTGCCTACAGCACCTCCTTGCAAACTGACGACAGCGCCCAGCGCGGCACCACCGTGGTCACCCAGGCGGTGGACGTGATGCGCGACCTGGCCCAACACATGCAACAGGCTGGCGAAGGTATCGAGGCGCTGAATGCCCAGTCCCAGGTGATCGGCAGCATCGTCAAGACCATCAGTGGCATTGCCGAGCAGACCAACCTGCTGGCGCTCAACGCCGCCATCGAAGCCGCGCGTGCCGGTGAGCAGGGGCGTGGCTTTGCGGTGGTGGCCGATGAAGTGCGGCAACTGGCTTCACGCACCAGCAAAGCCACCGAGGAAATCGTCGGCGTAGTGCGCCAGAACCAGGACATGGCCCGCGATGCGGTTGCGCTGATGGCCGACGGTCGCCTGCAAGCCGAGCAAGGCCTGGCCCTGGCAGCCGAGGCGGGTACGGTGATTGTGGAAATTCAGGACGGTGCGCAAAAAGTGGTGAGTGCGGTCGGGCAGTTTGCCAATCAGTTGTCGAGCTAAAGAGCACGTTCGGACACCAAACTCGATTTTGGCGACAACAGAACCCAAATGTGGGAGCTGGCTTGCCTGCGATAGCATCGCCTCGGTGTATCTGATGTACCGAGGTGTCTGCATCGCAGGCAAGCCAGCTCCCACATGAGTTTTGTCGTGTTTTCAGGTGCGCGGCATGCACTCGATGGTGCGGTTTAGCACGGTCTTGGCCATCTCCAGCAAATGCCACGCGGCATGGATTCTGGCGCGGTCATGGGGTTGCAGGTGATCGCAACAGTCCCACACGGTGGCAGAGGCGCTGTTGATCAGGTGTGAGATATAGAGTTGAGCGTCTTCGAAGCTGAGGTCTTCGTTGACGACGAGGCAGTCCATGGGTGGATCGGGAAGTGCTTTGGTCATGGTGTAACTCCTATTGGGCATGGGAGCGACCACCAACGCTGCTAAACGTAGGGTGGCAGCTGTACGCGGGTTAGCAGACCGGTCAATAGGAAAACCAGCGCACCCGAAGGTGCCCCGCGCACAGCCACCATAAATGCAGATGTGGACCGTGTGCCTATTGAACTCAGGCTGCTAAACCCGATCACTGAAATCCAGCGACGGACCGAAGACTAGCCATCGATTCCAACAGGCACAAGGCGGCAGGGATTGTCTCGGAAACGTCCTGCAATTTAAAGGGACACAGCTTGCTGGCCCTTTACAAACCATGACCAAATGCCAGCAACACCACTACATTCAAAATGTGGGAGGGGGCTTGCTCCCGATAATGGTGTGTCAGTCAATATATTTGTCGCTGATACACCGCTATCGGGAGCAAGCCCCCTCCCACATTGAATGCATTCCAAGTCTTGGATCAGCGTCCGAGCATCTTTACCCAACGCGACGGCGGCATGCCGTAGGTGCTGCGAAATTGCCGGGTCATGTGGCTTTGGTCGGTGAAGCCGGCGGTCATTGCGGCATCCACCAGAGATTGGCCCTGGGCCAACAAGTGACGCACCAGGTCCAGCCTGCGCATGGTCAGGTAGCGGTAGGGGCTGGTGCCGAACAACAAGCGAAAATCCCGCGATAACGCCCAGCGGTCGCGGTCGGCATGGTCGGCTATTTCATCCAGGGTGATGCTGCGGCCCAGGGCGCTGTGGATAAATTCACGGGCGCGTTCGGCGGCCACGTAGTCGAAGGATTTACGGCTGACGACGGCACCGGATGCCTCGCTCAGGGCCTGGGCCAGGTCGAACATGGCGTCTTGCTCTTGCATCGGGTCAATCGGGCAATCCAAGCTTTGCAGCAGCACTTCGCTGGCGCGGTGCAGCCGAGGGTCGGTCGACAGGCCGCCGGGAATGAAAGGCAAGGGTTTGCCGCCGAGGATTTGCTGGATTAGCGCCGGCTCCACATAAATCATCCGGTACTTGAAGCCTTCATCGCTGCCGGCACGGCCGTCGTGGGTTTCGTCCGGGTGAATCACCATGGTGGTGCCGGGCATGCTGTGGGTCATGCCACCGCGATAATGAAAACTCTGCACGCCGAACAACGTGCGCCCGATGGCGTAGGTGTCATGGCGATGGGGGTCGAATGCGAAACCGGCAAAGTACGCCTCGATACGGTCCAGGCCGCTGGCGTGCGGGGCGCGGTGCAGCCAGTCGAGGGAGTGGGTGGGTTTGCCCATGGTGACTTGTCACAGAAGGAGGTGGGAACACGTTAACCGAGTCTGCCACGGTTGTCTGTCTGGGGTCTTGTACGATTGTGCAGGCGTCGGGTGGTGCAGATTGCTAGCGGATCGCTGACCGCCCGTGTTAAGAAGCCTTACTTTCAACAGTGAGGCCGGGTCATGAGCAAGGTGCGGGTAGGTATTATTTTTGGTGGCCGTTCGGCTGAGCATGAGGTCTCGCTGCAATCGGCGCGCAACATCGTCGATGCCCTCGACCGTTCGCGCTACGAGCCCATCCTGATCGGTATCGACAAGGCCGGCCACTGGCACCTCAACGACACGTCGAACTTCCTGATCAACCAGGAAAACCCGGCCCTGATCGCCCTCAACCAATCCAACCGCGAATTGGCGGTGGTGCCGGGCAAGGCCAGCCAGCAGGTGGTGGAAACCTCCGGGCAGGGCCTGCTGGAACATATTGATGTGATCTTCCCGATTGTCCACGGCACCCTTGGCGAAGACGGTTGCCTGCAAGGTTTGCTGCGTATGGCCGACTTGCCTTTCGTCGGCTCCGACGTGCTCGGCTCGGCCGTGTGCATGGACAAAGACATCAGCAAGCGCCTGCTGCGTGACGCCGGTATTGCCGTCACGCCGTTCATCACCCTCACCCGTGGCAACGCGGCGCGCACTTCCTTTGAAGCGGCGGCGAACAAGCTCGGCGTGCCGATGTTCGTCAAGCCCGCCAACCAGGGCTCCTCAGTGGGCGTGAGCAAAGTCGGCAGCGAAGCCGAGTACCACGCTGCGGTTGAGCTGGCGTTGGGTTTTGATGAGAAAGTGCTGGTGGAGTCCGCCGTCCAGGGCCGTGAAATCGAATGCGCCGTGTTGGGCAATGACCACCCAATCGCCAGCGGTTGTGGTGAGATCGTGGTGAGCGACGGTTTTTATTCCTACGACAGCAAATACATCGACGATCAGGCCGCCCAAGTGGTGGTGCCTGCGGCTATCAGCCATGAAGCCAGCGAACGAATTCGCAGCTTGGCCATTGAAGCCTTTGAGGTGTTGGGTTGCGCAGGGCTGGCGCGGGTGGATGTGTTCCTGACGAATGAGGGCGAAGTCCTGATCAACGAGATCAACTCACTGCCTGGTTTTACCCGCATCAGCATGTACCCCAAGCTGTGGCAGGCGGCGGGCATGAGCTACAGCGAGTTGGTGAGCCGGTTGATTGAGTTGGCGTTGGAGCGACATGCGGGACGCAAGGGGTTGAAGAGCAATCGCTGATCGTTAGCGTGTACGAGCAATCCACGAATAGATCAATGTCTTCGGCTCCTCCAAGTGATGCGTCCTCCTGCGATAGCTGGCAAACGTCGGTGACGTGCAATAAGTGCACACGTCACTCACCTCGATCTGCTCGCGCTTGACCCCCGCCGCTTGCAGCAACAGCAGCCCATACCCGCTCAAGTCAAACCAGGCACTTCCCGCTTGCCTGGCGTGGGGCGGTGTAATGTGCGGAGCTTGTAGCGGTGTCGGTTGCTCAATGCTCCAGGGCGCCTGGCTGTCCTCCCATAGGTGGCCTTGATCCGCTTGGAACTGGGCAATGAACGTTTCACTCACCTCATAGCAGCAAGGCTTGATCGACGGCCCAATTGCCACCCGCAACTGGGCCGCGCTAATGCCTTCATCGATAAAACGCTGCACGGCATTGCCGATAATCCCGCGTTGCAGGCCCTTCCAGCCGCCATGAATGGCGGCCACTAAATCACCGCCTGCGATCAGGATGGGCAAACAGTCGGCCGTAATGACCGCAATTGGCTGCCGGCTCCGGGTGAACACCCCGTCAGCCTCAATCGTGTTGGCCGGCTGACCCGGCTGCCACTCGATCACTGACGCGCTGTGCACCTGTTTGCAAATAAACACGTCATCAGGGCGCAGCGGATCGTCAATCGAGCAAAAACCGTGATCCACGCCGGGGAGGGCATTGAGGTTACGGGCTTTGTTCACCGTGCATTCTCCTTTGATCAAAACCCCTTAGTCACCCAGCGCCTCGCCTTCACGCCGAGGGTCGGCGCCGCCGCTCAGCGACACCTTGCCCTGGGCATCCCGCGTGCGGACGATGGCCTGTACGCCGCTGGTCATATCGATCTCGCTCAGGGCATGGCCCTTGTCCTTGAGCGCTTGTTTGAGTGCAGGGCTGAACAGGCCGGTTTCCAACTCAGTGGCGCCATTGCGGCTGCCGAAATTCGGCAGGCTGATGGCCGCTTGCGGGTCGAGTTTCCAGTCGAGCATGGCCACCAGGGATTTGCTCACGTACTCGATGATCTGCGAACCGCCCGGGGAGCCCACGGTGGCAAGCAACTCACCACTGTTGCGATCGAACACCAGGGTCGGGGCCATGGCCGAGCGCGGGCGCTTGCCGGGTTGCACGCGGTTGGCCACAGGCTGGCCGTTTTCTTCGGGGATGAACGAGAAATCGGTCATCTGGTTGTTGAGCAAAAAGCCCTGGACCATCACGTGGGAGCCGAACGCCGCTTCCACGGTGGTGGTCATCGACACCGCGCCACCCTGGTCGTCCACCGCCACCACTTGCGAGGTGGAGATGCGCAGCGGCGAGCGATCCGGTGCATACGCCACTTGAACGCCCTCCGGTTGGCCAGGCTTGGCGACCCCCATGCTGCGCTCGCGGATCAACGCGGCGCGCCGGGCCAGGTAGTTGGGTGCAACAAGGCCGGCAACCGGCACGGGGGTGAAGTCTGCATCGGCCACATACAGGGCGCGATCGGCAAAGGCCAGGCGCCCGGCTTCGGCGATCAGGTGCACGGCCTCGGGTGTCGGTTCAAGCCCGGCCGGCGAAGTACTCTTGTTCGGGGTCATCGGCGCGATCGCCAGGCGCGGGTCGCGGGTCTGCAGCGCCTGCAAGGTGCCAAGGATCTGCGCCACGGCAATCCCGCCAGAGGAGGGCGGCGGCATCCCGCAGATTTTCCATTGTTTGTAGTCGGTGCACAGTGGGGCGCGCTCCTTGGCGCTGTAGCCCTTGAGGTCGGCTACGGACAAGCTGCCGGCATTGTGATTGCCCTGCACCTTGCGTGCGATCTCATCGGCAATCGCCCCGTGGTACAGCGCATCCGGCCCTTCCTTGGCGATGCGCTTGAATACCGCGGCCAGCGCCGGGTTTTTCAACAGCGTGCCGGTGGCTTTGGGCGAGCCATCGGCATTCAGGAAGTACGCCGCCATCTCGGGCGATTGCACAATAAAGCGATCCGCCGCGATCAAGCTATGCAAGCGCGGTGAAATGGCAAAGCCCTGCTCCGACAGGCGGATCGCCGGCTCGAACAGCTTGGCCCATTGCAGATGGCCGCTCTTCTTGTGCGCCATTTCCAGTGCGCGTAATACACCCGGCGTGCCGACAGAGCGCCCGCCAATTTGCGCATCGGTGAACGCCATCGGCGTGCCGTCGGCCTTCAGGAACAAGCGCTCGGTCGCCCCCGCCGGTGCGGTCTCGCGGCCATCGTAGGCCTGCACGTTTTTGCCATCCCATAGCATGATGAACGCACCGCCACCAATGCCGGAAGACTGTGGCTCTACCAGGGTCAGCACCGCTTGCATCGCAATCGCCGCGTCGATGGCCGAACCGCCTTGGCGCAACATCTCGCGTCCGGCTTCGGCAGCCAACGGGTTGGCAGCGGCGGCCATATGGTGCTCGGCGTGGCGGGTACTCAGGTCAGTGCGATAGCCCGAACCCAACTCCGGTGCCGGTGGTTGTTCGGTGACAGACGTGTGGCAGGCCGCAAGGGCCAGGGCTGCTGCGATGACCGTCAACTGACGGCGGGAAGTCAAAAGCACGCGCTGAACTCCGTTCATTTTGAGAATGATCTGTTGTCCTTCGGGAATTGCGTTTTACAGATAAATCGTGCCTTGCATATACAGCACCGCCTTGCCGGAGATAATCACGCGGTCGCCCTTGAGTTCACAGCGCAACTGGCCCTTGCGCTGGCCGCCTTGCTCGGCGGTCATCTGCAACTTGCCCAGGCGCTCGGCCCAGAACGTTGCCAGCGAGGTGTGCGCCGAGCCGGTGACCGGGTCTTCATTGACCCCCACATTCGGGCCGAACCAGCGTGAGACAAAATCAAACTGTGTGCTTTTGGCGGTGACTGCAATACCACGTTTGGGCAGGCCCTTGAGCCGTGCGAAATCCGGTGTCAGTGCCGCCACCTGCGCTTCATTTTCCACCAGCACGATGTAGTCATCGGTGCCAAACACCTCAGCAGTTTCAATGCCCAGTGCGCTCAACATTCCGGCCGGTGGCTCGCAGCGTTGCGGCTGTTTGGCTGGGAAATCCATCGCCAGTTCATCGCCATTGTGCGTCACCCGCAACTCGCCGCTACGCGTTGCAAAGCGCAGCACTTGCGGCGCATCGGCCAGCATATGAATCAATACCCAGGCCGCCGCCAAGGTGGCATGGCCGCACAGGTCTACCTCGACTTCGGGGGTGAGCCAGCGCAGCTCGTAGAACTCGCCACGGGGTACAAAAAACGCGGTTTCCGAGAGGTTGTTTTCAGCCGCGATACTCTGCAGTTGCTCGTCGGGCAACCATTCGGTGAGCGGGCACACCGCCGCCGGGTTGCCGCCGAAGGGGTGTTGGCTGAAAGCGTCGACTTGGTAGATGTCCAGTTTCATCGGGGCACTCCGCATTTTAGGGAGGCTGGACACTAACAGTGGGGGTGGGGGGCGTCAAAATACAGTTGGGGAGTTTTTTACGCGCACAAAAAAACGGCCTACCTTTCGGTAAGCCGTTTTTAGTACTTGGTGGCTACACAGGGACTTGAACCCCGGACCCCAGCATTATGAATGCTATGCTCTAACCAACTGAGCTATGTAGCCAAGTGGCGCGCATTATTCGCTCGGAACGGCAATGCGTCAAGTCTTTTTGTTGAGTTTTTTTCTACGCTTTCAACCGTTTAACCGAAAACGCTGCTTTGGGTGACAGGCGGCAGGGAGGCTCGCTGGCGGATGCGCTCTGTAGCGGGGGGCAGATGCAGAGCATTGGTGTCTATCAGGCCAAGTCTGACAGTGTTGGGCAGATATCCCTGTCGCCCAACGCTTGCCCGGCTAATTCAGCTTAGCGATGCAGGGGTGTGTGGGTCACGCGCTTGAGCTGTTCGCGTGCCCGTGACAGGCGCGAGCGCACGGTGCCGATAGGGATGTCCAGTACGTCGGCGGTGTCCTGATAGCTACCGTCGGTTTCCAGTGAAGCGTACAGCGTCTTGCGCATCTCGGTCGGCAAGTGATCGATAGCGCTCAGGGTATTTTCCAGGCGCCGGTTGATCTCAAACTCCCAATCCAGACTGTGGGTGTCTTCCTGGCCATGCCACAGCGACTCATCGAATTCGCAATGTGCGGGTTTGGCGTACAGGCGCCGAAAGTGATTGCGGATCAGGTTCTGCGCGATGCCGCACATCCAGGTGCTGAGCGTTGCGGTGCCGCTGAAACGTTCGCGATTACGCCAGGCTTCCAGATAGGTCAATTGCAAAAGATCATCCGCATCTTCCGGGTTAAGCACGCGTTTATGAATAAAGCGGCGAAGCTTTTTCTGTTGATCGTCTGTCAGATGAAGCATGAATTGAGGCGAATTGCCACCAAGGTGAACTAAGGCTTCAATAGGAATATTCATGATTTTTTCCTTAAGGTAGACGCAGTCGAAACGTATCGACAGGAACCCGATTGCACTGCTTGTGCCAAACAGAAAAAATCACGTAACTACTTAATTTATATATATAAATATCTTGAATTGATGCTTTTTTACGCAGGCTTTTGCACGTGAGGATTAGAGGTCCGTGCAAGTATTTTCAAACGTGCCGTCGTCTCGAATTTCAATGGAACCGTATGGGGAGGCTTTGCCACACAGAGACACACTCTTCCTGAACTGGCCTGTCCATGAAAGTCGAATCGCGCAACGATGTGCCAACGGTCCAACGCCTGGATCAACCTGTTATCAGCAATACTGCCGTGCCTGCGCCTGCGAAGGGTGTTGATGAACTGGCCCAACTGTTCAATCAGGAAGTAGAGCTCAATAAACTTCCGCTGGCCCAGCGGCAGATGGCCCAGCGCGTGCCTGCTGCGGAACAACTGGTGCAGCTTTATGACCAGTTGGGGCATCCGGCCCAGGCGAGCATGGCCTCGGTTTCTCGCCGCATCAGGATGCAGTTACTGCAAAACGCCAGCGTCGACAAATTGCTCGACCTCACAGGCGGCGACCCGGCGCGTGCGTTCGTGGTCCTCAAGCACGTGGCAGGCCAGGCGGACGCTGAACTGCGTAAATCCGAGGCTGCCTTGGCCCGCGCAGCCATTGCCAAATTCGAGGCGCGTTTCAAGGGAGAAATCCAGGCTGGCCTGAACATTGCCGTAGCATTGCAAGCAGCCGGCGCGGACCCGCAGGAACGCCAGGCGCTCCGCGCGCTCTACTATGCCAGCGTGGTCACGCGCCAATCGCTGGCGACCATGATGCAAGCCCTGCTGGGCGTATACGGCGGCGAGCGCTTCTATGAAGGGCTCAATGTGATGCGTAAAGCCTTGGCAGACGATATCGCGGCCCGGGTGTCATCGATGCCCACCCCACTGTTGCGTTCTGTGCTGCTGGGCCTGCGAAGTTGCGGGCAGTTGGGCACCGTATTGGCCGATTGCCTGGCGTTCAACCTGCGACTGGGCATCGATCATGACGCCGTTTCCCTGCTGCAGCGCCTGCTTGGATACGCCGATAGCGGCATCGCCGCCGATGAAATCCTGCGGTTGGGGAATGAGATGGGGAGTGGATCACCCTCCAGGCAACTGGCCGCTCTCAACGCGCTTTACCCTCTTATCCGGCAGTTACCGTTGGCCTTATGGTCTGACAGTAGAGTCCGCGAGGAAACCTTGTTCAGGTTTGTAGCGGTGATGGACGAGCTGAACCGGATCGACGGTGGTACCCAGCGTTTTCCTGAGTTGGCCGGGGTTATGACGTGACCCTGCTGTCGACCATCAACGGCTTGCTGCTCAAAGTGGCACAGCGCGCAGAAGTGCTGGGCGCCGTGGTGGTCATGGCCATTGTCTTTATCTTTATCGTGCCACTGCCGACCTGGCTGGTAGATATTCTGATTGCGCTCAATATCTGCATATCTTGCCTGTTGATCGTACTGGCGCTTTATCTACCAGGCCCTCTGGCGTTCTCATCGTTCCCATCGATCCTGTTGCTGACCACCATGTTTCGTTTGGCGCTGTCGATTGCGACCACGCGCTTGATCCTGCTGGAACAGGACGCCGGTGACATCGTCGAGGCCTTCGGCAATTTCGTGGTGGGGGGAAACCTGGCGGTAGGGATGGTGATCTTTCTGATCCTGACCCTGGTCAACTTCCTGGTGATCACCAAGGGCTCGGAGCGGGTCGCCGAGGTGGCGGCGCGGTTCAGCCTGGATGCGATGCCGGGCAAACAGATGTCTATCGATAGCGATCTGCGTGCAGGGCTGATTGACGGCATGCAAGCGAGGGACAAGCGTGAGCAGTTGTCGCGTGAGAGCCAACTGTTCGGGGCCATGGATGGGGCCATGAAGTTCGTCAAGGGCGACGCTATCGCCGGCTTGATCATCGTCGTGGTCAACCTGTTGGGCGGCTTCTCCACAGGAATGTTCCAGCACGGCTTGAGCGCAGGCGATTCGATGGCGTTGTATTCGGTACTGACGATCGGCGATGGCCTGATTGCACAGATTCCGGCGCTGCTGATCTCTTTGACTGCGGGCATGATCATCACCCGTGTTGCGCCGGATGGACGCAAAGGCGTCAGTAACATGGGCGTCGAAATTGCCCGGCAAATGACCAGCGAGCCCAAGAGTTGGGTGATTGCCTCGGTGGGAATGCTTGCGTTTGCCGCGGTCCCTGGCATGCCTACCCTGGTATTTATCCTGATCGCGCTGATCACCGGCAGCGTGGGTTACTACCTGGTGCGCCAGCGCCAACACCAGGCAGAGCCTTCCAACGAGGCCGCCGAAGTCGTTCGCCCTGAAGAGAACGGTAAAGAGGACTTGCGCGGCTTTGACCCGTCGCGCCCTTACCTGTTGCAGTTTTCCCCTGTTCTGCGTGGCACGCCTGAAGTGACGAATCTGATTCACGGGATTCGCCAGGCGCGAAATTCGCTGGTCGCCAATATTGGCCTGACATTGCCGCCGTTCGAAGTCGAGCTCGATGACTCCCTGGCCCCCGATGAGATGCGCTTTTGTGTGCATGAAGTCCCCATGGTCAGGGCGTCAGTGGTCAATCATATGGCCGTTGAGCGCATGGCGCTTGAGGTTGAGCCAGAGCACGCCATCGCCGGGTTGGCTGAGCGCGATGAACAGGATTGGCTCTGGTTGGCCCCTGACGATCCGCTGCTTGATGATCCGCAACTGGAGCGCTTCACCGCCACGAGCCTGATCCTGGAGCGTATGCGCAAGGCGATGATGCTCAGCGGGCCACAGTTCCTGGGGATTCAGGAGAGCAAGTCGATCCTGAGTTGGCTTGAGCATAATCAGCCGGAACTGGTGCAGGAACTGCAGCGCATCATGCCGCTGTCGCGTTTTTCTGCGGTGTTGCAGCGCCTGGCCAGTGAAGGTGTCCCCCTGCGGGCGGTGCGCCTGATTGTCGAATCGCTGATCGAGTACGGACAGCATGAGCGTGAGCCGGAAGCCCTGGCCGACTATGCACGCATTGCTCTCAAGGCGCAGATCTATCACCAGTACAGCGAGGCCGACGGCCTGCACGCCTGGCTGTTGTCTGCGCAAAGCGAAAACATCCTGCGCGAAGCCCTGCGCCAGACCCAGACCGGGGTGTTCTTTGCGTTGGACCAGGATCACAGCGCGGCGTTTATCAACCTGCTCAATCAGGCCTTTACCTTGAGGGCCAAGAGCAAAAGCGTGATGTTGGTGGCGCAGGACTTGCGCAGCCCCTTGCGGACTCTATTGCTCGAAGAGTTCAACCATGTACCGGTGCTGTCTTTCGCTGAGTTGGGGAGCGCATCCAAGGTCAAGGTGTTGGGGCGCATTGACCTCGGTCAGGAAGCATTGATGCGTGGCGCAGCGGCATGATTTCGCAGCCATGGACAGTACGAAGGAGGGCTCGATGATGTATGAGTTACGCGTGCTTGATGGGCTGCGCCAGGGCGCTGCGTTGCCGTTGTTCGGCGAGCGATGGAGCATCGGTGCCCAGCCGGACGCTGACCTGGTGCTGAGCGATCCAGGGGTCGCCGAGCATCATGCCCTGCTGCAGTTTTGCGACGTTAACTGGTCGGTGCAGGCCCAGGCGCAGTTGGTGTACGGGACTGATGGCCAGGCCCTGGCGCAGATCCCGAGCCTGGCGTTGAACGTGCCCTTTCTGGTGGGTAGCGTGAGATTGTGCGTCGCCTTGGCAGATCATCCATGGCCTGAGCCTGTGCCTGAGGCCCCGGTATCTGCGGCATTGCCATCACCGGAACAACCTGTGCAGACACTGCCGTTATCGTCGATATCACCCTCGCAGCAAAAGCGGTTGATCAGCCTGATGCTGGTGGTGGCGGTAGTCATCGCAGTGGTGGGCATGGTTTCGACAGGGGAGCATGACGCGCAGGCTTCCCTGATGCCATCGGTGATTGGCAAACACGAATTGGCCTCACCGTTTGATGTGCGTCAGCAGTTGTTGAAAATGCTCGGCGAGCGTGAGCTGAGCCAACGGATCGACCTGCAAGTCATCAACGGTCAAGTCGTGCTCAACGGCGATGTTTCCCAGGACGATGTGGAGCTGGTGTCGCGGATGCTCAGCCGCTTTGGTGAGCAATTCGACAGTATGGTGCCGGTGATCAGTCGTGTACGTGTGCGAGATGACGCCTTGCCGTTCAGGATCGTGCAAATTGTCGGCGGACCTAACGGTCATGTGGTTCTGGAAGAGGGTAGCCGGCTCTTTTTGGGGGATCAGGTGGACGGCTTGCGCCTGGTGCTGATCGACAACAGCAAAGTGGTTTTTAATGGCGCACAGCGTTACGAGGTGCACTGGTGAGTACCTCCGAGCAAGCGCGTCTGGACGCCTGGCAGCAACGCCAGGCCCAGGCGCTCGGCAGCTTTGCGCCGGTGTCCATGCGCGGGCGAATCCAGCGCGTCAACGGCATGCTGCTGCAGTGCCGGCTGCCTCAGGCGCGTATCGGTGATTTGTGCCAGGTGGAAAAAGGTCCGGGTGACTGCATGCTCGCTGAAATCATTGGTTTTGATCAGCAGGATGCGGTGCTCAGTGCCCTTGGGAACCTGGAAGGCGTGCGCGTGGGGGCGCCTGTCGAGCGCCTGGGCGTGTCGCATAGAGTGCAAGTCAGCGAGGCGCTCCTGGGCCAGGTTCTGGACGGTTTCGGAAGGCCGATTACGGGCCAGGGTGCCAGCGCATTTGTCGAATCCGAACTGCCGGATACCAGCCCGGTGTTATGTGAAGCGCCCTTGCCCACCGAGCGGCCGCGTATCAACCGTGCGCTGGCCACCGGGGTGCGGTCCATCGATGGATTGATGACGCTCGGTGAAGGCCAGCGTGTCGGTCTGTTCGCCGGGGCCGGTTGTGGCAAAACCACCTTGTTGGCCGAGATCGCCCGTAACGTCGAATGCGATGTCATCGTGTTCGGCTTGATCGGCGAGCGGGGGCGCGAGCTGCGTGAGTTTCTCGACCATGAACTCGATGAGCAACTGCGCTCTAAAGCGGTACTGGTGTGTGCCACGTCTGATCGCTCCAGCATGGAGCGTGCCCGCGCCGCTTTTACCGCCACGGCACTGGCTGAAGGTTTTCGGCGCAAGGGCCAGCGGGTGTTGCTGCTGATTGATTCCCTGACCCGTTTCGCCAGGGCCCAGCGTGAAATCGGCCTGGCTGCCGGCGAACCCCTGGGGCGCGGAGGCCTGCCGCCTTCGGTGTACAGCTTGCTGCCGCGCTTGGTGGAGCGCGCCGGGTTGACCCGTGACGGCGTGATCACAGCGATCTACACAGTGCTGATTGAGCAGGACTCCATGAACGATCCGGTGGCCGATGAAGTACGTTCATTGCTCGACGGCCATATCGTGCTGTCGCGCAAATTGGCTGAGCGTGGGCACTATCCGGCGGTGGATGTGTTGGCGAGCCTTTCACGAATATTGAGCAACGTTGCGGCGCCAGAGGATATTCAGGCGGGCACGGCGTTGCGACGGTTGTTATCGGCGTACCAGCAGATCGAGTTGATGCTCAAGCTGGGCGAGTACCAGCCTGGCAGCGATGCGTTGACGGACCTGGCCGTGAACAGTCGCGAGGCGGTGGACGGTTTCCTGCGCCAGGATTTGCGTGAGCCGACACCGATGGCCGTCACGCTGGAGCAACTCAAGGAGCTGACGACCTATGTCCCCTTCTGATGTGCTGCACGGTGAAGTGCAGATGCTGCGTTGCCTGCGCAGGCACAGGGCTGATCGTGCCGAACGTGCCCTGCGTGAGGCCAAGCGTGCGCAGCAGGCCCTGCTCGCGCATATCCAGCAGGCCCAGGATGCACTTGAACACACTCGGCAGGAGCAAGCCCGGCAAAGTGCTGAGTTGCTCAGTCAGCACCAGGGCCAGCTCTTGACCTTAGCGGGCCTGAAATCCTGGAACGCACAGGAGCGCTCCTTATCCGCCAGTACCCAGCGCGAAGAGGGACAGCTTGAGGCGCTGCGCAACCAACGGCAAGAAAAGGAACACCACGTTGGCAGTGCCCAGAGGCAAGCCACCGAATGCCTGCGGCAGGTGGAAAAGTTACAGGAGCTATCACTTTTGCTTGCACAGGAGCCGACATGACCCAGGTTGCGAATAAACCCACCGAACGACCCCCCCTGCGTGAGCCCCGCGAAGAGCGTGACTCGGGAGCAGCGGGCATGGTTGCGTGGGAACAAGGGCGACTGTTTACGCGGTTGTTTGCGGGTGATGGGGAGGGCGCAGGGACGAGCGCCTCCTTGTCGCGAAAAAAATCTGCGGCCGGTATTGCCATGATCGAGGCGCTGGCCGAACAACTGACGCCTCGTGTGTTGGCCGGTTCGCAGTGGCCGTTGCAGGCAGTGTTGTACTTGCCACGCCTGGGACGGATCAACGCCAGCGTGCGCCGAGAGCAGAGCGGCTGGGCCATTGAATTGGAAGCGGAACACGACGCCACGGCCCGCTGGCTCAGCGGCGTACGGCAACAGTGTGAGGACCGTTTTACGCAAGCGCTGGGTCTGCCGGTCAGCCTGCTTCTGCCAAGCGTCGGCAACCCATGATCGTACCGCTACTGACATTACCTTCGATCAAGAGCGACGGGGTTGCCGCGCGCCGCCAGCTGGGCCGCGGCCTGTACCTGCCGTTCCATGTTGCGGGTCAGGCCGGTGAATTGCGGCTTGAGCCTGGACGTGCGCCTGTTGGCGGTGACGTGGTGTGCTTCGACACGCAGTGCGGTGTGCTGGCGCTCGCTAAGGCGGGGCCGTTGCTTAGCCTGCTGGGTGAATGTCCGGTGACCCTTGCAGGGGCCGACAACGAACCGGATTCCTGGTTCTGGACGTTGTTTCAGTATTACCTGAGCCCCGAAGTGCGAGCGCTGTTGGGTTATGTGCGATTGCTACACACCGGGCGACCAAAAGGCTTTGGCTGTCGCCTCACCGTGACCCTGGGGGCATCGTGGGTTGAGGGTTATGTGTGGTTGAGCCCCGAAAGCTTTTTGGCGTTGTACGAGGCGGGGGCCTGGCGGGCCACGGCTGCGCCGCTGCCGTTGTCGTTTCAACTGGCAATTGCCGTGACCCTTGGGCGGTTGCGGTTACCGATTGTACAGGCCGGCAGTCTGCGAGCTGGCGATGTGCTGGTGCTTGAACAGACCTTTTTCCAGGCCCGGGGCAGCGGCTATGTGTCGGTCGGCAGAGAGCGCCTGCATGGCGGCATTGACGATGACACCGGGTGGTTACGTTTCACTCTTACTTCTATCGAGGACGTGTCTGTGGACGAAGATTTAGATGTACCTCATCACTCGGGGCATGAAGACGATGAACCCGTAATGGACGTATTCGGCCCCGAGCCGTTCGATGAATTGAGCATGACGCTGAGCGTACGCTGCGGAACACTGAACCTGACCCTGGGGGAGTTGCGTAACCTCGTGCCCGGCTCGGTACTGGGCATTACCGGCTTTGCCCCAGGCATGGCGGGTCTGTTTTATGGCGATCGGCCCATCGGCCAGGGGCAGTTGGTGGAAGTTGACGGGCGCCTTGGGTTGCAGTTGTCCCGAGTGGTGTTCGGTCGATGATACTTCAAGGGCTGGACCCGATCGTCCTGGCGATATTTCTGGGCGCGCTGTCGTTGATGCCCATGCTGTTGGTGGTCTGCACAGCCTTCTTGAAAATCGTGATTGTGCTGATGATTACCCGCAATGCCATCGGCGTACAGCAAGTACCTCCGAGCATGGCCATCAACGGAATCGCTCTGGCGGCTACCTTGTTCATCATGGCGCCGGTGGGGTACGAAATCGCCGAGAATATCAAGGCGTCGCCTCTGGACATGAGCAACGTGCAAACGTTTCTGCATACCGGCAATGAGGCCATCAACCCCTTGCGCGCATTCATGTTGCGTAATGTGGACCCGGATGTGCTGACCCATCTGCTGGACAATACCGCACGTCTGTGGCCTGCGAAAATGGCTCAGGAGGTACAGCGTGAGGATCTTATCCTGCTGATCCCGGCCTTTGTGCTTTCGCAATTGCAGGCGGGGTTCGAGATCGGTTTCCTGATCTACATTCCCTTCATTGTGATCGACCTTATTGTTTCCAACCTGTTGCTGGCGTTGGGTATGCAGATGGTCTCGCCGATGACCATTTCCCTGCCGCTCAAGCTGCTGCTGTTTGTGCTGGTGTCTGGCTGGTCGCGGTTGCTCGACAGTCTGTTCCTTTCCTATCTCTGAGTGGCGTATGGAACCTATCGTGCTGTTCAAGCAGGGCATGTTGCTGGTGGTTGTACTGTCTGCACCGCCGCTGATCGTGGCGGTGGTGGTGGGGGTGCTGACCTCTTTGGTACAAGCGCTGATGCAGATCCAGGACCAGACATTACCCTTTGGTATCAAACTAGTGGCGGTGGGTGTCACATTGATCCTCACGGGCCGATGGATTGGCGTGGAGTTGATCCAGCTGATCAACCTGACGTTTGAAATGATCGGCCGTTCGGCCCTGAACTAAGGCGTTGCCTGTGCTGCTTTATCTTGAGTATCTCCCCAGCCTGTTGATCGGCATGGCGCGTATCTACCCCTGTGGCATCCTGGTAGCGGCGTTTTGTTTTCAACATGTGCGCGGCCTGCCCCGGCACACCATCGTGATGGTCATGGCGTTGTTGCCCGCTCCAGGTATTCATGCTGCTTTGGCAGGGCAGGACTATTCAGCATTGATGCTCGGTGCGCTGATGCTCAAGGAGGTAGCGTTGGGGTTGCTGCTGGGGGTGTTGTTGGCGATGCCGTTCTGGATGTTCGAGTCGGTGGGAGCGCTGCTGGACAACCAGCGTGGAGCCTTGGCCGGTGGCCAACTTAACCCGTCACTGGGGCCGGACGCGACGCCGATCGGGCACATGTTCAAGCAACTGGCGATTTACTTGCTGATGGCCATCCTGGGGTTGGGCGCACTCACCCAGGTGATCTGGGACAGTTACCTGATCTGGCCACCCACCGTGTGGTTTCCGCTTCCAGCAGCTAATGGCATGAGCGTATTTGTTGGGCTGCTCAGTGACACATTCATGCACATGATGCTTTATGCCGCGCCCTTTATTGCCGTGCTGTTGCTGTTGGAGTTCGGTATCGCGTTACTGGGGGTCTACAGCCAGCAATTGCAAGTGAGTACCTTGGCGCCGCCGGTCAAGTGCCTGGCGGGAATCGGTATTTTGTTGCTGTACTTCGCACTGTTACAGGATCTTATTGTCGGGCGTATGAGCCAGCTGGGTGACCTTAAGCACTACCTGGGGCTTTTGTTCAAGGTCTCGGCGCCGTGAGTGATTCGGGGGAAAAAAAGCATCCGGCGTCCGCCAAGAAGCTGCATGACCAACGTAAGAAAGGTCAGGTTGCGCAGAGCCAGGATGTGAGCAAGCTGCTGGCGCTGACGGCTATCAGTGAGGTCGCTTTGTTCACTGCCGAAACCAGCTTGCAACGCTTTCAGCAACTGCTGGTGTTGCCGATATCACGCTTGGGCCAGCCGTTTGCGCGGGTGCTGGAAGAAGTGCTGGTGGAGGGCCTGGTGATGTTTTTCTCGTTCTCTCTGTTGATGGCCGGGCTTGCGATTGCCGCGAAGCTGATTGCCAGTTGGATGCAGTTCGGCCTGCTGTTCGCGCCGGACACGCTGAAGATGGATTTCAATCGTCTCAACCCTATCAGCCAGATCAAGCAGATGTTCTCTGCCCAGTCGTTAATGAATCTGCTGATGAGCATCGCCAAGGCGTTCCTACTGGGCCTGATTGTGTACGTGGTGGTCTGGCCCGCGTTGGGGGCGTTGATTAACCTTGCCAACAGCGACCTGCAGAGCTATCTGCTGGCGCTTATCGCGTTGTTCCGTCACCTGCTGCATGCCTGCCTGGGGCTGTTGCTGGTGTTGGCGCTGATCGATCTGACTTTGCAAAAGCACTTCTTCGCCAAGCGTATGCGCATGACACAGGTTGAGGTCGTCAAAGAGTACAAGGACATGGAGGGCGACCCGCATGTGAAAGGCCAGCGCCGCCAGTTGGCGCAGGAATTGGCGCAAGAGGAGCCGAAGGTCAAGCTGCCCAAGCTGGAAGAAGCCGACATGTTGGTGGTCAACCCGACGCACTTTGCAGTCGCGCTCTACTACCGCCCAGGCGAGACGCCTTTGCCCCTGCTGATCAGCAAGGGCACGGACGACGAAGCGCGAAAACTGATCGCGCGCGCAAAGGTCGCCGAGGTCCCGGTGATTCAATGTGTGTGGCTGGCCCGCACGATCTATACCAAGCAGCTGGGTGCAAGCATTCCTCGCGAGACCTTGCAGGCCGTAGCGTTGATCTACCGCACCTTGCGCGAGCTGGATGACGAAGCCAAGCGCGAAACGCTGGAATTGCCTGAGCTTGATCAGCGCTGATCAGCGACTGGAGCCTGGGTCCAGAGCGCTGAGATTGGCCAGCGAGAGCATCCTGCTGAGGATCCTGCCCGGATTGCAGTGGGAGGAGGGCAAGGCGTGCCAGATCACCAAGGCGCCCTGGGTATCGAGATAGATAAAACAGCCATCAAACACCTGTGCCTGCTCAAAGCGGCGCTGCAATACGCGTTGTAGTTGCCCGGCTTGCAACGCTTCGCGAATGATGTGCAAGGCCAGTCCAGGGTGATTACCCGCGTTGAGCGCGCGCACCTCGATGCCGCGAGTGAGAACCTGGTGAGTGGCAGCGCCGCTCACCAGGTTCTCCAGAAATACCTGGCGTGGTTCGTCGGGTATTTCCTTGATGCTCATCGTTCCAGCGATATCGTCTGGTAATCCGCTCGCTCCCCGGAAGGGCCGGGCTCGACGCGCATGTGAGATGGCCACCAGATCACCATCTTTTGTGCGGTCGATTGGGGACGTGAGCAGGAGTCGCCTTTGCACGTGGGGGTGCAAGCGCTGACAAGCAGCGCCGTACCGATCAGAGTGACGCACAACAATTGATGTTTCATGGGCGGACCTTTTGAGATGGCGTAATCAAGGTGGGGCGCGGTACGCTGAGGTGTTCATCCTTCACCACCGGACGCATGGCAATAAATACCTCGGCTTCCTCTCCCGGTTTCAACCAGGCGTGTGGCCACACGGTGACGGCAAGCGTTTGCGAGTTGCTGCATTCTTTTTCATCGATGCGCACATTGCGGTTGAACTGGTTGCGTAGTACTACGACTGCAACGTTGTACTCAGGGCCTGCATACCATTGGCTGCGCTCGGTACTCAGTGCGAGCAGGTCGCGGGTGCTGCACAGCGTGTTCAACCCCACGGGCATTGGCGCCAACTTGAAGGCCTTGGGCACTTGCCCAGTCACCAGGTGCGCCAGGGTACTGATCACGTCGCTACGCTTGATCACCGGCTGGTGAGGGGCGTTACGCCTGGCCAGCGGTGTCAGCGCCGCCTGCAATTGGGCCTGATCTGCCTGGGGTAAATAGCGAGACGGATCGGCCTGGTCGCCGATGACGCGCGGCGTGATGATAAACAGGCGTTCACGCCGATTGTTCTGCCTTTCGCTGGAAGAGAACAGCGCCTTGCCCAGCAACGGGATATCACCCAGCAGTGGCACCTTGCTTTGCCTGTCGGTGCTTTCCGTGACGTGGAAGCCGCCTACAACCATAGAGCGCTTTTCCGCCATGACGGCCTGGGTGCTGACGTTACCGCGGCGAACATCCAGGTCCCTGAGGTTACGGTTGGGGTTGGATTCGTCGAACGTGCCGTCCTCGATATCCACGACCAAGTGAATCTGATGGCTGCCGCGGCTGGTGATGACGCGGGGTATGACCTGAACGCTGGTCCCCACGGTGACCGGCAAGATGGTTGCGTTCTGCCGACCAGGTGTCAGGTATTGAGTGCGGTTGAAGTCGATCACCGCCGGCTGGTTTTCCAGGGTGAGCACGGACGGGTTGGAAACCATAGTCGCCAGCCCCTTGGCTTCCAGGGCGCGTATGTCGGCATAGAAACGTTCGCGATTCTCAAGCGACAACTGTTGGGATGACGAACCTGCACGGAACCGGCTGTTCTGAAACCCCCAGTTCACGCCGAACTCATCCAACTGCGTACGCTCGATATCCAGAATGATCGTGTCGATCTCCACCAGTTTGCGCGCCACATCGAGTTGAGCGATCAACTCGCGGTACATGGCCTGGCGCTCTGGCAGGTCATAGATCAGGACTGCGTTATTGCGAATGTCGGCTTCGACGCGAATCCGGCTGCTGGGTATCGGTGCACGCGGGGGGAGTGTGGCGCCAATATCCAATGGCATGGTGTTGCTGTTTGTACCGAGTATCTGCCCCAGCATGGGATTGCTCAAGCGGGGAACATTCGGCGCAATAGGCGAGGGCTGTGAGGAAGGGCGCTGGCTCAGCACCGAGGAGATCGGATTTGAACGGGGCTCCAGCAGCCCTTGCACAATGCTGGAAACACCGGCAATGGTCAGCTTCTGGCCGCGGTAATCCACTTGACGATCAGCGGCATTGGCGAACTTCAGCGGGAAGCTCAGCACCGTCTGTTTTTCATCCACGGTGCGGCGTTGGCTGCTGAACTGCTTGATTTGTTCGATATAGCGCCGAGGTCCGGAGACCAGTACGACGCCATCCTCGGGCAACTCACCCCAGCCGAAGCGACTATCGAGCAGGCCAATATCAGTGAGCGCCTGCTTGAGGTCGGCAATGGTCTCAGAGGAAACCTCCAGGCGCGCGGACTCCTGCTGGTCCAGGGTGCTGATGTAGAGTGTGTTGTTGTACAGATACCATTGGAAGCGATGTTCTACTCCCAGCCGGTCGAGCAAGGATTGTGGGGTATTGGCGCGTATCTTGCCGTTGACGGTGCCCTCCAGCAGGCCCTCGATTTGCAGTTGCGTACCGAAGGTTTGGGCGAAGTCGTCGAGCACGTCCCGGACTGGCTTATGCTCGGCTTCATAAGCGTAGGCGGTGTTCTTCCATTCGGCGGGGATCGCCGCCACCGCGCTTTGAGTTGAAACCAGCAGCCAGGAAAACAGGAACACATTCCGCCAATGGGCTCTTTTGAATGAAGCATCAGGCGAGTCAAGGCACAAGCGGCCGCCCTTATGGGTCTTGTTAGGCATAGACAGTTCTCTGATTAGTACGCGCGTGAACGTAGCGGGGTGGGTTTGAGGTTTTGGGCTGGACGAGCAAGACGCGCAACGATGGCGCGCCATGTGTCACGTTGGTTCAGCAGGGTCTCGAGGCAATTCAGTACGTGGGCTTCACCACGGTCGGTGCGCAGACTTTGAATCAGCCATAGCGCACCTGTGTCAGCTTTTTGAGCCAATGCACCCTGAAAATGGTTCAAGCTGGCAGCACCCAGGCGCAGCCAGCCTTGCAAGGCTGAGTTATCTGTCACCGCTGAGGTCAGTTGAACACCCAATAAAACGGCGTCGCCCTGACGTCGCAAGGTGACTTCGTCGTCACCTTCAAATATGGCGATTTTTTCCTCCCTGCCGCTCAACCAGTCACCCACGAGCGCTTTCATTTACTGAAAACTTTCAATGGTTGTTTTGAGCATCTGATTGACTGTTTTACCGTGCTCACTATAAAGCGCAAAGGTGACCTCTCTGCGCGTTACTAAATTGTGAAACCGCTCGCTGTCTTCGGCCGCCAGGCTTTCTTCAAAACCGGACTTGAACTCTTTGTATGTAGAAGTTTTATTTCTGGCAATCGAATGAGTCAGCTCTTTGAAAAAATCCATGATTTCCCTCTGATAGCTATGTTGATGGGTGAATTTAAACAGTTAGTTCTGAGTGGAGAATATAAATAAAGTCTCTGTGCTCGTAGGATTAGATCTCGATCGAGTACTCTTTGCCCTGGTTGAAAAAAGTGTCGAGCATGGCATTCCAGCTGATACGGAAGTCCCCCTCATCTGTTTTCAATACGAGTGTTTGAGGATGAACCGTGTCGTCGGCGTTTAACTTCCAGAATCTGCTCTTGTGACGGGCAAGGCCCTGTCTTATCTCCTCAAGATCATGGGGATGACAGAGCAACGTCGCACTGACTTCCTGAACTTGGCTATCCAGCAATTGTTTCAACAGCGCTGCGAGCCGTTGCGGGGCAGTTGTCTCGTCGAGCAGACAGCGAATGGCTTGGTTGGTGATGGCGGTCGCGTAGTGTTCAAGGTTGTCGCACATCGATTGACGGTCGCGTTCCCATTGTTTGAGTTGAGCATCGGCGCGTTGCCAGATTTCCAGTGAGGCTTGTTCAAGCATGGCCTCGCATTTTTTTTCGGTCATACGTATCAATTCGTCGGCCTGGGCATTGGCGTGGCTCAAGAGATGGTTGGCCTGCTCCCAATTGGCTAGCTCTTCGCGCGGGATAAGGTTGGCTCGCGTACCGGACGCGTCCTTGCGTAACTCAATAGTATGTCGGCATAACATCGCTGCTTTCCTCATCCTTGCGAGACAGGGGCATGTTGTCGCTCGCCATGCTTGCGACGCGCCAGACGACGGCCTGCCAGAGGGTGTTCAATCGGCTGCTCGCACTTTCGAGTGGGGCGTCTGCTGTTTCAGCCTCGCTCACACGTGTACGGGGGAAACGCAATCGAAGGCGCTGCCAGGTAGCGGGCTCAACCCAGCTATGAAGTAGTCGCAGCGGATCGGAATGTGGGGGCAGCATGGAAGGGTGCAGCGCCATGGAGAGGCGCATGCACCACTCATGATGATCTTCACTCAAGGGTGATGCTGCCTGGGGATTGAACGTGTGGTTGGCCAATGCCAGCGCCAGGTTGAGTTGGTCCGTGGAGGCCAGGGCCAACCGAAGCACAGTGGCATGAGGTGCAGCCGGCAAGCAGGCGACAAAACCCGTAAGGTCTTCTGGCGCTGACCGACCGCTATAAAAAAGCCTTTCAATCGCACGATACTTGTCGCCTCTCCAGTCTTCGTGGGCCTGTTTCCAGGGAAAAGCCCACCATTGAGCCCAGGCCAGTTGCTCACGCATCAGATGATCGGGTCTAGGTGCCATGCGTTGGCCCCGTTGAGTTTCCTGTAAGCGCGGGCTCCAGATGAGGACGCTTGCGCCGCGCTTGCAGGAAGATCATGGCTGCCACGGCCGAAGCCAGACCGAGCAGCAAGATCATGATGCTGGATCGCCAGAATCCGAGATCGTCGCCGGGCACCAGGAAGGGGCCGAAATACACCAGGCGTTGTTGTTCCTGATAAGTGGAGGCCGGTACAAACACCACGGTGAGTTTTTGCGGGTTATCCACTGCGGTGGTCATCCCCGGGATACTGCTCGCCACCATTCTGCGGACCCGGGCGCGAATGTTGTCGGGGTCCAGGCGTGGATCATGCTTGATGAATACGGAAGCGGATGCGGGTTGGACCGGCTCTCCTGGCGCTATGCGTTCAGGCAATACCACATGCACACGTGCGACGATCACACCGTCGATCTTGGATAACGTGGTTTCAAGCTCTTGAGATAAGGCATAGATGTAGCGGGCACGCTCTTCCAGAGGGGTGGAAATTACCCCTTCCTTGCGAAAGGTATCCCCCATAGTGGTCCGGGCGAGCCGGGGAAGGCCGGCGGCTTCCAAGGTACGTACGGCGCGCCCGATGTCGCTTGTATTAACCGTTACGACGACCCCGTCTTTGGCCGGTACCTTTTGCGCGCGAATATGTTTATCAGCCAATTCGGCTACAACCTCATTGGCTTCTTGTTCGGACAGTTGGCGATGCAGTTCTACCCGGTCACCACATCCGCTCAATATAAAAGTCATACTCAAAACTAAAGCGACAAGCAGAGAGTTATTCATGCTCAAGACTGCATGTTGCTGATCTTGTCAATGCACTGCGTTGTCTTGGCAAGACATTTCACCATCAGTTGTGTTGTAAGTTGCGCGTTATGTAACTCGCGTGGGTAATTTCCTATGGCCTCAACATCAATCCCCTTTTTGGTTGAGCGGATTATTTTTGCGAAGCCATCTCTTGAGTTGCTCAGGTGCTTTGATGCTTCTGTCAAAAGGAGTGAGCCTTCAGGCTTGGCAGAGATTGTGCTTGTGGGATGGGAGCCTTCGAACAGTGACGTGAAAAAACTGACGTCCGTACCGCCTGCCGATTGTTCCTGTGGCTTACGGTCGTGTTCGGTATTGCTGCTTTTCTGTGAAAAGCGGTCGTTTATTATTTGCATGGAGTGTCTACTCATTCAGGGTGGACAGCGGCTCTAGAGCACTAAAATGGTCTGTCGGGCCGGTTGGATGATTACCTTTCGGGCTGCAAAGCCTGAAAGGTAATCGATCACCTCGCGATTATTGGCCTGAGCCCGACCGGATCAGTGCTTGAATATTTTTTACTTCAGCACTCTTCCAGCCATTTTTTATTGCATCAGCCTTCATTTTCTCGAAGATAGCTTCGGCTGAGCCCTCGTTCGCGCCTCCAACTCCATCCATACTCCCTGAATATGTCTGCGGTATAGAGCCTGTACCACTTCCTGCGCCAACATTCATATAGAAATCCTACTATGAGTTTTTTGGGTCTTTATTTTTCCATCGGTCAAATCACGGCAGCATCTACGTGTTACAGAGATTTGCTTCTGGCAACAACTGTGTGGCCCGTATTAGTAATGCGTTCCA
This sequence comes from Pseudomonas sp. GZJR-8, assembly GCF_002916705.1. Taxonomy (NCBI): domain Bacteria; kingdom Pseudomonadati; phylum Pseudomonadota; class Gammaproteobacteria; order Pseudomonadales; family Pseudomonadaceae; genus Pseudomonas; species Pseudomonas sp. GZJR-8. The sequence continues at coordinate 250,964 of NZ_JXSI01000007.1, read as the reverse complement.
GATGTTTCCAGGTCGCGATGTAACTAATTGTTTTCTTGAGTGGTTGTTTGATCAGGTCTTTGGCGATACAGGGTTTTTATGGCCTACTTGTTAGCTGTGAGAGGAATGATTGAGCTTATGCCAGTGATATCTTCAAGTGTTTCATCCTGTAATACAGCGTGCGCTTAGCGACCCCCAGTTCAATTGCTACGGTATCTACACAGTGGTGGTGGCGGTACATGGATTCTTCAATCAATGCTTTTTCAATTTGTTGGAGGCGTGTCTTCAGGTCCGTCTGAAGTGGTTGCTGTCTGCATGCGGGAGTTGAGAGCGGCGGGAGGCCCAAGACGAACCGTTTCGCCGTCGAACGTAGTTCGCGCACATTACCCAGCCAGGAGTGACAGAGCAGTTGATGCAGCAGGCTGTCAGGAGGCGATGGGGCACTGCATTTGAACTGCTCCGCTTCTTCCTGAACCATTTCCAGAAACAACGGGATGATGCGTTCGCGCCGATCTCGCAGGGCGGGGAGCTCGATGTTGACCACATTCAAACGAAAGTAGAGGTCACGCCTGAAGGCGCCTTGTTCGACCATGATTTGCAGCGACTGCTGGGCTGATGCGATGACGCGCATGTCCACGGAGATCAGCCGAGTCGAGCCCAGGCGTTCCACCCCACGGCACTCCAGCACGCGCAGGAGCTTGGCTTGCAGGTTCAGGGGCATGCTGTCGATCTCATCCAGGTATAGGGTACCCAGGTGGGCTGCTTCGACGAATCCAGCCCTTGATTGTATTGCCCCGGTATAAGCCCCGCTGTTGACACCGAACAACTGGCTTTCCGCGAGGCTTTCTGGGATTGCCGCACAGTTCACGGCAACAAAATTACCGCGTCGCCCCGATAAACGATGAATCCGCTGTGCAAGAGTGTCTTTTCCGGTGCCGGTTTCTCCCAGCAACAGAATGTCAACGTTGAGCGCGGCAGTGTTGTTAAGCGTGGTTTCAATTTCCGGACCTTCGATGAGTGAAACGTCTGTTTTATTATCCTTCTGGACGTAGGTCGACATGAATTGATACTCCCTGTTCGCTATTACTTCACTGTTGCAAATACGGTGTGCAAGCGCCATTTCAGTAGAGCGTAGATTATAAAAGTTGTCACTCGGTGTAGAGAGGTTTAAGCGGAGGAGTGATGTAGGAAAATGATGGTAAGTTAAGGCTTGTTGGTCGCAGGAATAAGTGCGGGGTTAATCGGTCGATTGGTAAGTAGGAATATTCTGAGAGTCTGTTTTTTTTGGGGATACAAGTCTTTTTTCATAAGCGCTCGCCCACAAAAAAGCCGATGCAATGCATCGGCTTTTTCTGGTCCCGCAGTCAATACCGCGGGTTGTACTTACACGTTAAAACGGAAGTGCATTACATCGCCATCCTTGACGACGTATTCCTTGCCTTCCAGGCGCCATTTACCGGCTTCCTTGGTGCCGGCTTCACCCTTGTACTGAATGAAGTCGTTGTAGGCGATCACTTCGGCGCGGATGAAGCCCTTTTCGAAGTCGGTGTGGATCACGCCGGCAGCTTGTGGCGCGGTAGCGCCAACCTTGACGGTCCAGGCGCGAACTTCTTCGACACCGGCGGTGAAGTAGGTCTGCAGGTTGAGCATCTCGTAGCCGGCGCGGATCACACGGTTCAGGCCAGGCTCTTCAAGGCCCAGGGCCTCAAGAAACATATCTTTTTCTTCGCCGTCATCGAGCTCGGCGATTTCAGCTTCGATCTTGTTGCATACCGGAACAACAATGGCGCCTTCTTCCTCGGCAATGGCCTTGACCACGTCGAGCAGCGGGTTGTTCTCGAAGCCGTCTTCGGCGACGTTGGCGATGTACATCACAGGCTTGGTGGTCAGCAGGTGGAAGCCCTTGATCACAGCCTTCTCATCGGTGCCCATGCTCTTCATCAGGCTGCGTGCCGGCTTGCCTTCGGTGAAGTGAGCGATCAACTGCTCCAGCAGGCCTTTCTGGACCACTGCGTCCTTGTCTCCGCCTTTGGCGTTACGCGCGACTTTCTGCAGTTGCTTTTCGCAGCTGTCGAGGTCGGCGAAGATCAGTTCCAGGTCAATGATTTCGATGTCGCGCTTGGGGTCGACGCTGTTGGAGACGTGGATCACGTTCTCGTCTTCAAAGCAGCGGACCACATGGGCAATGGCATCGGTTTCACGGATGTTGGCCAGGAACTTGTTGCCCAGGCCTTCGCCTTTGGATGCGCCAGCGACCAGGCCCGCGATGTCGACGAATTCCATGGTGGTCGGCAGGATGCGCTTGGGGTTGACGATCGCTGCCAGTGCCTCCAGGCGTGGGTCCGGCATCGGCACGATGCCGCTGTTGGGTTCGATGGTGCAGAAGGGGAAGTTCTCCGCCGCAATACCGGACTTGGTCAGGGCGTTGAACAGGGTGGATTTGCCGACGTTGGGCAGGCCGACGATGCCGCAATTGAATCCCATGGTGTTTCCCCTCGGGTAAAAGTCAGGCCTTCTGGCTGTGCAGGTTTTTCATCGCGCGGTTCCATTCACCGGCGAAGATATCCGGCAGCACGCCGAGGGCAAAATCGATGCTGGCATCGAGTTTTTCCTGTTCGGCGCGTGGCGCACGACCCAGGACGAAATTTGAAACCATACTGGCAACGCCTGGGTGGCCAATGCCGAGCCGCAGACGGTAAAAGGTATTCTGATTGCCCAGCTGCGCGATGATGTCGCGCAGGCCATTGTGCCCGCCGTGTCCGCCGCCTTGCTTGAGCTTGGCAACGCCGGGTGGCAGGTCCAGTTCGTCATGGGCCACCAGGATTTCTTCGGGTTTGATCCGGAAGAAGCCCGCAAGCGCCGCGACAGCCTGGCCGCTGCGGTTCATGTAGGTGGTGGGAATCAGTAGACGAATATCCTGACCCTGGTGCGAAAAGCGCCCGGTCAGGCCGAAATATTTGCGATCGGCCACAAGGTTGATGCCTTGGGCATGGGCGATGCGCTCAACAAAAAGGGCCCCCGCGTTATGCCGGGTCTGTTCGTATTCGGCGCCTGGATTTCCCAGGCCAACGATCAGTTTAATGGCAGTCACGACAGGGGCCCTTCCTTTGGAGTTGTGGATAACATCGCTACACCAGCGTGCGGCGAAAGTGGACGACAGGAGCTCACTTATCCAGAGATAAACTTCGCGTTGTTGCCCGCTTTCTCGCTACGTTTCGGTCCGCGATGTTCCCTCAAGCTCCTTCGTTGCAGAGTGTATTACTCGGCAGCGGTTTCGCCGGCTTCATCTTCTGCTACAACACGTGGCGCGTGGACGTTGGCAACAGCCTTGTCGTCGTTGTGAGCCAGTGCAACGAACTCAACGCCTTTAGGGGCCTTGAGGTCGGACAGGTGGATGATGGTGCCGATTTCAGCAGCCGACAGGTCGACTTCGATGAACTCAGGCAGGTCTTTCGGCAGGCAGCTTACTTCCAGCTCGGTAGTGGTGTGAGAAACAACGCCACCTTTCTTGACTGGAGCTTCTTCGCCAACAAAGTGCACAGGCACGATAGCGGTCAGTTTCTGACCAGCTACGACGCGTACGAAGTCAGCGTGCAGTACGTGGCCCTTGGAAGGGTGGCGCTGCAGGGCCTTGATGATAACGTTCTGCTTTTTGCCGCCAACGTTCAGTTCGATAACGTGGCTGTAGGCAGCGTCGTTTTCGAGCAGTTTGGCAACTTCTTTGGCCAGCATGCTGATGGATTCAGGGGCTTTGTCGCCACCGTAAACTACAGCTGGAACCAGGCTTGCGAGACGACGCAGGCGGCGGCTCGCACCTTTCCCCAGGTCGGAACGCACTTCAGCATTCAGAGTAAAATCGTTCATGTTGTATCTCCAAAATAACCACATTCGCCCCAGCGTTTGCGACCAGCGCTAAAGGCGATATGGGCAAAAAAGCCCCGCCCCAACAGTATGTTGGGGCGGGGCGCTTTTCGTCAGTGAGGTGCTCCGAAGGTTTGACCCTTAACGGAACATCGCGCTGATCGATTCTTCATTGCTGATGCGGCGAACCGCTTCGGCAACTACCGGTGCGATATCCAGTTGACGGATACGCGAACAGGCTTGAGCAGCAGCGGACAACGGGATGGTGTTAGTCACCACCAGTTCGTCCAGCATGGAGTTCTCGATGTTCTCGATCGCTCGGCCCGACAGCACAGGGTGTGTGCAGTAGGCGAAGACTTTTGCAGCACCGTGCTCTTTCAGGGCTTTCGCCGCGTGGCACAGGGTGCCGGCGGTGTCGACCATGTCATCAACCAGAATACAGGTACGCCCTTCGACATCACCGATGATATGCATCACTTCAGAGTGATTGGCTTTTTCACGGCGTTTATCGATGATCCCGAGGTCCACGCCCAGGGATTTGGCAACGGCCCGTGCACGCACGACGCCACCAATGTCCGGGGACACGATCATCAGGTTTTCAAAGCGCTGGTCTTCGATGTCATCCACCAGAACGGGGGAGCCGTAGATGTTATCTACCGGAATATCGAAGAAACCCTGGATTTGGTCAGCGTGCAGGTCAACCGTGAGAACACGGTCGATGCCTACCACGGTCAGCATGTCAGCAACGACTTTCGCGCTGATAGCCACACGTGCGGAACGCGGACGGCGATCCTGACGGGCATAACCAAAGTAAGGGATTACAGCTGTGATTCGAGTCGCTGAGGAGCGGCGGAAGGCATCAGCCATCACGACGAGTTCCATCAGGTTATCGTTGGTCGGAGCGCAGGTCGGCTGAATAATGAAGACGTCTTTACCGCGGACATTTTCATTGATCTCGGCTGTAATTTCGCCGTCGGAAAACTTACCGACAGAGATGTCACCGAGAGGGATATGCAGCTGACGTACGACACGTCGAGCCAGATCGGGGTTGGCATTCCCCGTAAAGACCATCATCTTGGACACGCGCAGTACCTAGAGGCTGAGGGTAACCTGGATGAGTATTAGAAAATGGCAGGGGCGGCTGGATTCGAACCAACGCATGGCAGGATCAAAACCTGCTGCCTTACCGCTTGGCGACGCCCCTGTATCTGTTGCAACGAGTGCCTAACACTCGATTCCTTTTAGAGCAGACTTTGCAGCTTGCGATGCAACATCGAAACGTTGCTTCCCTTTGCTACAAACCCTGTAAGGGTCTCTGTAAGAAGGGCCGAGACTTTATCAGCTTCAGCTTTGCTTGGGAAGCCCCCAAACACACAACTTCCAGTTCCGGTTAATTTTGCTTCGGTAAATTTACCTAACAAATTCAAAGCGTTACGTACCTCTGGATAACGCCTTGCTACAACCGGTAAGCAGTCATTTCGACTGTTTCCCTTGGGAACGGGGCGCACTTTAATGGGAGAAGAGTTACGTGTCAACAACGGATCTGAAAAAATTTCTGCTGTACTTACAGATACTTGCGGCACAAGCACGACATACCAAGGTTCTTCGGGCTCTACAGGGGTAAGTTTCTCCCCTACGCCCTCAGCAAACGCGGCGTGGCCGCGCACGAAAACCGGGACGTCCGCGCCCAGCGTCAGGCCCAGCACAGCCAGGCGATCGTGGTCCCAGCCCAGTTGCCACAAGTGGTTCAGCCCCAGCAACGTCGTTGCAGCATTCGAGCTCCCGCCCCCGATACCTCCGCCCATGGGCAGGATTTTGTCGATCCAGATATCTATCCCGAGCGGGCAGCCGGATTGTTGCTGAAGTTTTTTCGCCGCCTTCACGATCAGATTGCTGTCGTGGGGCACGCCTTCGAATTCGGTGTGCAGCTGGATCACGCCATCGTCGCGTACGGCGAAGGTCAGCTCATCGCCATAGTCGAGGAACTGAAAGAGGGTCTGCAGCTCGTGATAGCCATCTTCACGGCGACCAAGAATATGCAGCATCAGATTGAGTTTCGCAGGCGAGGGCAGGGTCAGGCGTTCTGTCACGTTATTGCCCCAACTTGCGCGGTTGCCAGTCCTTGATCACCAACGTGACATCAAGGTCGGTGCCGTGCAGCTTGATGCGCTCGGGCAGCCAATAGCCGTTCTGTTGCACGTAGCTCAGGTACTCCACCTGCCAACCGTCCTGCTCCAGGGAGGCAAGGCGACTGTCGCCATTGAGGCTCAGGCGACTTTTGCTCTCGGGCGCCGGAAGACCGCGCACCCACCAGACCAAATGCGAGACAGGCAGCTTCCAGCCGATCTGCTGCTCCAGCAGTTCCTCCGGGGAGGTCGCTTCATAGCGGCCCTGGTTGGCCACTTCCAGGCTCACCTGCCCCGGCCGGCCCGTCAGGCGAGCCGCCCCCCGGCCCAGCGGGCCCGAGAGGCGAATGTCGTAATAATCCTGGCGTTGCAGCCAGAACAGGGTGCCGCTGCCGGAATCTTTCGGCGCGCGAACCCCGACCTTGCCCTCGATCTGCCAGCCGTCGATGCTGCTGAGCTGATCCTTGTGTTGTTGCCATTGCGCCGGGTTGCCCTGGCCTTCAACGGATTCACGGGTGCCTACGCCCGCGCAACCGGCGAGCAGGGCGATAAAACTGAAAACGATAATGTGGCGCAAGAACATAAGCTTAAAGGGTCTCGGATCCGGTCAGGCGCTTGATGGTGCCGCGCAGGATTGGGCTTTCGGGTTGTTCCTTGAGGAATTTTTCCCAGATTTGTCGTGCTTCGCGTTGCTTGCCCTTGGCCCAAAGCACTTCGCCCAGGTGCGCGGCAACTTCTTGATCGGGAAAGCGCTCCAGTGCCTGGCGCAGCAAGCGCTCGGCCTCGTCGAGGTTGCCCAGGCGGTAATTCACCCAGCCCAGGCTGTCGAGTACGGCCGGGTCTTCAGGGTTGAGCGCATGGGCCTGCTCGATCAGTACCTTGGCTTCGGCGTAACGCGTGGTGCGGTCGGACAAGGTATAACCCAGGGCGTTGAGTGCCATGGCGTTATCCGGGTCGCGCTTGATGATCAGGCGCAGGTCCTTTTCCAGCTGGGCCAGGTCATCGCGTTTTTCTGCCTGCATGGCGCGGGTGTACAGCAGGTTCAAATCGTCGGGATATTGCAACAAAGCTTGTTGCAGCAGCTTCCAGGCGCGTTCGCCCTGCTTGTTGGCCGATAAGGTCTCGGCCTGGATCAAGTACAGCTGGATGGCGTAGTCCGGCTCGGCATCGCGGGCCGCCGCCAGGCGTTTTTCCGCTTCGTCGGTACGGCCATTGCTCATCAGGATGTCGGCCTGGCGCAACTGGGCGGGCAGGTAGTCATTGCCGGGGCCGACCTGGGCGTACTCGAGCAGGGCGGCCTGCGGGTCGTTGCGTTCTTCAGCGATGCGGCCCAGGTTCAGGTGCGCCGAGTCGACATGGCTGTCACGTTCAATCAACTGTTCCAGGTAGCCCTTGGCCTCATCCCAGGCTTTGGCTTCCAGGCACACCAGGGCCAGCGAATAGCGCAGTTCGTCGTCGTCGGGGTATTGCTGGACCAGGTTGGCGAACTGCACTTTGGCGTCTTCCATGCGGTCCTGCTCAACCAGCATTCGCGCATAAGTCAGGCGCAGGCGCTTGTCGTCCGGGTATTTCTTGATGCTTTTTTCCAGCAGAGGAATCGCTTCCTTGCCGCGGTTGAGGTTCTGCAGCAGGCGTGCTCGCAGCAGGATCGGCGCGATCTCGCCGTCTTCCGGCGGGTTCTGCTCAAGCAATTTGAGTGCGGCGTCGGCTTCGTCATCCTGTTGCAACAGCAAGGCTTTGCCGAAAATCAACTGGCTGTTCTTGGGATGCTTTTGCAGCAGGCGGTCGAAGCTCTTCATCAGGCCATTGCGGGTGTCCTGATCGGTGTCGGCGGCCGACAGTGCCAGGAAGTCGAAATGCGTGTCGCCCTTGCCCTGCAGGACTTTCTCCATATAGACCATAGAGTCGTCATAGCGGCCCGCGCGCGCCAGTTGCACGGCGGCGGCGCGCTGGGCTTCCAGATCATCGGGGGCATTTTTTGCCCAGATCAGCGACGTATCCAGCGCAGCCTGGTCGGCGCCCAGGTATTCGGCGATGCGAAACGCACGCTCGGAAATGCCCGGATCCTGGGTGTTGATGGCCTGGGTCACGTAATTATCCAGCGCAATATCGAAACGATTACGCTGGCCGGCCAGTTCCGCGGTCAGCAGGCTGTAGATCGTTTCTTCACTGAACGAGGAATAAACCTTGGGCTTTTCAGGGGCGGGGGAGGTGTCTTCTACCGGCGGCGTAGCCTCCGGCGACACGGGTGCCATGGCCTGGCAGCCGCTGAGAAAGACAAAAGCAAGGAGCAACGCGGAAGATCTATTCATATAGGAAGAGGACGACTAACCTGCGGTCGGATCATCATGACACAAGCCTTCGGCCAAACATAACCGAGTCTCAGTGGAGGCCTTTATAGGCATAACGCATTAGGACAATAGACGACGGTGGTTGTTCTGGATCTTTCGAAGTAGGACAATTGTCGGCTTCCCGACATCATCAGCGATATTGAATGGCCTTCCTCGCACTCGGTATTAACCACAAGACTGCCTCCGTAGACGTGCGCGAGCGCGTGGCGTTTACGCCAGAGCAGTTGGTTGAGGCCTTGCAGCAGCTCTGCCGGCTCACCGACAGCCGCGAAGCTGCGATCCTTTCGACCTGCAATCGCAGCGAGCTCTATATAGAGCAGGAACATCTTTCAGCGGATGTGGTACTGCGCTGGCTGGCCGATTATCACCATTTGAGCCTCGATGACCTGCGCGCCAGTGCCTATGTGCATGAAGAGGATGCGGCAGTTCGTCACATGATGCGTGTGGCGGCCGGTCTCGACTCGCTGGTGTTGGGCGAACCGCAAATTCTTGGCCAGATGAAGTCTGCCTATGCCGTAGCGCGTGAGGCCGGCACGGTCGGTCCGCTGCTGGGTCGCCTGTTCCAGGCCACCTTCAATTCGGCCAAGCAGGTGCGTACCGACACGGCTATCGGCGAAAACCCGGTGTCGGTGGCCTTTGCCGCTGTCAGCCTGGCCAAGCAGATTTTCAGCGACTTGCAGCGCAGCCAGGCGCTGCTGATAGGTGCCGGTGAAACCATTACCCTGGTAGCCCGGCACCTGCACGATTTAGGCGTGAAGCGCATCGTTGTCGCCAACCGCACGCTCGAACGGGCGAGTATCCTCGCTGAACAGTTCGGGGCCCATGCCGTGCTGTTGTCAGACATCCCGGCTGAACTGGTACGCAGTGATATCGTTATCAGCTCCACCGCCAGTCAGTTGCCGATCCTCGGCAAAGGTGCGGTCGAGAGCGCGTTGAAACTGCGCAAGCACAAGCCGATCTTCATGGTGGATATCGCCGTTCCCCGGGATATCGAACCCGAAGTCGGCGAGTTGGACGACGTTTACCTCTATAGCGTCGACGATCTGCATGAAGTGGTCGCCGAGAACCTCAAGAGCCGCCAGGGGGCCGCCCAGGCCGCCGAGGAGATGGTCAGCACCGGTGCTGAAGATTTCATGGTGCGCCTGCGTGAATTGGCGGCGGTGGATGTGCTCAAGGCGTATCGTCAGCAGGGCGAACGCCTGCGTGATGAAGAGTTGCTCAAGGCCCAGCGTCTGCTCGCCAACGGCAGCAGCGCCGAAGAGGTGCTGATGCAATTGGCCCGTGGCCTGACCAACAAACTGCTCCATGCACCCAGCGTCCAGTTGAAAAAGCTTACCGCCGAAGGCCGCCTCGATGCGCTGGCCATGGCTCAGGAACTCTTTGCCCTCGGTGAGGGCGCGTCAGACAGCTCTTCGGATAAAAAACCGCAATGAAAGCGTCACTGCTCAATAAACTGGACGTGCTCCAGGACCGTTTCGAAGAACTGACCGCCTTGCTCGGCGACGGCGAGGTCATTTCTGATCAGGCCAAGTTTCGCGCTTATTCCAAGGAGTACGCCGAAGTTGAGCCGATTGTAGCCACCTACAAACATCTCACCAAAGTGCAGGCTGACCTCGAAGGCGCTCAGGCGCTGCTCAAGGACAATGACCCGGACATGCGTGAAATGGCCGTGGAAGAAGTCCGCGAGGCCAAGGAAAAACTTGCCGAACTGGAAGGCGACCTGCAACGCATGTTGCTGCCCAAGGACCCTAATGACGGCCGTAACGTGTTCTTGGAGATCCGCGCCGGTACCGGTGGCGACGAGGCGGCGATTTTCTCCGGCGACCTGTTCCGCATGTATTCGCGCTACGCCGAACGACGCGGCTGGCGGGTCGAGATCCTGTCCGAGAACGAAGGTGAACACGGTGGCTATAAAGAAGTCATTGCTCGGGTAGAAGGTGACAACGTCTACGGCAAGCTGAAGTTCGAATCCGGCGCCCACCGTGTGCAGCGTGTCCCTGCGACTGAGTCCCAGGGCCGTATCCATACCTCGGCGTGCACCGTGGCGGTGTTGCCTGAGCCGGACGAGCAGGAAGCCATCGAGATCAACCCCGCGGACTTGCGTGTTGACACCTACCGCTCGTCGGGCGCCGGTGGCCAGCACGTCAACAAGACCGACTCGGCGATTCGGATTACCCACTTGCCGTCGGGCATCGTGGTGGAATGCCAGGAAGAACGTTCCCAGCACAAGAACCGGGCGCGGGCCATGTCCTGGCTGTCGGCCAAATTGAACGACCAGCAAACCAGCGCCGCCGCCAACGCGATTGCCAGCGAGCGTAAGCTGCTGGTGGGCTCGGGCGATCGCTCCGAGCGCATCCGAACTTACAACTTTGCCCAAGGCCGGGTGACCGACCATCGGGTCAATCTCACCCTTTATTCCCTGGACGAGATTCTCGCTGGCGGCGTGGATGCGGTGATCGAGCCGTTGCTCGCCGAATATCAGGCGGATCAACTGGCCGCGATAGGTGAATAAATGACCATCATAGCCAGCCTGCTGCGCGCGGCCGACCTGCCCGATTCGCCCACCGCGCGCCTGGATGTGGAACTGCTGCTGGCCGCCGCCCTGGGCAAGTCCCGCAGCTACCTGCACACCTGGCCGGAAAAGATCGTCAGCAGCGAAGACGCCCTGACCTTTGCCGACTACCTGCAGCGCCGCCGCAGCGGCGAGCCGGTGGCCTATATCCTCGGCCAGCAAGGCTTCTGGAAGCTGGATCTGGAAGTCGCGCCGCACACGCTGATTCCGCGTCCGGAAACCGAATTGCTGGTGGAAGCCGCTCTGGAACTGCTGCCTGCTACCCTGGCCAAAGTCTTGGACCTGGGCACCGGCAGTGGCGCCATTGCCTTGGCGTTGGCCAGCGAACGCCCGGCCTGGCAAGTCACCGCCGTTGATCGCGTGCTCGAAGCGGTGGCCCTGGCCGAGCGCAACCGCCAGCGCCTGCACCTCAATAACGCCACGGTGCTGAACAGCCATTGGTTCAGCGCCCTGCAAGGCGATCGCTTCGACTTGATCATCAGTAATCCGCCCTACATTGCTGACAACGATCCGCACCTGGTGGCGGGGGACGTGCGGTTTGAGCCGGCGAGCGCCCTGGTGGCCGGGCCTGATGGCCTGGACGATTTGCGCCTGATCATCAATGAATCACCTGCCTATCTGAATGCTGGCGGCTGGCTGTTGCTTGAGCACGGCTACGACCAGGCCTTGGCTGTGCGTGACTTGTTGTTGAGCCAGGGTTTTGAAGGCGTACACAGTCGTATCGATCTTGGCGGTCACGAACGTATCACCCTGGGGCACCGACCGTGCTGACCGATCAGGAGCTGTTGCGTTATAGCCGGCAGATTCTGTTGCAGCATGTCGACATCGAAGGGCAGTTGCGCCTGAAACAGAGCCGCGCGTTGATCGTCGGCCTCGGTGGCCTGGGCGCTCCGGTTGCGCTCTACCTCGCCGCTGCCGGTGTAGGTGAGCTGCACCTGGCGGATTTTGACACGGTCGATTTGACCAACCTGCAACGTCAGATCATCCATGACACCCACAGCGTAGGGCAGACCAAGGTAGATTCGGCCATGCGTCGGCTGAGCGCGATCAACCCTGAAATCACCCTGACCGCCCATCGCGTGGCGCTGGATGCTGACTCGCTGGTCTCTGCAATCGGCGCGGTGGATGTGGTGCTCGATTGCAGCGACAACTTCTCTACCCGCGAAGCGGTGAATGCGGCCTGCGTCGTGGTGGGCAAGCCATTGATCAGTGGCGCGGCCATTCGCCTTGAGGGGCAATTGTCGGTGTTCGACCCGCGTCGCGCCGACAGCCCGTGCTATCACTGTTTATACGGGCACGGCAGCGACACCGAACTGACCTGCAGCGAAGCAGGTGTGGTCGGGCCGTTGGTGGGGCTGGTCGGTAGCCTGCAAGCGCTGGAAGCCTTGAAGCTGTTGGCAGGTTTCGGTGAGCCGCTGGTGGGTCGCCTGTTGCTGATCGACGCCTTGACCACGCGTTTTCGCGAATTGCGCGTCAAGCGCGACCCGGGTTGCAGCGTGTGTGGAACCCTGCATGGTTAAGGGCGCGCCCATCGGTGTGTTCGACTCCGGCGTCGGCGGCCTGACGGTGCTGGAAGAAATCCAGCAGTTATTGCCCCATGAATCGCTGCTGTATGTGGCCGACTGCGGGCATATCCCCTATGGTGAGAAAACGCCCACTTTCATCCTTGAGCGTTCTCGAACCGTCGCCGAGTTTTTCCGCGAGCGCGGCGCCAAGGCATTTGTGATCGCGTGTAACACCGCAACGGTCGCCGCCGTTGCCGATTTGCGCCAGGACTACCCAGATTGGCCCTTGGTCGGCATGGAGCCTGCGGTCAAGCCCGCTGCTGCCGCTACCCGCAGCGGCGTGGTGGGTGTGCTCGCCACCACCGGCACGCTGCAAAGCGCCAAATTCGCGGCCTTGCTCGACCGCTTCGCCACTGATGTACGAGTGGTGACCCAACCCTGTCCGGGCCTGGTGGAGCTGATTGAAGCCGGCGACCTGAACAGCCCGGCTTTGCACATACTGTTGCAGGGCTATATCGAGCCACTGCTCAGCGCCGGTTGCGACACCATCATCCTGGGTTGCACCCACTATCCCTTCCTCAAGCCGCTCCTGGCGCAGATGCTGCCCCCCAGCATTATCCTGATCGACACCGGCGCCGCCGTGGCGCGCCAGCTCAAGCGCTTGCTGGATGGGCGCGACCTGCTGGCAGCTGGCAATCCCGACACTGCACAGTTCTGGACCAGCGGCGATCTGACTCACCTAAGAAATATCCTACCGACACTTTGGAAACATCCCGGAGTTGTGCGAAGCTTTGGCTCGTGAAAATTTCGTGAAATAGTGCTGATAAAAGCTGAACTTCCGGCTCTACGTCAGCTTCTATAGCCAGTTAGCCTGTTTAAAACTATATAACTTCGTTCGGAAGGATGTTTCTTATGAAGCGCTTGTTCTGTTTGGCTGCGATTGCGGCCGCTGTGTTGGGACACTCTGTTTCAGCCCAGGCCGCCGGCCTGGAGTTCGGGTTGGGGAGTACCAGTGATTCGACGTTGACCTATCGACTGGGCCTGACTTCGGATTGGGATAAAAGCTGGATGCAAAGCGATGTTGGCCGTCTGACCGGCTACTGGAGCGGCGCCTACACGTATTGGGAAGGTGATGACCGTGCAGGTGCCAGCAGCCTGTCGTTCTCGCCGGTGTTTGTGTATGAGTTTGCCGGCCAGTCAGTCAAGCCCTACATCGAAGCCGGTATCGGCGTGGCGGTGTTCTCCCGCACCCGGCTGGAAGACAACAACATCGGCCAAGCTTTTCAGTTCGAGGACCGCCTGGGTTTCGGCCTGCGGTTTACCGGTGGGCATGAAGTGGGCATTCGCGCCACGCACTATTCCAACGCCGGCATCAGCAGCAATAACGATGGGGTAGAGAGCTACTCGTTGCACTACACCATGCCGTTGTAATTCAACAACAACGAAGCCCCCCTGTGGGAGCGGGCTTGCTCGCGAAAGCGGTGTATCAGCTAGCACATGCATAGACTGACCCACCGCCTTCGCGAGCAAGCCTGCTCCCACATTTAGATCTTTGCTCATCGCAGGATCAGCGGTAGACCGTCGCGATGCCTTCCCGCTCTTCAAGACACTCCGGCGCACCCATCTCAAACTCCCGGCAAATCAGCGGTCGAAGCGCGTAAATCGTGCACATCATCGTGTCCCGGTCCAGCGCGGCGCACCAGCCGTCGTCCAGGCGCAGCATCACTTCGCCGCCCCACTCATCGGTATCGATAAAGCGCTGCGGCACGCCGGTGTCGGTGATCAGCATGACTTCCAGCTGACAGCAGCAGGCCGCGCACGTCGAGCAGGTGACGGCCGGTTCAGTGATTTGGATATGGGGGATGTTGGTCATAGCCGCGCAGTGTAAGGCAAGTGCGTTAAGCGTGTATGAATGCTCGGACAAGCGTCAGTGTTCGAGCTTGCGCGCGAGCCCGTGCAGCAAGGGAAACAGCATGGCCCATAGCAGCGTCAGACCGGTCAGAGTGGCTGCCGTGCCGTAGCCAAAACCCACACCGGCCAATTGGCTGCCGGCGTAATAAGACAAAGGCCCACCCACTGCGCCCAACAGGCCGGCCAGCCACCAGGGCCGTGCACTCCAGGCCAGGCAATGGCGCAGGGTCGTGGCCAGCAGCGCCCACAGTACGATCAACCAGAATGGAATCAACGGCCCGGGCTCGCTGAAGTGGAAAACGCCCAGGGTGCGCAACAGCGTGTCCAGCAGTGTGCCCGCCAGTGTCACGTTGAGCACGAGCAGGCCGTCATCCGCCGGCGAACTTATCCACAGCAGATGCACGCCCAGTGCCGCCAAACCCACCAGCAGCCATGGGCTGTCGCCGCCGAGTACGCAGGCAAACCAGCCGCATTGGAACAGCGCGGCATTGGCCAGGGTTTTAAGCACTGAAGCGCCCAAGCAATGGCGGGTTGATCGCCGCGGGTTTGGCCAGCAGCAGTTGTGCGGTACCAATGGTGCGTTCCATAAACCCGCCTTCGCAATAGCACAGGTAGAACTCCCACAAACGCAGGAAATATTCGTCGTAGCCCAATTCCATGAGACGGCCATGGGCGCGGCGGAAGTTTTCATGCCACAGGCGCAGGGTACGGGCGTAGTGCAGGCCGAATTCCTCCATGTGCAGCAGGTTCATGTCGGTGTCGCGGCTGACGATGTGCAGCATGTTCTGTACACAGGGCAGGGCGCCACCGGGGAAAATGTAGCGCTGGATGAAGTCGACGCTGCGCTTGGCCTGCTCAAAGCGCTGTTCGCGAATGGTGATGGCTTGCAGCAGCATCAGGCCGTTGGGCTTGAGCAAGTGCGCACATTGTTTGAAATAGGTCGGCAGGAACCGATGGCCCACCGCTTCGATCATCTCGATCGACACCAGCTTGTCATACTCGCCGGTGAGGTCGCGGTAATCGCTGAGCAGCAAGGTCACTTGATCTTGCAGGCCCTGCGTCTGGATGCGTTTTTCGGTGTAGGCGAATTGCTCCTTGGACAGGGTCGTGGTGGTGACCTTGCAGCCGTAATGCTGCGCCGCATACAACGCCATGCTGCCCCAGCCGGTGCCGATTTCCAGCAGATGGTCGCTGGGCTTGAGCGCCAGTTTCTGGCAGATGCGCTCCAGCTTGTTCAGTTGCGCTTGTTCCAGGCTGTCATCGGGTGTCAAAAACTGCCCCGCCGAGTACATCATGGTCGGGTCGAGAAACTCTTCGAACAGGTCGTTGCCCAGGTCGTAATGGGCGGCGATGTTTTTCTGCGAGCCCTTGCGTGTGTTGCGGTTGAGCCAGTGCAGGCCTTGGGTGAACGGGCGGGCCATGCGTGCCAGGCCACCTTCCATGGCGTCGAGTACTTCCAGGTTGCTGACCATCACCCGGACCACGGCGGTGAGGTCGGGACTGGTCCAGTAACCATGGATAAATGCCTCGCCGGCGCCGATCGAACCATTGGCGGCCACCAGGCCCCATACCGCCGAGTCGAGAATCTGAATTTCGCCTAACAGGTGCGCTTCCCGTGCGCCGAACACTTGTCGCTCGCCGTCTTCGATCACCACCAACTGGCCGTGACGCAGTTGGCTGAGCTGGCGCAGCACCGCCTTGCGCAACAGCGCAGCGGTCATGCCATTGACGTTCAGGCGGTTAGCCTTGACCGATAAACTAGGGTGTTTCATGGCGGCGATCCTTGGTGTACCCGACGGCGGTGCGAGAGGCGCCATCGGCGGCCCGGTGGGAAAAAATCGGTGTGCGCTTGAGCAGCAGGCGCAAGGCTTGCCAGTAGATTGCCAGGCAGGTCTTGGCGGTCATCCAGGGGAAACGCCACAAATAGTGATGCAGGCTTGCGCGGCTGAGTGAGTGTTTTTCCAGGCTCAAGGTGGCGTCGAAAACCTTTTGCGTGCCCTGCCAGTCGGCCATGTGCACGCCGAGCCGGGCAGATGGAGGGCTGAAACTCATGCGATATTCCAGGTCGCGCGGTAAGAAGGGCGACACATGGAACCCCTTGGCCACGGCGAAGTGCTGATGCTCATCGGCGTCGAGGGGCTGGGCCGGCAGCACGTAGTGATAGCGCTCGCGCCATGGCGTGTTGGTCACTTCACACAGAATCGCGGCCAACTGCCCGTCGGCCTCGAAGCAGTAGAAGAAACTCACCGGGTTAAACGCCAGGCCCCAACTGCGGGCCTGGGTCAGCAGGCAGATAGCGCCCTGGGGTGTTCGCCCCAGAGCTTTGCCGACTTCGTGGCGCACGGCATCGCTCAAACTCATGCCGTGGCGCGTGAGTTCACGCAGGTAGTCCTGCTGGCGAAAGCCGAAAGGCGCCAGGCGACTAGTGCCGGCCAGGGGTGAAAGCCCGAGTACTGCATCCTGTTCGCTGAGGTCCAGATACAGCAGGCCGATGCGGTAGCGAAAGGCGTGGGCCCTGGGTGTAAACCGGCGATGGGCGATCCAGCCGCTGTACAGGGCGCTGTTCACAGGCTTTCCCCGAACGCCTGGGCCACGCGCAGGGCACTGACCACGCCGTCTTCGTGGAAGCCGTTGGCCCAGTACGCGCCGCAGTAGAAGGTGTTGCGGGTGCCGTGCAATTCTTCCCAGCGTGCTTGAGCGGCCACGGCGGCCAGGCTGTACTGCGGATGGGCGTAGGTGTAGCGCGCGAGGATCTTCAACGGGTTGATCACTTGCGTCTGGTTGAGGCTGACACAAAACGTGGTGTCGCTGTCGATGCCCTGCAGGATGTTCATGTCGTAGGTGACGGCGGCCTGATTCTGCGAGTGGCCGGTCAACCGGTAATTCCAACTGGCCCAGGCCAGCTCGCGGTCAGGCAGCAAGCGCGTGTCGGTGTGCAGCACTACGTCGTTGTCGGCGTAGGGTAGGGCGCCGAGGATCTCTTGTTCGGCCTGGCTCGGGTCTTCAAGCAATGCCAGGGCCTGATCACTGTGGCAGGCCAATACCACCCGGTCGAAGGTTTCGCTGCCGTACGGGCTGTGGATAACCACGCCATTGTCGGTGCGTTGCACTTTATGCACAGGGCAACCGAGGCGCACACGCTCGCGAAAACTGCGGGTCAGCGGTTCGATGTAGCTGCTTGAACCACCTTCGATCACGCACCATTGCGGCCGGTTGTTGACCGACAGCAAGCCGTGGTTCTTGAAGAAGCGCACGAAGAATTGCAGTGGGAAACCGAGCATGTCCGAAAGGGACATTGACCATATCGCAGCCCCCATCGGCACGATGTAGTGGCGGATAAACCTTTGGCCGTAACCGCCGGCTGCGAGGTAGTCACCGAGGGTCATCTCGGCACTGATACGCTGCTCTTGCAGGTCCAAAGGCGCTTGGCGGTTGAAGCGCAGGATATCGCGCAACATGCCCCAGAACCCGGGCGACAGAATATTGCGGCGTTGGGCAAACAAGCTGTTGAGGTTGTTGCCGTTGTACTCGAACCCGCTGCTTTGGTCACACACCGAAAAGCTCATTTCGGTGGGTTTGAACGTCACGCCGATCTGGCCCAGCAACTGGATGAAGTTGGGGTAGGTCCAGTCGTTGAACACAATAAAGCCGGTGTCCACGGCATAGCGTTCGCCCTCTACGGTAACGTGGACTGTGTGCGTGTGCCCGCCGATGCGGTCGCCCGCTTCGAACACCGTGATGTCGTGGCGGCGGCTGAGCAGGTAGGCGCTGGTCAGCCCGGCGATACCGCTGCCGACAATGGCGATCTTCACGGAATGTCCTTTTTCGGTGGCGGGCTGCGCAACATGCGCTTGCCGATGATCAATTGCGCGCGGTTAGGCAACTTCGACAGCGGCCACAGGGTGGCAATGAACATGGCCGGGAAGGCAATTTCCAGCGGGCGTTTCTCCAGTTTCGCAAAGATGTGCCGCGCCGCCTTGTCGGCGGACCAGCTCAGGGGCATCGGGAAGTCATTGCGTTCGGTCAGCGGTGTGTCAACAAAGCCTGGGCTGATCACGGTGACGTCGATGTTTTCCGGTGACAGGCTGATGCGCAGGGACTCGAACAGGTAACGCAGGCCGGCCTTGGATGCGCCATAGGCTTCGGCGCGTGGCATCGGCAGGTAAGTCACCGCGCTGGCCACGCCCACCAGATGCGGGGTACGCCCCGCGCGCAACAGCGGCAGCGCGGCCTCGATGCAATAACTGCTGGCCAACAGATTGGTACGCACCACATGTTCGATGATCGAAGCGTCAAATTGCCGGGCGTCGACATATTCACAGGTGCCGGCATTGAGGATCACCGTGTCCAACTCACCCCAGACCTGGGCGATGTGTTCACCGATCTCGCGCACGGTCTGGCTGTCGGTCAGGTCGCCGGCCACCACCAGCACTTGCCCTGGATAACGATGGGCGAGTGCTTCCAGCGGGCCTTTGGTGCGGGAACTGAGGGCCACATGGGCGCCACTGTTGAGCAGCTCTACGGCCAATGCGGCGCCGATGCCACTGCTGGCGCCGGTTAGCCAATAACGGCGGGGCGATGCAAGGCTCATCCCATTCTCCTTTTCAGCCAACTGATGACGCGGCCGAGAATCGGCACATGTTCATAAAGCAGTGCGCCCGCATCGAAGTAATCGCGATGCCGGTAGACCTTGTCGCGCCACATCAAGTGGGAACAGCCCTCTACCCGGATCATCTTGCCTGCGGCCAGGCGCGGATGACGAAAACTCATGATCCAGCGCAGGTAGCCTTCGCCTTCGGCCGTCTGGTCGATACCCTGAAACTCGAAATCCAGTTGGCTGACGTTGCTGTATAGCTGAGCGAAATAACGCTGCAGTTCGGGCAGCCCATGGACTTCATGCAGCGGGTCGGCAAATACAATGTCATCACTGTACAAACTGCCAAGCAGGTGCAGGTTGTGCTTGTCCAGCGTAGTGAAGGCTTCGGCGAAGCGGCGCAGGAAGTCACTCATGATCGGCCATCTCCTGACGTGAAGGCAGGCGGCGAAAGGCAGCCAATGCGCGTTCCCGAGAGGCTTTGAGGTCGACGATGGCGCAGGGGTAATCCGCCACGCCAAACAAACCGCCAGCCGCTGCCGGGTTATGCACTTCTTTTTTATTCAGCGTGGCCAGTTCCGGCAGCCAGCGCTTGATGAAAATGCCGTCGCCGTCGAATTTTTCCGATTGGCTCAACGGGCTGAAAATCCGGAAGTACGGTGCCGAGTCGGTACCGGTCGATGAGCTCCACTGCCAACCGCCATTATTGGCCGCCAGGTCGCCGTCGATCAGGTGGCGCATAAAAAAGCGCTCGCCTTCGCGCCAGTCGATCAGCAGGTTCTTGGTCAGGAACATCGCCACCACCATGCGTACGCGGTTGTGCATCCAGCCGGTTTCCAGCAATTGGCGCATGGCCGCGTCGATGATCGGCAAACCCGTGCGCGCCTGTTGCCAGGCCGCGAGGTCTTCGGGGGCATTGCGCCACGCCAGCGCTTCGGTTTCCGGGCGAAAGGCGCGGTGGCGGGACACCCGTGGGTAGCCGACCAGAATGTGTTTATAGAACTCGCGCCATAGCAGCTCGTTGATCCAGGTGATGGCGCCGATGTCGCCGCTTTCGAACTCGCCCTGATTGGTTTGCAGCGCAGCGTGCAAGCACTGGCGCGGCGAAACCACACCGGCGGCGAGGTAGGCCGAAAGCTGGCTGGTACCGGGTTTGGCTGGGAAGTCGCGCTCGTCCTTGTAATAGCTGATCTGCTCGTCGGTGAAGGCGTCGAGGCGGCGGCGCGCCTCGTCTTCACCGGCTGGCCACAGGGCGCGCAAAGTTTCGCTGGGCGACTCGAAACCGTCGACCGTGGTCGGCACCGGATCGCTTCTCACGTCGAGCCTGGCCTGAGCTTTCGGCGTTGCCACCTGGCGCGGCAGGGCGCTGTGCAGGCGGTTGTAGCAAACCTTGCGAAACTGGCTGAACACTTGGAAATAGGTGCCGGTCTTGGTCAGTACGCTACCGGGTTGGAAAAACAGTTGGTCCAGGTAGCTGTGAAACGTGATTCCCTGCGTTTGCAGCGTCTCTGCCACGCCAGCATCACGCTGGCTCTCGTGGATGCCGTATTCCTCGTTGACATGCACAGACTCCACCGACAGTTCCCGGCACAGCTCGCTCAGTGCAGCGGGCGCCTGGTCCCAGGTCGCGGCGTAGCGGATCAATAAAGGGATGTTCAGTTCGCCCAGCGCCTGGCTCAAGTGCTGCAGGTTGCGCAGCCAGAAATCGATTTTGCACGGCGCGTCATCGTGGGCCAGCCACTGCTGGGGAGTGATCAGGTAAATGGCCGCGACGGGGCCACGCTGGCACGCAGCAGCAAGGGCCGTGTTGTCGTGCAGGCGCAAGTCGGTGCGCAGCCAGATCAGATGCATTTAGACGATTCCACGCTGGATCAATAATTGGTGGGCCGACAACGGGTCTTGCGCCATGAACAACTCAGGGATGTCGCGGGTGAGTACGGACAACTCGGCGTTGTGAATGCGCACCGTCGGGCCGGCAATCACTATTGGGCAACTGACGTCGCCCAATAGTTTTGTCAGTGTCGACAAATGGAGGGTCTTGCTCGAATACAACAGCACGGCGCGTGGTTGCAGGTGTTCCACCGCCAGGGCCAGTTCGCCGGCAGGCAGCGGCCAATCGAATACTTCCACCGGGCAGTCGGCGCTGCTCGCCAGCCATGCGCTGAGCCACAGGTGCGGTTCCAGCGGTAAGTCGGAATGGTTGACCAGCAGCAGCGGCGCGCCGTGGAGTTGGCGATTGTTGTGATAAATCCGCGCGCCGAACTTGCTGCGCAGCCACGACAGGAAAAACGCCCGCTCCATCTGCGCGCCGAACTGGCCCTGCCACCGTTGTTCCAGCTCCTTGAGCAGCGGCAGCATCAATTGCTCGCACAAGGTGCGTGGCGGGTAGAGCGCCATGGCCTGGTTGAAGGCGTCATCGACCCGGCGTTCGGCCAGTTCGCTGATGGCATCCACCAAATGCTGGCGCAGGGCGTGCCACTCGTTTTCCATGGGCGCGGGGCTGGCCTGGGCTGAATCGATCAAGCCTTTGACCTGACTGACCGGCACGCCTCGATTGAGCCAGGTGAGGATGGCGTGGATGCGTTGTACATGTTCGGCACTGAACAGCCGGTGCCCCTTGGGCGTGCGCTGGGGCACGATGAGGCCGTAGCGGCGCTCCCAGGCGCGCAGGGTCACGGCGTTGACGCCGGTCTGGCGCGCCACTTCGCGGATTGGCAACCAGCCGTTTTCAATGGCCAGGGCAATGTCTTCGCCGGGTTCGTCAAGCAGGGCAGCTTTCATGGGTTATATCGCATTACGCAGGCTGAGGTTTTCCGGGTGCGGTTGCAGGTAGGCCTGCTGCGCGATGTAACGGTCCGGATGTTGGCGAAAGTGATGCTTGAGCAGGGTGAGTGGCACTACCAGCGGCACGATGCCTTGACGGTACTGGCCGATCACGGTTTGCATTTCCTGTTTGTCATCGGCGCTGATGACCTGCTTGAGGTAGCCGCTGATGTGTTGCAGCACATTGCTGTGTGTGCCGCGGGTGGCGCACTTCTTCAGGCCCGTCATCAGCTCGCCGAAGTAGCCGTGGGCCAGAGCCTGGAGATCGACGTCCTTGCCCATGCTGCCGAGCAAATGGCCCAGGCTTTTGTAATGCGCCGGGCTGTGGGCCATCAGCAGGTACTTGTAGCGCGAGTGAAACGTCAGCAGGCCGTGGCGGGTGAGCCCCTCGGCCAGCAGTTGTTGCCAGCTGGCATACACGAATACGCGGGTCAGGAAATTTTCCCGCAACACAGGGTCGTTCAGCCGGCCGTCTTCTTCTACCGGCAGGTTAGGGTGGCGCGCACAAAACGCCTGGGCGTAAATGCCGCGGCCGCCACCGTCAACGGGCGTGCCGTTGGCGCGGTACACCTTGACCCGCTCCAGGCCGCACGATGGCGACTTCTGCATGAAGATATAACCGCACAGGTCGGTGTGTGCCTGGGCCATTTGCTGGCCGTAGTCGTGCAGTGGCTGCGTGACGTTGAGTTCACGGTTTACCGTGCCAACGGCTTGCGGCTGCGCAGGGTCGCCTACCAGCCGGATTGGCTCGCGGGGGATGCCCATGCCGATGGCAACTTCCGGGCACAACGGCACGAAGTCGAAGTAGTCGCTGAGTGTCTGGGTGCACAGCAGCGACTGTTTATGCCCACCGTTAAAGCGCACGTTCTCGCCAAGGAGGCAGGCGCTGATGGCGATCTTCGGTTTTGTACTACTCGACATACCCAAAACCTCTGCAATAATCCTGTACAACTTATAAAGTTTGTACAACTACGTCTCATCATAGATTCGATGTTGTACAAGTCAAATAGTTTGTATAGGTTTTTTGCAGCGTTACTTCCAGCCGATTTTCCAGCACTCGGCGTTTTGCAGGGTCTGCCATGGCAGGCGTTCGGCACGGTGGGTCAGCACCGCTTGCAGCTCGATTTCCAGCACCGTGCCTTCGTCATCACGAAACAACTCGGTGACCAAAAAGTGTTTTTCCTTGTTGCGTGGCTGTGCTGCCGTCCATTTCGACAGCAGCAGCTTGCTGGGGTTGAGGCGGTTCATTGCAGGTGTGCGATCAAGCGTCGTGCCGCTTCCTGGCCACTGAGCCAGGCGCCTTCCACCCGGCCCGAGAGGCACCAGTCGCCGCAGACGAACAGGCCCAGGTCGGCATCGGCCAGTACGCCGAACTCATGGCTGCCCGACGGGCGAGCGTAGAGCCAGCGGTGTGCCAGGCTGAATGACGGCGCGGGCATGGCGCTGTGCAGCAGTTCGGCGAAGGCGCCGTGCAAGTGCTCGATTACCGCTTCCTTGGGCAGGTCCAGGTGCGCCTTGCTCCAGGCGCTGGTGGCGTGCAGCACCCAGGTGTCGAGGGTGGTGTCGCGCCCGGGTTTGCTGCGGTTGCGCGCCAGCCAGTCAAGGGGGCTGTCTTGCACGAAGCAGCCCTCCATCGGTGTATCCAGGGGCTTGTCGAAGGCCAGCGCAATGGCCCAGGTCGGGTCCATTTTCACCCCGGCGGCGGCACTTGCCAGCTTGGGGGCAGCGGCCAGCAGGGCAGTGGCCTGAGGGGCCGGTGTGGCGATGATCACATGGCTGAAGGGGCCGTGACTCTCACCGTCGGCGTCGAGCAGGTTCCAGTGCTGTGTGCCCTGGAACACCTCGGTGATGCGGCAACCGAACTCCACCGGCAGGTCATCGAGCAGTGCGCGGGTGATCGCGCTCATGCGCGGTGTACCGACCCAGCGGATCTGTTCATCGGGGGAAGGCGTCAGTTGGCCGGACTTGAAGTTGTACAGCTGGGGCTTCCACTGTTCGGCCCAGCCATTGCTTTGCCAGCGCTGCACTTCGTTGACGAAGCGCCGGTCGCGGGCGGTGAAGTATTGCGCGCCCATGTCCAGCGCGCCGGCATCGCTGCGCTTGCTGGACATGCGGCCACCGCTGCCGCGGCTTTTATCGAAGAGTTGTACGGTGTGGCCCGCGTCTTTCAACGCTCGGGCGGCGGAGAGACCGGCTATGCCGGTGCCGATGATCGCGATGGGGACAGTCATGGGAGGCCTCGTTTTACCGTTGGGTACAGACTACGCCGACACCAATAGCTGTACAATATTGTTTTTTGGTATAAGTTTTGGCGTGCCTGATTGTGTGGCGTGACCTATGGTTAAGCTCAGGCTTGAACGCGCGTCACGCTCGATTATCAAATTGATCCCTGCTTATAAAATAGACCAGTGAGCGGCGGCGAACGTTACATGAGGAGAGTCCCATGCATATTTTGCTGACCGGCGGTACCGGCCTGATTGGCCGTCAACTTTGCCAACACTGGCTCGCCCAGGGTCATCGCCTGACGGTGTGGAGCCGGCAACCGGAAACGGTCGCCAGGGTCTGCGGCGCACAGGTGCTTGGGGTGGCTCGCCTGCAAGAGGTGATTGGCGCGGTGGACGCGGTGGTCAACCTTGCGGGTGCACCCATCGCTGACCGGCCCTGGACCCACAAGCGCAAGGCATTGCTGTGGAGCAGCCGCATCAACCTCACCGAAACCCTGCTGGCCTGGATCGACAGCCTGGAGCAGAAACCGGCGGTACTGATCTCCGGCTCCGCCGTGGGCTGGTATGGCGACGGCGGCGAGCGCGAATTGACCGAAGCCAGCGGGCCGGTGCTGGACGATTTTCCCAGCCAGTTGTGTATTGCCTGGGAAGAAACCGCCCAACGTGCCGAAGCCCTGGGCGTTCGCGTGGTGCTGGTGCGCACCGGCCTGGTGCTGTCGGCGCAGGGCGGCTTTTTGTCGCGCCTGTTGCTGCCCTTCAAACTGGCGCTGGGCGGGCCGATCGGTAACGGTCGGCAGTGGATGCCATGGGTGCATATCAAGGATCAAATCGCCCTGATTGATTTTCTTCTGCACAAGACTGACGCCAGCGGTCCTTATAATGCTTGCGCGCCACACCCGGTGCGTAATCGCGAGTTTGCCAAGACCCTCGGCCAGGTGTTGCACCGCCCGGCGTTCATGCCGATGCCGGCGTTTGCACTGAAGGTTGGGTTGGGCGAATTGTCTGGTTTGTTGCTGGGCGGGCAGAAGGCCTTGCCTGAACGGCTGCTGGCGGCGGGTTTCACTTTCCAGTTCACTGAGTTGCGTGCGGCTCTGGACGACCTGTCCAGCCGCCTCTAAAGATAGGATGTTGCATGACCGATCACGCGTTGTTACTGGTCAACCTGGGTTCGCCAAAGTCCACTTCGGTGGCTGATGTGCGCAGCTACCTCAATCAGTTCCTGATGGACCCTTATGTGATCGACCTGCCATGGCCGGTGCGGCGTTTGCTGGTGTCGCTGATCCTGATCAAGCGCCCTGAGCAGTCTGCCCATGCTTATGCGTCGATCTGGTGGGATGAGGGCTCGCCGTTGGTGGTCTTGAGCCGTCGTCTGCAACAGCAGATGACTGCGCAGTGGACCCAGGGCCCTGTGGAACTGGCAATGCGTTATGGCGAGCCGTCGCTGGAAACCGCCCTGACACGGCTGGCCGCCCAGGGTATCGGCAAGGTGACACTGGCGCCGCTGTATCCGCAATTTGCCGACAGCACCGTGACCACGGTGATAGAAGAAGCCAGGCGCGTGGTGCGCGACAAGAAACTCGCTATCCAGTTTTCGATCCTGCAGCCTTTTTACGACCAGCCCGAGTACCTCGATGCTCTGGTAACCAGCGCACGCACTTACCTGGAGCAGGATTTCGATCACTTGCTGCTCAGTTTCCATGGTCTGCCCGAGCGCCATCTGAAAAAGCTCGACCCTACCGGCGGGCATTGCTTCAAGGATGCCGACTGCTGCAAGAACGCATCGCCAGAGGTGCTCGCCACCTGCTATCGCGCCCAATGCTTCAGCGTCGCCCGGGATTTTGCCGCGCGTGCCGGTTTGCCCGATGGCAAGTGGTCGGTGGCGTTTCAATCGCGCCTTGGCCGGGCCAAGTGGATCGAGCCCTACACCGAGGCCCGCCTGGAGGCGCTGGCCCAGCAGGGCGTGAAGAAGCTGCTGGTGATGTGCCCGGCGTTTGTCGCCGACTGCATCGAGACCCTGGAAGAAATTGGTGATCGCGGGCGGGAGCAGTTCCGCGAGGCGGGGGGCGAGGAGTTGGTGTTGGTGCCGTGCTTGAATGATGACCCGCAATGGGCGGCGGCGCTCAATACCCTGTGCGAACGAGCGCCCGTTGCCTTGTAGTCAAGCCTTGCGGTGACTCAAATGTGGGAGGGGGCTTGCTCCCGATGGCGGTGGATCAGTGACAGATATACTGCCTGATACTCTGCTATCGGGAGCAAGCCCCCTCCCACATTCAGTTCCATGCTCGTCAGAGATTGAGGGTCAGGCTGACGGTGAGGTTGCGCGGTTCACCGGGGTTGGTCCAATAGCGGCTGTAGGAGCGCTCGTAGTACTTCTCATCGAACAGGTTATTCAGGTTCAGCCCCACGGTGACATTCTTCGTGGCCTTGTAGTGGGCCAGTAAATCCACGGTGTGGTAGGCCGGCAGTTCGAAGCCTGTGCCCGCCTCGCCGGAACGGTCACCCACATAAGTAAACGCCGCCCCCAGGTCTGAACCGCGCAACGCCCCATCCTGGAATTCATAAACGCCCAACAGACTGCCGCTGCGCTTGGCGACCCCGAGAATGCGACTGCCCGTGGGGATGGCTTTGTCGCCCTTGGTCACTTCGGCGTCGATGTAGGCCAGGGCGCCAATCACGCGTATGGCGTCGGTCACTTGCCCGGTCACTTGCAGGTCAAACCCCTGGCTGCGCGCCTTGCCAATGGCGCGGTCGGTGTTGGTCGCCGGGTCCAGGGTGAGGACGTTTTCCTTTTCGATATGGAAGGCCGCGAGCGTCGCGCTGAGGCGCTCGTCAAACAGCTCGCTCTTGATACCCACCTCATAGCCCACGCCTTCTTCTGGCTTGAAGGATTTGCCGCCGGCATCCAGGCCGCTGTTCGGCTTGAACGAGGTGGATGCGTTGGCAAATACCCCGACTTGCGGTGTCAGCTGATAGAGCAGGCCGGCGCGTTGGGTCAGGGCGTCGTGGGTCTGGCGGTTTTTGGCGTGGTTGCGGGCGAAGTTCTCGGTGCTCTGTTCGAAGTGCTCGAAGCGCGCACCGATCATGCCTCGCAGGCGGTCGGTGAAGATGATCTGGTCTTGCAGGTTCAGCGCGTGGCTTTTGGTCTGTTCGAAGAAGTCGGTGCCGGAGCGTGCGCCATTGGGTTTGGCCTGGCCGTAGACCGGTTTATAGATGTCGATAGGGTAGTCACCGCCAATCGCCGTCACACGCTCCTTTTTGCGGTAGTCCTCGTATTCGGTGCCGATCAGCAGTTCATGCTGCCAGCTGCCGATATCGAACAGCCCGCGCAGTTCCAGCTGGGTGATGCTGTCATGCCAACCGGTCGAGCGTTCACGGTAGCGACGGTTGACGGTGTGACCATCTCCATTCAGCGCACGGCTTTCCGACGCATCGCCCCACAGGCTGCCCTGCTTGTAGTGGCTGGCCAGGCGCAGCTTCCAGGCGTCGTTGAGGTGGTGTTCCAACGCGGCCTGGATGCGGTTGTTGTGGTTGCGAATATTGCCGTCGTTGGGCTCGCCGAGAAAGGTGGAATGGGACATGCCAGTATCGGCGACGATGCCCCGGTCGAAGGTGGAGCTGTGGCGCACGAATTCGCTTTCGACCAGCAACTGAGTGTCCGGGGTCAACTGCCAACTGAACGACGGCGCGACGAACACTCGTTTAGCGTCCACGTGATCGCGGAAACTGTGCTTGTCTTCAACCGCCAGGTTCACCCGTGACAAGACGCGCCCCTCGCTGTCCAACGGCGTATTCACATCCAGCGCAGTGCGGTAGCGGTCCCAACTACCAGCACTGGTTTGCAAGGTGGTGAACGCTTCGGGCTGGGGTTTCTTGGTGACGATGTTCACCGTGCCGCCAGGATCGCCACGCCCATACAAGCTGGCGGCGGGGCCTTTGAGAACTTCAATGCGTTCGATATTTGCCGCGTCCGGCGTACTGGGGTAACCGCGGTTGGCGCTGAAACCGTCCTGGTAGAACTCAGACGTGGTGAAGCCGCGCACGCTGTATTCGTAGAGGGTCAGGCCACCGAAGTTGTTTTGCTTGGATACGCCGCCGGCAAATTCCAGGGCGCGCTCCACGCTGGTACTGCCCAGGTCCTTGAGCACCGTGGCGGGGATCACGCTGATCGATTGCGGTATGTCGCGAAGGGCGGTATCCGTTTTGGTGGCACTGGCAGAGCGGGTGGCGCGATAGCCTTGGACCGGGCCGATGGCGGACTCATACGCCTCGGAGGTTACGCTGATGGTGTCCAGTTCCAGGGTGTTTTCTTCGGCGTAGGCAGGGTCGAGCAGCAAACCCAAGGCCAGGCCGGCCAAGGGCACAAACTTTCGAGACGGCATGATAGAGCGTTCCAATAGCGATATTGAAACAATATAACATGCCCAATGAGAATGAGTCGCCGCAAAAGTGGCCTTGCATGTGCCCGCGGACGGGCACTTGGGCGTATCGGCTACTGCTCTTCTTTTATCGGTGCGGTCGCCGGTGGCGGACGCAGGCCGATTTCCGCCGAGAGCTTGATCTCCTTGCCGTTACGCATGACCAGGATCGCCACCTTGTCGGTCGGTTTGATTCGCGCTACCTGGTTCATCGACTTGCGGCCATCACCGGCCGGTGCACCGTCGATGCTGAGGATTACATCGCCCAACTCCAGGCCGGCTTTCTGTGCCGGGCCATCGCGGAAGATCCCGGCGACCACGATGCCTGGGCGTCCGGTCAGGCCAAACGACTCGGCCAGTTCCTTGGTCAAGGGTTGCACTTCGATGCCCAGCCAGCCGCGAATGACCTGGCCGTGTTCGATGATCGACTTCATCACTTCCATCGCCAGCTTCACCGGGATCGCAAAACCGATGCCTTGGGAGCCGCCGGACTTGGAGAAAATCGCCGTGTTGATGCCGGTCAGGTTGCCATTGGCATCCACCAGCGCACCGCCGGAATTGCCCGGGTTGATGGCTGCGTCGGTCTGGATGAAATCTTCGTAGCTATTAAGGCCCAACTGGTTGCGCCCGGTGGCGCTGATGATGCCCATGGTGACTGTCTGGCCCACGCCGAACGGGTTGCCGATCGCCAGTGCTACGTCACCCACACGCAACCCGTCGGAGCGACCGAGGGTGATCGATGGCAGGTTCTTCAAATCGATTTTCAGTACTGCGAGGTCGGTTTCCGGGTCGCTGCCCACCACACGGGCCAGGGTTTCGCGGCCATCACGCAGGGCGACCACGATCTGGTCGGCGCCGGTAGTCACGTGATTATTGGTGAGGATGTAGCCTTCGGGGCTCATGATTACCCCGGAACCCAGGCTCGACTCCATGCGGCGCTGCTTGGGGCCGTTGTCACCGAAGTAGCGGCGAAACTGCGGGTCCTCGAACAGCGGGTGTGCCGGTTTGTTGATGACCTTGGTGGTGTACAGGTTGACCACCGCAGGGGCCGCAATGGTGACCGCGTCGGCATAGGTGACCGGGCCCTGCACCACCGTGTTGGTTTGCGGTGCTTGTTGCAGGTTCACATCCAGGGTAGGCAGGCCCACCCATTGGGGATAACGCTGAATAATCAGCATCGCGATCAGCACGCCAGCCAACAATGGCCATCCAAAAAAACGCAGTGCCTTGAGCATCAAGTAAGTCCTGACAGGTTGCAGGGGGCGGGCGAGCGCCCATAATGTCGCGCATTATACGAGGCTGCGATGCCTGCGAACCGGATATTTAGGAGTCTTTTATGGCCGTCCCTCTTACCACCCTCGTTGAGGAAGCCGACCGCTACCTTGGCAGTGCCAAAATTGCCGATTATTGCCCCAATGGCTTGCAGGTCGAGGGCCGCCCGCAGGTGATGCGCATCGTCAGCGGTGTGACCGCAAGCCAGGCGCTGCTGGACGCCGCCGTCGAAGCCGGGGCCGATCTGGTGCTGGTGCATCATGGTTATTTCTGGAAGGGCGAGAGCCCGTGTATCACCGGCATGAAGCAGCGCCGCCTGAGAACCCTGCTCAAGCACGACATCAGCCTGTTGGCCTATCACCTGCCATTGGACCTGCACCCTGAGGTGGGCAATAACGTGCAACTGGCCAAGCAACTGGACATCACCGTCGAAGGCCCGTTGGACCCGAGCAACCCCAAGGTGGTCGGCCTGGTGGGGTCGCTGGCCGAACCCTTGTCACCGCGTGATTTCGCCCGCCGTGTGCAGGATGCAATGGGGCGCGAACCGCTACTGATCGAAGGCAGCCAGATGATCCGTCGCGTCGGCTGGTGCACCGGAGGTGGCCAGGGCTATATCGACGAGGCGATTGCCGCCGGGGTCGACCTGTACCTGAGCGGCGAGGCATCCGAGCAGACCTTCCACAGCGCCCGTGAAAACGACGTCAGCTTCATTGCTGCCGGTCATCACGCCACCGAGCGCTATGGGGTGCAGGCGTTGGGCGATTATCTGGCGCGACGCTTTGCCCTGGAGCATCTATTTATCGACTGCCCGAACCCGATCTGAGCCTTAGAGCGCGACTGAATGTGGGAGGGGGCTTGCTCCCGATGGCGATGGATCATTGAAATATGTACTAACTGACACACTGCTATCGGGAGCAAGCCCCCTCCCACACTTGAGTCTATTTGCGGCCAAACTGGCCGGTATATTCATATACCGTTTCGATCTAGATGGCGCCCTGAATAGAAGAAGGTGCTGTGCTAGCATGCCCCGCTCGAACACGGCCCGCCTGGCCGTCCATAAGATCGTTTTTCCGTGAGTAACCATGGTCGACAAACTGACGCATCTGAAACAGCTGGAGGCGGAAAGCATCCACATCATCCGCGAGGTCGCCGCCGAGTTCGACAACCCGGTGATGCTCTACTCGATCGGTAAAGACTCCGCCGTGATGTTGCACCTGGCACGCAAGGCTTTCTTCCCGGGCAAGCTGCCGTTCCCAGTGATGCACGTCGACACGCGCTGGAAATTCCAGGAAATGTACAAGTTCCGCGACAAAATGGTCGAAGAGCTTGGCCTGGACCTGATCACTCACGTCAACCCGGATGGCGTGGCGCAGGGTATCAACCCCTTCACCCACGGCAGCGCCAAGCACACCGATATCATGAAGACCGAGGGCCTCAAGCAAGCCCTGGACAAGCATGGTTTCGATGCAGCGTTCGGCGGCGCCCGTCGCGATGAAGAGAAGTCCCGTGCCAAAGAGCGCGTGTACTCGTTCCGCGACAGCAAGCACCGCTGGGACCCGAAGAACCAACGTCCGGAGCTGTGGAACGTTTACAACGGCAACGTCAACAAGGGCGAGTCGATTCGCGTGTTCCCGTTGTCCAACTGGACTGAGTTGGATATCTGGCAGTACATCTACCTGGAAGGCATCCCGATCGTGCCGCTGTACTTCGCCGCCGAGCGCGAAGTGATCGAGAAGAACGGCACGTTGATCATGATCGACGACGACCGCATCCTCGAACACCTGTCCGACGAAGACAAAGCCCGCATCGTCAAAAAGAAAGTCCGTTTCCGTACCCTTGGCTGCTACCCGTTGACGGGCGCGGTGGAGTCCGAAGCCGAGACGCTGACGGACATCATTCAGGAAATGCTCCTGACGCGAACTTCCGAGCGCCAGGGCCGGGTCATCGACCACGATGGCGCAGGCTCCATGGAAGATAAAAAACGTCAAGGCTATTTCTAAGGGGCTGTCATGTCGCATCAATCTGATTTGATCAGCGAGGACATCCTCGCCTACCTGGGCCAGCACGAGCGCAAAGAGATGTTGCGCTTCCTGACCTGCGGCAACGTCGACGACGGCAAGAGCACCCTGATCGGGCGCCTGCTGCACGACTCCAAGATGATCTACGAAGATCACCTGGAAGCCATCACCCGCGATTCGAAGAAGTCCGGCACCACCGGCGATGACATCGACCTGGCCTTGCTGGTCGACGGCCTGCAGGCCGAGCGTGAGCAGGGCATCACCATCGATGTTGCCTACCGCTACTTCTCCACCGCCAAGCGCAAGTTCATCATCGCCGACACCCCCGGCCATGAGCAGTACACCCGCAACATGGCCACCGGTGCGTCCACCTGTGACCTGGCGATTATCCTGATCGACGCCCGCTATGGCGTGCAGACCCAGACCCGTCGCCACAGCTTTATCGCCTCGTTGCTGGGCATCAAGCACATCGTGGTGGCCGTCAACAAGATGGACATCAACGGCTTTGACCAAAGCGTATTCGAGTCGATCAAGGCCGATTACCTGAAGTTCGCCGAAGGCATCGCGTTCAAGCCAAGTACCCTGGCCTTCGTGCCGATGTCGGCGCTCAAGGGCGACAACGTGGTGAACAAGAGCGAGCGTTCGCCCTGGTACACCGGCCAGTCGCTGATGGAGATCCTCGAGACCGTCGAGATCGCCAACGACCGCAACTACACCGACCTGCGTTTCCCGGTGCAGTACGTCAACCGCCCGAACCTGAACTTCCGTGGTTTTGCCGGCACTCTTGCCAGCGGCATCGTGCACAAAGGCGACGAAGTCGTGGTGCTGCCGTCACGCAAACGCAGCCGGGTCAAATCCATCGTCACCTTCGAAGGTGAGCTGGAGCACGCCGGCCCAGGCCAGGCCGTAACCCTGACCATGGAAGACGAGATCGATATCTCCCGTGGCGACCTGTTGGTGCATGCCGACAATGTGCCGCAAGTGACCGATGCGTTCGACGCCATGCTCGTGTGGATGGCTGAAGAGCCGATGCTGCCGGGCAAGAAATACGACATCAAGCGCGCTACCAGCTACGTGCCGGGTTCTATCACCAGCATCGTGCATCGCGTGGACGTGAACACCCTGGCCGAAGGCCCGGCGAGTTCGCTGCAGCTCAACGAAATTGGCCGGGTCAAGGTCAGCCTTGATGCCGCCATTGCGTTGGATGGTTATGACAGCAATCGCACCACCGGTGCCTTTATCGTCATCGACCGCCTGACCAATGGCACCGTGGCCGCGGGTATGATCATCGCGCCACCGGCCAGCCAGGGCGGTGCAGCGCAGCACGACAAATTGGCACACGTGGCCACTGAAGAACGTGCCCTGCGTTTCGGCCAGCAGCCGGCCACCGTGTTGTTCAGCGGCTTGTCGGGAGCCGGCAAGAGCACGTTGGCCTATGCGGTTGAGCGCAAGCTGTTCGACATGGGGCGTGCGGTGTTCGTGCTGGACGGCCAGAACCTGCGGCATGACCTGAACAAAGGCTTGCCTCAGGACCGTGCCGGGCGTACCGAGAACTGGCGCCGTGCGGCTCACGTGGCGCGTCAGTTCAACGAAGCCGGTTTGCTGACCCTTGCGGCTTTTGTCGCGCCGGATGCCGAAGGCCGTGAACAGGCCAAGGCGCTGATTGGCAGTGATCGCCTGCTGACCGTCTATGTGCAGGCGTCGCCGCTGGTATGTGCCGAGCGTGATCCGCAAGGTTTGTACGCGGCCGGTGGGGATAATATCCCTGGCGAGTCCTTCCCGTACGACGTGCCGTTGAATGCCGACCTGGTGATCGATACCCAGGCCTTGTCGCTGGAAGACAGCGTCAAGCAAGTGCTGGAGTTGTTGCGTCAGCGCGGCGCGATCTAGGCTTTATTGCCGCACAAAAAAGCCCGCCACCGAGTGATCGGTGGCGGGCTTTTTACACATTCTCAAATGTGGACTCGGTCAATGTGGGAGCTGGCTTGCCTGCGATGGCGGACTGTCAGTTTATTTATCCTTAGCTGATCCACCGCTATCGCAGGCAAGCCAGCTCCCACATTGAATTGCATCCACATGTTGATCAGCGGCTGGCTGGAAAGTCTTTGTGCAACTGCTCCAGCAACGCATCCTTGTCTTCCCACAACCGGTTGATCCAGCCCTGGAACGCTAACCGGTACTCCCCATCCTGCTCATAATTCTTGCCAATGAATTCAGCCGGGATCTGCACCTCTTCAAAATGCACCACCACCTCCTTCACATTGCCGCACAGCAAATCCCAATAGCCTGGGCGCCCGGCAGGGTAATGGATGGTCACATTCACCAATGATTTGAGCTGCTCGCCCATGGCATCCAGCA
The DNA here is from genome assembly GCF_002916705.1 of Pseudomonas sp. GZJR-8. Classification (NCBI taxonomy): domain Bacteria; kingdom Pseudomonadati; phylum Pseudomonadota; class Gammaproteobacteria; order Pseudomonadales; family Pseudomonadaceae; genus Pseudomonas; species Pseudomonas sp. GZJR-8. Next base: position 216,954 of record NZ_JXSI01000007.1, on the reverse strand, counting down.
CAAACGCAATGCCGCCCGCCTTGGGTTTAAGCAGGTAGCGAAACGGTGACTGTTGCTGCGCATGCTTGCCCGGCGTAAACCGTGTGCCCTCGGCAAAGTTGAAAATGCCCACCGGATTGTCGCGAAACTTCGCACAGGTCTTGCGGGTGGTTTCCAGGTCCTTGCCTTTCTTTTCCGGGTGCTTCTCAAGATAAGCCTTGGTGTAGCGCTTCATGAACGGAAAGCCCAGTGCCCACCACGCCAAACCAATCACCGGCACCCAGATCAGCTCTTGCTTGAGAAAAAACTTCAGCGGGCGAATGCGCCGATTGAGCACGTATTGCAGCACCATGATATCGACCCAGCTCTGATGGTTGCTGGTCACCAGATACGAATGCTGATAGTCCAGGCCTTCAAGGCCGCTCAGTTGCCAGCGTGTGCGGCGCACCAGGTTCATCCAGCCTTTGTTGTTGGTCACCCAGGCTTCGTGGGTGTGGTTCATCAGCCATTCGCTGAAGCGCTTGGCGAAGGGCAGTGCCTTGAACAGCGCGACAATAAACAGGAACGAGCACAGCAGGATCGTGTTCAGCGCCAGCAACAGCGAAGCGATCACCCCGCGTACGGCGGCAGGTAGAAAATCCAGCATTTAGATATCCATAGGTCGGTTGGCGGCTTGGATCGCAGTCAGCGCGATGGTGTACACGATGTCGTCTACCTGGGCGCCGCGCGGCAGGTCGTTGACCGGTTTGCGCAGGCCCTGGAGCATCGGCCCCAGGCTCACGCAATCGGCGCTGCGTTGCACGGCTTTGTAAGTGGTGTTGCCGGTGTTCAGGTCGGGGAACACGAACACCGTGGCCTTGCCCGCCACCTGGCTGTTGGGCGCCAATTGCCGGGCCACGCTTTCATTGGCGGCGGCGTCGTATTGCAGCGGTCCGTCGATCAGCAGCGAGCCTTGCTGTTCGTGGGCGAGCAGGGTGGCTTCGCGGACTTTCTCGACTTCTTCGCCGCTGGCCGAATCACCGCTGGAGTAGCTGATCATTGCCACCCGTGGCGTGATGCCGAACGCGGCGGCCGAGTCGGCGCTTTGCAGGGCGATTTCCGCCAGTTCCGCGGCGCTCGGGTGCGGGTTCATCACGCAGTCGCCGTATACCAGCACCTGCTCGGGGAACAGCATGAAGAACACCGACGACACCAGGGTGCAGCCCGGCGCGGTCTTGATCAGTTGCAGGGCCGGGCGAATGGTATTGGCGGTGGAGTGAACAACCCCGGAGACCAGGCCGTCCACTTCGTCCAGGGCGAGCATCATGGTGGCGATCACCACTGTGTCTTCCAGCTGTTGCTCGGCCATGGGGGCGTTGAGGCTCTTGGTCTTGCGCAAGGCAACCATCGGCTCGACATAGCGCTGGCGAATCAGGTCCGGGTCAAGAATCTCCAGGCCCTCGGGTAGCTCGATACCCTGGGCACGGGCGACCGCTTCGACATCCGCCGGTTTGGCCAACAGCACGCAGCGGGCAATGCCTCGGGCCTGGCAGATGGCGGCGGCCTGTACCGTCAGCGGCTCGCTGCCTTCGGGCAACACGATGCGCTTGTTGGCGGCCTGGGCCCGTTGGATCAACTGGTAGCGGAACACCGCCGGCGACAGGCGCATCTCCCTGGGCGTGCCACACCGTTGGTGCAGCCAGCGTGCATCGAGGTGGCTGGCGACGAAGTCGGTGATGATCTCCGCGCGCTCACGGTCATCGATGGGGATTTCCTTGTTGAGGCTATTGAGCTGGTTGGCGGTGTCGTAGGAGCCGGTGCTCACCGACAGCACTGGCAACCCGGCCTGGAAGGCGCCGCGGCACAGATCCATGATGCGCGGGTCGGGCAGGGTGTCGCTGGTCAGCAGCAGGCCGGCCAGCGGCACGCCGTTGATCGCGGCCAGGCTGACGGCGAGGATGATGTCGTCGCGATCGCCGGGGGTAACCACCAGGACGCCGGGCTTGAGCAGCTCTACGGTGTTGCGCATGGTACGGGCGCAAATGATGATCTTGGTCATGCGCCGGGTTTCATAGTCACCGGCGTTGAGGACCTGCGCACCCATCAGGTCGGCCACATCGCGGGTGCGCGGGGCATTGAGTTCGGGCTGGTAGGGGATGCAGCCAAGCAGGCGGAAATCGCCGCTGCGCAACAACGGCGAGTGCTCTTTAAGGCGCGCCGAGAATGCCTCCATGCTTTCGTCGGTGCGCACTTTGTTGAGGATCACGCCCAATACTTTCGGGTCTTTGGGGCCGCCGAACAGTTGGGCCTGCAATTCCACCCGGCCAGAAAGCTCGGTGAGCACTTCGTTCTCCGGCGCCGAGACCAGGATCACTTCCGCATCCAGGCTCTTGGCCAGGTGCAGGTTGACCCGCGCGGCGTAGCTGGCGCTGCGGGTCGGCACCATGCCTTCGACGATCAGCACGTCTTTGCCTACGGCGGCCTGCTGATACAGGGTGATGATTTCTTCAAGCAGCTCATCGAGTTGGCCGTCGCCGAGCATTCGCTCCACATGGGCCAGGCCCAGGGGTTGTGGTGGCTTCAGGCCGTGGGTACGTGCCACCAGCTCAGTGGAGCGCTCCGGACCGGTATCGCCCGGGTGTGGCTGGGCAATCGGTTTGAAGAAGCCGACTTTAAGGCCGGCCCGTTCCAGGGTGCGCACCAGCCCAAGGCTGATGGAGGTCAGACCCACACCAAAATCGGTGGGCGCGATAAAAAAAGTCTGCATGCGAATTCTCTGGAGGTGCATGGCTTGGGTGGCGCCCTATGCATGGGCGCCTACCGCGAATCAGGCGTCAAGGTTATCGTTATTCGCGCACTTGCGCACACCAGCCGCACGCAAAGGGTTGGCCTATTTTTTCAAGGCGTTGCGCGGGGTCGACGACCCAGGCGCGCGACTGCCACGGCGGCTGGTGGCGCAGGTGCTGGGTGTGGCCGCAGGACAGCTCGGCAACCCAGTGCAGGTCGTCATCCTGGTGGAATCCGGTGATCGTCGAGACCGTTGGTCGGCCCCGTCTGTCCGGGTTCTGTTCGCTTTCGGGCAAATCCTTGTTTAGACTTGTCCGTTCTTCATTCTTATGCAAAAGGTCTCGCCCCATGACGATCGCCGCTAACAAGGCTGTCTCCATCGACTATACCCTGACCAACGACGCTGGTGAGGTCATCGACAGCTCAGCCGGCGGCGCGCCGCTGGTCTACCTGCAAGGCGCAGGTAACATCATCCCAGGCCTGGAAAAGGCCCTGGAAGGCAAGGCAGTCGGTGACGAACTGACCGTAGCCGTAGAACCTGAAGATGCCTACGGCGAATACTCCGCCGAGCTGGTCAGCACTTTGAGCCGCAGCATGTTCGAAGGCGTTGACGAGCTGGAAGTGGGCATGCAGTTCCACGCTTCCGCGCCGGACGGCCAAATGCAGATCGTCACCATCCGTGACCTGGACGGCGATGATGTGACGGTCGACGGCAACCACCCTCTGGCTGGCCAGCGCCTGAACTTCCAAGTGAAAATCGTTGCCATCCGCGATGCTTCCCAGGAAGAAGTGGCTCATGGCCACGTCCACGGTGAAGGCGGTCACCACCATTGATTGTGGTTTGATCAATCGGTAGCAAAAACGCCCCGACTGGTTCGGGGCGTTTTTTTTTGCGTTTTAATGTGGGAGGGGGCTTGCTCCCGATAGCGGTGTATCAGTACCAGATATTCTGACTGACACACCGCCATCGGGAGCAAGCCCCCTCCCACAAGGGAAGTTGTGATGAATCTTTGGGCAAACAAAAATGCCCCGGACCTTTCGGTACGGGGCATTTCTTAACTGTTACGCAGCCTGGGCTGCGTGGCAGTTGTTACCACTTAGGCTGCAGCAGGAACGCTCAGAGCCTTGATGTGGCCATTCAGGCGGCTCTTATGGCGAGCGGCCTTGTTCTTGTGGATGATGCCTTTATCGGCCATACGGTCGATAACTGGCACGGCCAGAACGTAAGCAGCTTGAGCTTTTTCAGCGTCTTTGGTGTCGATGGCTTTAACTACATTCTTGATGTAGGTACGAACCATGGAACGCAGGCTGGCGTTGTGGCTGCGACGCTTCTCAGCCTGTTTTGCACGTTTTTTGGCGGAAGGTGTGTTGGCCACCGTCGAGCTCCTCGAAAGACTTTTTAGGAAATAGCAAACAAAATAGGCCGCGAATCATGCCGATGACTTGATGGGTTGTCAAGGGCGGCTGATGCGAACTGCTGAGTGGTCGATCTGAAGAGGCGGGTGATTTATTTCCGGCGCTTGACCTGTAAACTCGCGAGCTTTGGCTCTGTGCTGTTGCAGGCGCGCAGTATCGCATAAGTGGGCGCTTTGTTCGCCTGCTCTTTATCTATAGGCGCAAACTCTTTCAATGAATCTGCTCAAATCGTTGGCTGCGGTCAGCTCTATCACGATGATCTCCCGGGTTTTGGGGTTTGTGCGTGACACTCTGCTGGCGCGCATCTTTGGCGCCAGTATGGCCACGGATGCCTTCTTTATTGCCTTCAAACTCCCCAACCTGCTGCGACGGATCTTTGCCGAAGGCGCGTTCTCCCAGGCGTTCGTGCCGATTCTGGCCGAATACAAGACCCAGCATGGCGAGGAGGCGACTCGTACGTTCATCGCCTACGTCTCGGGTTTGCTGACGCTGGTACTGATGCTGGTAACCATCGTCGGGATGCTCGCCGCGCCCTGGGTGATCTGGGCCACGGCGCCCGGTTTTGCCAATACGCCGGAAAAGTTTGCGCTCACCACTGATCTGCTGCGGGTGACCTTTCCTTATATATTGCTGATTTCCCTGTCTTCGCTCGCCGGGGCGATCCTCAATACCTGGAATCGTTTCTCGGTACCGGCCTTTGTGCCGACCTTGCTGAACGTCAGCATGATTATTTTTGCGCTGTTCCTTACGCCGTATTTCGATCCGCCCGTCATGGCCCTGGGCTGGGCGGTCCTGGCCGGCGGCCTGGCGCAGTTGCTGTACCAACTGCCGCACCTGAAAAAAATCGGCATGCTCGTACTGCCACGCCTGAACCTCAAGGACACCGGCGTCTGGCGCGTGATGCGCAATATGCTGCCGGCGATACTCGGGGTATCGGTCAGTCAGATTTCCCTGATCATCAACACCGCGTTTGCCTCGTTGCTGGTATCCGGCTCGGTATCGTGGATGTACTACGCCGACCGCTTGATGGAGTTGCCATCCGGTGTGCTTGGCGTGGCATTGGGCACGATCCTGCTGCCGACCCTGGCACGCACCTACGCCAGCAAGGATCGTCAGGAGTATTCGCGCATTCTCGATTGGGGCCTGCGTCTGTGCTTCCTGCTGGTGTTGCCATGCGCCTTGGCCCTGGGAATCCTGGCCGAGCCGCTGACGGTCTCGCTGTTTCAATACGGGCAATTCGATGCGCATGACGCCTTGATGACCCAGCACGCGCTGGTTGCCTACTCCGTCGGCCTGCTCGGCATTATTGTGATCAAGGTGCTGGCGCCGGGCTTCTACGCGCAGCAAAACATCCGTACGCCGGTGAAAATCGCGATTTTCACGCTGATTGTCACGCAACTGCTCAACCTGGTATTTATCGGTCCTTTGGCCCATGCCGGGCTGGCGCTGGCGATCAGTGCCGGAGCTTGTATCAATGCAGGCCTGCTGTTTTATCAACTGCGCAAACAGCAGATGTATCAACCACAGCCGGGTTGGGGGATGTTTACCCTCAAGTTGCTCGTGGCGGTGGCTGCGATGTCCGCCGTGCTGGTGGGCTTGATGCACGTGATGCCGGCCTGGGGCGATGGGGATATGCTTGAGCGCTTTATGCGCCTGGGTGTATTGGTGGTCGCGGGCGTAGCGGTGTACTTCGGGATGTTGCTGTTGCAGGGCTTCCGCGTGCGGGATTTCAATCGCAAGTCGCTGGGATAGAGACTTCGCCGCGATAAAACGATTGTTTTATCGATTCGACCCATTTGGCCTGCGCTGTTGCCTGTCGTCCGGGGCCGGGTGTGGTTATAATCGACCACTTTATGAGCAAGAAGCGCGTTATGCAGCTGGTTCGAGGTCTCCACAACCTGCGCCCCGAGCATCGGGGCTGCGTCGCCACTATTGGCAACTTTGACGGTGTTCACCGTGGCCACCAGGCTATCCTGGCAAGGCTGCGCGAGCGTGCGGTCGAGTTGGGTGTGCCCAGCTGCGTGGTGATTTTCGAGCCACAACCGCGGGAGTTCTTTACCCCGGAAACAGCGCCGGCCCGTTTGGCGCGCTTGCGCGACAAGCTGCAACTGCTGGCGGAGGAGGGCGTGGACCGCGTCCTCTGCCTGGCTTTCAACCAGCGTTTGCGCAGCCTCAGCGCCGCCGAGTTCGTCGACCGCATCCTGGTCGATGGCCTGGGTGTACAACACCTGGAGGTCGGTGACGACTTCCATTTCGGTTGCGATCGGGTCGGGGATTTCGATTTCCTGCAACATGCCGGCGTCAACCAGGGCTTTACCGTTGAAGCCGCCCAAACCGTCGAACTGGACGGCCTGCGTGTGAGCAGCACCCAGGTGCGTAACGCCTTGGCTGCCGCCGACTTCGACCTGGCCGAGCGTTTGCTCGGTCGCCCCTTCCGCATTGCCGGGCGGGTACTGCACGGCCAGAAGCTGGCGCGCCAATTGGGCACGCCAACTGCCAACGTGCAACTCAAGCGCCGCCGTGTGCCGCTGACCGGGGTTTACCTGGTCAGCGTCGACATCGACGGCCAATCGTGGCCGGGAGTCGCCAATATAGGCGTCAGGCCCACGGTTGCAGGTGATGGCAAGGCCCACCTGGAAGTTCACCTTTTGGATTTTGCCGGTGATTTATACGACCGGCGTTTGACGGTGGTTTTCCACCAGAAGCTGCGTGAAGAGCAGCGTTTCGCCTCCCTGGAGGCGTTGAAAACGGCGATCAATGCGGATGTCGCCGCCGCCCGTGCACTAGCCGCACCTAGCGCCCATCGCTAACCGAAGAGCCTTAAATGACCGACTATAAAGCCACGCTAAACCTTCCGGACACCGCCTTCCCAATGAAGGCCGGCCTGCCACAGCGCGAACCGCAGATCCTGCAGCGCTGGAACAGTATTGGCCTGTACGGAAAGTTGCGCGAAATTGGCAAGGATCGTCCGAAATTCGTCCTGCACGACGGCCCTCCTTATGCCAACGGCACGATTCATATCGGTCATGCGCTGAACAAGATTCTCAAGGACATGATCCTGCGCTCCAAAACCCTGTCGGGCTTTGACGCGCCGTACGTTCCGGGCTGGGACTGCCATGGCCTGCCGATCGAGCACAAAGTCGAAGTGACCTACGGCAAGAACCTGGGCGCGGACAAGACCCGCGAACTCTGCCGTGCCTACGCCACCGAGCAGATCGAAGGGCAGAAGTCCGAATTCATCCGCTTGGGCGTGCTCGCCGAGTGGGACAATCCCTACAAGACCATGAACTTCAAGAACGAGGCCGGTGAAATCCGTGCCTTGGCTGAAATCGTCAAGGGCGGCTTCGTGTTCAAGGGCCTCAAGCCCGTGAACTGGTGTTTTGACTGCGGTTCGGCCCTGGCCGAAGCGGAAGTCGAATACGAAGACAAAAAGTCGTCGACCATCGACGTGGCCTTCCCGATTGCCGATGACGCCAAGCTGGCCGAGGCGTTCGGCCTGGCAAGCCTGGCCAAACCGGCTGCCATCGTGATCTGGACCACGACCCCGTGGACCATTCCGGCCAACCAGGCGCTGAACGTGCATCCGGAATTCACCTACGCCTTGGTGGATGTCGGTGATCGCCTGTTGGTGCTGGCCGAGGAAATGGTCGAGTCGTGCCTTGCCCGCTACGAGTTGCAAGGCTCGGTGATCGCCACCGCCACCGGCTCTGCGCTGGAACTGATCAACTTCCGTCACCCGTTCTATGACCGTCTGTCGCCGGTGTACCTGGCTGACTACGTCGAGCTGGGTTCGGGTACCGGCATTGTCCACTGCTCGCCTGCCTATGGCGTGGACGACTTCGTGATCTGCAAGAAGTACGGCATGGTCAACGACGACATCATCAACCCGGTGCAGAGCAACGGCGTATACGTGCCTTCGCTCGAGTTCTTCGGTGGCCAGTTCATCTTCAAGGCTGACCAGCCGATCATCGAAAAGCTGCGTGAAGTCGGTGCGTTGATGCAAACCGCCGCCATCCAGCACAGCTACATGCATTGCTGGCGTCACAAGACCCCGCTGATCTACCGCGCTACGGCGCAGTGGTTTATCGGCATGGACAAAGAGCCGACCAGCGGCGACACCTTGCGTGTACGCTCGCTCAAGGCCATCGAAGACACCAAGTTCGTCCCGGCCTGGGGTCAGGCGCGCCTGCACTCGATGATCGCCAACCGTCCGGACTGGTGCATCTCCCGCCAGCGCAACTGGGGCGTGCCGATCCCGTTCTTCCTGAACAAGGAAAGCGGTGAGCTGCATCCGCGCACCGTCGAGCTGATGGAAGTCGTGGCCCAGCGTGTCGAGCAGCAAGGCATCGAAGCCTGGTTCAAGCTGGACGCTGCCGAGCTGCTGGGCGACGAAGCGCCGCTGTACGACAAGATCAGCGACACCCTCGACGTGTGGTTCGATTCGGGCACCACTCACTGGCATGTGCTGCGTGGTTCGCACCCGATGGGCCACGAGACCGGCCCGCGTGCCGACCTGTACCTGGAAGGTTCGGACCAACACCGTGGCTGGTTCCACTCGTCGTTGCTCACCGGTTGCGCCATCGACAACCATGCGCCGTACCGCGAGCTGCTGACCCACGGCTTCACCGTCGACGAGACGGGCCGCAAGATGTCCAAATCGCTGAAGAACGTGATCGAGCCGAAAAAGATCAACGACACCTTGGGCGCCGACATCATGCGCCTGTGGGTGGCTTCCACCGATTACTCGGGTGAAATCGCCGTCTCGGACCAGATCCTGGCCCGCAGCGCCGACGCCTACCGTCGTATCCGCAATACCGCGCGATTCATGCTGTCGAACCTGACCGGCTTCAACCCGGCCAGCGACCTGCTGCCGGCCGAAGACATGCTCGCCCTCGACCGTTGGGCTGTGGACCGTACCTTGTTGCTGCAGCGCGAGTTGCAGGAACACTACGGCGAATACCGCTTCTGGAACGTCTACTCCAAGATCCACAACTTCTGCGTGCAGGAGCTGGGTGGTTTCTACCTCGACATCATCAAGGACCGCCAGTACACCACTGGCGCCAACAGCAAGGCGCGCCGTTCGGCGCAGACCGCGCTGTACCACATCAGCGAAGCGCTGGTGCGCTGGATCGCACCGATCCTGGCATTCACCGCTGACGAACTGTGGGAGTACCTGCCGGGCGAGCGTAACGAGTCCGTCATGCTCAACACCTGGTACGAAGGCCTGACCGAACTGCCGGCTGACTTCGAACTGGGCCGCGAGTACTGGGAAGGCGTGATGGCCGTCAAGGTTGCGGTGAACAAGGAACTGGAAGTCCAGCGTGCGGCCAAGGCCGTGGGTGGCAACCTGCAAGCCGAAGTCACCCTGTTTGCCGAAGACGGCCTGACCGCCGACCTGGCCAAGCTGAGCAACGAGCTGCGCTTCGTGCTGATCACCTCTACTGCGAGCCTGGCGCCGTTTACCCAGGCTCCGGCAGATGCGGTGGCTACCGAAGTGCCTGGCCTTAAACTCAAAGTGGTCAAGTCGGCCTTCCCCAAGTGCGCTCGTTGCTGGCACTGCCGTGAAGACGTCGGCGTGAACCCTGAGCACCCGGAAATCTGCGGTCGTTGTGTCGACAACATCAGCGGTGAAGGCGAGGTTCGCCACTATGCCTAATGCAGACAGTCGTTTCGGACGTCTGGGCTGGCTCGTACTGAGCCTGCTGGTCCTGGTCATTGACCAGGTCAGCAAGGCTCACTTCGAGGGCTCCCTGGAAATGTTCCAGCAAATCGTGGTGATCCCGGATTACTTCAGCTGGACCCTGGCCTACAACACTGGCGCCGCCTTCAGCTTCCTCGCTGACGGCGGTGGCTGGCAGCGCTGGCTGTTTGCTGTGATCGCCGTGGTAGTAAGTGCCGTGCTGGTGGTGTGGCTCAAGCGCCTGGGCCGCGACGACACCTGGCTGGCCATCGCGCTGGCCCTGGTGTTGGGTGGCGCGCTGGGCAACCTGTATGACCGCATCGCCCTGGGCCATGTGATCGACTTTATCCTGGTGCATTGGCAGAACCGCCACTACTTCCCGGCGTTCAACTTTGCCGACAGTGCTATCACCGTCGGCGCAATCATGCTGGCGCTGGATATGTTCAAGAGCAAGAAAACCGGAGAAACCGTCAATGACTGATCAGGTATTGGCTGAGCAACGCATCGGCCAGAACACGGAAGTCACTTTGCATTTCGCACTGCGCCTGGAGAATGGCGACACGGTCGACAGCACGTTCGACAAGGCCCCCGCGACCTTCAAGGTCGGCGACGGCAACCTGCTGCCGGGTTTCGAAGCGGCACTGTTCGGTTTCAAGGCCGGTGACAAGCGCACCCTGCAAATCCTGCCGGAAAACGCCTTTGGCCAGCCCAACCCGCAAAACGTGCAGATCATCCCCCGTTCGCAGTTCCAGAACATGGACCTGTCGGAAGGCTTGCTGGTGATCTTCAATGATGCGGCGAACACTGAATTGCCTGGCGTGGTGAAAGCATTTGATGACGCGCAAGTGACCATCGACTTCAATCACCCGTTGGCCGGCAAGACGTTGACCTTTGACGTCGAGATTATCGACGTCAAAGTGCTGTAACCGACCGTACGCGGTCTAAAATGTGGGAGGGGGCTTGCTCCCGATAGCGGTGTATCAGCTAAATGTGCAGACTGATATACCTATATCGGGAGCAAGCCCCCTCCCACCTTTGATCTCCATTGTCGGTTGAGTCAGTGTCAAATTGACTCAATGTGGCTGCAATACACGAGGCACAGCATGCAAATCAAACTCGCCAACCCCCGTGGCTTCTGCGCCGGCGTGGACCGGGCGATCGAAATCGTCAATCGCGCCCTGGAAGTCTTCGGGCCGCCGATTTATGTGCGCCATGAAGTCGTCCATAACAAATTTGTGGTCGAAGACTTGCGCGCGCGCGGGGCGATCTTTGTCGAAGAACTCGATCAGGTGCCCGACGACGTGATCGTCATCTTCAGTGCCCACGGTGTTTCCCAGGCTGTACGTACCGAAGCGGCGGGCCGTGGCCTCAAGGTGTTCGATGCCACCTGCCCACTGGTGACCAAGGTGCATATCGAAGTGGCGCGCTACAGCCGCGACGGTCGTGAGTGCATCCTGATCGGCCACGCCGGTCACCCGGAGGTAGAAGGCACCATGGGCCAATACGACGCCAGCAACGGCGGTGCTATCTACCTGGTCGAGGACGAGAAAGACGTCGCCAACTTGCAGGTGCACAATCCGGAACGCCTGGCCTTCGTGACCCAGACCACCTTGTCCATGGACGACACCAGCCGCGTAATCGATGCCCTGCGCACGCGGTTCCCGGCCATTGGCGGCCCGCGCAAGGATGACATCTGCTACGCCACGCAAAACCGCCAGGATGCGGTCAAGCAACTGGCAAATGAGTGTGACGTAGTGCTGGTGGTCGGCAGCCCTAACAGCTCCAACTCCAACCGCCTGCGTGAGCTGGCCGAGCGCATGGCTACGCCGGCGTACCTGATCGACGGTGCCGAAGACATGCAGCGCAGTTGGTTCGATGGTGTCGAGCGTATCGGCATCACGGCAGGCGCCTCCGCACCGGAAGTGCTGGTACGCGGCGTGATCCAGCAGTTGCAGGCCTGGGGCGCTACTGGCGCCGATGAGCTGGCAGGTCGTGAAGAGAACATCACGTTCTCGATGCCGAAGGAACTGCGGGTCCGCTCGCTGCTCTGACGCCAACAATGCCGGCATCGGCTCGGCATAATGCCTGCTCGGTCTTGTCACTGCGCAGGCTGATGCGTCCGCTGGGGGCCAGCACGATCTGATACAGGCTCTGTGCCTGGCTCGTGTCGCACACATGCACGGTGCCGGCACGGAAGCCTCCGCCGGCGAAAACCGGTTCTCCCAAGCCGCTGAAACGCACCTGGTTCGTAACCGGGCCATTGCCTGCCACGGGCACGCGACCATCGCCCTGGCGCTCCAGCAGCACCGGGTTGTCGTCGTCCTGATGGCCGCGTCCACTGACATCCAGTATCACCCGCCACCCCAGGCTCCAGTCCCTGTCGTTTGCATGAATGACCACCGCCTGATTGCGCGTGATGGCCTCCATGCGTGCGTAACGCAGTCCGGCGGCAAGTGATTGGGCCACGCTTTGTCGTTGCTGCGATTCAAGCAAACCTTTGAAACCGGGTACGGCCAATTGCGCGAGGAAGCTGGTGACGATCAGCCCCAGCAGCATTTCAATCAGGGTGAACCCTCGTTGTGTCATGTGCGTTCCCTCCGTGGACGCGAGTGAATCTTCGAGTTGCAGACCTAGGTATAGCGCGTGGCCGCGAATGCTGGGTGATGGCCTTTATGTCCAAAGTATTTCCCTTTGTTCCGGCAGCAGCGCTGCTCGAAATCCGCCGCTAGTCTTGGATCGCACAGCAGGGTTTGCCTGCTTTTTTCCGGCCTTCGACATGGATGACGACGGTAATGCCTGCCCGCCCGAATCGATTTTTCCTGCGCTCCGCGCATCGGCACCAATCCGGCATGACGCTGATCGAGGTGCTGATAGCGCTGTTGATCCTGGCTGTCGGCCTGATGGGCGCTGCAATGCTTCAGCTCAACGCGCTCAAGTACACCGACAGCGCCAGGATGATCAGCCAAGCCAGCTTTATCGCCTACGACATGCTCGACCGAATTCGCGCCAATGCTGGTGCGGATTACACGTGGGGGAGGGACGAGTCGGGGCCGCCCAACACTTCGGCCGCCAGTGTGCGCGACCTGGACCTGCACGATTTCGAGGCCAATATCATTGGTTTTGCTGGCAAGGATGCCAAGGGTTCCGTGGCGGTAAGCGGGCATGAGGTCACCATCAGCATCAGTTGGGAGGATCGCCGCTCAGCAGGCACCCCAGAAGCACGGGAAACCTTCACGCTGACCAGCCGAGTCACCAGTGAGCAGGGAGCCTTGCAATGAATCGTCATGTCCGAGGTTTCAGCCTGGTGGAGTTGTTGCTCGCACTCGCCGTCGGGCTGGTGCTGGTGTTGGGGGTGAGTCAGGTGCTCATAAGTTCACGATTGACTCACGACAGCCAGCAGGCCGCCATGGTGCTGCAGGATGATGCGCGGCTTGCCCTGGGCAAGATCACACAGGACATTCGTCAGGCAGGCATGTTGGGATGTTTGGCCGCGACCGTTATCGACAACGCCCCGGCTGCCTTCGATCGACCGATAAGCTGGGACGCGTCTGGAAGTTCAAGGTCGCTGACGTTGGTCACCGCGTACGTCGGTGACGGCGCTGGCAAGCCCGACTGGACGGTGTTGTCCGACTGCAAGGAGGCGGCCCATGCGTATGAGGGGGCAGCGCCTGCCGCCGCCCCTGGCCTGATCCGCTTTGGCGTACGCCAGCTTACCTACACCTATGAATCGGGCCAGTTGAAGGTCAGTACTCCGGCAGCACCGGCAAAGGCGGTACTGATTGATAACGTGCGTGCATTCGACATCAGTTTTGGCTTGGCGGCTGAGCCTGCATCAACGGTTGTGGTGCGTTACGACAGCCATTCGGCTGACAGTTCTTTGGTACGTAGTGTGCGTATCTCCATGACTCTGCAAGACCCAACTGGGCGGGTTAAGGATCAGACCTACAGTGTCGTCGCGGCGCTGCGAAATCGGTTGGGTTAGGGGCGATGTCGATGCTTGGCGGTATTCGGGTACGGCAGAACGGGATGGTGCTGCTGATCAGTCTGGTATTCCTGCTGTTGTTATCGCAGCTGGGGCTGTCGTCGATACAGGGGGCGGTCGCCCAGCAAAAAGTCGCGAGTAGCCTGTGGCAGCGTAATCAATCCTTTCAGTTTGCTGAGAGCGGTTTGCGGCTGGGGGAGTCGGTTGTGCAGAGGGGCGGCCCTGCGATGCCTGTGTGCAACTCGGTTATTACGTGTGTACCGCCCAATGAAGCATTTTCCTTGACTGGCGCAGGGGCAAACCCTGTCTCAGCGGTCACCTGGTTGGCCTTGAGGGGTGGGTTTTATGGCGTTCAATCCCTGGGGGAAGGAGCAGGGCTGGCTCATTTGCCGCCCGATACACGGGCAGCGCTCTTTCGCATCACTGCCGTGGGCCTTACAGGCCAATCGCGCACGGTGCTGGAGTCGGTTTATGCACGGGTGGAGGAGGGCGGCAACGTCAGGTTTCGACGGATTTCATGGCGGCAACTTCAATAAGGAGCAATGGGATGGGCATGGATAGCCAGGGCTTTACCCTGATGGAGTTATTGATCGCCGTGGCGATCGTTGCGTTGTTGGCCGGCATTGCGTATCCCGGGTACATCGGCCAGGTAAAAAAGGTGTATCGCGCGCAAATCGTCGCGTTGCTGAGCGAGCAAGCCCAGCACCTGGAGCGCGCATATACCAGAAACGGCACTTTTATTGATGCGGGCGGCGCCATTGCGGGTAACGATCACTATAGAATCAGTGTGATTTTAAACCCCCAGGATTTCGACTTGCTCGCTACGCCTGCCGTGGACTCAGTCATGGCGGACGACGCGTGTGCAGCTTTCAGCTTGAGCAGCACCGGTATGCGAAGCAACCCGGGAGCGGCGCCTGAAATGTCGCGCAAAGTCTGCTGGGGGCAGTGATGAGAGTGCTTGAAGAGTCGGCGCCGGGCGCGCCTTTCCCTGTTTATCGGCGGGATCAGATGATGGCAAAGCAACAGCAAGTGGTGATTGTCGGCGGCGGAGTAATCGGGCTGTTGACGGCGTACAACCTTGCCAGAGAAGGGCGGGCAGTCATGCTGCTGGAGCGTGCGGGGCTTGGGCAGGAGTCTTCCTGGGCGGGTGGCGGAATTGTCTCACCGTTGTATCCATGGCGTTATAGCCCGGCCGTGACTGCCTTGGCCCATTGGTCCCAGGATTTCTATCCGCAGTTGGCACAGCGCTTGTTTGCCGCAACCGGTGTCGATCCCGAGGTTCATACCACGGGTTTGTACTGGCTTGACCTGGATGATGAGGCTGATGCATTGGCCTGGGCTGCGCGTGAAGGGCGGCCATTGAGCAAGGTGGATGTGTCCCAGGCTCATGATGCCGTGCCGGCGCTGGGAGGCGGCTACTCCCGGGCGATCTACATGGCCGATGTGGCCAATGTGCGCAACCCTCGCCTGGTTAAATCCTTGAAGGCGGCGCTGCTGGCGTTGCCGGATGTGACGATTCACGAGCACTGCGAAGTGTCGGGTTTTGTGCAGAACAACAATCGCGTGGTGGGGGTGAACACTGCTACGGGACCGGTTTTTGCCGATCAGGTGGTGCTCGCCGCCGGGGCCTGGAGCGGGCAGTTGCTGAGCACACTGGGCATGACCCTTCCCGTGGAGCCGGTCAAAGGCCAAATGATCCTGTACAAGTGCGCGTCCGACTTTTTATCCAGCATGGTCTTGGCCAAGGGGCGCTATGCAATCCCCCGCCGCGATGGGCACATTCTGATTGGAAGCACATTGGAACATGAGGGGTTCGACAAGACGCCGACCGAAACTGCGTTGGCGAGCCTCAAGGCGTCTGCGGTTGAACTGATCCCCGCCTTGGCGGACGCCGAGGTGGTCGGGCATTGGGCGGGGTTGCGGCCCGGTTCGCCGGAAGGTATCCCCTATATCGGAGAGGTTCCCGGCTTTCAGGGCTTGTGGCTCAATTGCGGGCATTACCGCAATGGCCTGGTACTCGCACCGGCTTCCTGCCAGTTGTTCGCCGACTTGCTGTTGGGGCGGGCTCCGATCATTGATCCGGCGCCTTATGCCCCGGCAGGTCGCCTCAACGCTGGATAGACTTCGGCCCTTGTTCCAGGTGCGCCTGGGTGCAGTACCACTCCTGGCGCGAACTCAGTGCGCGATCCTGCGGCAGGTGCACGCCGCAGTGGGCGCATCGCACCATCAGCGCTGCGTTCGGCTCGGCAGGTCGTTGCTGGCGGGCTGCAGGGTTTTTGAATTTACGCCAGAACCATACCGCGGCAGCAATGACGGCAATCCAGAACAGTAGACGAAGCATGATGGGCAGTTTCTCGACAAGGAATGCGCCAGTTTAGCCAAGCTGGCCACAGGCGCACAGCGCAATAAATACTCGCTCATAAAAAAGGGAGCTCCTTCAGAGCTCCCTTTTGCGTTGCGTCGAACAATCAGTCGAACACACCGAAGGTCATGTAGCTGAACCACGAACGGTCTTCGTTGTTGCCAAGGGCCTGCGGCTCCTCTTCTTCGATAACGTCGCCGTTCTCGTCGTGAGGCTTGAGGTCCGAAGGGATGGCATCCTTGGCGTCCTGGTACTGCTTGATCACGTCCTGGTTGGCGCGGGTTTCACCCGGCGGCAGTGGCGGACGAGACTCGATCAGGCCCAAAGTGTACTTGCTCAGCCACGAACGGTTGTCGGCTTCGGCAACCTGAGGCACGAACTGGCCATCTTTCAGGCTTGGGTGATCTGGGTAGTTGAGCTTCAGGGTTTCCAGGCTGGTGGTCGCCAGGGTGTCCAGGTGCAGACGCTGGTAAGCCTCGGTCATCACCGCCAGGCCGTCGCCCACGGATGGGGTTTCCTGGAAGTTCTCCACAACATAGCGGCCACGGTTGGCGGCAGCTACGTAGGCCTGACGGGTCAGGTAGTAGTGGGCCACGTGGATTTCGTAGGAGGCCAGCAGGTTGCGCAGGTAGATCATGCGCTGCTTGGCGTCCGGCGCGTAGCGGCTGTTGGGGTAGCGGCTGGTCAGCTGGGCGAACTCGTTGTAGGAGTCGCGTGCAGCGCCCGGGTCACGCTTGGTCATGTCCAGCGGCAGGAAGCGCGCCAGCAGGCCAACGTCCTGGTCGAACGAGGTCAGGCCTTTCATGTAGTAGGCGTAGTCCACGTTCGGGTGCTGTGGGTGCAGGCGGATAAAACGCTCGGCGGCGGACTTGGCAGCTTCCGGCTCGGCGTTCTTGTAGTTGGCGTAGATCAGCTCCAACTGGGCCTGGTCGGCATAGCGGCCGAATGGGTAGCGCGACTCCAATGCCTTCAGCTTCGCTGTGGCGCTGGTGTAGCTATTATTGTCCAGGTCTGTCTGAGCTTGCTGGTACAGCTCGACTTCGCTCAGGTTTTCGTCGACGACGTCCTTTGTTGACGAGCAAGCAGCAGTCATGGCGAGGATGGCGATCAGCAGCAGGTGTTTCACTTGCATGGCGGCTTGCGTCCCTATGACGGCCGCTGTCTTGGGCGGGGCCGTCCTGTTATGATGAGCGCCCCGTTGAAAGCCTCGGGGCAAAAGACGCCGTATTTAACCACAAGCGCGCAGCCGAAACCAAAGGCTGTGCCACGCCTAGTCTGAGCATGTCCGATAAAATTGAACTTCGCGCAGAGGTGCCGTCCGAATTGGGCGGCCAACGCCTCGATCAAGTCGCCGCACAATTATTCGCTGAGCACTCGCGCTCGCGCCTTTCCGCCTGGATCAAAGACGGCCGCCTGACTGTGGATGGAGCGGTTATCCGCCCGCGAGACATAGTTCATGGCGGTGCGATTCTTGAGCTGACTGCCGAGCAGGAAGCCCAGGGAGAATGGGTCGCCCAGGACATCGAGCTGGATATCGTCTATGAAGACGACGACATCCTGGTCATCAACAAACCCGCTGGCCTGGTGGTTCACCCGGCTGCCGGGCACGCTGATGGCACTTTGCTCAATGCCCTGTTGCACCACGTCCCGGACATCATCAATGTCCCGCGCTGCGGCATCGTGCACCGTCTGGACAAGGACACCACCGGTTTGATGGTGGTGGCCAAGACCATTCAGGCGCAGACGCAGCTTGTTACTCAGTTGCAGAGTCGCAGCGTCAGCCGGATCTACGAGTGCATCGTGATCGGTGTGGTGGTGGCCGGGGGCAAGATCAACGCCCCGATTGGTCGCCATGGCCAGCAGCGCCAGCGTATGGCGGTGATGGAAGGTGGCAAGCAAGCCGTCAGCCACTACCGTGTGCTGGAGCGTTTCCGCTCCCACACCCATGTGCGGGTCAAGCTGGAAACCGGGCGCACCCACCAGATTCGCGTGCACATGGCGCATATCAACTTCCCGTTGGTCGGCGATCCTGCCTACGGTGGGCGCTTCCGTATTCCGCCGGCGGCAAGCCAGACAATGGTCGAGTCGCTGAAGTCCTTCCCGCGCCAGGCACTGCACGCACGCTTCCTGGAACTGGATCATCCGACGAGCGGTAAGCGCATGAGTTGGGAATCGCCACTTCCAGACGACCTGGTCTGGTTGTTGTCGCTGCTCAAGCAGGATCGTGAGGCGTTTATCGGATGAGTGACTGGCTGATTCCTGACTGGCCCGCGCCGTCTCAGGTCAAAGCCTGCGTCACGACTCGTGCGGGCGGTGTCAGTCTGGCGCCGTTCGACAGCCTCAACCTGGGCGATCACGTCGAGGACAGCCTTGAGGCCGTCCTTGAAAATCGCCGTCGTCTGAGCAGCGCCTTCGATATCCAGCCTGCCTGGTTGCGCCAAGTCCACGGTACTCACGTGGTTGAGGCCGATCCAGGCCTTACCGTCGAGGCAGATGGCAGTTGGACCAGCACCCCCGGCATCGCCTGCACATCCATGACCGCCGATTGCCTGCCTGCGCTGTTCTGTAATCGTGCGGGTACCCGGGTTGCCGCAGCCCATGCCGGTTGGCGTGGCTTGGCGGCTGGCGTGCTGGAGGCCGCATTCGAAAGCCTGGATACTGCTCCTGAAGACGTCCTGGTCTGGCTCGGCCCAGCCATTGGCCCGCAAGCCTTTGAGGTCGGCCCGGAGGTACGTGAAGCGTTCATGCAGCAACTGCCGGCCACCGCTGAAGCCTTTGTTCCCAGCCACAACCCCGGCAAGTTCATGGCCGACATCTACCAGCTGGCGCGCCTGCGTCTGGCAGCAAACGGTGTCACCGCTGTATATGGTGGTGGTTTTTGCACCGTGACCGATACACGCTTCTTTTCTTATCGCCGCAGCCCGCGTACGGGCCGATTCGCCTCCCTTATCTGGCTTGAACGCTAGACTGTCCTGACCTGTATCAACAGTCCGCCGCTTGAAACCCCCAGAATCCACCCCATCTATAAGGGTATCTGGCAGGTTTCTTCATTCAGGATGTGTTTGTTCATAGCTCCGGCCTGCTCAAAAGGAAGGTGACTAATGCGTATTGATCGTTTAACCAGCAAATTGCAGTTGGCCTTATCGGACTCCCAATCCCTGGCGGTCGGCCTCGACCATCCGGCGATTGAGCCGGCACACTTGATGCAGGCGCTCTTGGAGCAACAAGGTGGTTCTATCAAACCCTTGTTGATGCAGGTGGGCTTTGACATCAACAGCCTGCGCAAGGAGTTGAGTAAAGAGCTCGACCAACTGCCGAAAATTCAAAACCCTACCGGCGACGTGAATATGTCCCAGGACCTGGCGCGCCTGCTCAATCAGGCGGACCGCCTGGCCCAGCAGAAGGGTGACCAGTTCATCTCCAGCGAACTGGTGCTGCTCGCCGCCATGGACGACAACAGCAAGCTCGGCAAATTGTTGCTGGGGCAGGGCGTGAGCAAGAAAGCCCTGGAAAACGCTATCAACAACCTGCGTGGCGGCGAGGCCGTGAACGACCCCAACCATGAGGAGTCGCGCCAGGCCCTGGACAAATACACCGTCGACCTGACCAAGCGTGCAGAAGAAGGCAAGCTCGACCCGGTGATTGGTCGTGACGATGAGATTCGTCGCACCATCCAGGTCCTGCAGCGTCGCACCAAGAACAACCCGGTGCTGATCGGTGAGCCTGGCGTGGGTAAAACCGCGATTGCCGAAGGCCTGGCCCAGCGCATCATTAATGGTGAAGTGCCGGACGGCTTAAAAGGCAAACGCCTGTTGTCCCTGGACATGGGGGCCCTGATCGCCGGTGCCAAGTTCCGTGGTGAGTTCGAAGAACGACTGAAATCCCTGCTTAATGAATTGTCGAAGCAGGAAGGCCAGATCATTCTGTTTATCGACGAACTGCACACCATGGTCGGCGCCGGTAAAGGCGAAGGCTCCATGGATGCTGGCAACATGCTCAAGCCGGCCTTGGCGCGGGGCGAGTTGCATTGCGTCGGTGCGACCACGCTCAACGAATACCGTCAGTACATTGAAAAGGATGCGGCCCTTGAGCGGCGTTTCCAGAAAGTGCTGGTGGAAGAGCCAAGCGAAGAAGACACCATCGCGATCCTGCGGGGCCTGAAAGAACGCTATGAGGTCCACCATAAGGTGGCGATCACGGATGGCGCGATCATTGCGGCGGCCAAGCTGAGCCATCGCTACATCACCGATCGTCAGTTGCCGGACAAGGCCATCGACTTGATCGACGAAGCGGCCAGCCGCATTCGCATGGAGATTGACTCCAAGCCGGAAGTGCTCGACCGCCTGGATCGGCGCCTGATTCAACTGAAAGTCGAATCCCAGGCGTTGAAGAAAGAAGAGGACGAGGCAGCGAAGAAACGCCTGGAAAAACTTCAGGAAGAAATCGTCCGTCTGGAGCGTGAGTATTCGGACCTCGAAGAAATCTGGACCTCGGAAAAAGCCGAAGTACAGGGTTCGGCGCAGATCCAGCAGAAAATCGAGCAGTCCCGTCAGGAACTGGAAGCCGCGCGTCGTAAAGGCGATCTGAGCCGCATGGCTGAGTTGCAATATGGTGTGATTCCGGACCTGGAACGCAGCCTGCAGATGGTCGACCAGCACGGCAAGCCTGAGAACCAGTTGCTGCGCAGCAAGGTGACCGAGGAGGAGATCGCCGAAGTAGTCTCCAAGTGGACCGGCATTCCAGTCTCGAAAATGCTCGAAGGCGAGCGCGACAAACTGCTGAAAATGGAAAGTTTGTTGCACCAGCGCGTCATCGGTCAGGAAGAGGCTGTGGTGGCGGTATCCAATGCGGTACGGCGTTCCCGTGCCGGCTTGTCCGACCCGAACCGTCCAAGCGGCTCGTTCATGTTCCTCGGCCCGACCGGCGTAGGTAAGACTGAGCTGTGCAAGGCCCTGGCCGAGTTCCTCTTTGATACTGAAGAGGCCATGGTACGCATTGATATGTCCGAGTTCATGGAGAAACACTCGGTGGCTCGCCTGATCGGCGCACCACCAGGCTATGTGGGCTACGAGGAGGGCGGTTACCTGACCGAGGCCGTGCGACGCAAGCCTTACTCGGTGATCCTGCTGGATGAGGTCGAGAAGGCGCACCCGGATGTGTTCAACATTTTGCTGCAGGTGCTGGAAGATGGTCGCTTGACGGACAGCCACGGGCGTACGGTGGACTTTCGCAATACGGTGATCGTGATGACCTCCAACCTGGGCTCGGCACAGATCCAGGAACTGGTGGGGGATCGCGAGGCCCAGCGCGCAGCGGTGATGGACGCCTTGACCACCCACTTCCGCCCGGAATTCATCAACCGGGTGGATGAAGTGGTGATCTTCGAGCCTCTGGCACGGGATCAGATTGCGGGTATCACCGAAATCCAGTTGGGCCGCCTGCGCAGTCGCCTGGCTGAGCGTGAGCTCGACCTTGAGCTGAGCGGCGAGGCGTTGGACAAGCTGATCGCAGTGGGTTACGACCCGGTGTATGGCGCACGGCCATTGAAGCGTGCGATCCAGCGCTGGATCGAGAACCCGCTGGCACAATTGATCCTGTCGGGCAGCTTTATGCCGGGCACTCGCGTCACGGCAACGGTGAAAGACGACGAAATCGTCTTCCACTGAGGCCAGCACCCGGTGTAATAACGAGAGGCCTCGCATTGCGAGGCCTTTTTTTTCGATAGGGCGTTGAACTGTAAGGCAAAGGCTTGTAAAGTGCGCCCCGCAGCAACGTCAGCCCACGGGTTTCTTCTCCCCAAGAAGAAATCAGAAAGAAGCGCAAATCATTGTCTTAAAAGCAATTTAAAGGGTTGACAGGGGTTTTTAAGATTGTAGAATAGCGCGCCTCAGAGACGCTAACGTAGCGATACGGACAGGGTCGAAGAGAAGGTTACACAGCAGTAAATTTGAAATATGTAGTTCCGTGATAGCTCAGTCGGTAGAGCAAATGACTGTTAATCATTGGGTCCCAGGTTCGAGTCCTGGTCACGGAGCCAATTTCAAATCGGGGTATAGCGCAGTCCGGTAGCGCGCCTGCTTTGGGAGCAGGATGTCGGGAGTTCGAATCCCCCTACCCCGACCATATTTGGGTCGTTAGCTCAGTTGGTAGAGCAGTTGGCTTTTAACCAATTGGTCGTAGGTTCGAATCCCACACGACCCACCATTTTTGAGACCAGTTCAGGCTGGAATCGAATCTTAAGATCAGAGGCCAAAAGCGCTGATCGAAGAAGGCGACTGAAAGGTCGCCTTTTTTTTACCGGGGTATAGCGCAGTCCGGTAGCGCGCCTGCTTTGGGAGCAGGATGTCAGGAGTTCGAATCCCCTTACCCCGACCATATTAAAAATCCTCGTATCGAAAGATACGGGGATTTTTTTTGCGCGCGCGAATCCTGAATTCTCCTCAAAACAAATGTG